>JBFWLW010000002.1:0-377654 GCA_050251945.1 Deferribacterales bacterium | reverse complement strand
TATAGTCAATAGGAGCAGAGACAATGAGTATCAAAGAAAGACTTTTAGATAAAGCGAATGTGTCCCGCCGTACGTTCCTTAAGGGAGCGAGCGTAGCGGGAGCTACTGCGGCACTTTACGGCTGCGGTGGCGGCGGCGGCGGCAAGACCTACATGGAAGAGGACGAAACCGTCGAGGTACCGAAAATCACCGAAAAACCTGTTATATCCTGTATCCCCAATGACTGCGGCGGCGGATGCATTACAAAACACTATGTTAAAGACGGCGTTATCAAAAGGATCGTGACAGACGAGAGCGACGATCTTGATCTTGATAATGGTGACAAACCCCAGTTCAGGGCGTGTGTTCGCTGCCGTTCCAGAAGACAGTCGTTTTACAGAAGCGACCGCGTTCTTTATCCCCTGAAACAGACAGGCGAAAGGGGAGACCTCAGCACTTTTGTGCAGATAACGTGGGAACAGGCGTACACAGAGATAGCTGCAAAAATGGAAACCATCAAATCCACATACGGTGTGGGTGCTTATCACAAAATACATGCCGCCGGCGACTTCAGCGGCTGGTCATGGTACGGGGTTAATAAACTCCTTGTCCTGCACAATGAAGGCTATACAAAACACTACGGCTCTTACAGCGTTCCCGCGGTTGTGCATGTCGGCGCCCTTATTGAAGGAAAGCAGTATTATCTGCCGATGGCGAACTCAAGGCAGGATGTTCTGAATTCCGATCATCTTGTTCTGTGGTCATACAACCCCATGGAAACCATCTATGATACAAATACTGCGTGGTATATCACCCAGTGTAAGGAAAAAGGCATCCCGATAACCATCGTTGATACAAGGGTATCTAAAACCGCCGCGACACTTGATGCCGATCTGGTCACTATTATGCCCAGTACTGATGCCGCGCTTATTCTGGCGATGCTGTATCATCTCTTGAAAAACCACTACGCGTCTCTTGATATAAACTTTGTCAACGAGCATATGTACGGTTTCTTTGATAACGGCAACTCACTTATCCACACAGACGTTGACGCAACAAGCTATGCTGTGCCGGACGGCGGTTCTCTTTCCGCTTTCATCATGGGAACGGAAAATGACCTTGTTACAGCCGGAAATAACAACGGAACCTCTATCTATCCCGATACCATAGGCTATAACGTGAATTCAGATGACGTTCTTCACGGCAAATCAGTACATATCTGGGGTCAGAGACCCAAGACACCAGAATGGGCTGAGAAGATAACAGGCGTTTCCGCAGATAAGATAAGAGAACTTGCAGAGCTTTACCTTAACAGTAAAGTGACAACACATATCGGTCTCGGATATCAGCGCCACACGGAATCTGAACAGGGCGTATGGTTGAACAGAATCCTGTCCGTTGTTACAAAAAACTTCGGCGCCGCAGGCAAATCTTCCGGATTTGTTATCGCAGCCAGAGCAGGCGCATACGGACCCGATCCCGATGATATGTATCTTGATAACAACGTTGCAATGACAGGTCTTTACGCTACCGACAGAATAACGTCCCCCGATTCGTATATGCCGTCCGCTTCACGTATCAACGTTCCCGCTTTCGTTGTTCCGGACGGTTTTGATAACGCAGGAACCGGAAAATCACGCTGGAATGACGGTCAGGTCAAAAACCTTCCGTCCAACTTCGGCAAGGCAGTGTTTGTTTCAGGCGCTAACATCATGACCAACAACAGCGGCGACGTGAATTACAACACCGAAATATACAAAGATAAGACTAAATGCGAGCTTATCGTCAACTTTGAACCTTTTATGACGGGAACAGCCGCCATGTCGGACTATGTGCTCCCTTCTAAGATGATCGGTGAAAAGCCTGCGTTCATCACAGGCTGGTTCGGTCAGGATAAACTCATCAGATCCAACGTCGTGACAGAGGCTCCCGGTGAAGTCCTGGACGAATACACCATATGCGCGGGCATCGCAGAAAAACTCGGACTCAAAGGTTCATATCTCGGTTCATATGAAACAGGCGATGCAGGTATGGAGGCAAGACTCCGCAAAGGGTGGGATAATTACGGTCTTACCGGTGTTTACGGCATGACCTATGATGAAATATGCGAAAAAGGCTGGGCGGATCTGGAAGCGACAACGGATCCCATACAGTATAAGGCATTCAGAGACGACCCCGCTAACAATCCTCTTTACACGCCCACCGGAAAATTCGAGGCATACTGCCTCGGCATGATAGAGGACTATGAAGCGAGGTATCATGACAATATAGACACCACCACCACTGATTCCGGCGGTAAAACCGACCTTTACAGCGGTTCTATCTATTCAAAATATCACGGTACCAATGCAGGCAGAAGGTATGTGTACCCCATCCCCATGTATATCCCCACAGTTGAGGGAAGACACGCTATCGACCTCACCGATTTCGGTGACGAGCTTGCTCACGACGATCCCGCAGGTTCAAAAAGCAAAGGATACGTCTATACACTGCACAACTATCATAAGATGTACAGGACGCACTCCACCCACAATAACGTTGCATATGCGGCAGAAAACTACAAAAAAGATGCCGACGGCAACCCCGCCTTCCTTAAACCCGACAGGGAATGGAAAGACGGCGTTTGGGAGGATGGGATCTATGAACCTGTTTGGATTAGCCCCTCGGATGCCGTTGAACTGGGCATACAGACAGGCGACAGGCTGCTTTTAAGCAACGACAGAGGCAAAATGTACGCATCTGCTCAGGTTACTGCTCGCGTACCCGAAAAGGTTGTGTTTATGTCCGAAGGCGGCTGGTTCCAGAAAAACTCATCAGGCATAGATGTCGGCGGATGTACGAATACGCTCATGACTGCGCGTCCCGCCAGAATATGCAAAGGTATGACATCGGGCAACGATTGCCGCATTAAGATCGAAAAGGCGTAAGGGGGGTATGACATGTCTACTAAACAGATGGCATTTTACTTTGATCAGACAAGATGTATGGGCTGCCATACTTGCGTTGTTGCATGTAAAGACTGGAACGACGTTAAACCCGGACAGGCGAAATGGAGAAGACTTTCAGGTACGGAGTCCGGTTCATTTCCTGACGTTAAGGTATTTAACCTCGTAATGTCCTGTAACCACTGTGAAAATCCCGCATGTACGGCGGCTTGTCCGGTGGGAGCGATATACAAAAGAGAAGAGGACGGCATAGTAATAGTCAACCGCGATATCTGTCAGGATATCAGAGCTTGCCTTGTTGCATGTCCCTACGGCGCGCCCCAGTTCGGCGACGACACCAGCGAACCGGCGAAAGAGTCAAGCTGGGCAGTTGATCACCCTATGCAGAAATGCACAATGTGCTGGGACAGGCTTGCGGAAGGACTTCTTCCCGCATGTGTGGCTTCATGTCCTCAGCGTGCGCTTGACTTCGGTACAGCTGAAGAGATAGCGGCGAAATATCCGACTGCAGCCCGTACGGTTGTCGGTTTCCCCGATACTGACAAGGATGCGAACGGCAACACGCTTAAATCAGGTGATACATTGCCTTCGATTTACTTTAAAGCGAAATCTTAATAAAAAAGGGGAGAGCTTTTCAGGCTCTCCCTCAAACTGATGACAAAGTCAGGAAAATGGGAGATCGCTTCGTCACATGCGCTCCTCGCGAAGACAAGAAAACGTCTCTGCGAGGGTTTTAACCCGAAGCAGTCTAATGTGAGTCTGTGTAAATTTAGTTTATCAACAAGCTGAGGGAGAGCTTTTTCAGGCTCTCCCTTTTTCTCCTGCCACCGTGCATAATCAAATTTTTTTCTTGAGAATCTCCCCTTTTTAGTCGTTCAGTGTGTTGTTTTGTATTTAAGTTTCAATAATTTAATTAATAATTAATTATTATGCATCGGGAAAAATTTTATATTTCCAACATTGCCTTTTTTATGAAATATATTGCAAATAATCTTGATTTGGTAACTCAGTAGCGGTATTTTTAAACATAAGACATACATAATTACATATTTGCCTTGGGTATTTAAGCCTGACAAACAAAAATACATGCAGTTTGTTTTATGCTCTCAGGGAGGATTCTGATGATTCGTTTAATGTCCATCAAATTTAAAATTATACTTCTCGCTACACTTGTGTCCGTTGTTGTTCTGCTTGTGACGTACCTCATCATGGCTAATGCCGCAGAAAAGATTGAAAAAAATATCTACGCTTCTTCTGCTGCCAGCCTGAATAGTACTTATCTGGACAAGATGAACACAAAGATGCAGGTCGGTATCACAAACGTGGTCTCTTTTTCAAACGATCCGGTTATTATTTCTTCACTGCTCAGCGGAGACAGGCAGGCAGTGATTAACAGACTTAGCGGTATTTCGGATCTTTTTAAGAAAAATACCGAATATAAAAACATTAAAATCCACGTTCACACGGCTGATTACAAGTCGTTTGTGAGATCATGGGCGCCTGAAAAATACGGAGAGGATCTCAGCAAAACCAGACCTTCTGTTAAAATGGTTAAAGCTGAAAAAAGGATTGTTGCCGGTTTTGAGGTGGGCAATGCCGGATTTGCTCTCAGGTCTATCGCTCCTGTTATGAAAAACGGAGATTATATCGGAGCCGTTGAGTTTATTCAGGGCTTAAATTCAGTGGCAAAAGAACTCAGTGCATCAAAAAAAAGCATGGTTCTCCTTATGAACAAAGACCTGATAGGTCTGGCACCCGATCTTGCTTCCGCACCGACAGTCGGTTCTTATGTTTTGGCGCAGAAAACTGACAGCGAGGATATTTTAAACCTTGTGCGCGAAAACCTTTCCCTGTTCGACAGCAAAGAGAGTTATCTCATGACGGATAAATACTTCATAACTGTTTTGCCTGTCGCTGACATCAGCGGGAAAAATGTCGGTGCAGTGCTTCTCGGCGAGGATTCAGGGATAATAAAACATTCTCTGGATCAGTCCGAACATATGATAAAGGTTGCTCTGATTGCAGTTTTTGTAACAATTGTTGTTATCAATGCCGTAATAATCCTGCTTCTTATAGTTTTTTTCAGACCGGTGGACATCGTTTCGGAAAAAATGAGGGAGTTTGCGCAGCAAAACGATTCAGATGTTTCAAAACGTATTCCGCTTGAAGAAGTTGCCGAGAATAAAAAAGTCGGCTCAGAAACCTATCTGCTCTCAAAAAATTTCAACAGCTATCTGGATAAAGTTGAAAGCGAAATGCTCGAAAATCTGGCAAATATAAGCAATGCCATGCAGTGCGTGGTTCCTATGACAGAGACCATTATGGACGTTGCGAGTGTTATCAGCGCTACCGAAGACCTTGCCCGTCAGGTTGCGACGGCAAGTGAAGAGATGAGCGCGACTATAAACGATATTTCATCAAATGTCGCAGGGTCGGCGGATAAGGCTGGTCAGTGCGTTAAACTTGCGGAAGACGGACGCAAGGCTGTCGGCGGTGTTTGCGAAGTTGCGGAGAGTATAGACGCAAACGTCGGTGCGCTTGTGGAAGAAGTGAACAGTCTCAGGGAAAAGACAGAGCAGATCAGGCTTGTTATCAGCGTTATTTCCGATATCTCCGACCAGACAAACCTTCTGGCTCTCAATGCGGCTATAGAGGCTGCCAGAGCTGGCGAAGCGGGACGGGGATTCGCTGTTGTTGCTGATGAAGTCAGAAAACTTTCAGAAAAAACCAAACAGTCTCTCGACGAGATAAGCTCAACAGTGAGAAATATCCTTGAGAGTGTTGAAAGTGCAGACAGTAAATCAAAAGGTGTTGCCGAGTCCATAGTTTTGCAGGGCAGGGAAACAGAGAATACCAGAGCGAAGTTTGAGGAGATATCCGCCTCTGTGGAAGAGCTGAACGGTTTAATCATCAGCATCTCATCCGCTGTTGAGGAACAGTCTGTCGTTACGGAGCAGATCACTCAGAATATCGCTATGACAGCGGAACATACAGCGAAAGTTTCAGAAAATATGGATAAGCTTTATGAAGGTATCGGCGATATGCAGAATGCAGTTGTCGGTTTAAGCGAAAAAGCAAAAAATACAAAAATGAGCAAAAAGGCACAGATTTTTCTGCTTGCCAAAATAGCTCATATTGTTTTTGTTTCAAGAATTCTCAAGCATTTGACAGGTAAAACAGTTCTGACAAGTCTTGATGACCACAAAAATTGTGCGTTCGGAAAAATGTATTACAGCGATTCCTGCGCGTCCTGCGCCTCCGATCCGGATTTCAAAGCGCTGGAACCTCTGCATGTCAAAGTGCATGATCTCGGTAGGCAACTGATAAAAGAGTATAATTCAGGAGACAGGCAGTCCCTTGAAAAAGATTTTAAAGAGCTTACCGCATGTGTTACTTCTCTTTTACGGGTTTTGGATAAACTCGCGGCAAAAAATTAGAATAAAATCATTTCAATTCAGCTATAAATCAACAGGAGCTTGTGATAAAGCTCCTGTTGGCGTTTTAACCAGCCGGATACTGAGAATGTTTTCGGGGCATTTATGCGGCTCTTGAAAACCAGAAGCGCTGTATGATTATGATAAGGCAGAAACTCTATTTTCTATTAAATTATTAATGGGATCATACAAAAGGAACAGCTATGGCAAATACAACCTCTAAAAAACTATATGATGCAGAAGTAAGGATTGCGGAGCTTGAGAAAGAGCTTGGATCAATAAGTCGAGAGACTTTACCTGCAGAATGAAGCGGAAGTTGGTCTGTGACCCTCGTTAAGAAATACGGAACAAGACATGACAGCAATATTTGCATAAATGACAGATCTTATCTTTGCACCGCCACGCCTGTGAATGGCGAAAAGGGACGATTTGTAGGGATAGTGCATGTTATTTGCGATATTACCGAACGCAAGAGGCTTGAAAAGAAGATAAACTTCATCCTTGTATGACCGGAACAATTGATAAAGAATCCGGCCCGGGGGCGGAGATTGTCCTAAGGCTTCATATACGCCCGTATTTAATATCGCACTGATAACAGCAAACCGCGTCAATAGAACATAATTTATTTTATTGAATGATTTGCGTTTTCTCCATATACTACTTTATATTTATTCAGTCGGCGCATACGTCGGAGCAGGTTATGTCATACTCGGATTTTCTGGAAACATTTGAAAATATTGAACCGGGGCTTCTTATTTTTGATGACAAAATGCTGGTCAGACACGCCAACAATACCTTTATCAGACACTTTCCCATGTTCGGTCGAAATGAGATAATCGGAAAAAATATAATCGAACTGCACAAGGATCCGGCGAAAAACCGCATCACGTCCATGCTGGAGATAATGGACAGGAATGAGAACCAGATGGTGACCCAGATTAAGGTCGACATGGCCAACAACGGCGACAAATATTACCTGATAAAGCTGAATAACCTGATATCAGACGGCGATCGCAGGTGCTATTGCCTGCTCAGCTACGACATAACCAGCATGCTGACCACCAAAAACCGTAAACTGACCAAAATGCCCACCCAGTTGGGGAGCGATATCCACTTCATAGAACTGAACAAGATACTCTATTTTGCCGCAGACAATATCTATACCAAATTCTACACCAAGACCAAGGAACACTATTCGTTCTTTATGATCTCCGAGATAGAAGAAAAACTTCCAGAAGACACCTTCATCAGAATACACCGCAGTTTCATTATCAATGTAAACTACATCGAAAAGGTGGTGAAACGTGACGGCAGCTTCTATGTGATACTGAAGTTTACCGGAGCGGAACTTTCTGTCTCCCGCTCCCGCGTTAAAACATTTCTCGACATAATGGGACTCAAATAATCCTCTTTTATTCACAATAACATCCTGCACTTTACATGCTCATTCTGCAATCTGCAAACCTAAGTTTGCAGTATTATATAATGTTGTTTATTTATGACATTATAAAGCAGGAGGTCAAAAACATGAACACAAACGACCATAGAAGTGCGGATCCCGCTGCACAGGAAATGCTGTCAGTTATGGACAGAAACGGTTACGACAACGTATGGAGCAGGCTTGAAAAGCAGCAGCCCCAGTGCGGTTACGGCGAACTGGGTATCTGCTGTAAGAACTGCGTTATGGGACCCTGCCGCATAGACCCTTTCGGCGGCGAGCCCTCCAGAGGCGTCTGCGGAGCTAACGCTGACGCAATAGTTGCCCGCAACATAGCAAGAATGATTTCTGTGGGTGCGGCTTCCCACTCCGACCACGGTCGCAGACCTGCAATCCTCCTTAAAGAGGTAGCGCTCGGCAAAAACCACGATTATCAGATAACAGATATAGAAAAATTGAAGGCGGTCGCCACACGCATCGGCGTATATTCCGCAGAGGACAGCATCAATGAAATGGCGCTTAAGGTCGCCAACCTCGCTCTGGAGTGTTTTTCACGTCAGGAAGAGGGAGCCCTGCCCTTCATGCCGGCATATCTTCCCAAAAAACGCATGGAAAGATTCGTAAAACTTGAAGAGATGTTTGAAAAAGATATGGGGATGAAAATAGGCATTCTCCCCAGAAACATAGACCGTGAGTCCGTTGATATCCTCCACCGGACACACTTCGGAACAGACCATGATCCGGTATCGCTTTTGATGCAGGGTGTCAGATGCTCACTGTCAGACGGCTGGGGCGGGTCGCTCATCGCCACTGAAATTCAGGACATCCTTTTCGGTACCCCCACGGTGAAATCAGTCTCCGCCAATCTCGGCGTAATAGATATAGACTATGTTAATATCGTCGTGTCCGGACACGAACCCATACTTTCCGCGAAGATAGTTGAAAGAGCGACCTGCAAAGAGATGCGTGAATACGCAGTGTCAAAGGGTGCAAAAGGAATCAACGTTGTGGGCATGTGCTGCACAGGCAACGAGATACTGATGCGTCAGGGCATAGCTGTTGCAGGCAACGAACTCCATCAGGAGCTTGCCGTCATGACAGGCGCTGTCGAGGCTGTTGTTGTGGATGTTCAGTGTATCTACCCCGCACTGGGTGATCTGACGAAATGCTTCCACACAAAATTCATATCCACCAGTGATCAGGCGAAATTTCCCGGCGCAACACACTATCAGTTTGTGGAAGAGCGTGCCAACGAGATAGCTGATAAGGTCATAATGGCAGCCGCAGATGTTTTCCCTATGCGTAACAAGTCAAAGATACACATTCCCAAAATAAAATCTCAGGCAATAGTAGGTTTTAGCGTTGAAGAGATTCTGAAGGCTCTCGGCGGGACACCCCAGCCCCTGATAGACGCAATAGCGTCCGGTAAAATAAAGGGTGTTGTGGGCGTTGTGGGTTGCAATAACGTCAAGATAGGACAGGACTCATTCCACATAGCACTCACCAGAGAGCTTATCAAGCGGGACATACTTGTCATAGGAACCGGATGCTGGGCGATCGCCATGGCAAAAGCCGGATTTATGGATATGAACATTCTGAACGAGACATCCGAGGGTCTTCGCAGTGTCTGCGAGGCGGTGGGCATACCCCCTGTCATCCATATGGGTTCCTGCGTCGACTGTTCCAGAATGCTCGTTCTGGCAGGAGCGCTGGCGGATGCTCTGAATATCGACATAGACCAGCTTCCTCTCGTGGGCTCAGCTCCCGAATGGACAACTGAAAAAGCTGTATCCATCGGAGTTTATTTTGTCGGCAGCGGTATCCCCGTACACCTGTGGCCCGCACCTCCTGTTCTTGGAAGCCCCACTGTAACCAGAATACTCACAGAAGACATTAACGATCTTCTGGGTGCGGCGTTCTTTATTGAACCTGATCCGGTGAAATCAGCCGCCATAATGGACGAGATGATCATGAAGAAAAGAGCGGCGCTGGGGATATGATATGGATGGTCTCAGAATAGTAATAACAGGAAAGGGGGGCGTCGGTAAGACAACGCTTACCTCGTCCCTCGCACATATACTTCATTCGGGCGGAAACAAGCTTCTGGTGGTGGACGAAGATCCGCAGATGAACCTGCCCTATACCCTTGGGGTGACTCCCGGAACCGCGGAAGAGATAACCCCGCTGAACAGGAATTTTGACTATATAGAGGAGAAAACTGGAGCGAGACCCCAGTCCAACTTCGGAGCATATTTCAGACTTAATCCCCCTGTGGAGGATGTCATTGACCGCTTCGGAGTGAGGGTGAAAGAAAACATGACTCTTCTTGTCATGGGAACAGTTCAGAAGGCGGCGGCGGGATGCCTCTGTCCTGAAAATGCCCTGCTTGACTCTGTGGTCAAATACGTCGGAGTCCGTGAAAACGAAGTTATCCTGATGGACACGCAGGCAGGAGTGGAACATTTCGGGCGTGCGCTTACGGAAGGTTTTGAACACTGTCTGATCGTCACCGACGACACCTTCGGCGCTATGAGCGTTGCCGCTATGACTCTTCAACTGGCAAGAGAGACGGGGATAAAGAACGTACACCTTGTGTTCAACCGCACCTCACAAGATTCCGCTAAAGCAGCCCGCATGGCGGATATCCTGAAAGCGCCCGCGGAAGAGAAGTTCGACAGCGTATGGTATATCCCTTATGAAACCGTGATAAGGGAGACCGAGCCGGATATATCGGCAGTGATCGGCAGGCGTGAGTACGGCTACACGTCCGCCGTGGAAAAACTTGCCGATGCACTCTGCACCTTTCAAGTGAAATAAAGGACTGCTGACATGAAAAGAATATTGGTAACATATGAAAAATGTATCGGCTGCAAACACTGCGAACTTGCGTGCGCAGTGGAGCACCATCCTTCAAAGAGCCTTTTCGGGCTGGTAAACGACAAAAAGACGCAGGTGAACGTGAAGGTGCTGGGGATTGACGAATTTACCTTCCCCGTGTCCTGCCGCCACTGCGATCCTGCAAACTGTCTGGACGCATGTCCATCAGGCGCTATATCAAGGGATGCCGCCACAGGCGCGGTGATAATAGACTCATACCTCTGCAAGGCATGTGCAATGTGCGCAATGGTCTGCCCGTTTGATGCCATAGCGTTCAAAGAGACACATCAGTCAAAATTCGGCAGAGACGTCGCCTTCAAATGCGATCTGTGCCACGAGAAAGTGGGCAAGGGCGGCAAACCCGCCTGTGTCGAGGCGTGTAAAACAGGTGCATTGATTTACGCCGATATGGAACAGCAGAGGATAGCAAACGCCGGCAAGGGACTGAGAAAATATATACTGGGCGAGGACAGCATCCCCGGAAATATGGCGCTCTACAGAGCTTTGAAAAGAGCTGTGGACTGCCCGCAGGAGAAGTGACATGAAGATTGTCACAGTGGGAACAGGCATGGCTGCCACAGAGTTTGTGTCCACCCTGCGGGAGCAGGGGAGCCGTGACGAAATAATTATGATAAGTCCGGAAGACCTGCCGCCGTATTCGCCATGCAGTATGCCTTTCTTTCTGGCTGGCGAACCACTGGACACGGTCTACTGGAAGGGAGCGGACTTCTATCAGAAATACGGCGCACAAACCGTTCTGGGTGAATCAGCGACAGAAATAGACCCCGATTCGCAGGTGCTGACCACCGATAAAGGGCGTAAAATCGAATATGACAGGCTGTTTTTCTCGTCCGGCTCAAAAAGCTGGTATCCCGACCCGTCCATGCTCTCTGCCAGAGGCGTTTTCGGGTTTAAGACACTGACAGACCTATTGGAGATTGACGCATATCTGAAAGAAGAGAACTGCGGGAACGCGGTCGTATTCGGCGGCGGCTTCATAGGAGTGGATGCGGCTCTATGCCTGCACCACAGAGGTCTGGACGTCACACTTGTCCACAGGAACAACAGGGTTCTTTCCCAAATGACGGACAACGACGGCGGAATCTTCGCCACGGAACTTATAAAACGCAGAACAGGCGTGAAGATAATTCTTAAGAATGTTGTGGAGCGCATAAATACCGACAACGGACAGCTGACCGGAGTGGTGCTCACGGACGGAACTGAGATAGACACGCGGCTTCTGATACTTTCCGTGGGGGTGTCTCCCAATTCTGAATCTCTGACGGGCAAGGACAGCGGAGTGACGGTTGACGGCTTTCTGAAATATTCCGGCAACATATTTGCCGCAGGGGATGTTGCCGTTACAAAACACAAAGTCACAGGCGAAAACAAGATATACGGAACATATCCAAACGCCAGAGCGCAGGCGAAAAACTGCGCCCTTGGGCTGATACACGGCGAGGCGGAATATGAAGGGTCGATAAACACCAACGTGCTGAAGAAACACATTGATTTTTCCATCATAGCCGCAGGGATATACGAAGGCGAACAGCTAACCTTTACAGGGGGGGATATATTCAGACGGATATACCTGAAAGACGGAAAGATAAACGGCTATCAGATAGTGGGCGACACCCTGCTTTCCGGATATATCTACGGACTCTACGTATCGCAGAAAACAGTATCCGAAGACTTTCTGAAAGCTTTCGGGAAAAACGACAGCACCCATTATTACCGCAGTCTCCTGATGCGCTAAACACTGTGACGTCCTTAAAAGAGTGTGGGATATATCTTTTTGTATCCCATGCTCTTTCCAAAAGCGTATGATCATTGATCGGCATTTACATCGACACATCGGAAAAACTTTCTGATAACTTTATTGCTGATCTTCATCATTCTGATTTCAAAATCCAGCTTGCGACCGTCAGGGCATCCAACGGAACCATATCCGTGAACAGTAAACAGACCTTTGACCTCGGTCCGGAAATCAGCATCATTAAGCACCTTTCCGACCTTGCTTAAAAACCATTTAACGTGATCGTTCCACTCAACATCAAAATCGGAATATACGTTATCTCCTTTAAAAGCATAATGCATCTTTTTCACGTTAACCCATTTGTCTTCGGTGCAATACATTGTTCCATCCTCATCGTTCCATTTCAGATAAGTAACAATGTATGTACCGTCAAAGGATTTGCGTACGTCAGGTCTTATTACCGAAAGATCAAACGTAACGAAAATAAGAAAACGCAGAATTGGCGGCATAATGAATTTGAGTATGTGGTATGCCGCAGCAACAGCGTATATAACAATAACCGGAAAAATGCCGCTGAAAAAAAATATGCCGATGACAATGAAAAATACTTCTATCATGACTGCCTCCGGTTATACGATTATGAAGGCATCGTGCGTCAGTTCCTGTCGTTGTATTACATTAATAAAAGGAGAGTCTTGAAAAACTGCTGATGAACAACTCGAACCTGCTCTATGCCATAAGCTCAAAGCAGGATATCGGAACTGTACAAAAGCGGTGATTACACGGCTGACGGCATCATGATTCCTCTCCGGCTGTTTCCGCAGAGACGTTGGAGTCCACGCATGAAATTCTGACATATTATCTTCCTGTTCGATGCAATTTTCATAAGTGACATGAATTTTGCATCATCCTCTCATGTCTGAAAAACTTAAAATGTTGGTATCGCATGCATAATTCGTTGGCTCGAATATTGCTTTTCATGCCGCTGTTCCAAAGTTTTGCGCTTTTTCAAAAACCGGTTGCAAAGCAGACCGGAAACTTTTGGAGGTAATATGAAAATGCGTTATTTTCTACTGTCCGCTATGTTTAGCATAATGTCTGTTTCGGCATATGCGGCAGACAGCATCCGCGATATGATATCGCAGAGTACGGGTTCTTTCGAGTTGAGGGTGCGTTCTTTTGACAGAGATTACGACACCACTCCGGCAAAAGATCGCAATGAATCGGCAATCGGCGGTCTGCTGCGTTTCAAATCAGCGGATCTGCATGGCGTATCGTTCGGCGTCAGCATGTATAATGCAGGCGATTTTTACAGCGACGACGATAAAGGCGGGTATGATCTTCTCACCAATAACGACAGTGAAAAGCACAAAGGTTTCACCAAAATGGGCGAGGCATACCTTCAAGGAAACTGGTTTGACACAGTATTCAAAGTCGGTGCCCACGAAATAAACACGCCCTATGCAAACAAGCACGATTCACGCGTTGCCCCGAGAAGCTACAAAGGAGCATCAGTGGTTTCAGATATCGTTCCCAACCTTACAATGTCTGCATATTACATAACTGATTTCATAGACCATGGTGACACAACGTTTGACAACATTGCCAAGTCATACGCAACAGGCATGGAAGATAACCCGCTTTTGATAGGTGGTCTTAAATACAATCTTTCTCTCAGCGAAAACGCATCCGTAAAACCTCAGGCGTGGTATTACACCATCAGAGATGGTCTGTCCATGACATATCTGGACACAGAGTTTTCAACAAAGGTCAATGATTTCACTTTCAGCTTCCTGCCTTCGTATCTTCAGCAGAAAGCGATAGGCGATAAAACAGGCGGCGATTTTGATACCGATCTTTACGGAGCGACAGCAACAGCCGAGGCATATGGTTTCAGCGTTCAGGTGGCATACGCAAGGGTTGGTGACGACGATATCCAGACACCATGGGGTCACTCGCTTATAATTAACCAGAATATCCTCGGTGCAGACACCGCCGGAGTTAAATCATATGCCGCTATTGCCGGTTATGACTTTTCGGGGCTTGGCGCTGATGGTCTCGATTTTTCAATATCCTATGCAAAATACGAGTCTCCCGATTCTGGCGCAAACGCATCATATGATGCCAGTGAAACAGACTATGAAATTAACTATAAACCGAAATATCTCAAAGGTCTTGCTCTTAGGGCCTCATACGGTGTTTCTGATACTGACGGCACATTCAATAGTTCCGACGCAACAGACACCCGTTTTCTTATGACCTACGCTGTTAAATTCGGCGAAGGCAGAAAATAAGAGCTTTCTCCGGTAGGTACGCAGGGTTCCGCATATGCTCCAATATGCGGACTCTGCGTTTAATTCACATCATTTCATACTAAAGCATTTAACGAAAATAATGACGTATTTCAGGGGGAGATGACAAAACCAATTAAGATGAGATCGTTTCGGGCATAAAGCCTTCGCGAAGACGGAATAAAAATCATGTCTCAGCGAGGGATACCAGCCAAAGGCTGAATGAATCAACTTTCAGGCTAATTGTTGAATAAAGTGACGAAGCAGTCCCGTCTTCCAATATACATCATTATTTTCGTTAAATGCTCTGAAACAATCACCTGAAAATAGAACTGCCTGCCTTTGACAGGCAGGCAGGAAAATGGAGATGCCCGCCATATAACTGACGGATATGATTTAGGAGGCTGGAGCTGAATTAATATTAAGTCGTTACAGCGTCAAATTAGTAACACTATTCGCAGAATGCGCCCCCAGAAAAAACAGGAGGCGCACAAGATTTTGACCGTAACCCCGGCGTTTTTCAGCCGCTGCGTTTCTGCCGGCTTTATAAAGTCTGCCGTGATATGTTTATTTTTCTTTTTTTGCGATTGTCATGCCGGCAATACGACCGAAAACGAGAGGTCTTGCCAGACCGATAAGATCCATGGCTCCCGCACATTCTCCGGCAGCATACAGACCTTGGATTGGCTCACGCTTCCAGTCAAGAACCTGCGATTTAGGGTTGATTGTTACCCCGCCGAGGGTATTGTGCTTTTGGATACCCCATTTAACGGCATGGAAAGGAGGTGTAAGGATTTGCGCCGTCATTTCCGATTTACCGAAATCCTCGTCTTTGCCTTTTGTAACCAGCTCGTTGTAACGGTTAACAGAAGCCTCCAGATTAGCGCCGGGAACCTTAATGGCAGATGCCAGCTCATTAAGAGTATTACCTTTGCCGTACATGAAGGTTTCAACATTTTCACCGGGTTTAAACTCAAGTTTTTGTTTAACGCGTGATGTTTCATCCAGAATAATCCACACAACGGGACCGTCCTGATCTGTGGTTTGTGAGGCACATATCTGCGCGAAATAGAATGGTTTCGACCCTCCGACCCATGCAGGGTTGTCTTCACCAATCTCTTCATTCATAAAGCGATTTCCTTCCGCATTGACATAGATGTTTTCGCTGTCGAGAAAGCCGTCTTCAAAGCCGCGGATTCCGAAAGGTGCCCCCGAGCGGTGCCAGCGTGATCCGGGGTGACGGTGCCAGCCGTGCCAGTCACATCCGCGGTCAGTAGACAGCGATGCGCCGATTGCAATTGCAGCCTCAATACCTTTTCCGTCATTCTTTACATAGGGTTCGCCGGAGATGTGCGGATACTTTGTAAGCCATGGCAAAAAGAGTGCCTTGAGGTTATTGTTGCCGTTCCAGCTGCCGGTGCCGAGAAACACGGCTTTCTTACCTTTCATATGTATTGTTTTGCCATTGTAGGTCGCTTCTATACCCACAACACGCCCGTTATCGTTCTCACGGATGATTTTGGTCATTTTGCAGTTAAGCATGAACTTAACATCGTTATCCACCGCTCTATCGTAAAGAGGCCATATAATACCTGCTCCTCCTGATTTCAAATCACCGGGTTTTGCATTATCACGATCCACATAATGCCTGGCAGTGAGTGTGTAGTAACGAGTGCCACGGTAAACCTGAGACATTTTACTGACTTGGGCTTTGATAAACGTACAGCCCATCTCATCCAGCCAGTTCCATGTGTCCAGACTGTTATCTGCAAAAGCACGCGACATGCCCTCGCCGTCTTCCGCACCGGAAATCTTACGCCACATGCCCATTTTTACTTTCCTGTCGTCAATGGTTTTAACTGTCATGGTCGCATCCGTACGCAGATTCGGGACAGTACGATCTTCATAGATAATATCTGCTGTTTCAACGTATCCAAGATCCTTTTGCATACGTGTTCCGCCGCCTATGCCTAAGTTGCCGCCCGAAAGAATACCTTTACCGCCTATCTTGTCGTTTGCGTCGATAGCGATGACAGATGCACCGTTTTCAGCAGCAGCAGTAGCACAGCTCAATCCGGCAGGACCGGTGCCTATTACAATAACGTCCGCCTCGTAATCCCACTTTATCGCAGATTTTGATTTTGATGCTGCAAGCGATGTTGAAGGTGTTGTTGCAGCCAGTATCGCGCCGCCGATTGCCAAACTGGACGCCTTCATAAAATCTCTTTTGGTTAACATTTTACTTCCAATATCATCTTTTTTTTCAGACATGTTTATCTCCTTTGTAATTGCGGTAATAAAAACTTTCGCAGGTCTGTCCTTCTGCTGACTTTGTTTAAGAGTGGCATGTTCCACATTTGAAAACGTCAGCGTGGTGACAGCTGCTGCATTCTTCTTTTGCAGCTTCCTCAAGAGTGTTTTTTGTTTTATGCATCAGATGGCAGGAGGTGCATGTCACCAGGTTGTGCTGTTTTTTCTTGTTGATCTCCGCTCTTACGGCATGCGGATTGACAACAGTTCCCTCAGAGTCTTTAACCATAACCGAATCTTTTGTCTGCTTGCTCAGCTCTTCCCAGCCGCCATGACAGGCAATACAGTTCTCCTCGCTCATTTTGGTTCTTTTAAGCCGTTTCAGCTTTGAGGTATCAGCGGACATTTTTTTGTGTGCGACAGCTAGCTTATCTTCCTGTGAATGGCAGGTTATACATTTTTCTTCACGGTGGGAGTAAAGCAGGCAGTTTTCATTGTTAAGAGTATTCGCCTCATTGGTGTGGCACAGAGTGCAATCCGTATTCATGCTCCATTGAGTAGGAATGCTGCTCTTTGATATAGCAGCACCGCATACCGTCAGGATAAACATTAAAACAAGAGGTAGGATACATTTTTTAAAATCCAGCATATTGGCTCCTTTTACAGATATTTCTCAGTTATAATGCAAATCGGCTGCCAGATTATAAAAGTGTTATTTATTAGTTATTTATTGGTTAAGGGCGATTGTTTTTATGCGTTCTGCAATGCAATTTGCATCAATGATGCAAACTGCATATTCTGCTTTTAGGTGTTATTAATAATAATTAAATACGTGATTATAATGACGGATATCAAAATCAGAAACTTTCAGAGAGGATACACGCCTGTTTTATTAACCGGACATAACTCAATGATGCGTTATAAGGATTAACAATGATTTACGTTTTCAGAGAGGTCTGTTTTGATGCAAAATGCAGTGCAAAATGCATAATTATGAAATTTGCATAGTTTGTGTTTTATGTAGTAAAATCAGTGAGATATACTATAATATTAAACATGAGAACATGTAATTTGCGCCTTTTTATATTAATTTTTCTGCTGTTTCCCACACAGCTTTTTGCCAGCGAAAAGAGCTGTAATATTGTCTACGGTCTGAGACTTGAACCGTATAAACCTTACGAATGGATAGACGATAAGGGTCCGCACGGGATGAACATCGACCTTCTGAAGGCGATCGCCAAACAGGCGGGATGCAGTTATGAGATCGTAACGGCGTCCCGGGAAGTTATGCTGAAAAAACTTCAGACAGGCGAAATTTCCATGCTGAGTATCTCTCCGGATGAAATAACCGGTAAATTCGTAACACACATACCCCAATCCATCGTCATTTACAGATGTGTGGTAAACAGGCAGAAAGATCCGTATATTCCGGACGTAACGGCATGGAGGGGTAAAACTGTACTGGTTATCAAAGACAGCTACAGCGACAACTACCTTACTGGTGAACAGAAGAAGCTGGGTATAAAGATTGTCAGACTGAACACACACGCGGAACTGGTTGAAAATCTGGATAACGGCAAGGGCGATTTTTTCATTGCCAGCCTGCCGTCTATCATGAACCTGCAGAAGAACGACAATCTTAAGATAAACGGTCTGCCTATAATGCCCGCCATATACGGCTTCGCCGTCAGAAAGGATAACAGCGAGCTTTATGAAAGACTGAACAGCGCAATGAACGAAATAAAGAGCAACGGCGACTATTTCGACATAATGCACAAGTGGACAAGCCCTGAGAGAAAACCTTTTTACATAAAATACTTTATTATTGCCCTCATACTGGGTGCATTCGTAACAACGCTTATTCTGCTTTGGAATAAATCCCTCCATTATCAGGTGCGCAGAAAAACTGCTTCTCTGAACAACCTTACAAGCATTCTGCAAATGCTTCTGGACGTACTGCCGGAACAAATATATCTGATAAGTGACAACGGTTCGCCAAAATGGTCTAACGCGGCATCCAAAGGCGGCGCGTTTTCCATAGACCTGATAGCGGCGGAGATAAAGGAAACCATCGCTGAAAAGAGATCGTTCAAAAGCAAACTGCTCCTGAACAATGCGCAGACATGGGCAATTTCCGGTATAATACTGGAAAAAGGGGAAGACCCTCTTCTTCTGGTGGCATCAGACATAACCGAGGCGACAAGAAGCCGCGAGGAAGCGCTCATGACGGACAGGATGGCGGCTCTGGGCTACATGTCGGCTAACGTTGCACACGAGATAAATAATCCGGTCGGTCTTATCATGCACAACATCAGCTTCCTGAAAGGCATGTATGCGGATATGGCTCATTTCATAGGCGACCGCAACGAAGGCGAACAGTTCCTCGGGATGTCTTGGAACGAAGCGAAGAACGAAACCGATTCCGCATGGCTGATAATATGGGAAAATGTTCTGAGAATCAAAAATACCGTTGACGAGCTGAAAGAGTTCGGGAAAAAACGTGACAACATATACAAACAGGTGGATATGAAAGAATGTGTTGAAAAATCCGTTAAGTTCATAGGGTTTTTCGTAAAAAGTTTCACGTCCGGCTTTGAGTGTATAATAAAGGAACCGATCATGCCGGTATACGGACAGAAACAGCATATTGAGCAGATTATCATAAATCTTATACAGAACTCCTGTTACGCTTTGACAAACAGCAGTCAGAAAATAATCTGCACACTGCAAACCTCCGGTGACGGCAAGTATGTGATGGTGTCTGTGGAGGATGAAGGCTGCGGCATGAGCAAAGAGGTTCTGAGCATGGCGTGCAACCCGTTTTATACCACCAGAGAAAACGGAACCGGACTGGGGCTTTCCATAGTGGCAAGTATTGTAAAAGAACATAACGGATTTTACAAAATAGAAAGTGAAGAAGGAAAAGGCACTGCTGTTTCAGTGTTCTTTCCGGGAGTCGCTGAATGATATCAATACTTCTTATCGACGACGAGCGAGACTGGCTGGTCTCTTTCAGAAGAACCCTTCTGCAGTATATGGTAACAACGGGCGAAAATATATACACCGCTCAAAATGAAGAGCTGGCATTCCATCTGCTTAAAAACAACAGCATTGATATTATCTTTCTCGATCTCATTCTGGGCAATACCTCAGGGAAGGATGTCCTCCAGCGTATAAAAAATGAATATCCGGAAACGGTTGTGGTTATCATGACAGGAGTGAACGATATCCGCACCGCCCTTGACTGCGGAAAGTTCGGCGCGGCGGATTATATCATAAAAACCTCACTGATGGAGGAGCTGATAGGCAATATCAGACGTCTGGTCAAGATAACCCAGCTTGAAAAAGAGAACACTGCCCTCAAAAGCGGACTGTTTTCACACTCCAGCGACTTTCCCGCTTTCAAAGATTTTATCACCATAAACAATCACATGACAACGGCGTTCAAATATCTTACAGCCATAGCGACAAGCCCGTATCCTCTTCTGATAACGGGAGAAAGCGGTGTGGGCAAAGGTGTTCTGGCGAAGGCGATTGCGGATTTATCCCGCCCCGGCAAGCCGTTTGTATCAATAAATGTTGGCGGACTGGACACCCAGATATTTTCAGACACACTTTTCGGACACCGGAAAGGCGCGTTCACCAGTGCGGACACCAACCGTCAGGGCGCTGTTCAGCAGGCGAAGGACGGCACACTGTTTCTGGACGAGATAGGCGAACTGCCTACCCATTCGCAGCTCAAACTGCTGTACCTCACACAAAACGGCGAATACAGTCAGCTGGGTTCCGACCATGTATACAAGTCTCCCGCAAGGTTCATATTTGCCACCAACCAGAACCTTGAAGAGAAGAGGAGATCCGGTGAATTCAGAAGAGACCTGTATTACAGACTGAACACTCACTATGTCCATATCCCCCCTCTGCGTGAGAGACCGGAAGATATACCTCTGCTCTTCAGCCATTTTATCACGTCGGCATCGGCGGAGTTCAAAAAGGACATTCCTGAGATATCTCAAAGCGCAGTCGATATGCTCCAGTCATACAGTTTCCCCGGAAACGCAAGGCAGATGCGTGCAATGTGCTACGATCTGATTGCCCGCTCTGATAAACCTGTGATAAACCCCGACGACGTGCGCAAGTATTTTCAGAAAAGCGACGAAAACATCCATGGAACTCACCTGCCGATGGAGGATATGTCCACTTTGCCGAATGTCGACGACGTTATAACCCAGCTCATAGATCAGGCGATGAGGCTCTGTGATAACAACCAGACAAAGGCGGCGGCAATGATAGGTCTCTCGCAGTCAACACTTAGCAGAAGACTGAAAAAAGGCATATGAGTTTTGCATAGGCTATTCATTCTGAATTGCACATAGCATAACCGCTATTCCCTGTATAAGTTAAAGTCTTAATAATCAACAATTATATCTCTGGCATCGTTATTGCATTTTGTTTTCATATTTATTTCGGAGGAAAGAATATGAAGCAAAACAGTTCACAAGTTTCAAGACGCTGTTTTCTTAAATGGAGCATGGCATCTGCTGCGATATGCGCATCAGGTCTGCATGCGGTTGAAGCTGTCGCGGCGGAGACTGCCGGGTCCTTCAGCGACAAACCTGCAGAACGTCTTTCGGGCGGACACTGGCAGAACGTGACCTGCTGGGTCGGATGCAGCGGCGGCTGTATCAACAGGGCATATGTAAAAGACGGAGTCGTTATCCGTCAGAAAACGGACGACAGATTTAAAGACACAATGGAAAATCCGCAGTATCGCGGATGTATGAAAGGCAGAACCACAAGAAGGCTTATCTACAGTCCGGAACGTCTTAAATACCCCATGAAAAGAAAGCATTGGGAGCCGGGCGGCGGCAGGAAAGAGCTGCGCGGCAGGGACGAATGGGTGCGTATATCATGGGATGAGGCGCTGGACATCATAGCCAAAGAGACCACGCGCATCAAAGAGACATATGGAAACAGATCCATACTCAATCTTAAATCTTCCACAGAGGTTCCCTCTCTTCTGGCGTACGGAGGTCACAACAACATCTGGGGACAGCAGTCCGCAGGAGCCTGCACATTGGTCGCGAACGTCTGCAAAGGCGACTGGAGTGACGGAGCAAACGATTCTTCCGACCGTCTCGTTGTCATGAAATATGCCAAAAACATCCTGTTGTGGGGACAAAACCCTGCATGGAGTAAGGCAGGCAACGTACACGCCTATACCTATGAACTTGCCAAACAGAACGGAGCAAAAATCAAACTTGTTGACCCTTGGTTCTCACCCGGCAACTTCCCCTTTGCAGACGAATGGGTTCCAGTGCGTCCCAGCACAGACGTTGCGCTGCTGCTTGCAATAGGCTATGAGCTTATCAAAAACAACTGGGTGGACTACGAATTTCTGAACAAATGCACAATCGGATTCGATGCGGAACACATGCCGAAAGGTGCAGACCCGAGAGACAACTTCAAAGACTATCTGCTAGGCACTTACGACGGTATGCCGAAAACTCCGGAGTGGGCAAGCGAGATCTGCGGCACCCCCGTTAAGACCATCAAAGAACTGGCAAAATATATGGGTACGACGAAACCCCTCACCATAAAAGCCAGCGCCGCGGCGGCAAGAACCTATAACGGTGACGACTTTGTTCATGCATTCTATGTCGTCGGGTGGATGACTGGAAACGTGGGTAAGCCCGGAGCCGAGGTTACAATAGAGATGAACGGCAGCAACAGGATGTTCGGCGGACCTAAAATTGTCGATGCAGGCAAAAGCGGCATCAAATTTCCGAAGAACAAAGTCTGCGCACCTCCCCGTGCCGACGAACTCGGTCAGGCAAAATACGAACCCGGAAAATATTACGGCATAGCTCTGGGCGAGCAGTGGAGAGCCATACTTGAAGGCAGACACAAACACTTCAGAGAAGGTATCCTCCCCATCGACATCAGAATGCTTGTTAAGATAGGTGACGGTGCGCGTATCGGTCAGGTCGTAGACATCAACAAAGGTATCGAAGCGCTCAGAAAGGTGGATTTTGTCGTTGCTGCCGACTTTTTCCTTAATGCGGATGCGATGTACGCGGATATAGTCCTTCCCGCGGCAACTGCGTGGGAAAGGGACGGATACGTCCTTGTGGGCGAATCATCCAAAACCAAGACGGCAAAAGAGACCATCAACTCAATGGATCAGATAGTACAGCCAGCATTTGAGATAAGAGACGAAAAATGGGTTGAACAGGAACTTCTGAAACGCTGGGGCATAAACCCGAAAACAGTGTATCCCGTGCCGGAAAAAGAGTTTGTCTTCAGACAGCTTAAAAATTCAAAACACCTCACTCCAGAAGGAAAGGAGATGCCGTTCCTCACCATAACTCAGGCGGATCTGGACGAACTTGGTTATACCGGCTACAAACCACAGCAGGGTATCGTACCCTATAAAGAGTTCAAAAAAGAGGGTGTTTACACTTATAAAAGACACTGGGACGACGCTTACTGCTATATCGGTTATGCAGATTTTGCAAAAGACCCTATCAAAAATCCGGTTCCTACAGAATCCGGTAAGTTTGAAATATACTGCAAAAGACGTGTCACCGCATATGCCGAGTTCGGTCTGACCAAAGGCAACGCAATCCCGACTTATGTTCCGCCGCAGGACGGTTATGAAGCCACTTTCAGCGACTGGAAGGCAAAAAAGAAAGGACAGTATCCATTTCAGATATATTCCATACATCCTTTGCACCACGTTCACTCCAATTACGCAAACGAGCCCTCCCTCAGAGAGCTTCTTAACGACGTAATTTATATGAACCCTATCGATGCAAAGGCATATGGGATTAAACACGGAGACACAGCCGTACTCACCAGCATGGCAGGAAAGATCATGCGCAGAGTGAGGGTGATTCCCACGATAATGCCCGGTGTCCTTCTCACAACAGAGGGTCCATGGCCATCCATTGATGAGAAAACAGGGATAGATATCGGCGGGAACCCGAACACTCTCAGCAGAACAGTTCTCTGCGGCGAAGGGCAGGAACCTTGGAACACGCTTGTCTGCGGCATCGAAAAATGGAACGGAACTCCGCTTCCGCCTGACTACAGAACACCCCAGCGCATAATAGCTTTTAAGCAGGCATAGGAGAGAACAATGAAACAGTATGCATTTTATATCAACGTTGATAAATGTTCCGGCTGCAAGGTCTGCGTTGCTGCCTGCAAAGACAAGAAAAATCTTGCCGCTGGCAGAAAATTCAGAAAGGTTTATACCTGCGCAACCGGTGAATGGACTCTGAAAAACGGAGTTTATGAACATAAAAACGCCGGCGGTTATAATATATCAGTCTCCTGTATGCATTGCAGAAAACCGGTTTGTATCGAAGTCTGCCCCGCTAACGCCATTAAAAAGAGAAAAGACGGCATAGTGTTCCACGATGAAACACTATGCATCGGCTGCGAAAGCTGCTGCAACGCATGTCCATATCATGCGCCTTCTTTCAACAGGGAGACACAGACCGTCAGCAAATGCGATTTCTGTCGTGAAACCATCGGCACAGAAGAACTTCCGGCATGTGTTGCCGCATGTATGGAAAGAGCGCTCGATTTCGGCGAATACAGCGAATTGGTGAAAAAATATGGAAACACCAATATGATACAGCCTTTGCCCAAACCCGTGACCCAGCCGTCCGTGGTTATAACTCCGCACAGGAACTACAGCGGTAAAGGCGGTATGACAGAAGTAAGCCTGCCGGACGAGGTTCAAGCTTATGAAAACTATTAACTTTGTTCCGGTTGATGCAGGTTTCTTTTTCAACGTCATTGGGATGCTGCTTCAGAACGAACCGAGTCTGGACATTGTTAAACTGGTGAAAAGCGAGGATATTTTTAGCGAAGTTCCCTTCGGAACAGAGAACACCTCTGTTTCCGGCGGTCAGTCAGATATGCTTGAATGGCTTGAAACCGCAAGCTTGACTGAATTGACTCTGGACGCCAGAAGCGACTATATGAGCCTGCTTGTCGGCACTAACAAGATATTCGCCGCCCCGTGGAGCTCGTGTTATCTGACGAGGAAGAGAATGACTTTTCAGGAGAAAACGCTTGAAATAAGAGACATCTATCGCAGTCACGGACTTGAAGTTATCAAAAAGAACACGGAACCGGATGATCACATCGGTATTGAGCTTGAGTTTATCTCATACCTTTTAAGTAAAAATGATGTGGAATCGGCAACTGATTTTGCCCGTAAGCATGTGAATCCATGGATACACTTGTGGAGCAAAGATGTCGTTAAGCACGCTGCTACAGGTTACTACAGGGGATTAGCCTTAATGGCAGCCGGAGGGGTGGAAGCACTTCTCAATAACTGAAACTGCCGGGGTCCGGAGATTTCCGGACCCCTATTTTTTTGATAATCATTTATGCGGGTCGTTATTGAGCCGGTAAACGCTGTGAGGTTGATTTATGAACCTTGTTAAGTCTACAGGCAGAGGGGGGGGATCAGTCAGAAAGTCTGAAAAATGCTGATGAACAACAGATCAAAATTTGATATCTGCACAACGGTTACATACTTTTTTGGCGGAGGTGGACAGGAATCGAACCTGCCTGACGCGCAAGCGCGTCACAATCGGTTTTGAAGACCGCGGGGGACACCAGCACCCCATACACCTCCGGTTTATCAGACTGTAAGATTCATTATGCGGTGGGCGAGTTTGCCCATCTCTTCAAATCCGTTATATTCCTCATGCTGGCGTTCAAATTTCAGACCGTCGTCTTTTTTTCTGGGAATGATATGCAGGTGTGAGTGGAAAACTTCCTGTCCGGAATCCTCGCCGTTATTCTGTATAACGTTGATACCCGACGCTCCAGTAGCCTCTTTAACGGCGGCGGCAACTCTGCCTGTTACCTGATAAATAGCCTGTGCCTCCGCTTCCGGTGTGTCGAATATGTTCTCGAAATGCTTTTTCGGCACAATGAGCGTGTGCCCTTTTCTGATGGGTTTGATGTCGAGAAAAGCAATAAAGAGGTCGTCCTCATAAACTTTGCTGCAGGGAATCTCTCCGCTTATTATTTTGCAGAAAATGCAATCCATAAAGCACCTCGGTGATTTTTCTTTTTATTCTAGCATTTTGCTGTGGGAAAACAAGTTTTAAGTCTTTCTGATGAATCATATCTGTTCACTGCTTAACGTTACGTTTTTTATCAAGTTAAATTTAGGTAAAATCCTACTAAAAATGCGTAAATTAATTTATTTCTTTATTCAGAAAGATATATAAAATTATTTTGTTGAATGAAAATATTTCTTATTTGAAATATTCATTCGGTCTGAAAATCAAAAAAACTTTCATACTTTTTTAAAAGACGTAATTCGTCTTTATTGGCATATGCCTCTTCTTTACGGGCAAACATATCAACATACGGATATCTAAATCTATGGAAAGATTGGTGTTAACAGTATTGGGCATATGCTATGTTTTGTTGACGCTATGGCTTTCATATGATTGAATTTGAACAAGTATATAAATCAGGGCGGGGTCAGTTGCGTGAGCCTTTGCCCGGAGTGATTCGTAACGAAAAGCGTGATTCGGACATTTGATATCCGGCTGAACTTACACAAAACAGTATGACGTATGGGCTTTTGCCCGAATTTTGGAGGATTTTATGAAAGACTCTTTATTGAGAAAAGGTCGTCAGTTTGTCATGGCGGCTGCATTCGTTTCTGCCTTGGCACTGCTTTCAGCATGTGGAGGCGGCGGGTCGTATGAGGCTCCCACAACACCTGCAGCGGAAGACCCCAACGCATGGTGGACAGGTTATGATGTATCCGATGAAACTGCTGTCTCCGCCGACGATGTGGCAGCTTGGATTAATAACGGGTTCAAAACAACCTCTTCTGCGAAAACAGGAGCGGGTTATCCCGTACTTATCGTTGATGTACAAACAGATTTTTCAACCACAGCTGACAGGATTATCGGTTCTCTCAGCAAATCCGATATCACTGGTTTCGCTCTTGATGAGTACAGAGCGGAAGGTCCCATCGACTCTATAGACGCAAGAGCAACCTCTGCCAGAATGGCAACTACAGGCGCCACTATGGACAAGATGATTCAGGATATGGGCGTTACAAAAGACACTGTCATCGTATTTACAAACTCTGCTCTTTCGTCAAGCAACTATGATCTGACAAGAGCATGGTGGCTGTTTTACTATTGGGGATTCTCCGAATCCAAGATAAAAGTTCTGGACGGCGGTGTGGCTGCTGTTAAAGCTGTCGATGCATCTCTTGTGGATACTTCTTCTGCATCAGTTGATCCTGCGGACAACACTTTTTCAGTAAAAAATCTTCCCGGTCTGCATGATGCAGCCCGTGTAACAACTAAAAACGTTATAGATCTTGTAAGAGCAGGTTCTGTAAAAGTTATCGATGTCAGAGGTGCAGGAACACAGGGTTCAGTTGCTTTCAGCGGACGTATCAAGGGCGCTGTAACAGGCATTAACGCTGCCTCTGTTATTGTCAGCGGCAAGTTTCTTGATAAAACATCAGGCGAAGCGCTTCTCACAGCTGCCGGTGTTAAATCGACCGATACAATAGTTGTTCACTGTGTGTCCGGTTATTCCGCAACACCCGTTTACTATTACATAAAAGAAGTCCTCGGATATGACAACGTAGCTCTTTATGACGGTTCATGGTCTGCTTGGTCAAGCCATGCTGGTTATGAAAGAGGCGCTTCTTACGCTTCTGAAGAAGTGTATTGGGGAACTTCCTCATTCATGTATTACACCAATTCTGCAAGTGTCCCTGCCGTTGGAGCTGCTAACACTGCAACAAGCGACACAACAGGCGTTATAGTTGCTCTTGGCGGACCTCTTCAGTCAAGCACAACAAATACCGGCATCCTTGCATATGACACATTCAAACTTTCAACAGCTGCTCCTACAGTTGCAAGCGGTCTTATCACCGTTGCGCCGCAGACAGCAACACTGTCTGCAACAACATCATGGAAAGACGCTCTAGGCGTTATCATGTTTAATGTGAATCCTGCTTACACAGGGACAGGCAACGAAATTGAAGAGACTGACAAAGCATATGTCGCTTCCGACGATGATACAGGTGACGACACCGACACTGACGACGACAGCGGCTCAGATGATTCTGGAACAACTCCCAGCGGTCCCAGCGGATGCTGATTAAAACCGGAGAGTAAAAATTATGTTTAAGACAAAAATATTAACCGTTCTGATGCTGATGCTCATGTGTGCGGGAAGCGCGTTTGCCTTCAAGCCCATTGAGCTTGGCGATGGAAAATATCTGCAATTCTTTTATGACGCTCAGTTCGGCTATTCAGGCAGGAACACGGGAAGCGGAGAAAATGCGGAAGATGGCACCAACGAGTTCAACTTCAGAAGAAACAGAATTGGTTTCATCGGAACATACAACGAACAGCTCAGCTTTTATGTTCAGACAGAGTACATTGAAGACAAGAACATAAACCCGCTGTATGTGGACATATCTGACGACGACGGCAAAGATTTCTATCTTCTTGACGCACAGATCAGATATACCCCTTTCGAGAATTTCGACGTAATTCTCGGTAAGTTCAAGCACTCCCTCACAAGGGAAAACCTTGAGGGCTGTTTCAACCCGCTGACGCTCGACCGTTCATACTTTGTATATGCGCCCTTTAAAACAAGCCGCGACAAAGGTATCGGAGCGCGCGCAGAGTTCCTTGACAATATGGTACAGGTCAGAGGCGAGATTCAGGAAGGACGCACAGGCGATTCTGACGACGGTTCACCCGATCCCGGCTCAAATCTCCGCTATACCGGTCGTGTCCATGTGTCTCTTTTCGACAAGGAATCAGGCTATGGCTACAAAGGTACATATTTCGGCAAGAAAACAGTGCTGACAGCAGGCGCATCCTATCAGTATGAGCCTGATGCAGTATATGCCGACGTTGACAACTATGCCGACAAGAAAGACTATGCCGCTTACTCATATGACATCTTCGGCGAGGTTCCCACTGCGGCAGGTACTTTCACACTGTCCGGCGCATATCTGAACATCAGCTTTGACGACGCTTACAAAGGTGCAGACCCCGATGCCAATTCATATGGTCTCTACGGCGAACGCGACGGCTACTATGTTAAAGCGGGCTATATGCTTCCCTTTAACGTAGGCCCCGGTCAAGTGCAGTTCTTCGGACGTTATGATGATTTCACATTCGCAAACCTCAACGGCTACTATGACAATGAGGTCAAATTTGCCGCTGCCGGTGTGAACTACTATATAGACGAAGACAAAATCAAAATAACTGCACAGTATTCACAGACGGACTTTGATAAAGAAGTTGGTTCTAACACCAACTATCAGGACTTTGACACATTTGAACTGTATATGCAGGTCAGATTTTAATTGAAAACAAGCGAAAGGAGATGATGAAATGAAAAAGAAACTTGGAATTATCGTGCTTGCTGTGATGGTTGTTACAGCAGGAATAGCGATCGCTGCTGCAAAATCCTCAAAAGGTAAAGTTACAAGTGTTGACGGAACTAACATCACAATTAAGCTGGACAGCGCAATTGATGTTAAGGCAGGCGACGCGGTGAAGGTGGAAGCTGTGGGCGCTAAACCCGGCTTCAAACTTCAGGGCTGTTAATCAATATTTCGGCGGGGCTTTATGCCCCGCTCATGTTGTTGACAATCACTTTTAAACCAATGAGATTGCCGCGTCAGCCTGCGGCTTCCTCGCAATGACAGGAACTTCCGTCTTTGCGAGCATAGCGAAGCAATCTCGTGTTTATCTGTTTTTGTCATCAGCCTGAGCGGGGCTTTATTTTCTATTCAATATCTCATATAATCAGAAAAAAACTTTGGTGGGCAGATGCTGAAATACATAATTGCGGGAATCACTTTAACGGTATGCGCCGCTGCGTTCGTGTATTTCGGGTTCTATCACACGGGCGAAGCGGTTGTCGGCTGTATGTCGGCGGATTGCCACGCCGGAATAGAGTATCCTTCAAAAAATCATGAAATACCCTGCGAAAAGTGCCACGGCGGCGACCCGAAAGCGTCGGAAAAAAAGGCTGCCCATGCGGATATGCTGGGCGGACGAAACCCCAGTGATCCGTCCGTATGGGACAAGACCTGCGGACAATGCCACCAGTATCAGCTTGAGCGGGTTTCAAAAACGCTTATGTACACCGCGACTGGGATGATAAAGAATTCTCAGCAGGCGTGGGACGACTATGAGGGCAAACTTTACAGCACTCACGGAGCCGACGGTTTCGACGCGGAGGGCAATCCGCAGAAGAGAGCTTCGGTTGCGGAACTTGAAGAGCTTTCCGGCGAGCTTTACAGAAAATTCTGTTCCGCATGCCACGTCGGTTATGACAAGCTGGAGGGCTACCGCGCTCATCACTCCTCCGGCTGTTCCGCATGTCACTTTAACCATTCGGTCGAGGGAACTTACAAGGGCGGCGACAAGACCATCCACGGCAAAGGTCCTTATCCCGAAAAACATGAGATTTCCGCTCTTCCTTCAAATGACGTATGTCTGACGTGCCACAACAGAAGCGGACGGATAGCTCTTTCATACGAAGGCTTTTACGACGGCAACAACTCGCTGGTACCCACAAGCGGGGGGTATCCGGGACCAGATCTTATAGACGGTGTGCGCAACGTGCGCCATATGCAGGCGGATATCCATTTTGATTTCGGGATGGAGTGTATCGACTGTCACACCTCGGCTGATATGATGGGCGACGGATATATGTACGAGAACATGTACATGCAGATTGAGACCGCCTGCGAGGACTGCCACGGAACAGAGAACGCCCTCCCGAAAACGCAGAAGGTGACCAGAGAGAACAGCAGACCCGTGAGGGAATCGCAGAACTATGCTTTCAGGGTGAACTACGGCGACGAAATGGTGCTTACGTCCAAAGGGCGTATGTATTCCAACGTACGCAAAGAAAAGGGCAAATATTACCTGTATACAAAGCGCGAAGGTAAGCGCATTGAGATAAAGACGGTTATGAATACCAATAACCACTGCGTATACGGTCACGACCGGATGGAATGTTACACATGTCATTCCAATACCGTCGTTCAATGCTACGGCTGTCACACCACATACGACAAAAGTGAAAAGATGACCGACCTGATCAAAGGGCAGGACACATACGGGGCGTTCAGTGAAACCGAGGATTTCAGGACACTTTTTCCGTTCCCTCTGGGCGTGAACCAGCGCGGGAAGATATCTCCCGTAACCCCCGGCTGTCAGACGTTTCTGACCGTGCTGGACGAAAAGGGTGAAAAGGTTCTGGACGACCACGTTTTCAACTACAGAGGGGTGAAGAACTTCAAATTTGCACCGTTTTACAGTCACAACACGGGCAAAAAGGCGGTGAGCTGTGAAACGTGCCATACGAAGCTTGCTTTTGCGGGCTACGGTCAGGGCTTGGTATCTGTAACCAAGAGAAACATAAACAGCGCATATCTTTGCGACAAGTGCGAAAAACCGCTTGATTCGCTGTACAGCATAAAGAACGGAAAGCAGGATGTGACGTCTGATGTCGTCCGCGACCATTCGAGGATTCTGAACAACAATGAGCTGGCTTCCATGTTAAGGGCGAACCAGTGCATTGTTTGCCACGAAAAAGGAGAAGGCAGGATATATGGCAAGAAGTTTTCATACGACAGCGTTCTTTCTGACCCTGTGCATAAGCCTCTGCTCCGCTGAAAGCGGCTTTGCTCTGGAGAAAAGCGACAAAAACTGCGCCGCCTGCCACAAGGAAAGGGTGACGGGAGTACACGCAAAACAGAAATGCGAAACGTGCCACGCGCCCAATAAGGAGCACTACGATAAAGCGGCTGATTTCTCTGTATCGGCGAAAGGATGTCTGAACTGCCACGCTGAATACGCGGGAATTATTGAAAGTCCGATGGTTCACAGAAGTTCTGAAAAGGTGTTTGTCGATAAGACATACGGGCGTGTTGACGGACAGTTCTGGAACAAAAACTGTCAGAACTGCCATGTGTTAAGCTGTATGAACTGCCATGACGGCGGGAATCCCCATGCCATTAAAAAACCGACAACCGCCAACTGTCAGGAGTGCCACAGGGACTATTACACTGGCATCGAATACAGCGGGCTGGGACAGCGCGAAGACCATGAAAGATATTCCAGAGGAAAAGAATATAAGGGCGGGAAATATGCCTCCATGCTTCCGGACGTACACCACGAAAAGGGGATGCAGTGCGGCGAATGTCACTCCATGAAGAGCCTTGCCGAGGGCAGGAAATTTTCTAAGACATGCACTGACTGCCACGATATGAAGAAGAGTTCCTCGGTGGAACATTCGATAGCCGGACACAGCCGTATGGAGTGCTACACATGCCATTCCGCATGGGCAAATCAGGAATACGGCACTTTCTGGATATATTTGCAGAATACGAAATTTTCAGAATATTTCAGATGGGTTAAGCGCCCGCACATAGATTATGCGAAGAGCAGCCATACGAAACAGTATGCGGATTTTCCCATAGGCGTAAACGGACGGAAGAAGTATTCGCCCCTTCGCCCTCAGTATATTGCGTTTCTGACCAATATCAAAGATGACAAGGTCGTGGGCAGAGAGAATAACATGCTGTCCGCCGATTTCAGAGCGGTATTCCCGCACACTGTGCGCCGTGAAACGGTTATGTGTGAAAGCTGTCATGCCGACGCGAGAAGACTGATGCGTGAGAAGAGAGAGGACAGGCTTTATCTGACAGATAAAGACGGGCTGCCTTTTGAGAGTTTTTATAACTTCAAAGGATTCAAAGTAGTGAACGGTCGTTTTGTAAACGACTCTGAATACAAAAGAATCACGACCAAAAATATAGAATATAAGAAAGCCGCAATGAAGAAATGGAGACAGGTGACCGACACGGTGGAAAACGCAGAAAAATAGATTCTGAATACGGCGGCGCGGCGGTAATATATTGCACTGAGAATTCTATGTGGTTCAGATTGCTTCGTCAACCTGCGGTTTTCTCGCAAAGACGTGACTTTTATTCCGTCTTCGCGATGGCTTTATGCCCGAAGCGATCTCATCCTTAATTAAAAGCATCATCAAATAAGCGATACGCCATTGTAATTATAAAGAAGCGATAGTGCTATTGAAAAAACAAATGCAATACTTGCAAGTTTGATTCCTTGTAATTAATTCATATTTAGTCTTAATTAAAATTAAAATTGTATACAATATTTTTTATATATTTTTTTGTCCGATAATTATTGACAAATCCATTGGCTATATTATTATGGTGTTAAGTTCAATCGGTACAAATGTCCCTCATCACGCAAAAATCAAGAGGGACACAAATGAAAAGCAGAATCTCCCGCAGGCGGTTTTTACAGGGAACCATTGCCGCAGGTGCGGCGGCGGCTACCCTGCCGTCAATCAGTCTTATCGCCGGAGAGGTTGAGCACTCCACCCCATCCGGAGTTACATACGCCCAGAACTGGTGCGAAATGTGCTTCTGGAAGTGCGGCCTCACTGCTAAGGTTGTCGATGGGAAAGTAACGAAACTTGAAGGACAGAAGAGCTGCCCCAGCAACTTCGGTAAACTTTGCGCAAAGGGCAACTCAGGCGTTTTTCAGCTTTACGACCCCGACAGACTTAAAAAGCCTCTCATCCGCACGGGTGAAAGGGGCTCCGGTCAGTTCAAGGAAGTTTCATGGGACGAAGCCATAAAGTACGTTGCCGAAAAATGCAACGCGCTCAAGGGTAAATACGGTCCCGAAACATTCACTCTCTTTGCTCACGGTTCGGGTGAACACTCTTTTGTCGATCTTCTTCATATAATGGGTTCGCCCAATATATGCATCCCCTCCTATGCCCAGTGTACGGGCAGCAGGGACATCGGCTGGGCGCTCACATACGGTAAGCCCGTCGGCGGAAAGGAACCTGTGGATTCAGAAAATGCCAAGTGCATCATGCTCCTCGGGCGCAACATCGCAGAGGCACTGCACGTCGGCGAACTTCAGGATTTCATAAACGGCTGTGCCAACGGCGCATATGTGATATATGTCGACCCCAGATACAGCAAGACTGCCGCGAAAGCAAACAAATACATGATGATAAAGCCCGGAACGGACACCGCTCTCGTTCTGGCGATGATAAACTATATCCTCGTAAAAGAGATATATAACAAAGACTTCGTTGATAACTACACATATGGTCTGGACGAGCTGAAAGAACACGTCCGTCAGTATACGGTTAAGTGGGCGGCGGAGATAACCGAGATACCCGAAAAAGATATCATCGAGGCTGCGAACAAGCTCTGTGAAGCGGCTCCTCACTGCTATATCCACCCCGGTCGCCGTCTCACCAGATACGGCAACGACACCCAGTTCGTCAGGGCGATAGCTATCCTTAACGCTCTCATGGGCAACTGGGAACAGCCGGGCGGTATATACAAGCCCGTTCCTCTTAAGCTCGACACTCCGCATATGGTTCACGATCTTGAGAAAGTGGATACGGAGAGGGCGGACGGTGCAGGAACCGAGTTTCCCATAGCGTCCACCGACCTTGGTCTTGCCAACAAAATGATGCAGGCGATAGCAGAGCAGAAGCACCCTCTCAAAGGGATGTTCGTTTACGGCTGCAATCCGTTTCATAATCAGGGAAGTGCGGAGACAGTGGAAAAGGCGATAAAGGCGAGCGAGCTTATCGTCACCTGCGAAATATACATGACGGATACCGCATGGTATTCCGACGTTGTTCTGCCGGAATCCACATATCTGGAGAGGTACGACCCGATAATCATCACTTCGAGAAAGAGCGGTTATATACAATACCGCGAACCTGCTGTTCCGCCGCTTTATGATACGCTTGGCGGATGGGAGATAGCGGCGCGTCTTTCAAAGGCGATGGGCTACGAAAATCATTTCATGGATGTACGTGAGTATAATAAAGAGTTTCTGGAATCCATCGGTCTCACCGAGGAGAACATGAAGAAACACGGATGCCTTGTGGGCGCAGAGGGCGACCCGTTCCCAATTGCATCCGGTGCCGAGCCGGAGTTCCACACGCCGTCAGGCAAGGCGGAACTTTTCAGCAGTATGATGGACGACCTCGGTTATGAAGCTATGCCTTCGTATGAGGCGCCTCCGATGCCAAGAGGCGACGAGTTCAGACTTCTGTTCGGTCGTCTCAGCTTCCACACACACGCCAGAACCCAGAACAACGCGTGGCTGCTTGCCCTGCACCATTCTCAGGTGGAGCTTTGGATAAACAGCGATCGCGCTAAGAATCTGGGTATAAAGAACGGCGATGACGTATGCATTGTCAAAGGCGATAAAAAGAGCCATGCATGCAAGGCAAAAGTCGTCGACCACATCCATAAGGATGCCATCTTCATCCCCCACGGATTCGGTTCCGTCAGCAAGATGCTGACGAGGATTTCAGGTGTGGGCGCGCGTGATTCCGATTTCACGTCGGATGAGACAGACCCCATAAGCGGTTCTGCCGGTTTCCACAACGGCTTTGTAAAAGTCGTGAAGGCGTAAGGGGGAGACGAAGATGAAAAAGAAATACGCAATGGCATATATTGTTGACCGCTGTGTTGACTGCAAGGCATGTATGGTGGCGTGCAAGGCGGAATGGCATGTGCCGGACGAGGATTTCCGCACGCACATAGATACGGGCAAAAGCCCAGACCATACAAGGAAACTGCAGATGCATTTCCTCCCCCACCAGTGCAACCACTGCGACGATGCACCCTGTGTCACAGTATGCCCCACAAAGGCAAGCCACAAGAGGGAAGACGGCATCGTCTCCATCAACCAGAAGATATGCGTCGGATGTAAATACTGCATAGTATCATGTCCTTACGACGCGAGATTCTTTAACCACGAACTTGGCGTGGCGGAAAAATGTACATTCTGCCTGCCGAGGATTGCGGAAGGGCTTGCCCCTGCATGCGTCACGACATGCCCGGGCAATGTAAGGGTCTTCGGGGACGTAAACGATCCCAAAAGTGAAATATCCGTTCTGCTGAGCGATGCCGCGGAGAAACATTATAAAGTGTGGAAACTGCGTCAGGATCTCGGTACAGAGCCGAATATCTATTATATACAAAAGTAGGAGGGCGGTATGGTTTTTCAGGAAGCATTTGAATGGTATATCGCCGTTTATCTTTTCCTCGCCGGAGTGGGCGCGGGTTCGATAGTTGCGGCTGTATTGGCGGATATGTACGACAGAGAGAAATATATCTCGTTTATCAAATCGGCGAGCGTAATAGGTATGCCGCTGGTTATCATAGGTATTTTCTTTCTGTATATAGACCTTGGACAGGGTATGTGGAAGCCTTGGCTGCTCATTCTTCTGTTCGTTAACCCCACCTCTGCGATTTCGTGGGGTACGGGAATTCTGACACTTTTCACGATATTTTCCATGCTGTATGCCATATACAACCTTGGTCTGGCAAGATTTTTCCGCTTCATGGGCGGCTGGCTGCCGAAACTGCTTGATAACATGGGAAGCAGCAAATGGATAAAATGGATGCTTATTATCACGGGTATCTGCACTGCCGGCTATACGGCGGTTCTGCTCGGTGTCCTCAGGGCGATCCCCTTCTGGCACCAGACCTCTTTGCCGATTCTGTTCATCATCTCAGCCACCTCAACAGGCATTTCTGGTGCGATGATAGTGCGCGAACTTGCGTTCAGGACGGAAGACAGCATGCACAAGATAGAGACAACACACTTCTATCTGATAGTGCTTGAGATACTGCTTCTTTTCGGAATGTTCCTCATTGCAATGCAGGGTGTGCCGGAGATGCAGTATTCCGCAAAGAGCCTTTTGAGCGGTAAGTTTGCTCTGGAATTCTGGGCGGTGCTTGTGTTTCTTGGTCTGCTTGTTCCGGCTGTTGTTTTCGGGCTGGGCGAGAGCGGCAGGATGCACGTTACGGGCGGCAAGCTTATCTTTTTTGAATCTTTGGTACTTCTGGGCGGATATTTCCTGCGTTTTCTGATAGTCCACGCAGGGGTTTATACTCAGAAGTTTACGGACTATATCCAGTAGGTTTTATCAGCGCGGGGGTCTTCTTGACCCCCGATCCTATTTTCATTATACTGCCATATTCAATAATTCAGAGGTATTTGATGGGTTTATCGGAAGGTATGAACAGACGCGGATTTCTCAGAAGGCTGTCCATTGTTATAGGAGGCGCGGCGGGGCTTTTCGGTCTGTACAGGTTTCTCACTCCGCAGACGTCCGGCGGAGATGTGGTGCTGACCGTTGCAGGCGCGGATGTGCCTGAGGGCGGTGCGCTGATATTTTCCGACAAACAGACGGCTGTCATGAAGCTTAACGGCGGGATAACCGCGATGTCGCTGACATGCACCCATTTGGGCTGTACTGTGGCGCTGGATGGTGATAAATTTGCATGTCCCTGTCATGGAAGCGTATTTTCTCTGGACGGCGAAGTCATAAAAGGACCCGCTGTGAAAAGGCTGACTGTTTTCGTCACCGACGAGAAGGATGGCAAGGTAACGGTCTACCGCAGGAGCGCAGTATGATAAACCGTTTTTTTGCTCACCTTTTTCCTGTGACGTTTAATAGAGACACCCTGTCTTTCCGCAAGACCGGATATCTGGGGATTATTTCCGCCGCCCTGTTTGTTCTGCTGGGGCTTACGGGAGTGCTTCTGCTTTTCTATTACTCACCGGAAACCACGGCGGCATACGGTTCCGTCATGTTTCTGGAAGAACATGTGGCAGGCGGCGCGTTCATCCGTTCCCTGCACCGCATGTGTTCACATATGTTTCTGGTTATTGCGGCTCTGCATCTTTTAAGGACTGTCTTCACAGGCGTTTACTCTGTCAGGAAAAAAAACTGGAAACTAGGTTATATCATTTTCGGACTTATAATTTTCGAGGCATACACGGGCTATCTCATGCCCATGGATCAGCTCTCTTTCTGGGCGACCAAGACCGGAATGGAGCTTATGAACACACTGCCTGCGGGCGGTTTTCTGAAAGCTCTACTGATGCCGGATGATGTCGGCGGGCGGCTGACCCTTCTTCGCTTTTTCGCACTGCATATCGTTTTTCTGCCGACATTGACGCTTATTCTGCTGTCGGCGCATCTATATAATATAAGACGTGACGGCGGGCTTCTGCCTATGCTGGAACCTGAAAAGGTGAAATCACGTGAACAGCTCATGAGGTTTTCGCTTTTGGTTTCGCTCGCGGCTGTGACCGCTGCCGTTGTGCTGTCTTTGATATTCAAAAGCCCTCTGGAGCTTCCTGCAGATGCCGCCACTCCGCCGAACCCCGCGAAGAGCGCATGGTTTCTGCTTTGGATTCAGGAGGTTGTCAGCTGGCGCGCATCTCTGTTCAACGCGGTTGCCGTAGTGTTTGTGCTGTGTTATTTTCTGCCGTCGTTCAGACGTGTGCATATAGACCGCGCAGTGTGGTTTTCAAAAGGCGACATGCGCATCTGGCTTCCTGTTCTTCTGATAGCGCTGTTCATTGTGGTGCTGACGATCATCGCCGTATATTTCAGGGGGGCGAATTGGGAACTCGTACCGTTTTATTACTGATCTTTCTGATGCTTGCCGCCGAGGTTTTTGCCTGCACGAAGTGCCATAAGCCCCACTATGTCGAGGTTGGCACATGTGCCGCCTGTCACAGGGGCGAGATGCGTTCATCCCGCGAAAACGTAGCCCATGTAGGACTTCTTACGGCTGAATACTCATCTTTCTATACAGATAAAAAGGCTGTCGCAGCAGGTGAAAGAATTGTTACGGATTCCGCCTGCCGCAGATGTCATAACATAGGAGCGGAGGGCGGAAGCGCCGCCGCAGACCTGAACTCGTCCGTCATGAAATATGCAGGGGAATATCTGGACGACAAGATTAAGAACGTCAACCAATACATGCCGGATTTCCATTTCACCGATACAGAGAGACGGCTTGTGATACTCTATCTGCTGAACGCCGCATCCGGACAGCCTAAAAAGGTGAGCGAACCTTACGTCGCGTATATCACTCCTTCAAAAAAAGGGGCTTTTGAAAAGCATTGCGGCGGGTGCCACAGGATGATAACCAGAAAGGGAGGCGGAAAAGGCACGGGTAGTGAGGCGGCTAATCTTTCCGGTTTGCTGACTAAATATTTTGTTTCGTCAGTTTTGCCTGCCAATGAAAAACAATGGACTGAGAAGCGGCTGAAGGAGTGGATAAAGAACCCAAGAAGTATAAACAAGCTGGCTTTGATGCCCCCTGTGCGCATCTCCGATGAAGAGACAAATCAGGTTATCAGTGACATATCGGGAAAGTAGCTCTTTAGGTAATGTTACTGTTTTTTTATCTATAATACTGCCGTCACATAAATTTTTTCTTTAAACAGGTTGTATTTAAGAGTTATTGCACTTATGAAAACGGATATTTGCAACCCCATAGATTATTGAAAACAACACTCCATTGCTGGTAAACTCTGGCATAAGGGGGAACACTATGTCCGAGAGCGGTAAAGTATCTATTTTTCTTCTTGATGATCACGCCGTTTTGCTTGAAGGTCTTACTATATTAATTAATAAAGAGCCGGATATGGAAGTATGCGGTACGGCTTCCGACGGTCCGTCCGCCATGAGCAAGCTGTTCAGTCTGAAGCCAGATATTATTATTGTTGATCTGACGCTGGAAAACTCAAATGGTCTGGATTTTATTAAATGCCTTAAGGCTCGATATGATGATGTGCGGATTCTTGTTCTGACCATGCATGACGAACTTGTTTTTGCGGAGCGGTGTTTAAAAGCCGGAGCATCCGGATATATTATGAAGAGCGAAAGCCCTTCGGTTATCATTGAAGCTATGCGGCTTATCCTGAAAGGCAGAATATACCTCAGTCCGAAGATGACCCAGCATGTTGTTCTGCGAGCTATGAATCCGAAGGAAAAAACTGATTCCGACGCTGTGGAGTGCCTCTCCGACAGGGAGTTTCAGGTTTTTCAATATATAGGAGAGGGCGTTACGTCAAAAGATATGGCTGCAAAGCTGAACCTGAGCATCAAAACCATTGATTCCGTGAGGGAGAACATAAAGCACAAAATAGGGCTGGACAGCGCAGCGGAGCTGACAAAATTCGCAATTAAATGGATACATGCAGACAAAGTTATATGAATAAAGCGGACACAATAAATAAGCTTCAGGAAGAGCTTCTCCTGATAAAAAATGCCTACAACGAACTGCACGGAAAAGAGCAGAGGAAGATGCTCGCTCTGGATGATGTGCCTGTGTTTGAGCTCACAATAGACAAAGATGCGTATATAACCAAACTAAGCAAAGGCTTTGAGATGGTAATGGGATATAAGGCGGAGGAATTTACAGGCAGAAATTTTATAGATTTTCTTGCAGATAACGATGAGATCGAAGGGCACCTGAAGTGTTTTGAAAAGTTCAAGCAATTCGGCTATACGAGCAAGCGCAGGTGGAGGCTTCTGAAAAAATCCGGGGAGATCATAGATGTATTGCACAGCGCAAGGGCTGTCTATGATGACAACGGCAATTTTTCCGGCGGTGTAGGTTTTGTACTTGATATTTCAGATACGGTGCATGCGAACAAAGCTTTGATACAGTCTGAGAATGAAAAGCGCGTTATTCTGGACGTCATGTCCGACGGAGTTATATATTTTGATACATCTATGAAAGTTATCTGGGCAAACAGGGTAATATCCGAAGTTATGGAAATACCTCAAAGCCGTATGAAAGGAAGGCGATGTTCCGATTTTTGTCAGGGTTCCCCTGTTGTCTGCTCCGTGTGCAGTCTGCCGAAATCCGTAACAACTAAACGCAACCAGACCGCAGAAGTTGTTATGGGGGATAAGGTATTAATAATTCATGTTAATCCAGTGTTTAACGATAAAAAGGAAGTTACTTCTCTTGTAATGGTTCTGAGCGACATTACGGAGAGAAAACTTCTTGAAAAACAGGTACTTGAGATGGCAAACAGCGAAAGACGCAGTATCGGGCATGACCTTCACGACGGTTTGGGGCAGATGCTGACGGCGATATCAATGATGTCTTCCAGCCTGCTGGAGATAATGGATAGCGGCAGGGTTCATGAATACGGGATTGTGGAGAAAATAGTCAGATACACTGCTGACACGCAAAAACTTATGCGTAATATTCTTGACGGGCTTTGTCCTGTGATCGGCGATATAAGCGATCTGGGAGACGCATTGTCGTGCATGGCGGCAAGGGTAAGCTCTGTTTACTCCATTAACTGTACCTTCAGCCATGGGCGAAATCTGCATCTTCCAAAAGGCAACGTTGCCACACATCTTTATCTTATTGCGCAGGAGGCTGTTAACAATGCTGTTAAACACAGCGGTTGCAAATCGGTCTTAATTATATTCGAGAGAAAAAAAGGTATGATGATAATGACAATTTCCGACAACGGATGCGGTTTCGATACCGGTTATGAAACTGATTCCGGATATGGAATGAGGATAATTAAGTACAGGTCTTCAATAATAGGTGCGACAGCGGAGTTTCAGAATACTGAAGGCGGCGGCTTTTCTGTGGTTATATCCCTTCATACAAAAATCCGGTAATATTACTTAATTATTACGGCAAAACTTTTCGTATACATCCGGTATGTGTGCCGATTAATAAAATCTCTATTTTCTTATATGCTTCTCCTGTGTTTTTACATAGGAGGTATCTATGAAACGGACAATTCAAAATGTTCTTTTAGGGTTGGTTACAACCATGTTCGCTCTTCTTCCTGTTTTTTCGTATGCAAAGGACAGGGTCTATAGCACAGATGTTGTCGTTATCGGCGCAGGCGGTTCCGGACTTTCCGCTGCTGTTTCGGCAGCAGAAAACGGTGCAAAAGTTATCGTTCTTGAAAAAATGCCGATAGCTGGCGGCAGTACAAACTATGCCGAGGGGCTCTTTGCAATCGGCACAAAACAGCTTAGAGATGACGGTCAGGACATTTCAAAGCCGGCTTTTTACAAACAGATAATGGAATACGGTCATTGGAGGACAGACGGCGCTCTTTTAAGGCAGTTTGTTGACGAGTCAGACAAAAACATTGAGTGGCTCGAAAAGAACGGCGTGAATTTTGACGCGGTTAAAATGTCTTATGCCGATTCTCCTGTATGGCACCTTGTTAAGGATTACAAAACCTTCCATCACGGCGCGGCTCTTGTGAACCGCCTTCTTGATGTCTGCGAAGAGAAAGGTGTGAAGGTAATGTATGAAACACCCGCAAAAAAACTCATATACAACAATGGCGTCGTTAAAGGTGTTGAGGGTGTGGATTCCAAAGGCAATAAGGTGATCATCAATTCCGGTTCTGTAATTATCGCCACAGGCGGTTTCCCTAACAGCAAGGAAATGATTGACAAGTACACCAGATTTGACAGCAAAAAAGTTGTGGCAGACCTGCCTCTTCAGAAAAACGGCGACGGTATCAACATGGCAATGGAGATCGGAGGCGCGGCTGAGGGCTGGGGGCTTATGACCCATCAGGCGACAGCGGGTCCCGGAGTAATTCCTTTCGGCAACCTGTTTACAATGACATGGCAGCCCTCTCTCTGGGTTAACAAATACGGCAAAAGATTTGTTGACGAATCAATAGTGTTCAGCTTTGTTTCAACAGGCAACGCTGTTGAGCATGCTCCGGACAGCTTCGCGTGGGAGATATTTGATCAGGAAACTTTTGACAAATATGCAGAGGAAGACGGTATTGAGGCAGGTATCGGAGTTATCATCCCTATCGGAACAAAACTGACCAACCTGCAAAAAGAGTTTGAAGATTCTGAGAAAGCAGGCAACCCCAACGCAGCTATGGCGAACAGTATAGCTGAACTTGCGGCAAAAATTAAGGTTGATCCCAAAATTCTTGCTGAAACAATCAAAAATTACAACTCATATAAAGAATATAATCTCGACAAAGAGTTCTATACCGATCCCAAGTGGATTATGCCTGTTAAAAAAGGAAAATTCTATGCGATCAAGATAGTTCCTCAGGCTTATGTGTCTCTCGGCGGTATCAAAGTTGACAGCAAAATGCGTGCTCTCGATGCCAATGACAAAGAGATAAAAGGTCTTTATGTGGTTGGCTGTGACGTCGGCGGACTCTATGGCGACACTTATACTCTTTTTGCATCCGGCTCAGCTTTCGGTTTCGCTGCCTATTCAGGTCGTGTTGCCGGTGCAGATGCTGCTTTGCAAACTAGTAAATAGGTGATGTCATGGAAAATAATAATATTAAACGCATACTGATAATACTGTTTCTCTTTCTGTGTGCCGGATATTCTTTTGCTACAGAGGGCGGAGGTCAGGCATCTGCAAACGGACCGGAGGGAACGATGGGTGGCACTCTGCCGCCCCCCGGGTTGTATTTTATTAACTACGTTGAATACATGTCATCCGACAGATTCAACAACTCAGACGGAGACAGTGTAGTTCCCGGTTTTAAACTTAAGGGATTTGCCGAAACACTCAGATTCGTTTATGTAACGAAGAAACAGTTTCTTGGCGGTAATCTGGGTGGACAGGTGATTGTTCCTTTCGTACATATGAATGTTAAGACTGCTGCGAGTGAACAGGACAAAACCGGTATGGGCGATGTTGAAATAGGTTTGTTCGATTCATGGCATTTTAAAAACTGGCATTTTGCCTTTGGCCCTGAGCTTTTTGTTCCTGTCGGGGATTATGATGAGGACGACATGGTGAATATAGGCAGAAATTACTTTACAATTGAGCCTGTGTTTGCTGTCACATATCTTGGCGACGGCGGATTTGAGGTATCAAGTAAGTTTATGTATGACATAAACACTGAAAACAAGGATACAGACTATAAATCCGGACAGGAATTTCACTTTGACGCTTTTGCCGGATATCATACCGGACCTTATACCGTAGGTATTAACGGTTATTATTACAAACAGATAACCGATGATGAACTGGATGGAGAAAAATATCTGGACGGTAACAAAGGTCAGGCAGTGGCACTTGGTCCTGAACTGAAATATGATTACAAAAACATGGCGTTTCATCTGAAATACCATCACGAGTTCAATGTTGAGAACAAGCCGGAAACAGATAGATTCTGGTTTAAATTCGTATACGCTTTCTAAGACAATCTGCGGCGGTCGTATTTTACGACCGCCTGTTTTATTTCGGGAGTAATCTATGAAATTATTTATATACATTTTTATTTTCATCCTTTCTGCGGTGGCTGTATACGCAGATGATATTGAATTCAAATGCAAAGACTGCCACAAAAACCCCGCAGAAGTGTTGAAAAAAGATCATGCAAAAAACGATACATTTTCCGGATGCTTTGCCTGCCATGACTCAGAATCGAAGGCGGGCAGTTTGGGGCAGAAAGTGCATGTAGCACACACGGGTTCTTTTGGAGTATCCGTTGACACCTGCCTTTCCTGCCACGAGGCAGATAAGGAAGGTAATGTATCCTTATCCCATAAGAAAGGGATAATCTTTTCAAAAGAAGAAATGAAAGACCTTGCCGATAAATTTGCTACATGGAACGATTCGTCTTATCTGGCGAACTCACATAAAAAATCCGGAGTTTACTGCCTTGACTGTCACGACACTTTCGGACCTGACGACGTGGATGAAATGGCAAAGAAGTGCAAAGGCTGTCATGGCGAATATGAAGAGCTGGCAAAGAAAACTGCTGACAGGAAAAGAAATCCGCATAAATCTCATTTCGGAAACATGAGCTGCGTTAAATGCCATAATGTTCACGAAGATTTTAACGATTTCTGCGATAAATGTCATAAAACAAATATGAAATGGAATAGAAAAATTAAGTAGTTTAGCCTTATCATTCCTCCCTGTTGTCTTTTCACGAAAAAAGGCGGTCAATCGACCGCCTTTTCCAGTTTGGTGTTTGCAATACCTAACTATTTTACGATTAATTTCAGACCCACAGGGACGTATGCCTGAACCTTTTTGCCTTCAAGAACTGCCTTGGCAGTTTCAACGCCTTTCGCGCCGATGAATGCAGGCTGCTGTGCAACCGTTGCTGCCATTTTGCCGTCTTTAACAGCTTTAACAGCGTCGTCTGTCGCATCGAAACCGACTACCATTATGTTCTTTTTAGCCGCTGAGATAGCGCGCATTGCGCCCAGCGCCATTTCGTCGTTATGTGCGAAAACCGCATCTATTTTCGGTTGTGACTGAAGAATGTTTTCCATTACATTCAGACCTTTTGTTCTGTCAAAATCTGCCGCCTGACGTGCAACAACTTTGATGGAAGTGCCTTTAAGCGCTTCGTTAAAGCCTTTGCCGCGGTCTCTGGCTGCGGATGTTCCGGGAATACCCTCAAGCTCGACCACGTTTCCTTTCTTGCCGAGTTTTTCAGCTATGTACTGACCAGCCATCTTGCCGCCTGCAACGTTGTCGGAGGCGATGTGTGAAACAACTGTTCCTGCGTTTGCGCCTCTGTCAAGGGTGATGACGGGAATCTTGGCTCTGTTTGCCATTTTGATGGCGTTGCCCACTGCGTCTGAATCTGTCGGGTTGATGAGAATAGCCGCAACGCCTTTAGACAAAAGATCTTCGACGTTTGCTATCTCTTTTGCAGGGTCATTCTGGGAATCGAGAACTATCAGGTTGATGCCCGCTTTTTTTGCTTCGCCGACGGCTCCGTCCTTAAGTGTGACGAAGAAGGGGTTGTTCAGCGTGGAAACCACGAGACCCACCGTCTTCTGTGCCGCAAATGCCGTCATGGCGGGGATAACCATGAGGGCCGCGAGAATAGCGAATAATTTTTTCATACTTCACTCCTTAAATGAGACTGCCGCGTCAGCCTGCACTGCCTCGCAGAGACGTCTTCGCGAGGAGCGTAAGCGACGAAGCGATCTTCTTACTTCTTTCTATCCATAAGAACGGCGATAAGTATCACCGCACCTTTTGCTATCATCTGATAATAGGATGAAACGTTAAGAAGGTTCAGCGCATTGTTCAGGATTCCTATGATAAGAGCGCCCGTGAAGGTTCCGAAGATGGTTCCGACACCTCCTGCGAGGCTTGTTCCGCCGAGAACCACAGCGGCTATAGCATCAAGCTCGTATCCTGCGCCGGCAGTGGGTTGTGCCGATGAAAGCCTTGATGTGAGTATTATGCCTGCAAGTGCTGAAACGAGACCGCATATCCCGTAGACGGCTATCTTTATTCTGTCCACCCGAACGCCCGAAAGCCTTGACGCTTCCTCATTGCCGCCGATGGCGTACACATAGCGCCCGAAGCGGGTGTGTTTAAGTATGTAATGGGAAATGACGAAGACGAGTATCATGAGTATCACAGGGACGGGAATGCCGAAAACATAGCCTGTGCCGAACCATGCGAAAGCATCTGCCGCCGAGTCGTATCCCGTCGAGACGGGTTTGCCGTCCGTATGCACGAGTGTTGCGCCGCGCAGAAGCGTCATTGCCACCAGAGTGGCTATGAATGGCTGGATTCTGCCCTTTGTAATTGCGATTCCGGCAAGTACACCGAGAAGTATTCCCAGTGCCAGTGTCGCAAAGACTGTTGTCGCCACACCGAATCCTGTTGAAATTAATGTTGCGGCTATGGCTCCGCACAGAGCCAGAATCGAACCGACAGAAAGGTCTATTCCGCCTGTCAGAATAACAAATGTCATGCCCGCCGCTATGACTGCGTTTATGGATGTCTGGCGCATGACGTTCAGTATGTTGCCGACGGTGAGAAACTCAGGGCTGATGAGCGACACTATCACCGAGAGGATGATAAGTCCCAGAAGCGGTCTGAATCTTTTCAGCACGTCTTTGGTGTCTATTTTCATAACTTCTCCGAAACTATACGGCGTTTTTTATATTGCTTATGGCGAGCTTCATGATGTTCTCCTGAGTGGCGTCCGCGCCGGATACCTCGCCTGCGATGCGTCCTGCGCTCATCACAAGTATCCTGTCGCTCATGCCTATCACCTCCGGCATTTCGGAAGATATCAGGATGATTGACATGCCTTTTGATTTCAGGATATTTATCTGCTCGTAAATTTCTTTTTTCGCGCCTACGTCCACGCCGCGGGTTGGTTCGTCAAGTATCAGCACCTTGGGCGCCGTGACAAGCCCCTTTGCAATGGCGACCTTCTGCTGATTTCCGCCGCTGAGATCCACTACCCGCTGTGAAGGTCCGGTGGTCTTGATGGACATCATATCTATATATTCTTTAGAGACCTCTTCCTCTTTCCCGAACGATATCTTTGAAAGCACGGTCTGAAATTTTTTCAGCGCAGGAAGGGTTATATTCTCTTTTATTGTCATGCCGACTATAAGTCCCAGCTGTTTTCTGTCCTCAGAAACGTATGAAATGCCGTTTTTAATCGCCCCTGACGGGTGATTGATGCGCAATTCTTTTCCGGCGAGGGTTATTTTGCCCTTTTTCAGCGGCATTTCGCCGAAGATCGATTTTGCGACCTCGCTTCTTCCGGAACCCATAAGCCCCGCTATACCCACCACTTCGCCGCTTCTGATGCTGAACGATACGCCGGTTATGCGGCTGTTGGTCAATCCTTCCGCCGTGAAAACAATTTCGCCGGCTTTGCAGTCGCATTTCGGGTATCGGTCGCTGATGGGACGCCCCACCATAAGCTGAATTATCTTCTCTTCGTCGAGTTCGGAAACAGGTTTTTCATCAACAAAAGTACCGTCTCTGAGGATGGTCGCCCTGTCGCACACGTCAAACACTTCGGAAAGCTTATGTGAAATGTATATCAGCGCCTTGCCTTCTGTTTTCAGACTTCGGATGACTTTGTAAAGATTCTCCGTTTCAACATCTGTAAGTGCGTCCGTCGGTTCGTCCATAATTATCACTTCAGCATTCATGGAGAGCGCTTTGGCTATCTCCACCATCTGCGCCTGACCGACGCTCAGTGATGAGACCTTCGCGGAGGGTGAGGTCTTTTCGCCGAGCTGTTCGAGATATTTTTTCGCTTCGGCGTTCATTTCGGAATATTTTACTTTGCGCAGTATGTTCACAGGCTCCCGCCCGATGAAGATATTCTCCGCAACGGTGAGTTCTGGGATAAGGTTAAGCTCCTGATGGATGATGGCTATTCCACTGTTCATAGCGTCCTTCGGATCCTTAGGCGCATGCGGTTTGCCTTTGAACAGCATTTCGCCGGAATCCTTCGTGTAGACCCCGCTGAGTATCTTCATAAGAGTGGATTTACCAGCTCCGTTTTCGCCCAGAAGGGCCATTGCCTCGCCTGAATAGATGTTCAGGGAGACGTCGTTCAGCGCCTTTACGCCGGGAAATGATTTGCAGATATTTTTCATTTGCAGAACAGGTGAACCGGACATCAGAACACCACGCCAGAGTGGAGTATCACATTTGCATATGGGGTGCATTCTCCTGTGCGGATAACCGCTTTTGCGTTTCCGGTGAGTTTTTTGAACTCTTCGTGTGAGACTATGTTCATTTTTGCATCTTTCAGAAGAAAGACGACGGCATCCTTTGTGACAGGATTTTTTTCGGACATCTCGGAAGCTATGGTGAATTCCTCCACCTGCAGTTCCGAGAGGACGGTCTTCAGAACAGTTATGAAATCAGGCATCCCTGTGCACAGCGCAAGATCTATCCGTTCGGCGCTGTCGGGTACAGGAAGTCCGGCATCGGCTATAACTATAGTGTCGGTATGTCCCATCTCGGATATGACCGCCGAGATGCGGCTGTTGAGCAGTTGTCCCTTTTTCATACAGTCCTCTTTGTAAAACCGTAAAACAGAGACTAGATTGCTTCGTCAGCATCCTGCTTCCTCGCAAAGACGGGCTGTGGTCTCTGCGAGCTGACGCAGTCAGCGCGGCAGTCTCATGTTCTCTATAACATTAAGAATACCAGAGCGCTGTGAGATATCAAGTAAAAATATTAGCAAATTTTACTAAAATTTTAGTTGCCGTCTGCTGAAATATGCTATAATAAAGAATATGAGGCAATGGACATAATGCGGGATTATAGCGGGTATTTGAAAAAGCTATAACAACATTGGTTCATGCTGAAATTTTAGTAACATATATGAAAAAGAACATAACAATAACTGAAATAGCTAAAATAGCGGACGTGTCTGTCAGTACGGTTTCTCTGGTGCTGAACGGCAAAACCGGAGTCGGACCCGCGGCGCGGGAGCGTGTGCTTCGCATTGCGCGTGAACACGGGTACAAAGGAACAACGGACAGCGGGCTGAACAGACGGCACAAAACCATTTTGTTTGTGAATATTGTCAAACACGGACAGATACTTAACAATAATCATCAGGCTTTTGTTGCGGACTATATTAACGGTGCGCAGATGGAAGCTTCCAAAAAAGGGTATTCACTTGAGGTCGCAGTTTTCGACAGATTTGACCCCGCTGAGATAATGAATTATGTGAACAATTCATTTGCCAGCGGTGCTGTGGTTCTGGGAACCGAGCTTGACGAAGCGGATGTGGAACATTTTCTGAAGATACATATTCCATTGGTGTTTATAGATATCCTCTGTCCTTTCATGCCATATGATTTTGTGGATATGAACAACGCTTCCTCTGTTTACAACATGATGTCATATCTGACGCGCATGGGACACAGCGATATAGGTATCGTGACAGGGCGCATAGAGACTATAAACTTTCAGCAGCGTTTTGATGCTTTTGAAAATTCCATGAAGCACTTCGGACACAAATTCCGCAAAGAGTTCGTTTTCACGGTGGAATCCACCTATGAAGGTGCTTATGAGGATATGCGCAGGCTTCTGACAAAGCAGAAAGAGATGCCTACGGCACTCTTATGCGTTAACGATATCATTGCGCTTGGGTGTATGCGCGCACTGAAAGAGGCGGGGCTTGCCATTCCGAATGATATCTCCGTTGCGGGATACGACAACCTGCCCATGAGTGCGATGGCGGAACCGCCGCTGACAACTGTTGACGTTTCCAAAAAGAGCATCAGTACAAAGGCGGTGCGCATACTCGTGCAGAGGATAAAAGAGGGCAGCTCCATGCCATATGAAAAGACCGTCATAGGCGGCGAGGTTGTGGAGCGCGCCAGCGTCAGAAACCTTGCAGGGGAGGATGAGGCATGAGCAGATTCTGTGTGGCGGGAAGCATAAACACCGACCTTGTTACGAAAGCACCAAGGTTTCCAAAGCCGGGCGAAACGATGTACGGCGATTCGTTCAGTACCTTTACCGGCGGTAAGGGGGCTAATCAGGCTGTCGCGCTGGCAAAACTCGGTGCGGATGTTGCCATGGTGGGGCTGACGGGAAACGACATATACGGTGACGATTATATGGCGTATTTCAAACGTCTGCGGGTCAGCACAGCCGGAGTGGGCAGAGTTGACACCTCCACAGGGATAGCCGTTATAACCGTTGACGGAAAGGGTGAGAATAATATCATTATCGTTCCAGGCGCTAACGCCGTGGTTGATAAAAACTATATACTGAAAAACCGCGAGATAATTGAATCTTCAGAATTTCTTCTTCTTCAGCTTGAGGTGCCTGCGGATGCTGTCGTTCAGGCAGCAAAAACTGCTTCCGGGGCGGGTGTGAAGGTAATTCTCGACCCTGCGCCCGCTGTACCCCTTGGTGAAGAAATTCTTAAATATATAGACATCATCACGCCCAACGAGACAGAGGCGGAGATACTGACAGGAGTCAAACCGGCGGACGAGGCGGGATTCGCCGCCGCCGGACAGAGACTTATAGAGATGGGTGTCAAAACTGCGGTGCTGAAAGCGGGGAGCAGGGGCGCTTACGTCTTCACAGACGGTATTCTTACCCATGTTGAGGGATTCGTTGTTGCCGCAGTTGACACCACTGCCGCCGGAGACACGTTTAACGCAGGACTTGCCTTCGGACTTGGCAGGGGACTTTCCATTATTGACGCAGTAAGGTTTGCGAACGCCGCCGCAGCCATCTCCACAACAAAGGCGGGAGCGCAGGGCGGAATGCCCTCTCTTGCGGAGACCGAACAGCTTCTCAGGGTTTAATTAAACTAAATTAGTCTTGTTAAGTGTGGTTCTTTGCCTAGATTAATAGCTAAGGAGAACCATATGTTTAAAACGATGGCAGTCATAATCGGGATGTTCGTTCTGTCCGGTTGCGCGTCAAAGTATGACGTGAACGTTACAGGCTATGGCGGACAAAACAATTTCAAAAATCAGACCTACGATTTCGCTCTTTCTTCCGAATCAAAAACCGATCTGGAGATGATAAAATATGTCGGCGTTCTTGAGGCACAGCTCAACTGTATCGGCTGGAAAAGAAACGCAAAGAATCCTGCATACATCATAACCCCTGTGTTTGGTGTCGTTCTCGGCAAAGCTTCTGCTGAACCGCGGGTAAGCATCGGCGGCGGGATAGGGTTCTTCTCCGGCGGCATAGCCCCGGGACTGTCTCTCGGAACGGCGGTGGGCAGATCAGTGTCGGACGAGGACAAAGACATGAGCTTCCTGAATATCAAGCTGTTCACGGCGGGCAATACGGACAAAGCCCCTGTTTGGCAGGGAAAGATATTCACACGTGAGAAAGATCTTTCAAAAACAGCCGCGGTACTGTCCAAATACGCAGTGGAAAATTTCGGCAAACAGACTGACGGTGCGCAGGAGTTCACATTTGAGGCGACCGAAACGGAGCTGAAAGGACTTGAAGGATGTCCGGTGAAATAGGCTGGAAGATTCAGGTATAAAATGTTAACATGCTCCCGATATAATTTCGGGAGCTTTACGGCTGGTTGCAAAGTCAATAATACAGATCGCCGCGTCGCTGCCACTCCTCGCGAAGACCAAATTCTGTCTCTGCGAGGAAGCCGTAGGCTGACGCGGCAGTCTGGTTTTGTTGAAATTCATTTGCGGAAAAGCACAAAGTTTCCCGCTAATATTTCGGGAGCTTTTCTTGATAAAAATTTTAGTTTTTTTCACAGTGCTTGCTGTGTCTGTTTGCGCTTATGCGGAGGACAACGGGACGTTCAGTATTGTCCTTGAGAATGACATATTCCACAGCGACAGATACTATACGAACGGGATAAGAGCCTCATGGCTTAGTGCGCCGAACGGCGGCAGCACTCTTGCCAGACAGGCGGCTAAACTCTTTCCTCTTTTCCCTGAAGAATATACGGTGCGGACAACTTATTCATTTGGTCAGAGCATGTATACTCCCACAAGCATAACGCAGGAAAACCCGCCTGACGGCGACAGACCTTATGCGGGCTGGCTTTACGGCTCTGTGGGGCTTATTGCCGAGGACGGGAAGCGGCTTGATCAGCTTGAGCTGACGGCAGGTATTGTTGGTCCGGCTTCACTGGCGGAAGAGACTCAGAAAACTGTGCATAAGATAATAGGTTCCGACGACCCCAAAGGCTGGCACAACCAGCTTAAGAATGAACCCGGGCTTATTCTGATGTATCAGAGAAGCTGGCGGAAGTTTGCAGAAAAGAGCGTTTTCGGGATGCCTGTTGATTTTACTCCACATATCGGTGGTGCGGCAGGCAATATATTTACATACGCGAACACTGGGTTTATGGTGCGCTACGGACAGCAGCCGGATCTTGACTACGGACCGCCCAGAATACAGCCCAGTATGCCGGGTTCCGGTTTTTTTGTGCCGGAGAACAGGCTGCGCTGGTATGTGTTCACAGGTGTGGACGGCAGAGCGGTTGCGCGGAACATATTTCTGGACGGCAACACTTTCTGCGACAGCGTGAGTGCCGACAAGAAACCTTTTGTTATGGACGTTCAGTTTGGCGCCGTGATGTCATGGAAAAGTTACAGGTTCGGGTATACTCAGGTCATGCGCTCCCGCGAGTTCGACGGGCAGGGGAGCAGATATCAGAGTTTCGGTGCAATAAGTTTTTCTGCGCAGATGTAGTTTTTTTATTGTTGACTTTTTCCGAAAGAATAATATATAAAAATCATAGATTAGATAGGCTTTAGCGTAAAATGTAGCATATTGAAAGGCGAGACTGCTTCGTCACTTTGTTCAACAATTAGCCTGAAAGTTGATTCATTCAGCCTTTGGCTAGTATTCCTCGCAGAGACTGAATTTCGTCCCGTCTTCGCGAGGGCTTTACGCCCGAAGCGATCTCAAGTTGTGTTAAACACTGCGGATGGCGCGGTTTTTTTGCCGTGTCTGTTATTTGTTTTTTTAAGAGGAACATATGATTCAGATAAAGAACCTTTCAAAGGTTTACCCCGCGCGCAGCGGTGATGTCAGGGCGCTTGAAGGCGTATCTTTCGACATTCCGCAGGGGTCGATATACGGTATAATGGGACTCAGCGGCGCGGGCAAAAGCACTCTTGTGCGCTGTCTCAATCTTCTGGAGCGTCCAACCGGCGGCGAAATAATCGTCGGCGGTCACGATCTGACGAAGCTCAGCGAAAAAGAGCTGAGAAACGCCAGACAGAAAATAGGAATGATCTTCCAGCACTTCAATCTTTTACAGTCCAGAACAGTTGCCAGCAACATCGCTTTCCCCCTTGAGATAGCGGGTGTTTCCGCCGATGAAATCCGTTCCCGCGTGTCGGAGCTTCTTCCCCTTGTGGGGCTCGAGGACAAGGCGGGGGCATATCCTTCGGAACTTTCGGGAGGTCAGAAACAGCGGGTGGGCATTGCACGCGCGCTGGCTCTTAAGCCGGACGTTCTGCTCTGCGATGAGGCGACTTCGGCACTTGACCCGAAGACAACCCGTTCCATACTCGCCCTTCTGCGTGATATCAACCGCAGTCTCGGGCTTACCATCGTGATTATTACTCATGAAATGCACGTTATTAAGGATATATGCACCCACGTTGCTGTTCTGCACGATTCAAAATGCGTGGAGAACGCCACGGTGGAAGAGGTCTTTTTATCGCCTAAATCTCAGGTGGCGAAGGAATTCGTTTCCGGTATATTTAAGGCGGATATCCCTGAAGAACTTCTGCGTGAGCTTGAATCCCACAGTGATTCGGAGCTTGTCAGGGTATCGTTTCTGGGCGGTTCTGCATCTGAACCCATGATAAACGGGCTTATCCGCAGCAGCGACGTTCAGGTGAGCATTCTTTTCGGCAGCGTGGATCATGTGAGAAGCACACTGTTCGGCAACCTGCTTCTGGAACTGCGCGGGACGGACGGGCAGAGAAAACGGGCGCACGAGTATCTTCTGGGACAGAATCTTTCCGTTGAGAGGGTGAACTATGAGTGACGGATATATCGCATCAATGCTGGGGCTTCTCACTCCGGCAGTGATTGAAACTTTATATATGGTGGCGGCTTCCGCAGTTATGTCCTATGTGATAGGGCTTCCTCTGGGGATACTGCTTGTCGTGACATCAAGGGGGCATATCATGCCCGCGCCGTGGGTTGAGAGAACGCTTGGAACAGTTATAAACATACTGCGTTCAGCGCCTTTCATTGTTCTCATGGTAGCGCTGATACCGTTCACAAGAATGGTTATCGGCACGTCCATCGGCACCACTGCGGCTGTCGTTCCGCTGGTGGTTGCGGCGGCTCCTTTTGTGGCAAGGGTTGTGGAATCCTCGCTGAAGGAGATACCCCACGGGGTGATAGAGGCGGCGCAGTCCATGGGCGCGTCCCCTTTTCAGATTATTTATAAGGTACTGCTGCCGGAGGCGAAGTCCTCGCTTGTCCTCGGAGCGGCAATAACAATAATCAATGTTATCGGCTACACCGCTATGGCAGGTGCAGTGGGCGGCGGCGGTCTCGGCGACCTCGCCATCCAGTACGGATATAACCGGTTCCGCACCGACGTGATGATAATCACCGTTGCTGTGCTTGTGATATTCGTTCAGGCGGTTCAGACCCTCGGCACCAGACTTGCGGTGGGTGCCATGCACACAAAAAGATGATCGGGGCTGACAGCCCGCGGAGGTATATATGAGAAAAAGAAGTATTACGGCTCTAATTGTTGCGGTTTTCAGTGTTCTGCTTATATCGGGATGCTCAAAACCCAAAAAAGAGGAGGCTGCGGCGGAACCGAAACAGGATGCTCCCGTGGTCATAAAAGTGGGCGCAACTCCCGTTCCCCATGCGGAGATTCTGGAGTTTGCAAAACCTATTCTGGCGAAAGAGGGAGTTGATCTTGAAATAGTGCAGTTCACAGATTACGTTCAGCCTAACCTTGCGCTGGACAAAGGTGATCTGGATGCTAACTTCTTTCAGCACATGCCGTATCTCGATTCTTTCAACGAAGACCACGGACTTGATCTTGTCGCTGTTGCAAAAGTGCATATCGAACCCATCGGCCTTTATTCATCAAAGGTGAAATCCGTTGCGGAGATAAAGGACAAGGCTGTTATTGCCATTCCCAACGATCCTTCAAATGCAGGACGCGCCCTTGTGCTTCTTGAAAAAGCAGGGCTTCTGAAACTGAACGAAGGGGCGGGTATACAGGCGACAGTTCAGGATATCATTGATAATCCGAAAAAACTGACGGTTAAAACGCTTGATGCCGCACAGCTTCCCCGCGTGCTTCAGGATGTGGACGTAGCTGTTATAAACACCAACTATGCTCTTGAAGGCGGTCTTAACCCTTCAAGGGATGCGCTTTTCATAGAGGATTCCGATTCTCCCTATGCCAATATTCTGGTTGTGAAATCGGACAGGGTGAATGACCCCGCTCTTAAAAAACTTGAAGACGTTCTTGTTTCCGGAGATGTTAAAAAGTTTATAGAGGAAAAATATAAGGGTTCCATCCTTCCCGCACAGACCCTTATTACGAATTAATACGCATAATCCGTTTCGTGCGGGCAGTCAAACCTGCCCGCACATTCTGTCTTAGTAAATATTTCGAGCATTTTACTTAAAATTCGTGTAAAATCTTTTTATGATTTTAATTCCAAGAAATCGGGGGTAGCTCGGATGTCTTCACCTGAGGATATTGAACGTCGTCTGGACGTTACATACCGGTATTTCTCCCACCATATCAGGACATGTACGTCTGTTGTCGTTGCCATGCTGGATGTAGTTGCGGAGGGGCTTACCGACAAGTCTATGACCGATATGATAATGGAGTCCGGTTATTTGCTTGACCTTTATGACAGAGGGATGAGCGTTTGTTTCAACCACGTGCTGGGGAAACCGCACGACATAGAGCTTGAAGAGGTGGATATTGCCCTTCTCACAGGGCTTTATATCAAAAACGCAGTGTCGCAGGAGAGCGCCGCTGTAAACAGCCGTCTTAACGGCGTAAGCATCAGATGCGACGCTTATTCCTTTAAAAGTCTTTTTCAGATACTTTTGCAGGAAGGGCTTGCTTCGTCGGCAGGGGAGCTGAAAGTAACCCACGACGAGAACAAAATATATATTCTGCCCGATAAGGGCTATAATGAGATTCAGCCCATATTTACCATATTTGCGGAGATTTTTGAGAGAACCGGTATAGTGATGAGCTATGATAAAACATCCATTATTTTGAGGTTCCATGATGAGAGTATTAATTGCCGATGATGAGCTTCGCCTCCGCAAAGTGGTGGCGCTTCATCTGAAGAAAAGCGGTTTTGATGTTTATGAGGCCGGAAACGGTCAGCAGGCAGTGGAAATGGCAAAGGAGCTGGTACCCGACATCATCGTGCTTGACGTGATGATGCCGGAGAAGACCGGACTTGAGGCGTGTGCCGAAATAAAGGCCGTTCCCGAACTTGCCTCCATACCTGTTGTTCTGCTGACAGCCATGGCGGAATCCGATGATATTAAAAAAGGCAGGGACGCCGGCGCAGATGAATATCTGACAAAGCCGTTCAGTCCCAAAGAGCTTATCGACATCATAAAAAGCAGGTCGTGATGCGTGTTCTTTTCATAGGCTCGCAGGAGAGCAGAAACCTGTTTCAGTTTGCCATCGCCGGACACGGGGAGATAACCTCGGAGAAGAACGCCGATCTCTGCGTAATAGAGATATCCGAGGCGTCCACTCTTTTTCGTCTACCGAAAAAATTCTCTGTCCCGACATTTTTCTATATCACAAAAAAAGACAGACAGCTTCTTGACGCTCTTACGGATTTTAAGATATCGGGGATATTTTTTCCCCCTGTCAAACCGGAGGAAGTGGTCAAAAAGATGTTCAGCGGAAACGTGCAGACATCCACTGCGAACGGCAGCGAGTTTGACACACTGAAAGCCAAAATAATAGCGAAAGCGGAGAATATTCCCCCTCTGCCTGCGCTTGCGAGGGAACTTGTAAGGCTTACGCGCAACGACAAGACGAGAATTAAGGATTTTGTTGACCAGATAAAGAAGGATCAGGGGCTTAGCTCCCGCATCATAAAGCTGGTGAATTCCCCTTTCTACGGTGTGCGGCAGGAGATATCCAGTATAGACAGGGCGACTGTCCTTCTGGGGCTTAATACCGTTAAGAACCTTGCGCTGGCTGTTTCCACAGAGTCTTTTTACAATAAGAATTTCAGCCTGCTGAAAACGACAGGTCAGAAGATATGGCAGCACGGATTCGCCGTTGCAAGGCTTTGCGAGGCTATCGCGAAGCTGGTTGGTGAAGACGAGGACGCGCTTTATCTGGCAGGTCTTATGCACGATATGGGCAAGACCGTTATTGTGGACTTTCTCGTTAAAGAAGCGGTCACCATTGAGGACGAGCGGAACCAGCTCGGAACTGATCACTGTGCCGTGGGTGAGCTTGTGCTCACGAAATGGGCTGTGGTGAAGAGTATCGCTGAGTCCGTACGCTATCACCATCAGCTTGGTAAGGACACGTTCAGCCGCGTGCTGTATTTCGCCAACCAGATGCACAAAAACATAGACTGCCATGAGGCGCTTGAGGACACGATATCCGATTGTGCGCTTGCGCTTGGACTGACCCTTGAAAAACTGCACGAGGCGGTTGACCCCGTGCTGATTTCGGAGAAGGCGGATAATGATATTTCCTAAAAAGCTTCTCGATGCTCTTTTTGCCAACGGCGTTCAGGATTTTTACCACGGTATGCGTGAGTATCTGGACAGCGCATGCTTTGCGCCGTTCACCATATGGCAGATAGATATGAGTATCTGCACGCCTGTGACAGGCGCGCACAGGAATGCGGAAGGAAAATACGACATACACGACCTCGGATTCGACGGCACCGGAAGTTCCAAAGAGCGCCGTACCCTTGAATTTTTCGATGAGAAGATAGACGTCTACGGAACGGTGTTTTTCAGCCATATGGGAACGGTATACTGTGCCGTCAGTTTTCACGAGGCGCCGGAATACAAAATATTTGCCGAGCTTATCGCGTTCAGCGACTACATAGGGCAGAGGCTTGCCGAGCTTATCGCCCGTGAAAAGAATATAAACGTATATGTGGATTACCAGAAGAAGATCGAATTTGTTAAACAGAGCAGCAGGATACTGCGCGCTGTGGAGCTTGACGAGGTTGTGGCGCTTGCGCTCACATTCTTTATGGACGTTTTTTCCGCGGAGGCGGGCTGTGTTCTGCACAACAGCGAATTCATAGGTTTCGGACTGGAAGAGGGCGACGTGCGCAACAACGTTCGTATCGGCGAACAGGGTGCTTACGCTTATGTAATGGGTATCGACTACACTGAATTTATCGAGGACAGGATAGACTGTTCCAAATTCAACATAGAGAACATTTTTTTCATCTACGAAGAGACGAAGAATATCCGCATCCTGCTTTTCAACATACATTTCGATATCATACCCGATAAAGAATTTTCTGAACTGGTGTCGTCCATAGTCTCGACTGCGGTTGAAAACGCAATGTATCACCAGAAGATGACAAAACTGAAGATTCAGGAATCAGAGATGTCTGCAACAGGGGAGATACTGAACAAGTTCGTGTCCAAATCCGTTTCGGCAGACTGCGGAATATTTCTGCGCGGAATAAATCATCCGGCGCGTGCCGCGGGCGGCGATTACATGACTGTTAAAGAGACTCCTGACGGGCTTTTTTTCTGCATAGCTGACGTTTGCGGAAAGGGCTATTCCGCCGCCGTTTTCACCGTTGTTCTGAGCGTTTTTACAGAAAATGCAGAACTTTTTGACAGAGACGTCGCGCTGGATAAGCTTGCCGGAACACTGAACAGCTTCCTTCTTGGGAAAAACTTCGGAGACAGGTTCATCACTGCTTTCTTCGGCTTCATAGATAAAAATGACCTCAGCCTGCGCTATCTCTCGTGCGGACACGAACCGATCATGCACCTTTCAGCGAGCGGCGACAAAAGTATAGTTTCGGATTTTCTCCCTATCGGTCTGATGGAGGAGAAATACACGGTTAAGACTGAACCGCTTGCAAAAGGCGACACGCTTTTTCTTTACACCGACGGGCTGATAGAATACATGAGCGAAGATAATCTCATGCAGAAAGTCAAACAGCTTGCAAATTCCGGTGCGGATAATATACTTGATGTTCTTTACGAGGATATGGTATTGGACAGAGAGATGCAGAAGGATGATTTCACCTGCATGATCATAAGGATTTAAGGGGTTTTTTCTTGGAACAGAAATCAAAAGAAATACAGCAGATGTTTGACAATATAGCCGGAAGGTATGACCTTCTGAACAGGGTTTTGAGCTTCCGTACCGACGTGCGCTGGCGTAAAAAGGCTATTAAACTGGCGGGAATCGCAGGCGGTCAGACAGTTCTCGACCTTGCGTGCGGAACAGCCGACATGATGATAGAGATGGACAAAAGGGTTCAGGGCGTCAACCTTGTGGGCGGCGATTTCAGCTATAACATGATGCTGATTGGTAAACAGAAATTCCCGAAAGGTTCGTTCAGTGTGGCGGATGCCCACTGTCTCCCGTTCGCTGACAACAGCTTCGACAGAATAACAATCTCCTTCGGTTTCAGGAACGTAACGGACAAGGCGAAAGGTCTGAAAGAGATGCACAGGGTGCTTAAAGACGGCGGAAAGCTCTGTATTCTTGAGTTTTCACAGCCCGATGGACCGATTTTCAGCAGACTTTACAGGCTTTATTTCACAAAGATACTGCCTTTTATCGGCGGCATCATCTCCGGAAACAGAAAAGCATACGAGTATCTGCCCGATTCGGTGTACAAATTTCCGAAAAGGGACGTATACCGGCAAATGATTCTTGATGCAGGATTTTCAGAGGCGCAATTCAACCCAATGAGCTTCGGCATCTGCGACGCTACTATCTGTATTAAAAAATAATAATTCAGTTTGTTAATTTTTTTATTGAATTTATGCTCTTAAGCGCTATATTTTTGCGTACACAACACATTTAGCAATCAGATTCTATTGGTTTTGGGGGAAAGATGAAGATTAAAAGCATCCGGGCGAAATACTCGCTGTATTTCGGCATTCCACTTATACTTATTTTCCTTATTCTCGCCTATGCAACGGGAGAAAAAGTGAAAAAAGAGATGCTTCTCGAGTCGAGAGCCTCGCTTGAGGAGAACACAGCGGTTTTGGGCGAAACCGTAAATCTTTTTTATGCACAGTCAATTGAACTTGTCAGATCAAATTTTTCAACGTTCCGCACACTTCTTTATCTGAAATCGGAATTTTCCATCGACAGCGCGAACACAAAGACAGTTAAAGCCGTTGACCAGAAGAGCGGCGACGAATTTCCCGTGACTATCCCCGCCATGATGTATGACGGCGAGGATATCTACGGCAACTTCGCACCTGTTGACGCTGCGGCGAAACGAGCGGATATCAAAGGACTGACGGCAACAATATTTCAGGTTATTGACAAAGGACTTCTGCGTGTCTCCACAAACGTCATGAAAAAGGACGGCACACGCGCTGTCGGAACATTCATCCCGAAGGATTCGGCTGTGTATCAGACAGTGATGTCCGGCGAAACATACAGAGGCAGAGCCAACGTTGTCGGAAAATGGTACTGGACGGTATATGAACCCATAAAATCCGGCGGCGATGTTATCGGCGTGCTTTATGTGGGAATATCCGAGGAAGTGCTTCTTGATTCCATAAGAAATTCATTCGCCAAGATGAAGGTCGCCGAGACCGGATTTCCGTTCATAATAGACACCGAAGGCAACTATCTCGTCCATCCTCAGAAACAGGGACAGAAGGGACTTGAGGACAAAGACACCGAAGGTGTCGCGTATATCAGGAAGATGATAGAGAACAAAAGCGGCGAGATAGAATACAGCGAACTTAAGGACGGCAGACCCGCCGTTAAGCTTCTTAAATATTTCACTCTGGAAAAGCTGGGCTGGGTTGTAGCCACAGGTTCATATGAAAGTGAATTTCTCGTTTATCAGCAAAAAGTTATAAACGGTCTGGCATTCATACATGTCGGTGCGATAATAACCCTTCTGCTCACTGTTATAATAGTAACCGGAATACTTGCGAAAGACCTTATCTTCCTTCGCGACAAAATGACCGACGAGCGGGATCTGACCAAACGGATCACGCTGGACAGAACCGACGAAGTAGGTCAGCTTGCGGCATACATGAACACCTTTATCGCAAATCTGCAAAGGATAATCGTAAGGGTTAAAGAGAGTACTACCGACCTCTCGAGCATAAACAGCGAACTTGCCTCCACTATGGAGGAATTTGCGGCGACTTTTCGCGTGCAGACAGAGGAGATAACCGGTATCAGCTCAGAGCTTTCCGCCGTGCGCGAACAGGCGGACGCTGTTGAGAACAGCCTCGGCAATATCTCCGTTCAGACAGACGAAACCATATCAAAGACCAAAGACGGCGGAGTTAAGCTGGACAGGTCGCTCAGCGCCATTCAGGATATCAACACTCAGGTGGATGAACTTTCCGCCACGGTGGACAGGCTTTCCGAATCTTCCGAGGAGATAGGAAACATCATAAACGTTATCAGCGATATCGCAGACCAGACGAACCTTCTTGCGCTGAACGCCGCCATTGAAGCGGCAAGAGCGGGGGAAGCGGGCAGAGGATTTGCGGTTGTTGCAGATGAAGTGCGCAAGCTGGCGGAGAAGACCCAGTCCGCCACCACAGAGATAAGCAAAATAATCTCTGCGCTCCAGTCCGAAACCCAGACGGTGAACTCCACAATGAAAGAGGCAGCCGAAACGGTAACGGTGGGCGTTAGCACCATCACAGATGCGAAAGTCACTTTCGACGGTATAATCAGCTCAATGGATCATATCAAGGGTGCAAATTCGAGCATGTCCTCATCCGTAATGGAACAGACGAGGTCTATGAACGAGATAGGCGCGCGGCTTGAAAACGTCACCGACAGTATAAAACAGAGCTTTGTGGCAGTTTCAAACGTGAACGACACGGTTGCCCAGCTCCAGAAAGATTCTTCGGAGCTTATGGCTCTTGCCAACGAATTCCGCACAGAATAAAGGTGCGTTCTCCTCTTTTTTATGTGTATAATCGGGTATAGTGTCTGGAGGATGTTATACCCGATCTTGATTATTACCTGAAATATACAGAAATACCCTTTCTTAAGGGGGAATACAGAGGGGAAGAGCTGTCAGAACTGGCGAAAAGCGGCTGTATGAACAGCGAACCGCCCTTTTTCGCCCGTGTTGCAGGTTCAGCGTTTCCTCTGCTCATAAACGCTTTCGCGTCTCCTGCGCGGCTTGAGGCGGCATGGGGCATGCCCTCAGACACACTCGCCGAGCGCGCAAACCGCCAATCCCATGATATTTCACAGCTTTCATTCACAGATCCCAAGGCATACGACACTCTTAAGGGACTTGAAGACCTGCCGCTCTGCAAATTCCATGACGGCGATACGTCAGGTTCCATAAACCTCGGATGTGTCATAAACGAACACAGCGGAATATACCACGGCGGAATCTACCGCATCGAGCCTATCGGTGAAAAGCGCGCTGTTATCCACTGCGCCGACAAAAGCGGACTCGCAAAATCCATATCAGAGGCACACGGAGACATCCCAGTAACCATAGCGGTGGGCTGTTCGCCGTTTCTGGTGTTCACATGCGCATGCAGTTTCCCTTACGATACCGACGCTCTGCGGCTGGCTTCACGTCTGGGCGATGTGAAATATATCCGTACGTCGGGTTTTCCTGTTCCGTCTGATACCCGTGTTATAATTCACGGAACCGTCGGTGCGGAGCGCGCGAAGGGCGGCAGGTTTCTGAATCACACCGGACGTTTCACCGAGCCGAAGGATTTTCCGGTTCTGAATATAAAATCCGTGCAGATGATGCGCGGCGGCTTTTTGCAGACTATGATAACGGATATCCCTCCGACGGAGAACGTGTATCTGGGGCAGGCGGCGGCGCGGGTCAACTTTTACCGTTTTTGCGAAAGTTATTCCTCAGTCCGCGACATAAGGCATCCGGAGGTTGGCGTATACGGGCGGCTCTGTTTTGTTCTTGCGGACGGAATTAACGATATTTTGTTGAAAAGACTGAAAAACGATCCGTTCTACGGCAAATTTTCTAAAATATTCGTGTTTGACGACGACACGGATATCACGGATGTGTCATGCGTCTTCTGGCGCATAGGCAACAGCCAGCGTTTCGGAAGAAACATCGACGGCAAAATTTTCATAGTCTGACATCTGAACTTAATAAATCATTCTCTGTCTTGTCTATAGATTTACATCCGGAGGATAATACAATGAAATCTACTTTTATTTTCGTTCTCGCCATTGCGCTTTTTGCGGCTGTAACAGCCTTTGCTGCTGAAACAAAGGCGGCGCCCCAAACTCCTGCGCAGAGCAATTGCGGCTGCGGAGGGGCACAACAGCAAGCTCCACAAGGAAAATAATTTTTGAACCCTGTGTAAAAAGCACAGGGTTTTTTATTCCTTTAACTTTAACTTGCTTGTGTTTTGCCACGGACTTCTTTAATATACTCTTATGTCTTGTTCTATTTCAATTTTAGGCGGTGTCGGCGAGATAGGCATGAATATGTATGTCTACGAGACCGAAAGCTCTGCCATTATTGTTGACTGCGGAGTAATGTTCGCAGATAGCAGCTTTCCCGGTATCGACTACGTTGTCCCGGGCTTTGATTATATCGAGCAGATAAAGCATAAGCTGAAAGGGGTTTTCATAACCCACGGACACGAAGACCATGTTGGCGCCGTGCCGATACTTCTGCGTAAATTCGATCTGCCCGTGTACGGAGGAAGGCTGTCGCTGGGTATTCTGGCCGCTAAAGGGCGTGCCAGACACTGTCCCTTTGACCTTAATTTCGTCGACCCCAGACAGACTGTGCAGGCCGGTTGTTTTTCGGTCACTTTCATACCCGTCACCCACTCCATCAGTGACACCTATGCCCTGCATATTGTTACGGAAGACTTTTCGGCGCTTCACTGCTCCGATTTCAAAATAGACCAGACCCCCGTCGGCGGCGAACCATTCTGCCCTGCGGATTTCACGGCGCTTGCCGAAAAGGGGCTTACGGCTCTGCTCATAGATTCTACAAATGCCGAGAGGGAGGGATTTACCTATTCCGAATCATCCATCCGCAGTGACCTTTCAAAAATTTTCCGAAACGCATCCGGACGGATATTTTTCACGACATTTTCGTCAAACGTCGACAGGTTCAAACAGGTTTTCGACATAGCCCGCGAATGCGGTCGCAAGGTCGTTCTTGAAGGTGCGGCTCTGGACAGAAACGTATCCATTGCGGCGGATCTGGGGCATATCGAACTGCCGACAGACATGATTGTGGATCTTAAAACTGCAAAACGGATGGATCCGGATAAAATATGTTTCATAATCACAGGTTGTCAGGGCGAAACTAACAGTACGCTTTACAGGGTTGTGTCCGGCGAACGGAAAGACATCTCCGTTAAAGAGGGTGACCTGTTCGTCATCTCCGCGCGGGTTATTCCCGGCAACGAAAAGAATCTGATAAATCTGGTGAATATGATATACAAATCAGGTGGCACAGTAGTCGACATCGGTAAGAACCGGATACACGTTTCCGGTCATGCATCTCAGGAAGAGATAAAGCTGATGGTGAACTTCACACGCCCGAAATACGTCATTCCCATACACGGCGAGCCGATGCATCTCATTACCATGAAGCGGATGCTGAAAAGCATGTCTATGCTGGACAACGACAACGTGCTGATGCTTGAGGACGGCGACAGGATAAAGTTCCATAGGGGCGAGTTTGAGCGCAAGGACAAGGTTCCGGCGGGTAAGATATTCATCGACCTGCGCGGGCATTTTTCAATGGATGAGGAATCCGTGCGCGAACGCAAACATTTGAGCCGCGACGGAGCTGTTACCGTTGTTATGCGGAAAAACCCGGACGGCACGTTTGAACTGCCGCCTGTGGTGGAGACTGCGGGCTTTAAGCCGGACGAGAAGAATCTGGCGAGGCTTCAGGAGTTTCTGACGGAACACATGCATGAGTTTATTAATGCGGAAGATTATGACAACACGGAGATAAAGGACGGGCTTAGACGCCTGACGAAGCGGTATTTTAAAAAGACACTGGACAGAAGACCGCTGGTCATCCCCGTTGTTACGGAGAAATAAATGAGTTATTTTGATGCCATTATTTTAGGTATCGTTCAGGGGCTGACGGAATTCCTTCCTGTCAGCAGTTCGGGACACCTTGTTCTTGCACAGGCGCTTATGAAAGACTTTCAGCAGCCCGGGATGCTTTATGACACTCTGCTGCACGGCGCCACACTGGGCGCTGTTTTTGTCTATTTCCGCCACAGGATATTCGAGCTTATAATCAGTCCTCTGGGGATGGTGAACAGCAGCTATAAGGTTATCTACTTCGAGAACAAAAGATTTTTCTGGGGAATAATCATTGCGACCATACCCACAGGCATTATAGGACTGGCGCTTGAAAAGAGTGTTGAGGGGATGTTCGCCACACCTACGTTTGTCGGATATTTCCTGATATTGACATCAATACTGCTGCTCTTTTCCGACAGATTCCACGGACAGAAACTGATATCAGCCGGAACAGCTTTCATTATCGGTATTGTGCAGGGCATCGCCGTGCTCCCGGGGATATCCAGAGCGGGTTCGACAACGGCAGCAGGACTTTTTCTCGGTATAAAACGTTCGGAAATGGGTGAATTTACATTTCTTATGTCAATTCCGGCGATAATTGGAGCTATAATTCTTCAGTTAAGGCACCTTGACGCAGTACCTTCTGCACATATCCCTATGTATATCGTCGGGATGATAGCGGCGTTCATAACAGGACTTTTTGCCATAAATATTATGGTATACTTTATAAAACGGGCTAATCTCAGGGCTTTCGCTCTGTATTGCCTCATAGTGGGAATCATATCAATAGTATGGATATAGAAACCAAAAGCATCCGGGCCGACATTGTTTTTCTTGCAATCGCTTTTCTGACGGTTTTTGCCGCTCTTGCCATCTATTCCCATTCGGAATCCGATCCGGGTTACACCTTCATAGTCTTTTCCAACTATGAACAGAGCGTTTCAAACCTGTTCGGCAAGACGGGAGCCTACATCAGCGATATCCTTGCGACTTTTTTCGGCTGGACAACGTTTCTGCTTCCCAGCGTGCTCATCTGGCTGTCGTACAGCGCACACCTGCACCGTAAAAACAAGGCAATGAAATGGAAACGCACCATCTTCCGTTTTATCCTGTTCCTTATCCTGCTTTACCTGCTTTCAACTCTGTCCGGCTTTTTGGGCGGGACGGATTTCATATTCTCGCAGAAACCCACAGGCGGTCTCTGGGGACTTTTTTCCGCTGACCTGTTTTCGTCCCTTGTCGGGCGAGTGGGCGGGGTTATCGTCTGTATTTTCCTGATACTGCTGACACTTCTGGCGCTCTTTCCGCGGGTTATAATCAGCTTCATCCGCGACGGAATTAACCTGCCGAAGATACCCGAACTGAAGAGAAAGGATGGTTCAAGCCGTGTTGTAACGGAGGATGAGGAGCCTGATTACGGTGATTTCATGCCTGTTAAGAACATGCCGTCTGATGAAAATTCTCCCATAGGCAGTCTGAACAGGTCTGTCGGTGCGGATAAGGATGATGCTTATACGCCTCCGTCCAAAGTCGCCATGCCCGAAAAACCTGCCGTTCAAACCGTTCAGAAGGTTGAAGAGGAACTCGGAAACCTTGAGAGCATTGCGGTGAACAAGCCGAAAGTTAAAGAGCCTTTCAATCATATTAATATAAAAGAGCCTGTCACAATGGAGCAGGTCATCGGAAACTATACTGTCCCTCTTTCTCTGCTTGATGAGGCGAAGAGAGACAGCCGCGCCGAATCTCCGGAAGAGATGAAGATAAAGGGCGAGCTTCTGCTTTCCAAACTGGCTGACTTCGGGGTTAACGGTAAAATACGCGAGATACAGCCCGGGCCTGTGGTTACTCAATATGAATTTGAACCCGCACCCGGCGTTAAGATAAACAAGATAGCGAACCTGACCGACGACCTTGCTCTGGCAATGTCAGCCGTCAGCGTGCGCATAATAGCCCCCATCCCCGGCAAATCCGTCGTTGGTATCGAACTTCCCAATAAATACCGCGCAATGGTCTCTCTCAGCGAATTGCTGAAATCAAGAGAATATGCCAACAGCCCGTCGCCTCTTACGTTTGCCATGGGCAAGGACATCGCCGGTAAAGGCTATGTCAGCGACCTTGCAACCATGCCCCACCTTCTTGTGGCGGGAACCACAGGCAGCGGTAAATCCGTTGCGGTGAATACGCTGATATGCTCTATAATATTTAAAGCGTCGCCTGACAAAGTTAAATTTATTATGGTCGACCCGAAGATGGTTGAGCTTTCGGTATACGACGATATACCCCACCTTGCCGCACCTGTTGTCACAGACCCGCGCAAGGCGGCGAACGTCCTTAAGAACGTCGTTGAGGAGATGGAGAACAGATATTCAGCCCTCGCATCGCTTAAGGTGCGCAACATAGATTCATATAACATGAGGGCGGAGAATGACCCTGAACTGCCCAAAATGCCCTATCTGGTGGTTATTGTGGACGAGTTCGCCGATCTTATGCTGGTTTCCGGCAAAGAGGTTGAACAATCCATCATCCGTATCGCCCAGATGGCGCGTGCGGTGGGCATACACCTTGTTCTCGCAACACAGCGCCCGTCCGTTAACGTCATTACAGGTATCATAAAAGCGAACATGCCTGCACGTCTGTCGTTCCGTGTTTCGTCAAAGATAGATTCCCGAACCATACTGGACTCAGGCGGCGCGGAAGTTCTTCTTGGTAAAGGCGACAGCCTTTTCATTCCGCCCGGTATGAGCGACTGCACCCGCGTACACGGATGCTTTGTTTCGGACGAAGAGGTGGGCAGAATCGTTGAACACCTTAAAAGTATCGGTAAACCGGAATATAACATGGATCTTGTGCGCGAGCAGAGCCTCGACGCGGAGGATGTTGACGACAGCGAGATGGACGAGAAATATCAGGAGGCACTGGAACTGGTGCGCCAGAAGGGTTTTGCGTCCATATCCATGGTGCAGAGATACCTGCGGATAGGCTATAACAGAGCCGCGCGCATTGTTGAGATAATGGAAAAACAGGGTATCGTGGCTCCCAGCGACGGTACTTCCAAGCCCAGAGAACTGCTCATTAAGGACTAGGAGACCAATATGCCCGACATCAGCACAACCTATATGGGAATGAAACTGAAAAGCCCCGTAATAGCTGCTAGCAGCACACTGACTAAGGACATCGATAATCTGAAAAAGGCGGAAGACGCCGGCGCCGGCGCAGTTATCCTCAAGTCGCTTTTTGAAGAGGAGATACGTCAGGACAGCGGGCTTGATATAGATATGTCTTTCCACAGCGAGGCGTATGACTATATGAATGCTGACGCCGCAATGGTTTACGGTGCGGGCGAATACCTCGAACTTGTGCGGAAAGCAGTGGAAGCGGTCTCCATACCTGTTATTGCCAGTGTAAACTGTGAAGGCGGAAAATGGTGGACCGAGTATGCAAAATCCATTGAAGAAGCCGGAGCGCACGGCATCGAACTTAATATATCATTTATGCCGTTTGACGCCGGAATCTCTTCGCAGGAAGTGGAATCCAGATACTTTGAAGTGGTTCACGAGGTCAAAAAGACAGTCAGCATACCCGTTTCCGTGAAGATAGGGCAGAATATCACCGCAGTACCCTATATGGTGCGCAGACTGCACAGCGCGGGCGCAAAAGCTGTGACGCTTTTTAACAGATACTATCAGATGAAGATAAATACTGAGACCCTTGAGCTTGAGCCTGTACATTATTATTCGCAGGAGAGCGAAGCGTATAATGTTATACGCTGGGTTGCCGCGGTTGCTAAAGAATCTTCTATAGATATTTCCGCCTCAACAGGCGTCCATAACGCAGACGTTCTGACGCAGTACGTTCTTGCCGGTGCCTCGACAGTGCAGGTTGCGTCTATGCTCTATAAAAAAGGATTTTCTGCAATAACGGAGCTTAATCAGGGGCTTGCAGAATGGCTTGACAGGCATGATATGAATCTTGAGGATGCGGTCGGACTTGTTTTACGCAAAAAGATAAGACAGTTCCAGACTCTTGAGCGTGTCCAGTACATAAAAATAGCCGACGGAAGCATAATCAGATAATCAGGCGAATATATCCAGCCCTATCGCCTTTGCGATATCTCCGAGAGTTGTGTTCTTAACATCTTCGGCAGCGTCTTGCGCATTGTCCTTAACCTGCGTTTTTACGGATTTAACATCGTTTTTAACATCCGAAACGGCACTTTTAACAGTGTTTTTCACGTCTGAAACCGCTCCTTTAACATCATTTTTTATCTGCCTGTGAGCCGATTTGACATCATTCTTAATTTGCTGTGCCGAGTTGGCAATGCTGCTTCGTGCGGGTGTTATTGACACGTTTTCACCTCATGATTACGCAAGTAAATTTATGGAAGCTGTTTTAATTGCGTCCTCGGCGAACGCTTCCAGTCCTGATTCTGATGCCTCAGATTTTTCAGGAGGAAAAGGCCATACCGGCTGAAAAAAATCTTCAACAGCCTGAAAAAATCCGCCATCGGATTGCGTTTTGGAAGAGGCTGCTCTTGAACCGGATACCGAGTTTGAAACCGTACTGTTAAGGTTTGAGGCAGATGTTATTCGCATATAGTCCTCCGCTTATCAGCATATCGTAATAAGTTAAATAAACTATATGTTTATGGAGTAGTTAAAATGTGTATGTTTTGTGAGGAGACGTTCACTTTTACGCCATAATATCGAGAAGCGTGCCTTTGCCCGTACCGTCTGCGGCGCGGCTTACACCTGAGGATGCAAAATCCGTAGGCGCCAGAACGGAAAGTCCGGTTTTCTGTGTGTCCAGAGCCATTTTCATAACTTTTATGTTGGCAGCATACTGTGTTTCAGCTGCTTTCATATCGCTGGCGGCTGCAGCTATTGATGTCAGGTCCATATAATTCTCCTGTGTTCCCATATCGACATTTTGACCATAAACTTTACATAATTATAGTTGCGATTGTAACTATTTTCTTATTGATAAAGCCTATAATTAGTCTGATAAAACATTGAAATTATCATGACATCTGATATAATCAACAACCGACGTTTTTCAAGGAGTGAGATTAATGAGAAAGATATCTTTTATTATGCTCGCGCTGCTCATCTGCGCCGTGGCGCACGCGGAGATCAGACTTGGCGGTCTTTTTTCCGTTACAGGACCGACAAGCTTTCTGGGTATGCCTGAAAAACAGACCCTTGAGATGCTTGTTGACGAAGTGAACAAGCATGGCGGTATCAACGGTGAAAAGATCAGACTTTTTATCTATGACACGCAGGGTGACGAGAACATCACCATAAACTCTTTCAAAAGACTAGCAACTGTCGACAAGGTTGTTGCTGTTTTGGGACCGTCCAGAACAGGCTCCGCCCTTGCCATTAAAAACCTTGCGGCAAGATATAAACTCCCGCTGATATCATGCGCTGCCAGCCTTGATATCGTTACACCCGTTAACAAATATGTATATAAAACACCCCAGTCGGATACTCAGGTTGCTGAAAAACTGCTTGAATACCTTGCGACAAAAAAGAAAAAGAACATTGCACTGATTACAGAACAGAGCGGTTACGGCTCAACAGGCAGGGACGCCGTTCTTGATATCGCAAAAAAATACGGAATGAACATCGTTGCGGACGAGAAATTCCGCGATAAAGACAAGGATATGACCTCCCAGCTTTCTAACATCAAAGGGAAGAAATATGATGCCGTCATCTGTTGGGCGGCGGGCGCGGCTCCTGCCATAATCGCCAGAAACGCCCAGCAGCTCGGTATGGGCGACCTGTATATGACACAGGGTGTTGCCTCTATGAAATTCATTGAACTTGCGGGCGATGCAGCAAATGGTATAAAGCTCACTGCTGGCAGAATTGTTGTCGCAGACCAGCTCCCCGACAGTGACAAATTTAAAAAGACGCTTGTGAAATATAAAAACGATTTTGAAGGCAATTTCAAATCACCCGTTTCTGCTTTCGGCGGACATGCATACGACGCTTTCATGCTGTTCAGAACAGCATATGCCAAGGCTGGAACAGGTGGTGATAAACTTGCCGGAGAGCTTGAAAAAATCAAAAAGATGATCGGCATCGCAGGCGAGTTTAATATGTCGTCAGGCGACCACACAGGGCTTTCAAAGGATTCTTTCGTCATTGTTGAAATAAAGAATAAAGACTTTGTTCTTGCGAATTAAAAACTTATTGACTGTAATAAAAAGATAGGGTATATAAACATCCCTATCTTACGGCGGTGTAGCTCAGATGGTTAGAGCATGCGGCTCATATCCGCAGTGTCCGGGGTTCAATTCCCTGCACCGCCATACAAAAGAAAAGCCGAGCCTTTGCGGGTTCGGCTATTTTTATTTTGCCGTTTATAACACTTCGCATTTCCTCTTTATCATTTAAAAATTATCATAAAGCGACAATAACTGACGCTTGTTCATGCTAATAATTAAGAATCATGCATTTCTCTTGAAAATGAAATTATTTTTCAATTTGATATTTAGGCGCTTGATGGTATTATTAATTTGATTGTTGGGCGCATGAAAGCGTAACCGCTAGAGCATTTTTCATAAAAATTAACGCATTTCCTATTGAAGCCTCCTTTTAGCTAAAGGGAAGTTTTGATGGATTTGACTTTACTAAGTTTCTTAAAATAGAAAGAAAATCCCCCTTAATCCCCCGTTGTTAAAAGGGGAGACAAGAGGAGATTGCCGCGTCGCTCAGCTCCTCGCAAAGACAGAATAAAAATCACGTCTCTGCGAACCCCATAGGGGTGAAGCAGTCTCGTCTTTTTTCTATATGACATAACTTATGAACTATGCTCTAGTTGAGTTTACAAGAGCGTTCTAAACAGATGAAACCGTGTATATTCTTGCATAATGAGGGTAATGGGTATGAGTTCACAAGGTTATATTTATGTTTTAATAAATCCTGCTATGCCAGGATTACTGAAAATTGGTCTTACAACCAAAACACCGGAAGAAAGAGTTAAAGAACTTTCAAGTGCTACAGGTGTGCCTATCAATTTTATTCTAATTTATAAAGAGTTCTTTCAGAATTGTGCCGCTGCTGAAAAGGCTATACATGCACATTTAGAAGCTCAAGGCTTTAGATTGAATAAAGGCAGAGAATTTTTTGAGGCTGAACCTTCTGATGTCGTTGATATAATAAAAGATATTAAGGCAATTGAAAAAGAACTTGTATTTGACGATGCAGATAGTAGTGAGCTTGAGTATTCAGAACAACAACCATGGGAGCATTACGAAAAACTGGGACATAATTATTACAGTGGTACTGACAATTGTTTTCAAGACTATAAAGAGGCATATCATAATTTTAAGAAAGCATATGAACTAGGTTCTATTACTGCTCCAAAACTTTTAGGTTTAATGCATGATTTTGGTGTAGGTGTTAATGAAAATAAACAAGAAGCATTAAGATATTATAAAGAGGGTGCAAAGAGAGGAGATATTTCTTGTTGGTGTGAAATTGCTTCATATTATACGCTTACAGAAAGACACTTTAACAACTTTATGAAATCAGTTGAAAATTATATCGCTAACATAAATCACAATGAGATAATTAGAATTCATGAACCTGCTCATATGTTATCTGCTGCTAGAACTTTTTGGAAAGAAGGTGTATTGCGTGAGTCTGATTTAAGATACATTTATGATATTTTTGAGCCATTCGTTATAAATTATCTTTCTAGCATAAATTATAATGATACAATTGAGACTGCAAATTATGACGAATCAATTAACGTGAGTGAACTTACTCATTTTTTGTTTAGTGTTATAGTTTTTTGGAAAGAAGGCGTAATAAGTTATTCTGATTTTAAAAATATTTATAACTGTATAGAGCCATTCAAGGTGGATATAATTTACTATTACAGCATGAAAGACTACCAAGACGGGGATGTTATTGGATTTATTGATGCTTGCATTGAAGTGGGAGATATTGATTCTGCAATAGTATTATTAAAAAAATTAATTATAAAACAGGTTGAAAATGGGCAAATTCATGAGGATACTTTAGACTACCGCAGCTTAGGCTATGTTGCTGATACACTAGATAGAATTGTCAAAATTAGCAGTAGAATACCCCACAACAATTTAGGCATAGAGATTATTAATTTACTTGGGGCTAGCAAAACAGATATAGTAAAATATTGTAATTTATCTATTCACAAACTTAACAATATGCTCTCTGTGCAAATTAATACAATTAAACCAAATAATGAACTCATCATTAAATTTGAAACTCAAATAAAAGATTTAATTGCAATTAGAAAATTTATTTCAGACACAGTACTCCACTCTATGAATGATAATCAATCTTTATCTGATACAGCAGAGGATGAAGTTGATAGTTTAAAAGGTTACCAAGTCTTAAATGTCGAGGAAAATATCTTTAAAAGAATTTTCAAAAAGGTGTTTTAAGCATTTATATTTGAGCCTGTTAGACTAACCGTGTTAACTGTAGTTCTATTCTCAAAATTAATGCGCAGTTGTAAGAATCACGGCTTTGCAGTAGCCCCTGTTTAGAGTGTAAACGATTTAGTGCTTATTTTTTCTTATATACTCTCTCGGAGACAACATTTTCAAGCCCTTATGCGGATGCATTTCATTATAATTCTCAAACCATTCAGGCAACATAGAAATAACAGTCTTAGCGTCAGGTCTGTCGTTAAGGTAAACGTAATCCGGTAATCATCTCATTCAACTTCTGCTGTTTTGGTGAAAAGAATTTTATAAGCCAAGGCGTTTCTCTATATCTTCAAGTGCGGAAATCTCTTCCTTGCCTTCAAGCACGCGTCTGTACACGGTTTCGGCGTGGTAAAGGTCTTCCATGTCTTCAAGATAGTTTTCTACTGCCTCCCTGATGTAATAGCTTTTTGGTCTTCCTGTTTTTTCGGAAAGCTCATTAAGACGTGCCTCAATCTCTTCCGGTAATCTGACTGTGAGCATGGTTGCACCTCATGTAAGTATTATATGTAATACAAAGAATACATGCAACAGATTCTACAGCGGCATTTTCTTCGCCGGTTTTTTGTGGTTCTTCTGCAAAATACAGTTTGTGCAGTTATCCTGATCTATTATAAGCACGGATTCGTTGCCGAAACAGAAGGACATGACCCAGTCAAAAAAAACTGCCACCTGTTTCTTGAACATGCCTATTTTGAATAAGTATGCGCCTTTCCATATATAGTAAGCCAGTGCGCCACGCATCTTGATTCCGAAAAGGTTGACGACAGAGTTGTTTTTGCCCAGTGACACGAGATATCCGAAGTGCAGATAGGTGAAGTCAACGGGCTCTTTGCCGTTTATAAGGCGCATTATGTTTTTGACTGCCATAACCGCCTGCTGCATTGCCAACGGAGCCACAGGAGGCAGAAATCTGCCTTTAAACTCATATGCGCAGCTGTCGCCTATAACAAATATATGCGGTGCATCCAGAGCCTGCGGATTAAGCGATCTTGTTATCTTCAACCTGTTGTCGGGTGTTGTATCGCCGCCAACTTCTTTCAGATATTCCTGTCCCTCAACCCCTGCCGTCCAGACGGTGACAGACGAGCTTTTCGTATACTGCCGGTCGTCTTTTCTGTAGGTTATGCTGTCCAGTTCCACTTCATCCACAGCGGCGCCGTTTATCACGTTAATGCCGTTTTTAATCAGTATTTCCTGCGCCTTACGAGCCTGAGAAGGGTCAATAGCGGGCAGAACGGTTTTGCTGTATTCGAGGATGGTTATGTCGTATTCGTCCGTTTTGACGGTGTTGTACTCTTTTTTTATTTTTGCACGGATGTAGTCGTTCATTTCGCTGGCAAGTTCGACACCTGTGATGCCTCCGCCTATGATGGAAAATGAGAGCAGTCGTTTTTTCTCTTCCGGATCAGTGAGTGTACTGGCTTTTTCGAGGAAGTCTATTATAAGGTATTTTATGTGTATGGCGTCGGTGATATTTTTGAATTCAAAAGCGTTTTTCATAGCGGACTGGTTGCCGCGGAAATTGGTGCGGCTGCCTGTTGCAACGATAAGATAGTCGAACGGGTATTCGCCGTTTTCGCAGGTCACTTTATTGGCAACAGTGTCGATATGCCGAACTTCGTCTTTGATGAAACGAATGCCGCTTTTTACGCATATCTCTCTGAGCGGAAATACTATGTTCTCCGGTTTTACGTTTCCGCTGACAACCTCCGCCAGCATGGGGGTAAACAGAGAATAGTTGTTTTTGTCTATGAGGGTAACGGAAACCTTGCCCGATTTAATGTGTGTTCTGAAAAAAGAAACAGCAGTAAGACCGCCGAAACCGCCTCCGAGAATAAGAATATTCTTCATAAAGAACCTCAGTGTATATTATGACTAAATTTACACCGGAAAGGTCTTTTTGTACAGACAGATTAAATCAGAAATTCAGACCGGCTCCTATGCCTGCAAAAAACGATTCCGCGTCAAAGAATTCGATATTTGCCTCACGTGCTCCGTATCCGCCGGAGAAAGAGATGAACTTGTCTTTAAAGCCGAACGCGTCGTTAAGTCTGTAAAGTGCCATGGCGCCGTATGATGTTTCTTCGCGTGTGTCGTTAAAATATGGATTGTCCGCGTTGAATTCCACCCTGTCCAGAGCCAGCAGGAAAACGAGAAGGTTCTTGTCTTTAGTGAAGGCTGTGATTTTTATTCCTGTGCCGTAGCTTTTGAACGATTCGGCGTCGCCGTCTCTGTTGCCCGCGGCAAATTTGCCGAATACATCAGCAAAAAAACGTTCCTTGAGAGGAAAGGCGTATCCGGCTTTGAATTCACTGTCATATCCGTTTCTTCCGAGGGATGAATATGCATCCTCCGCTTTGTCGTTGCTGACATTATGCTTCATAACGGACATTTCTGTAAAGAATCCGGTTCCTGCAATTCTTCTGAGTTTCAGTGCCAGCCCGTAGCTTTCCGCGTCGGTTTCGTGTCTTCTCTCTATGTATGGGTTTTGCCATGTTTTTTCCATCGGGCTTAAGATGACGGAGAAATCGGCTTTGGTCTTGTTCTCAAATTCTCTAGCTACTCCCAGTTCGAATTTCGGAGAAATGTCTTGCATGGGAACGCCGATGTGGAATCTTGTATGTTCGTCGGGTTTATAATTCACTTCGCCTGTGATCATAGCGCCTATTTTCGTCAGGGTATCGAAGTGTGTATCCTTTGCTTCCCCGTCAGGGATAAGCTTATCGTCTGAGTTAATTACGATGACGCCGCCGGAGATATATCCGGATATCTTATCTTCCGCAAACGCCGGGAGGGCGAACAGCAGGCATAGCAATATGGCAGTAAATTTCATTTAGTCCTCAATGTCGAATTCTTTCAATTTATTATGGAGCGTTCTACGTGATATTTCAAGGATTTCCGCCGCTTTTGATTTATTTCCGCCGGTTTTTTGCAAAGCTTTCACAATTAATTCACGTTCATTGTTACGAATGCTCAGCCCGACCGCTTGTTTTGTTCCCAGCGGCGGAAGTGTGGAGGCTTCCAGTTTTTGGGAAGTGGTCAGGATCATGCTTCGTTCCACTAGGTTTTCGAGTTCTCTGATGTTTCCGGGGAAAGGATAGTTTTTAAGAGCGCGCAGATATGCGTCGTCTGCTGATTTAACAAGTTTTCCGAAGCGTTTTGCATGTTTTTCTATAAAGAATTTTACCAGAGCGGGAAGTTCCTCTTTTCTTTCCCGCAGAGGCGGTATCTCAACAGGAAATACTGCCAGACGGAAATAGAGGTCTTCACGGAAATCCCCAGTTTCGGAGAGTTTTTTCAGGTTCTTATTTGTTGCGGCTATGATGCGCACATCTGTTTTTATGGTTTTCGTGTCGCCAACGCGCTCAAAAGTGCCTTCCTGCAAAACTCTGAGCAGTTTTGCCTGAACTGTCTGAGAAAGTTCTCCTATTTCGTCCAGAAACAGAGTTCCGCCGTCTGCAGCCTCAAAAAGTCCTGTTTTGTCCTTAACCGCGGTTGTGAAAGCTCCTTTAACGTGTCCGAAAAGCTCGCTTTCAATGATATTTTCGCTAAGTGCGGCGCAGTTTATTGCAAGATATGGCTTGTCTTTGCGCCGTGAGTTGTCATGAACCGATCTTGCCACAAGTTCTTTTCCCGTTCCTGATTCGCCGAGAACAAGAACAGTCGCGTCCGTTGGAGCAACCAGCTTGAGGTGGTTTATTACACTGCCAAGCCCTGTTGCGGAGTATACGCCGCCGAAGACATAACCGTCAACGGGAGCATATTCAGCGGATGCATTGGAAGCTGTGCAGTTTGCCAGTGCATCAAAGAGCGCCTGTATGTCCACCGGTTTCGTAAGGTAATCTGCTGCGCCCAGCTTCATCGCCTCCACAGCAGTTTTTACAGTCGAAAAAGCGGTAATTATGATGACGGGAGATTCCATGCCGCGCTGCCGCATCATACCCAGAGTTGTTATCCCGTCCATGATGTCCATTTTCATGTCAAGAAGCACGGCGTCGTATGTAAATCTTTCCAGCAGCGAGAGCGCTTCCATACCGTTAGCTGCCTCATTTGTTGAGTGTCCGGCATCTTCCAGATGCAGCTTAAGCATCAGTCTGTGGTTCTGCTCGTCGTCAACAATTAATATGTTCATCAGAATGTTATCTCCGCGATGAATTTCTCGTCCGCGTGAATGGAAAATCCGAACCCGTGGAGGGCGAGTATTCTTTTTATTATTGCTATGCCAAGTCCAGTGCCGACTGTTTTTGTGGTATAGAACGGAGTGCCTATTTTGTCCGTATCGGTCAGGCGCTCAGTTACATCGTTGGTCACTGTAAGCGAGTAACCGGTGAAATCCACTTTGACGGTGCTGTTTTCGGGTGCCGCCTGAACGGCGTTCAGCAGAAGATTAAAAAGCACCTGCATCATCTTTGCGCTGTCCGCCTGTACTGAGCGGGTTTTGCCCGCAACGTCAATATATATATTTTTTGCTTCCGCATCCGCCTGCAGGAGTTCCGCCGTACGTTTTGCCAGTTCTGTCATGGAAACTTCACTTTTTTCAATTGTGATGTCTCTCCCGTAAGTGAGAAAGTCATTAACGATTCTGTCCAGTCTGGAGAGTTCCTCAACACATCTTTCAGCAATATCCTTTGCCGTTCCTTCACTTTTTTTGGCGGAGAACTCTATCAGTCCCTTAACGGAACTAAGCGGGTTCTTAAGTTCGTGCGCCATTACAAGGGACATTTTACCCATTTCCGCTTCCCGCTCGGCAAGTTCCAGCAGGCGAGTCTGTTCCGTGTGTTGTTTGGACATGCGGAAGCTGTAAAAGAACACCACCCCGAGGAGTATCTGAAGCAGTATAACGCTGCCGAGAAAGCTGAGCTGTGACGCGCGAAGGCTTTTCAGATTGGAATCATCAACCAGAGCGCCGCCGAAAGCTATGGGATTCAGTGCGGATTCAATATCCGGTTGCGGTTCATCCATCATTCTGCCCATCCCTCTGCCCATCCCCCTGCCGAGGTGATGTGATATCATGGGTTTTATCACCAGAATTCCTTCTGATGTCTGGGAAACCAATCTGCTCCCTATCGGAAAGTTAGGCAGTTCGATGTCGCCGGTGTTCAGCAGGACGTTTCCGTCCTTGTCGAAAAGATATATTGAGCGGACTGCCGAGGTGCCCGCAGTTTCTCTTAAGAAAGATTTGAAGCGCGGCGCAAATTCGGGGTTAAGAGCCATCATGGCTCTTCTTCCGCCTTCAAAGGTTGTCAGTGCGGCAAATCCTGTCAGCGCAAGCGAGTTTCTGGCGCTTTTAAGCGTGGATACAGTATTGTAAATCTGAGCGAATATCACCAGAAGGTTCAGCACCAGTGCGGCTATAAGCAGATTTTTCAGTTTATTTACCGTTGTGTTGTTCATAAAAGAATAATACACCACAGTGTCAAAAATTTACATTGGTAAAATTTGCCATCTGCTGTGCAGATTCTGCACAGTTTTCAAAAAGCCGACTATTAATAGCCGATAATCAGCAGTTTTTTAAGCAAAATAGCGGCTTATTCTGTAAAATTAAGATGTATTCTATGTCAGAAAACTGTAAAACTGAAACATAATATATTGTTTATCAAAGACTTAATATGATAAGTCGGGCAATCATATGTTTTCCTGTTTTTTTGTGTTTTTTGGACGGCAATGTTATAATTATAATGAAAAATCACGATTAAGTGATAGTATTATGTTGACATCCTGAATGTTTTTCCGTAGATTTTCCTGTCTTAAGATAAACGGCGGGAGTTTGCTAATGTGGCGTGACCCTGAAAAATGTAAAAACTGGACTATACAGGATTCCGAAGAGCTTTACGGAATCAACAAATGGGGTGCGGATTATTTTTCAATAAATCCGCTTGGAGATGTGACCGTTACGCCTTTCGGAAAGGACAACGGAGCGCGTATCAGCCTTTATGATATTGTTCAGGAGATTGAAGAACGGGGTATGAGTATGCCCGTTATCCTGCGTATCGAGAATATTCTGGGGTCACAGATAAAGCTTCTGCATCAGACGTTCCGCAAGGTAATAGACGAAACCGGATATCAGGGGCAATACAAGGGCGTTTTTCCTATTAAGGTAAATCAGCAGGAACAGGTTATCGAGGCGATATCCGAGTTCGGCAAAGAGTTCAACCACGGACTTGAGGCGGGCAGCAAACCGGAACTGCTTGCTGCGATAAGCATGCTGCAAAACCGTGATGCATGTCTTATATGCAACGGATACAAAGACGAAGAGTTTATTGATCTTGGTCTCAATGCAGTCAAAATGGGCTATCAGTGTTTCTTTGTTATAGAGGTGCCGGGCGAGGTGGATCTTATCCTTGAGCGGGCGAAAAAGCTTAAAGTGCGCCCCCTGCTGGGACTGAGAGGAAAGCTTTCCACACAGGCAGAGGGTCAGTGGTCGGAATCCGGCGGCGACAACAGCGTTTTCGGACTGAACATCAGCCAGATGGTCGACGTTCTTGACAGACTGAAAGAGGAAAACAAGCTGGATTGCCTGAAACTCCTTCATTATCATATAGGTTCGCAGATTCCGAACATCCGCGATATCCGCGCGGGCGCTCTGGAAGCATGCCGCATTTACGAAGAACTGGTGAACGAGGGCGCACCCATGGGATTCATCGACTTCGGCGGCGGTCTTGCGGTGGATTACGACGGATCAAGCACCAACTATCACTCAAGCCGCAACTATTCAGTTGAGGAATACTGCTACGACGTGGTGGAATCCATAATAAACGTAATAGGCAAAAAAGGGATTCCTCATCCGATCATAATTACAGAGTCCGGTCGTGTAACTGTTGCTTATTATTCGGTATTGCTGTTCAATGTTTTGGATGTGTCAACCTTTGTACCGCACGCTATTCCCGACGAGCTTCCGAAATGCAACGGTGGTCTGCTCGACAATCTGCTGGTGACTTACAACGACGTATCGCCCAGAAGCATACAGGAGAGCTGTAACGATGCCCTGTTTTACAGAAATCAGGCGAAACAGCTTTTCAAGCACGGACAGATAACCCTGCGCCAGCGTGCTATGGCTGAAAACCTTGTCCGCCATATACTTATGAAGATTTCTTCCACAGCGAGAACTATGACCCACGTTCCCAAGGACGTTCAGGATATAGACAAGCTGCTTTACGATATATATTACGGAAACTTTTCCTTGTTCCAGTCGCTTCCCGACGTCTGGGCGATAAACCAGATTTTCCCTGTTATGCCTATCCACAGGCTGAACGAGGCTCCCACCCGTCCGGCTATAATTTCTGACATAACCTGCGACTGCGACGGGAAGATAGATAATTTCCCCGACTATTCCCACGACAAGAACGCAATTCTTCTGCACGACCTTAAAGACAGCGAAGAGTATTATCTCGGCGTGTTCCTCGTCGGTGCGTATCAGGAGACGCTGGGCGACCTGCACAACCTGTTCGGCGATACTAACGTCGTGTCCATCAATGTGAATCTGGACGGTTCTTATCAGGTGGTACGCGAGCTTGAGGGGGATTCAGTGGCGGACGTGCTTTCATATGTTGAATACGATGTTAAGGCAATGAAGCACAGACTTAAAAAGATAGCGGAAGACGCTGTCCAGCAGGGCTTCATCTCCGGTAAGGAACGCAAGGACATTCTCAACGGATTTGACGAAGGTCTTCGCGGGTATACATATTTCGAGAAAGACTGATTAGCTGCAAGTTTTTCCCATCCGTAGGAAAAACTTGTATACGCTCCGGTCGTTATAGCCTCCCTTCGCTCACGCAGGCGGGTTTCTTCCTGAAACCTGATTTGTTTCCGTGGGATTGGAGTTGAAAATAAACAGAAAATTTTATGGAGAATATATAATGTCAAAAATTCTTATAATAGGCGCCGGCGGCGTCGGTAACGTTGTTGTTAAAAAGTGCGCACAGCATGCGGACGTATTTTCAGATATACATCTTGCAAGCCGCACCAAATCAAAATGCGACCAGATAGCCAAAGAGGTGAAAGACCTTTACGGAGTGAACGTCTCCACTTACGCTGTGGATGCGGACGACGTTGCAGACCTTGTAAAAGTTATCAACAGCGTTAAACCCGAACTTGTGCTTAACGTTGCGCTTCCTTATCAGGATCTTACAATAATGGACGCCTGTCTTGAAACCGGCGTTAATTACATGGACACCGCAAACTATGAACCCAAGGATACCGCTCACTTTGAATATTCATGGCAGTGGGCTTATCAGGACAGATTCAAAGAGAAAGGGCTGATGGCAGTTCTCGGATGCGGGTTTGACCCCGGAGTTACAAACATCTTCTGCGCATACGCACAGAAACACATATTTGACAGCATTGAGACCATAGATATCCTCGACTGCAACGCGGGCGACCATGGTCACCCTTTTGCAACAAACTTCAACCCTGAGATAAACATCCGCGAGGTTACCCAGGTTGTCCGCCATTGGAAAGAGGGCAAATGGGTTGAAACCCCTGCTATACTTGACGACAAATGCGTTCATTTTCCCTTTGACTATCCGCAGGCGGGTGTTAAAGAGAGTTATCTGCTCTATCACGAAGAGATGGAATCAATCGTTAAGCACATAAAAGGTCTGAAACAGATACGCTTCTGGATGACTTTTTCACAGAATTACATCACGCACCTTAAGGTTCTTGAGAACGTTGGCATGACCCGCATAGACGAAGTGGAGTACAACGGTGTCAAAATAATACCCCTCCAGTTTCTCAAGGCACTTCTTCCCGACCCCGGCAGTCTGGGAACTAACTATACCGGTAAAGCTGTTATCGGCTGTATATTTGACGGCGAAAAGGACGGCAGAAGATTTAAGAAATATATCTATAACGTATGCGACCACGCAGAGTGCTACCTTGAGGTTCAGGCGCAGGCTGTTTCATACACCACAGGTGTTCCCGCTATGATAGGCGCAATGATGATGCTGAAAGGAATATGGAAGGGTGAAGGCGTTTTCAACGTTGAACAGCTCGACCCGGATACCTTTATGGATGAGCTGAACAGGTGCGGTCTGCCCTGGCAGGTTGTGGACTTTGACGGCGAACTCCCCGTATAATGATTAGTCAGCTTATTATATCGGATTTTCCGAAAGAAATAACCGACAGGGTGGACACACCCTGTTACCTGATAAGCGAAGATGTGATACGCCGCAACTGCGAACTTCTGGACAGCGTACAGAAGCGCACGGGGGCTAAGATACTTCTTGCCATGAAGGCGTTTGCTCTGCCAAAAGTTTTTCCGCTTATATCGCAGTACCTTCATGGGGTATGCGCCAGCGGACCAATAGAGGCACAGATGGGGCGTGAGGAATTCGGACGCGAGGTGCATACCTATTCGCCCGCTTTCACAAAAAAACAGATGGAGCGCACCATTGCGTTCAGCGACCATATAGTTTTCAATTCAATAAGCCAGTGGCATGCGCACAGAGATGCCATCGAGGCTTCCGGCAGAAGGATCGAGGTCGGTCTGCGGGTCAATCCCGGACATGCCGAAGTTGAGGTTGATCTTTATAATCCGTGTCTGCCGGGGTCGAGATTCGGCGTTAATCCTGAAGACCTTGAGGGCGTTGATCTGACAGGTATCACCGGACTGCATTTTCATGCTATGTGCGAACAGAACGCGGACGTTCTTACCCGTGTTCTGGCGAGTTTTGAAAATCGTTACGGACATCTTATCAGGCAGATGAAATGGGTGAATTTCGGAGGCGGACACCACATCACCCGTTCAGATTACGATGTGGAACTGCTCTGTGAAACTGTGACCGATTTCAGAAGACGATACAACGGCATACAGGTATATCTGGAGCCGGGCGAGGCGGTTATTCTTAATGCCGGAGTGTTCGTTACCCAGGTTCTAGATGTGATACACAACGGCGTGGACATAGCCATTGCGGATTCATCCGCTGAGACGCATATGCCAGACGTTCTTGCCATGCCTTACCGTCCGGTGCTTATAGGCGCGGGTCAGGCGGGCAAATTTGCTTATGACTGTAAAATAGGCTGCATCTCATGTCTTGCCGGAGATTTCATAGGAACATATTCGTTTCCAGAAAGACCTAAGGTCGGCGACAGGCTTGTTTTCACGGACATGGCGCTTTACTCGTTTGTAAAAAATACTAATTTTAACGGTGTCGAACTGCCGGACATCACGGTTTTCAGCCTTGAAAAAGGAACGCTGGAAGTGGTGCGCAGGTTCGGTTACGAAGATTATAAGAACAGGTTGTCATGAGCGAATTTGTAACTTTCCACGGGGACGACGTACCCCTGTCAAAGCCGGAAGAGGCGCTTTTTCACGTTATTCCCGTGCCGTATGAAAAATCAGTTTCATACGGTTCCGGCACAGCTGCCGGACCGGATGCCATACTTTCGGCATCCTGCCAGCTTGAAGTTTTTGACGGGAAGAGCACTCCCGCCCAGTACGGTATCTGCACATATGAGCCTGTGGATTGTTCAGGCAGGCATGAAGAGGCGCTGGCAAACATAAAGGATGCTGTGCTTAAATGTATGCTCTGCGGAAAGATGCCCGTTGTTCTCGGCGGCGAGCATACCGTTACCAACGGGGTAATTGACGCGCTCATTGCAAAATACGGCAAGGATTTCGGTGTTGTGCAGTTTGATGCCCATGCCGATCTTCGCGAAAGCTACGAAGGATCAAAATACAGCCATGCCTGTGTTATGAAACGCACCATAGATAAGGGTATCCCCATATATCAGCTTGGTACCAGAAGCTATTGTCTGGAAGAACACCAGATCCGCCTTCATTACAACATTCCGTTCATGGACGCGGAAGATATTGACCGAGAAGGTACCGACGCTTTTCGCCTGCCTGATGATTTTCCCGAAAAGGTATTCATCACATTTGATATAGACGCGCTGGATTCATCAATTATGCCCGCCACAGGCACTCCTGTTCCCGGCGGACTGACATGGTACCAGTCCATGCGGCTCATTGACAGCATTGTCAGACAGCGCACCTGCATAGGGTTCGATGTTCTTGAGTATGCACCTATGGGCGGTATGCACAGTGCCGATTTCACTGCTGCCCAGCTTGTTTACAATATCATGGGACATGTCTCCAGAAGCCGCGGAGTAAAGGCTCTGTTTGGAATTTGCTGAAATCTGCTGTACAAAACTGATATAAAGCGGTATTATTGTTTAAGTTTTTCATAGCTACGGACAGGTATGAACGGTTTAAACATTCTCCTCTTTTCTTTTCTGATAAGTATTCTGACAGTACCTCTATTTACGGATCTCGCTGTCAGGCTTGGCATTATAGATATTCCTGACGAAAGGAAGATACATTCCGGACACACTCCCAGACTCGGCGGAATGGGTATTATATCGGGCGTATTTATTTCCATTCTCATATTCTGCAAGCCGGATATTGAATATCTGTATCTGGCGGCTGCAAATCTTTTCATAATATTTATAGGCGTTTACGACGACAGTAGGGGAGCCGGAGCTTTTCAGAAATTATTCTTTCAGGCGCTTGCGGCGACTGTCGTGATCTTTTTCATGGGAGTCCGGTTTGAATTTTCCGTTCCCTGGCTTACATGGCTTAATAACGACATTGTTATGGTTCTTCTCACATATTTCTGGATAGCGCTTGTGACAAACGCGGTTAATCTTATTGACGGCGTTGACGGGCTTGCAGGCGGCATCTCGTTCATGGCGTTCGGTTCGCTGATGGTTGCGTCATTCGCGGATAACAATATGAATTTTATGATATCTATGGCTTTTCTGGGCGGCATACTGGGCTTCTTGCGATATAATCTGCCGAAAGCGTCGGTTTTCATGGGAGACACGGGCAGTCTGTTTCTCGGCTTCAATATTGCCGTTATTTCACTGTCATCTTCATTTAAAACCAATACCATTATGTCGGTTCTTATGCCTACACTTTTTATACTTATCCCGCTGTTTGATACTTTTCTGGCTATAATCAGAAGACTTCTGCGCTTCCAGAACCCTATGAAGGCGGACAGGGAACATCTTCATCATAAACTGCTGGATCTGAATCTCAGCGCCGGACAGACACTTATGATCTTCTACGCTCTTTCCATAATACTTTCTGCTGTTGCGCTTCTGTTTTTCCGCGACCAGAAGCTATACATGGTGCTGTTGGCGGTTGTGATACTTTACATATTTCTGCTTATGATAAAACTGCTCAATTTTGCAGATATCGGCAAACTGATCGGCGATATCAACAGCAGGATGCTTCAGAAACGCAGGCTGGAGTGCATAGCACAGATGAAGTCCAGTGCGTTTGGTCTGAAGATCAGTATCGCAGTGTTATTTTTCAGCACGGTCTTTTCAATGTTCTTTTTTTACAGAACCGGTGCTTACCCCCGGATAGGGCTTACAGCTGTTCTGTTGTTCTGTATAATATTTTCAGTGCTTTTCATTTACAGAGTCAGCAGTGAAAGTGAATTGTTTTATTCGTGTCTGGGAGCTTACTGGCTATTCTTTGCGGCTGCGTATTTCGCGGATAAAGACGGTTTTGCTGTTCTTGCGACCTGCGGCGCGGTTATAAGCGTTCTGATGTTTCCGCGTATGCGCCGTGTGACGCGGATATTTGTTCCTTTTGATCTGTTGAATTTTTTCATGGTGATAGCCATAGGGGTGCTGAGTAAAAGAGGATTATGGGAATATATAATGGCGGTAGCAGTCAGTCTGCTTTTCTATATCCCTTTCAAAACGGCATTCATGTATGTTATTGCACACAAAAATCCTGATGGCGTAAAGGATATAATCTAAGATTATCTTACGGTTTTGCCCGATATAAAGCTTGCTTTTGCCATATGGTTCTGTGCGAAAACGTCTGCCGGTATCTTTCTGAAAGGGAACACAGCGTCCGGCACAAGATACTGGTGCATCTTAATTATTTTTTTCATAACAACAGTGAAAAGCCCGCCGAGTCTGTGCTTCTTAACAACCTGATAGTCGTCTTTCATCTTTCTGATGAGGTTTTTCGGGGTGTTGTTGCTTGCGCCGCCTGCTCTCATTTTAACGAGGAGTTTTGGCAGATAGCACGATCTCACACCCTCGTTGTTCATTATGCGCAGTATAAGGTCATAGTCTGCGGAGATTTTGAAATTTGTATCGAAAAGCCCGTATTTCTGATAAAGCTCACGCTTAACGAAAAAGGAAGGATGCGGAGGCATCCAGCCCATATAAAGCTTGGCTTTGCTGAATCTGCCGCTTTTCCAGTATCTGACAAGTCTGTCGGAATCGTCGTGTCGGACGATTGCTAGGTCGCCGTAAACTGTTGAGCAGTTTGTGTCTTCAAAACATTTCACAACGTCGGAAAGTACTGTATCGCTGGCGTAAACATCGTCGGAGTGGAGTATCGCAATGATATCTCCAGTGGCAAGCTTAACAGCCTTGTTCAGTGCATGGTACAGGTTTTTATCTTTCTCTGAGATAAGAACGGATATCCTGTTTTTGTACTCTTTGATTATCCTGAGGGTTTTGTCAGTGGACTTTCCGTCTATGACGATGTACTCAAGATCGACGTTTCGCTGACTGATAGCAGACTCAATCGCCTGCCTGATAGTCTTTTCGTTGTTCTTAACAACAGTGATTACACTGACTTTCATTTCCCTTTACACCGGCTATTTCAAAAATTTGAGACATTCCGACACATTCCTTATACTCTATCGCGAAACAATTTCAAGATATTTTATTGAAACGCTATTTTAGAAATCATAGGTGCGATACCTTCTATCGCTAAAACCGCTCCTGCGCAGGAAAGATGGTTGTCGTCCATGTACAGGGACTCTCCATTTTTTTCTCCGATGCAGCTTTTTTCGGGACAAAGTCCGTCCGCAAGTTCCGCAGTTGTGAAAGTATATCTGCCGGAAAGCTCTTTCAGTATTTTTCGCACTTTTTCGTTTCCGTGTTCATAGTCCCTGCGGGTTATGCCAATGTTGGAGTTTTCAGCCAAAGCGGGAAGATATTTCTGCAGAACGGTGAGTTTTGCAAGTTCCCTCGGCACATCATAGGGAAAGTCGGGGTTATCCATCAGAAAATACACGTTCTTCCCTTTCAAAGCATCCAGAGTGCGCGCAAGTCCCCTTTCAAACACCTTGAAGTTCTCGTCTTTGGACGATTTTATCGTTTTATCGTCCTTAATATAAAAGTGAGGCGCATCCCCTGCGGATGCCGCACGCCATCTGGCGTTGAGGAGTACGTTCTTTATGTCTGCCGACTGTATAAGTCCTATCATTTTGTCGTTGAATTCAACACAGTTGAAGTTCTTGGGCTTCGTTGAGCGGGTTACGCCCTGCAGCGGCGCACATGCCGCCTTTGACGCAAGAATACCGGATATCCCGTGTGATTTTCCGTATGCGTCAAATCCGTCCGCAAGGACAATAGCGTGAGAATCACCCCAGAGGATATAAGACGGTTTCACCTGTTTGTCGCCCATGATGCAAAGTCCGTCCAGCGTTATCTTTTCGGGAGCCATGCCGAAGCATTGCGGTATCTCGAACGCCCCTTTTTCAGTTTTTGCATAAGCCGCAGCCTGCGGAGGTATTCTTTCGGGAAGTCCTTTCTTAACTATGACATAGCCGCCTATTATGCATCCCGCCGCCATAACCGCATAGGCATAGCGGAAGAATACTTTTTTGTTCTGTATTTTTTTAACGCGGAGCGGCTTTTCAACCACATAATATGAAAACGAAGAGAAAGCGAAGGTTAAAAATATTAGAAATACATCGGATTTATAGAATTCCGGAATATGGATGCTTTCCCAGTAGTTGCGAAGGGCGAACAGAGGCCAGTGCCAGAGATAGAGCGAATATGACAGAAGCCCTATCCATACGAACGGCTTAAGGCTCAGTATGCGGTTTATCACACCGCCCTGCGCCATAATTATAAGCGCGGTGCCGACACACGGCAGAAGTGCCGCATAGCCGGGGAAAGGCGTTGTGGTTTCAAACATGAACACGCTTGCACACAGCATCAGAAAGCCGGTAACGGACATTGCATGCAGATATACAGGTTTTTCCGTTTTCGGGAAGAAGCCCAGAGCTATGAGAGCGCCAAGCATCAGCTCCCATGTGCGGAAGGGGATGAGATAGAAAGCCGCTTCGGGATAGTTCTTAGTACCCCAGACTGAAAGTCCGAACGACAGAACGAACAGCGTCAGGGCAAACCGGACATATTTTTTGCTTCCGTATCGGGCAATGAGCATCAGCATAATGGGGAAAAAAATGTAAAACTGTTCCTCGACACCCAGAGACCATGTGTGGAGAAGGGGTTTTGTCTCCGCCTGCGCGTCAAAATAGCCGCTCTCCCGCCAGAAAAGGATGTTTGAACCGAAAAGCACGGTGGAGACGACACTCTTGCCGAAACCTTCAAAATGTGTTGGCATAAGCGAAAAGAAAGACAGTATGAACGTGAACGCCAGCAGAAAGTAGAGTGCCGGAAAGATACGTTTCACACGCCTGACGTAAAAGTTTGCGATTGTGAATTTGTCTTCGTCCAGTTCGCGGACAATGATGGAGGTTATCAGATAACCGGAGATTACGAAAAAGATATCCACTCCGACGTAGCCGCCGGAGAACAGGGTTATCCCTGCGTGATAAAAAATGACGGGCATAACTGCCAGAGTGCGCAGTCCGTCTATGTCGCTTCTGTATTTAAGGCTCATTTCACCATCTCTGCTGTTATCTCTTTATCTTTAAGAACTGCATACTGCGCACCGTAGACCGAAAGGTGGTCGTCGTCGTAATACAGCGCCCGCCCGTTGTGTTCGGTTATGCATCCGTCTTCGTCGCAGAGCGCTTTAAAAAGCGGAATGACGGTGAACCTGTCCATGTCTTCATAGTATTGAAGCAGTGTCAGAAGTGGCGAGTTCTCTTTTTCATAGGTTTCGTCCGGTATCCTGAGTTCAGCTGAAGATGCCAGTGCGGGAAGATATGCTTTTAAAAGCGCGTTCTTTGCTAGCTCTCTGGGAACGTCAAAATTTGCTTCCGCATTATCCAGTACGAAATAAATGTCTTTGCCTTTAAGCCTTTCAAGTGTTCTGTCAAGTGCCTGACGGAATTCCTCGACCTTTTGGGGCGTATCGGTATATTTCTGCCATCTGCAAACCAGAATGACCTTTTTGATATGTCTGTTTTCGGCAAGCTCCTCACCGACCGCGAGGTTTGTCTCTATGCATTCATTTGCCTTGGCGCGGTTTGTTCCCGCAAGTCCCAGAAGAGGAGGACAGGCCGATGATGACATGAATACGCCGCCTGTACCCGTCTCTTTTGCCAGTTTGTCAATGCCGTCCGAAAGAGCCAGCGCATGTGAATCCCCCCAGAGGGCAAATTTCGGTTTTACGTCCGCCACTCCCATGCCGCAATATCTGTGCGCTTTAATCGCGTCTGCGGACAGTTCATAACATTCCTTAGTCTTGAATTTACTGTTGGGAACGTGGGCGAGCCTTGCAACGTCTTCCGGTATTCTCTGGGGGATACCGTTTGTGACGATGGCGGTTGTTCCCACCAGACATCCGACAGCCATGACCGCGTATGTGTAGCGGAAGAAGAGTTTTTTATTCTGTATCTTCTTAATACGGAGCGGTTTTTCAACAACATAATAAGAGAAGGAGGCGAACGCGAAGGTCAGAAATATCAGAAAATAATCCGATTTATAGAATTCAGGTATGTTTGCGCTCTCCCAGTAGTTGCGAAGGGCGAATAGAGGCCAGTGCCAGAGATAGAGCGAATATGACAGAAGACCTATCGTTACGATCGGTTTAAGGCTCAGTATCTGGTTTATGAACCCGCCCTGCGCCATAATTATAAGCGCAGTGCCGACACACGGCAGAAGTGCCGCATATCCGGGAAAGGGCGTTGAAGGTTTATAGGTGAAGATGCTGACGCAGATCATTAAAAATCCCGCCAGCGACATCAGGTTCAGGTTAAGAATCCTGTCCGTTTTCGGGAAGAAGCCCAGAGCTATGAGTGCGCCAAGCATCAGCTCCCATGTGCGGAAGGGGATGAGATAGAAAGCCGCTTCGGGATAGTTCTTAGTACCCCAGACTGAAAGTCCGAACGACAGAACGAACAGCGTCAGGGCAAACCGGACATATTTTTTGTTTCCGTATCGGGCAATGAGCATCAGCATAATGGGGAAAAAGATATAAAACTGTTCCTCGACACCCAGCGACCATGTGTGGAGAAGGGGTTTTGTCTCTGCCTGCGCGTCAAAATAGCCGCTCTCCCGCCAGAAAAGGATGTTTGAACCGAAAAGCACGGTGGAGACGACACTCTTGCCGAAACCTTCAAAATGTGCCGGCATAAGCGAAAAGAAAGACAGTATGAACGTGAACGCCAGCAGAAAGTAGAGTGCCGGAAAGATACGTTTCACCCTTCTTACATAGAAGTTGGCAATAGTGAATTTGTCTTCGTCCAGTTCGCGGACAATGATGGAGGTTATCAGATAACCGGAGATTACGAAAAAGATATCCACTCCGACGTAGCCGCCGGAGAACAGGGTCATTCCTGCGTGGTAAAAAATAACGGGCATAACTGCCAGAGTGCGCAGTCCGTCTATGTCGCTTCTGTATTTAAGGCTCATTTCACTGCTCTTGACGCGATAAATCTTCTGACAGTTTCCCGCGGAAGCAGTCTCTTTGCGGTGAGCCTCAGAAAGGCGTCCATTATCATGTATATATAATATATTCTTTTGAAAATTCCTGCCGCGCCGTGTACTTTCAGGGTGCCAAGGTGGTCTTTGAATACCTGTATGCGTTTTCTGTCGGAAACGCCGCCCGGTTCCGTAACGGATATTATCACCGGAACGTATGCGAATTCAGCGCCGAGGCTGTACAGGTGAAAAACCCTGTCGAAATCTGCGCCAATACGGATGTTAAGGCTGAACGGATATCTTTTCATGAGCGCGGTTTTCACCAGCGTGCTTTGGTGGGAGGTCAGCATCCCTTTCCAGATATCTTTCACGGGTCTGCCTTTTAAAAGGTTTTCCGCATATCCGTAGTCCACTCTGTAATCTCCGTAGATCACGTCCGGTTCGCCATTGACAGCGGCGAACACTTCTTTCAGCGCGTCGGGTGATGCGAACGCGTCGCCTGCGTTCATGAAAATAATATATGTTCCCTGCGCCGCCGCAATACCTTTGTTCATTCCGTCGTAAATACCCTTGTCGGGTCCTTTCAGAAACAGGTCAATTGCGCCTTTGTTCTTTTCGGCAGCAGACAGAACGGGTTCGTCCGAACCGCCGTCGGCAACTATAAACTCATAGTCTTCAAATGTCTGTGATTTAACACTTTCGATTGTTTTTTCAAGCCCTGCCGAATCGTTTTTTACTATGGTAACGATTGACACTTTTTTCATTACTGACGACTCAGATAATCGTTAAAGGCGGATTTCAGTCCGTCGTGAAGGGGTATGCGGTGTCTGAATCCCAGAGAGTGCAGTCTGGAACAGTCCAGAAGTTTTCTTGGGGTGCCGTCCGGCATTTCCGGATTAAAACGAAGTTCGCCGCCGTAGCCGACAACCTCCGCAACCATTTTTGAAAGGGTTTTTATTGAAACCTCATCGCCGGAGCCGATGTTGATGTGTGCGTTTCTGTATGTGCCGGAACCGTCGTCCATGTCCCATGCGTCAACGTTTTCCATGAGAAAGCAGGAAGCGTCCGCCATGTCGTCGACGTGCATGAATTCGCGCAGGGGGCTGCCTGTTCCCCAGAGGTTCAGAACTGTTTTTCCGTTCTGCTTTTCAATGCCGATGCTTTTCAGACAGTCTATATGTTCCTCGTCGCCGCAGTCGTTTTTCAGGTTATTTGCTATGGCGTCCGTATCCCCTTTTTCAAAGAGAGCCGCCAGATACGTTTTTCTGATGAGGGCGGGGATGACGTGAGAACCTTTCAGGTCGTAATTGTCGTTGTAACCGTAAAGATTTGTGGGCATAACGGATATGAAGTTGCACCCGTATTGCAGGTAATAGCTTTCGCAAAGTCTGATACCTGCTATTTTCGCAAGTGCGTAGGGTTCGTTGGTATATTCCAGTTCGCCCTTGAGAAGCTGATCTTCGTTTATGGGCTGTTCGGCATTCTTTGGATAGATACAGCTGCTGCCGAGGAAAAGGAGCTTTTTTACGCCGTATTCGTATGCGTAGTGGATTATGTTGTTCTGCATCCGCAGGTTTTCATAGATAAATTCCGCTCGGTACGTGCTGTTGGCATAGATGCCGCCGACGCGCGCCGCGGAGTTGAATACGAAATCGGGCCGTATCTTTTTGAAAAGCGAAATGGTCTGGCTCTGGTTGGTCAGGTCGCATTTTATCATGCGCAGCTGTCCGCTCTTTATCCTTGCCTGATAGTCCTTCAGATAGTTTTTATAAACTGAGGCTGGTTTTGTTTTGTAATAAGTGCCGACTATGTTCGTATAACCGCGCTCAGCAAGCGCCCGCACAATGGCTGAACCCACAAGTCCTGTCGCTCCGGCAACGAGAACACAGTCAGATTTTTTGACAACAGTTTTGTTTTTCACTCAGATACCTGATTAAAGTGTAATCCGATATATTTAAACGAAACGGACCTGCATGTCAATTTCATTTAAAGGGCATCCGCGTCGTTACAAAAATCTTAACTGTTTCGTGAGGATATGTTAATATCCTGTATGAACATATTCTACGACAATATTGTTTTCTGGCTCCAGCGCTCCGGCGGCATATCCCGTTATTGGCAGGAACTTGCCTCACGTTTTTTAAAAGATGCCGGCTGCCGAATTACCTTCATTGAGCCGAAATTTCCGTGTGAAAATAAATTCCGCGAAACGCTTGATATGAAAAATATCATAAACGACAGCGGAATCCGCGTTAAAATAAGCAGATATCTGCCTGTCCGCGTGCGGCTCGGAAGAGGTTCGGTATTCCATTCAAGCTATTACAGGGACTGCACGGACGTTTCGGCTGCAAAAATAGTTACCGTGCATGATTTCACATATGAACTTTATGTGCATGGGCTGAAACGGGTTGTGCATACCGCTCAGAAGCGCGCTGCGGTACGGCGTGCGGACGGTGTTATCTGCATATCGGAGAATACGAAAAAAGACCTTCTGCGCTTCTTTCCGGAGACCGACCACGAAAAAGTGACGGTCATACACAACGGTGTCGGTGATGATTTCAGACCGTCCGAAAAAAGCCGCGATGAGATATTTGCAGGTTTCGGACTGAAATCCGACAGATACGCAGTGTTTGTGGGCGAGCGGAGCGGATATAAGAATTTTGATACTGCCGTCATGGCGTGTGCGTTGAGCGGGCATTTTCTTCTTGTTCTGGGGGGGAAACAGGTCACGCACGACGAGCAGACGCTTCTTGATCAAGAGCTTAAAGGCAGATACAGGATCTTCGGATATATGACCAACGAACAGATAAAAGACATTTTTTCCGCGGCGGACTGCCTGCTGTATCCTTCACTTTATGAAGGTTTCGGACTTCCCGTTCTTGAGGCTATGCGGTGCGGATGCCCTGTTGTCGCATCGGACTGTTCTTCACTGCCGGAAGCGGCGGGCGGCGCGGGGATACTCGTCCGTGATATGACGCCTGAAGGTTTTGCCTTGGCGATGGACAGTATTGTACATAGACGTATGGAGCTTATTGAAAAAGGGTTTGCTCATTCCGCAAAGTTCTCATGGGACAGGTGCTTCGCCGAAACGAAAGCTTTCTATGAAACGATAGCGGCGAAGAAATCTTTATAACTCACAGGCACCTTTAAGACAGTTTTATAAACTGTGGACGTTTCATTGAGCTTTGCCACGCAAAGGTGTGCGTCTTCGGGGAAATAAACCGCGCAGTCATATTTTTCAAATGCAAGCTTTGATGCCCTGTCTGATATTTTATATTTTATAAGGTCTTTTTCATCGTTGTAAGGAACGTCTGTTTCCAGCTTTTCTATGCGGCAAAGCTCCATCTGCTCACAGCCGCCAAGCATTATCTGTATGTCTACGCAGCTTCTGTGGGACTCGAAGAAACAAAGGTTTCTGTCTTTGGTCTCAAAGGATTGTTCTATGGCGAATATATCGTCGGTTATCTGAAACCTTGCAAACGTGGCAGGCTTAAAAGCCTTTATCCTGCGTACAGTTTCGGAGTTTTCGTCTTTGAGAGTCAGCAGATATTTTTTTATGGTTTCGTCGGGACAATTCTTTATCAATTCATCAAGAACAGTGATTATCGCCATTTTGCACCTCACAGAAACGGTATATTCCGCCTGTTTATGGCAAATATCAATAAAAATCTGTTGCAGTTCCATAAAAGGGGGATTATTACACATTAAAACATTTAATGCGGGTGACAAAATGAAGGTGACTGCACTGCTGCCCATGAAGGGCAATTCCGAAAGGGTTAAAAATAAGAACATGCGCGATTTCGCAGGAAAGCCGCTTTACCATGCGGTGATGAGCGTGCTTTTGCAGTGCAGAAATATAGACAGGGTTGTCATAAACACTGACAGCGGGATAATAAAGAACGATGCGCTGAAAAATTTCGACCGCGTTCAGATAATAGACAGACCCGTGGAGATTCAGGGGGATTTCGTCGCTATGAACGACATCATCGGATATGACCTGTCGAAACTGGAGGGTGAACACTTTTTGCAGACCCACAGCACAAACCCGCTGGTGAAACCGGAGACCATCGACAGGGCGATAGAAGAATATTTCGCAAACCTTGGTAAATACGATTCCGTTTTTTCCGTAACAAGACTCCAGACGCGCCTTTACTGGGCGGACGGAAGCCCTGTTAATCATAACCCCGCTGAGCTTCTGCGCACGCAGGATCTCCCGCCTGTTTACGAAGAGAACAGCAACTTTTTTGTTTTCAGCAAAGCGTCATTCGCGGCGGCAGGCAACAAGCGAATAGGACTTAAACCCGCCATGAGCGAGATGAACAAGCTGGAAGCTGTGGACATAGACGAGCCGGAGGATTTTGAACTGGCCGAACTCCTTTACATCAAAAGGAAGAACGGATGAATTTTCGCCGTGCGGTCTGGTTTGTTTTCAGACTGTTCCGCAAACTTTGCAAGCTCTTTTTCGGCACACCGGTAAACGTTCGCAGAATAGGTGTTATCGGCGGCAGAGATGCTGACTTTCAGAAGAAGGTCGGCTGGTATCTGCCTGATTTTTTTGAAATCGTGCAAGGCAAAGCCGATCTGTACCTCATAACCGACTGGCGGCTCATATTTTTAAACCTTTTCAGGCTTCACAAATGCGCCGTTGTGGATGAAAATTTCTATTCAACGGAAAGCTGCACCGCTTGGAGTTATCTTTACGGTGCTCATTCAGGAAAAGATTTTTCAGAATTATCTCAAAAGAATTTCGCGGCAATGGCTGAGAAGCTTAAAGATAAAGAAAAGGCGTGCTGTTTCCTCACTGGCGCGTCATTCTCGGACTATGACAAACACCCGGAAACGCTGGGCATGATAAAAGTGATATGCAACAGCGTGGTGAAAAACGACGAATTTCTCGAATGGGCAAAGCCCGACATCCTCTGTTTCGCCGACCCTGTTTACCATTTCAGCTGGAACGAATATTCCGAAACATTCCGGCGCGACGTGCTTAAAACGGCGGAGAAATACGGCGTTTATATTATGATGCCGGAAAACATGGTCGCTCTGATGCTGGCGCATTATCCGCGGATTTCGGATAAAATCATAGGTGTCGGAAGAAACGAAGGGCTTAATTTCCCCTCCGCAGAAGATATTTCCGTTCATGTCACCGACAATATTCTAACCTATCTGATGCTCCCTGCGGCATCCGCACTTGCGGATGAAATATATATTCTCGGAGCGAACGGCAGAAGCTCCGGAGACAAAATGTTCTGGAAACACAACAGTCTTGTCCAGTATGAGGGGCTGATGCAAAAGGTTGTTGATGCACATCCCTCTTTTTTCCGCGACAGAAATTATGTACAATATCAGAACGGACATGATGAACAGATGGAAGCCCTCTTTGCATACGGCGAGGCACAGGGCAGAAAATACATATCACTTAACGGGTCATACCTGCTAAGTATCTCGAAAAGATACAACGGAGTAGAAAATGTCTCTTAAACAGAAGCTGAAAAACAACGAACTCACAATAGGTTCATGGGTGACGATAGGTCACCAGTCCGTCATTGAGATAATGGCGACAGCGGGGTTCGAGTGGCTCACAATCGACCTTGAACACAGCGTAATAGAGCTTGCGGCTGCGCAGAACCTCATCGGGCACATTCAGGCGGCTGGCATGAAAGCCCTTGTCCGCGTGGGCAAAAACGAAGAGGTTGTTATTAAACGTGTAATGGATGCCGGAGCCGACGGTATCATCGTTCCCATGGTGAACAGCCGCGAGGACGCAGAACAGGCAGTGCGGTTTACAAAATATCCGCCCATCGGCAAACGCGGCGTCGGACTGGCACGCGCGCAGAAATACGGCACCGGTTTCGACGAATATAAGGAATGGCTTAAAGACGAATCAGTTATCATTGCACAGGTTGAGCATATAGACTCTGTGCGCAACATAAACGATATCATAACCACCCCCGGTATAGACGGAATTATCATAGGTCCTTATGATCTTTCAGGTTCTATGAACGTGCCGGGCGAGTACGACCGACCAGAAGTTAAAGAGGCGCTTATAGCCGTTGAAAAAGCTTGTAAGGCGGCTAACTTTCCTCTGGGATTCCATGTGATCCAGCCGGAATATGAAAAACTGAAAGAGAAGATAGATCTCGGATATTCCTTCCTTGCGTTCAGCCTTGACTTCCTTTTCCTCGGTCAGAAAGCAAGAGAAGAGATGAGCAGGCACAAGGCATGAAGGTATTCATATCGACACACCCGTTCTTCGGAACTTCGCCTGTTCCCCGACAGCTTCTGGAGGAGAACGGCATAGAGTACCGCGAAAACGGAAGGGGTCGTAAACTGACTTCTGCGGAACTTGCCGAGGATATCAAGGATGCCACCGTTCTTGTCGCGGGAACCGAGAACATAACGGAAGAAGTGTTTAAAAAAGCACACAACCTCAAGCTTATCTCACGCGTCGGTGTGGGGCTTGACGGCGTGGATTTTGAACTCTGCAGAAAATACGGCGTGCGCGTGGCTTATACCCCCGAAGCACCCACAACTGCGGTTGCGGAACTCTGCATCGGAATGATGCTTGACCTTGCCCGCAGGATAACATCCAGCGACAAGCTGATGCGAAACGGCGGATGGGCAAGGCACATGGGGCTTCTTCTTCATAGCCGGACTATAGGCATATTCGGCATGGGTCGCATCGGGAAGAGCCTTGCGCACATGCTTTCAGGTTTCAACGTAAACATTCTGGCGCACGATACAAACCCCGATATCATCTTCGGGCGCAACGAGCGCATAACCTATACCGATAAAGAGACCGTTCTTAAAAACAGCGACATTGTGAGCATCAACCTGCCGCTGAAAAAGGATACAAGAGACTTTATCACCGCTAAAGAGCTTAACATGATGCAGAAACACGCTTTTCTAATCAATACGGCTCGCGGCGGCATAGTTAACGAAGACGACCTTTACGACGCTCTGAAAAACGGCGTGATAGCCGGTTCAGCGGCTGACGTTTTCGTTGACGAACCCTACAAAGGCAAGCTGCTGGAGCTTGATAACATGCTCTTCACATGCCACATGGGCGCGGCGACAACTGCCAGCCGCACAGATATGGAGGTTCAGTCCGTTGAGGAGGCGGTGCGCTTTCTGACGGGTAAAAACCTTAAAAATGAGGTCTTTTCAAATGAATGAGAGGGTCGTTGTTTTCGGCGGAGCCGGATTTCTCGGATGCTACGTTGTCGAGGAGCTGTTGAAACGCGGATACCGTGTCACTGCGGCAGACCTGAGAAAGAGCGAATATCTGCCGGACGGATGCGATTTTGTTGAATGTAACATAATGAACAGGGAACTGGTAAGCAGGCTTATTACTCCTGAGGTTTCTTATGTTTATAACTTCGCAGGGATGGCGAATCTTGACATGGCGGTGACCATGCCTGTTGAGACCATAGAGACCAATATTGTAGGCAACCTCAATATCCTCGAGGGGTGCAAAAATAAAAATATTAAAAGATACATTTACGCATCAAGTGCATACGCGCTTAGTGACAGAGGCTCTTTCTACGGAGTGAGCAAACTGGCGTCGGAAAAACTCACAGAGGAGTATTACAGGGCGTTCGGGCTGGAATTCACTATCATCCGTTACGGTTCGGTATATGGAGAGCGTGCATATGGAAACAATTACCTGTATTCCGTGCTGAAAAGCGCAATAACCGAGAAAAAGATAGTCCACGACAGGGACGGGCAGGAGGTGCGGGAGTATATCCACGCACAGGACGCAGCGTCAATGTCTGTCGATATAATTGAGGACAGCAGGTTTTCAAACGGTCACATAATCCTTACGGGTATCGAACGGATGCCAAGGGTTGATCTTTTTACCATGATAAAGGAGATTCTGGGTAACGACGTTGAGATAATCCTCAACAAAGAGGTGAACGACCACCATTATAAACTCACCCCGTATTCGTTCCACCCAAGCGTATGCAAAAAGCTGGTGCCGAACCCCTTCATTGATATGGGGCAGGGGATTCTTGACTGTATCCGCGAGATACACGACAGAGAGATAAACCGCAAGGAGAACGGCGATTAAACGGATATTCCTTTCGCACACTATAAATGCAGAAACTCCCGCTTACGGCGGGAAAAAACAGGTGGAACTCGACCGTATCTCCGATATGTCAAAGGGAGATGCCGCGAACAATACCCGTTTGAGCATGAGTGTGCATACAGGAACGCATCTCGACATGCCGCTGCATTTTTTTGCAGACGGTCAGGATATTTCCGCGTTTGATGCCGATTTCTGGTTTTTTTCAGATCCTCTGTTTGTTGATGTTGAGCCGGCAGACTATGTTATCGGTAAAGAACTCGCTGATAAATTTGATAACATCGAAGACCGAGGGTTTGACTGTATTATAGTGCGCACAGGATTTGACAGGTTTGACGAGGAAAATGCAGATAAAAATTTCGGATTTCACGAATCAGTTGCTGATTATATACGAAATAAATACAAAAACGTAAGGCTGTTCGGGATGGACACACTGTCCGTGTCCTCTTTTCAGAACAGACCGGAGGGCAGAAAAGCGCATAAGGCTTTTCTGAACCCTGATAAACCTCTTATACTTCTAGAGGATATGAAACTTGATTATGAAGAGCTGAATATGATAAGCAGGCTTATTATATTGCCTTTAAGGGTGGACGATACTGACGGACTGCCCTGTACCGTTGTGGGAGAAATTGAATGATACAGAGTATAATTTTCGATTTTGACGGTGTTGTGCTTGATTCAATGCCCGTTAAAGATAAAGGATTTGAACTTCTTTTCGCTGATTTTGATAAGACTGCCGTTGACAGGCTTCTTGAGTTCCACAGAAACAACGGCGGCATATCAAGATTTGTGAAAATCCGTCATATGTTTGAGAACATCCTTGGCAGAAGCGTTACGGAAGAGACTGTAAACGAATATGCGGAAACGTATTCAAAGCTGATGCTGGCGGAGCTTACCGATAAAAAATATATAATTCAGGATACATTGGATTTTATAAAGCGCCATTACATGCATATCCCTATGCACATCGCGTCCGGAACGGAACAGAAAGAATTGCGCTATATCTGTAAATGTCTTGATCTGACACAGTATTTCGTTTCAATTTACGGTTCCCCCACCCCAAAGAACGACGTTGTTCACGACATCATAAAAGAGAATGGTTACGACAGATATCAGGTTGCTATGATTGGTGATTCGCGGGCTGACTATGATGCCGCGAAGCACAACGGACTCATATTCTGCGGATACAACGGAGAACGCCTCCGGGCATTTTCCGATTATTACATAGACGATTACACTGCATTTGAAAAAGAATACATAGGCTGACGGAGAAAGATTTGTCCGGCATAATTAAAGGATCGTTAGAATTCATCATGAACATCTACAGAGAGCGCTCGCTCGTTTTTGCGCTTTCAGTGGACGATTTCCGCCAGCAGTATCTGGGGTCATACCTTGGTCTGCTCTGGGCGCTTTTCCGCCCTCTGCTGTTTGTTTCGACCATGTGGCTTGTTTTCTCTGTGGGTTTCAAACGTGTCGGAAGCGACCATGTTCCGTTTATTCTGTATCTGGTGAGCGGCTATGCGCCATGGGCGTATTTTGCAGACTGTGTTACCGGCGGCATGAACGCTGTTGTAAACAACAGACATCTGGTGAAAAAAGTGGATTTCCGCGTGAGCATACTGCCGTTGGTAAAGATAATCTCCTCTTTCTATCTGCATCTTATCTTTCTTCTGATAATAGCCGGAATAGCCGTTTATAAGGGTTATTACCCGTCTATATACTGGCTCCAGCTTCCGTTCTACCTGCTTTGTATTTTCATAATAACGCTCGGGCTTGGCTGGTTTACAGGTGCTGTAAGGGTGTTTACGAAAGATATGAGTCAGGTGATCAGCGTTGTCCTGCAAACAGGTTTCTGGGTTACGCCAATCTTCTGGCAGGCGACGTCCGTACCCGAAAAATACCGCATTTTTCTGTACATAAATCCGATGGTTTACATCGTTGAAGGTTATAGGAATACGTTTATCTATCACAGATGGTTTTTTGAATATCCGCGTCCGCTGGCATTTTTTATCGTTTTTGCATTTGTTTTTCTGCTCATTGGCGTTGTTGTTTTCAAAAAACTTCGTCCCCATTTTGCGGAGGTACTTTGATGCCTAATAAAGTTACCGTTGTCCGCGCTGAGAACATCAACAAGATATACAGATTGTACGATAAACCTTTCGACCGTGTTCTGGAGGTTTTCAGCTTGACAGGCAGACCGCGCCACAGGGAATTTCATGCGCTTAGAGACGTTTCGCTGGAATTAAAGCGCGGCGAAACCCTAGGCATTATCGGGCGCAACGGTCACGGCAAATCCACCCTGCTTAAGATAATTGCGGGGGTTATCCAGCCCACCTCCGGTGTTGTACATAAACGCGGACGGGTGGCGGCTATACTTGAGGTCACGTCCGGTTTGAAACCTGAGCTTACGGGTATGGAGAACATAATTCTCAATCTGAAGATAAACGGTTTTTCCGGCGATATGCTCAAAGCGAAATCTGATGAGGTAATCAGATTCGCAGAACTGAAGGATCACATAAACCAGCCTGTTAAAACATACAGCAGCGGGATGAAGTCCCGTCTCGGGTTCGGTATAGCAACTTCAGTTGAGCCTGACATACTGATACTTGACGAGGTACTTGCGGTGGGTGATTTTGTATTCCGCCAGAAGTGTCTTGCGAAGATAAATTCCATGCGGGAGCGGATGTCTGTTATATTCGTTTCCCACTCCATGAACGACGTAAAGATGTTCTGTGACAAGGTTATGGTAATACAGAACGGGCAGTCGATTTTTTACGGCAGTCCCGACGAGGCGATAGAACTGTATCTTTCCAGCCAGAAACCGGAAGGTAAATCAGAACCTGTGCGACCGTTTTACGGGGACATCTATCACAACGACGGAAAGATATCGGACGTCACCCATTTCTGGGATAAAGAGGAATACAGGCTTGGTGAGGAGATGGTTTTCAGCTTCTCGTTCCGTCTGCATTTCGAGCCGAAAAATTTGATAGTAGGCATACCTTTGTATACTTCCGAAGGAACGCTGGTTACCGCCTTTAATACAGACACTGCAAAATTCCATTTTTCTAATACAAATAATGTGGTAAAAGGTAAATTAAGGATCCCCTGCGTTTTCAACCCCGGACATTATGTTTCCGTCATCGCGGTTGTCGACGGACGGGAGTTCCTTTACAGACAGCTTAACGGCGGCTTCTGCGTTGCTCCGCAGGAGAGGGTTTTCGGTTTTGTGACTATCGGTCAGAAATGGGAGACATATGAGTGACATCAATTTTCCTCAGTTCCGCAATATCCTTTTTGAAAAAGACCGAATACCCAGAAAGCTGAACGAAAACGCCGAACAGCAGCGTCTTCTTTTTCTGGAATACATAAAAAACGGTAAAATAAAAACCGAAGAGGTCACTTCCTGTCAGTGCGGCAGCGAAGAGCTTGAAAAAATAGCCGATATTGACCGTTTCGGGCTGCCTTTCAGTTCTCTTATCTGCAAAAAATGCGGGCTGGTGATAACTTCGCCACGCATAGCGCCGTCATCTCTTCCCGAATATTACGACAGATTTTACCATGTCCTGAACTACGGACATCTGCACGTTCACGACCAGCAGGCGCTTTTCCGTCTGTGGCAGGGAAACAAGATATACCGTATGCTGAAACCTTATCTGCCGGATAAGAAAGAACTTTCTCTTCTGGAGATAGGCGCCGGAACAGGCAACGTTCTCAAAGAGTTTACAGCGGAGGCGGCAAAAGAGGAAGTTGCTGTCAGCGCCGAAGGCACGGAATACAGCTACGACTGTATTGAGGAGTGCCGGCAGGCTGGCGTAAACATCGTATACGGCGATCTGGACACGATGATCGCGAAGGGCGGAACATATGACGTACTCATACTGAGTCACGTTTTTGAGCATTTCACCGACCTTAAGGCAGAGATGTCTAAAATTAAAAAACTGATTAAGCCGGAAGGACTTCTTTATATAGAGGTTCCGGGGCTTTGCAATATAGGCAATATTGCCACTTACAATTTTGACTTTCTTGAATATGTTATCCATGCGCACATGTACAACTTCAACAGAGTGTCGCTCACTGCGATCCTTGCGGAGGGCGGATTTGAAACACTGGCAGCCAACGAAAAGGCAGAGGCGGTGTTCAGACCGTGCGATAACGCCGCAGTTGTTGATACGTCTGCAAATTATTCGGATATAATGGCATATCTGGAAAAACTGACCTTCTCCCGCGAGTTTCTTAAAGAGGGTATAGAAAATTTCAGTACCATACGCAACAACCTGAAAGACGAACTTGCCACCCTTCACCGCTGGCACGACCATGAGAAAGAAGAGGCGGAAAAGTTCGCAAGATGGAACGAAGCGGAAAAGGAACGGGGTGATACAGCCCGCCGCTGGCACGAGCAGGAGAAGAAAGTTGCAGCAGAACTTATGCATACCCTTGACGAACACTTCAAAACGCCATATACAAGTGTCCGTGACAAACTTAGCACTTACCGCAATTTGCGTGAAGTGTTCGGGAAATATTACAAGAGGTATTTTGGTTGAGGCTCATTTTATACAGTGAGAATGACTACGGCTGCGGTGCTTCCATCGCCGCATTCAGACTTGCCGCTGCAGCGGCGAAGACCCATGAGGTCATGTACGTTTTTGAAAAACAGAAGAACGACTACTCCTTATATAAAAATACAGGTATACGCCCTTGGCATCTCGGCAGAAGCTATTCTCTGCCGAAAAAGGCTGTCTACAGTCTTGTCCGGACAATGGCGAGGTACACCCGCACAGAGGTGTACAGAAATCTGATATTTTCGGTTTTTTTAAGCCGTGTCAGACAGTTCAAGCCTGACGTGGTGCATCTGCACAACTGCTATTTCACGCAGAAACAGATAGCGAAACTTGCAAGCGAATTCCCTGTTGTGTGGACAATGCACGATCAGTTCGCACTGTACGGATACAACTATAAGATGAAAGCGCTGGACGGTGAGGAGATAACCTACTGTCCGATAGAAAGCCGGCGCAGGCATCTTTACCGTCCTGAGGATATCGCAGGTAATAAGGCGGCTAACGTAACATTTACCCCGCCGTCCATGTGGCTGACAGACCTTGCGGACGCTGTGCTTAAAGGACGCAAGAAAGCTGTGATGGTGCATAACGGTATCCCGCTCTCGTCCATAGGGAATATTGAAAAGGCTGAAGCCTGCGAATACGTCGGCATCAGCCCCGATAAGTTTACTCTGCTGTTTCTTGCCGGAACAGGCGCATGGAAGCGCAAGAACATTGATGCGGTTATAGAAGCGGTCAAAATGGTTCCGGAGCTTGATATGCAGGTGGTCGTCATCGGCAGTGTGGCGAAGACTGACAAGCGTGATCCCAGACTTGTCATAAAAGGATCTGTTTCCGGCACAGACGCCATCAGCAGATACTACAGCTGTGCGGACGTGTTCTGTATTCCGTCGATAGTGGACAACCTGCCCAACACCGTGCTGGAGAGCCTTGCGTGTTCGACTCCTGTTCTGGGTTCCGCAACAGGCGGCATTCCCGAAATGGTTATAGAGGGGCAAACCGGCTGGCTTTTCGACCCGTATGACGTTAAACAGCTTTCAGAAAAAATAAAATATCTGTATGAAAACAGAGACAAGATAAACAGTATCAAAAAGAACTGCCGCCCGTTCGTGGAAGAGTTTTTCGGCGAAGATATTATGGCGGCTAACTATGAACGGATATATCAGAAAATTAAGGGTGACAGATGAAAGAACTCATTAAGAATTCGGTGCCTTACAGAGCATACAGAAAGATACGCTCAAAGCTTATAGACGGCTACACCAGACCATACAAGGATAAATATGATTCGTCCGCGATGGAGCTTGTGGTGGAGACTTTCGGGTATAAAATGGCGGGGCGCGGCATCGGGCTGACTGAAAATCACCGCAATATTCTGAAATATCATAATGCTCATAAGGGAAAAAGAGGGTTTCTGATAGGCAACGGTCCCAGTCTCAATAAGCTTGATCTCACTCTTCTGAAAGATGAGATAACTATAGGCGTTAACAGCATATATCTGAACTATGAAAAGATGGGATTTTTGCCCACGCACTACGTTGTCGAGGATAACTTTGTTGCGGAGGACAGAGCAGACGAGATAAACAGGCTGAAAGGAACCCAGAAATGGTTCGGAAACTACCTGCGCTACTGTCTTAAACCGGATGATTGCACAAACTGGCTGAACGTTCGTATGCGATATGACAACTATCCCGATTTTCCTTATTTTTCGACTAACGCCGCACGTCAGGTGTTCACAGGCGGATCTGTGACATATGTCTGCATGCAGCTTGCATATTTCTTCGGCATCCGCGAGCTTTATCTTATAGGTTTTGACCACCATTACATAATTCCGCAGGAAGCGGAGGTCGAGGGACTTAAGATAACCTCCACAGGCGACGACCCCAACCATTTCCATCCCGATTATTTCGGAAAGGGCAAGCGCTGGCACGACCCTATGGTGGACAGGATGGAACAAGGATACGCCAAGGCGGGTAAATTCTTTGAACGTTCAGGCGGAAAGATACGCAACGCCACCGCAGGCGGCAAGTTGGAAGTATTTGAAAGAGTGGATTATTTTTCTCTTTTTAATAAATGATACATGGAGCTTGAGGCTCCATGTGACTGATGACAAAGTCAGTAAAATGCTAGATCGCGTCGTCGCATACGCACCTCGCGAAGACGTAAATTGCTGTCATTGCGAGGAAGTTGTAGGCTGACGTGGCAATCTCATTAACTTTTAACAAGTTTGCCAACAACCTGAGGGAGCTTAAGGCTCCCTTTTATTTTTCCATGACCTGAATTATATCAACGTCTATTTCCGGTGATTCGAGGAAATCTTTTTCAACCTCACCTTTTATTTCGACCTTTGTTTTCGCTCCCACGGCAACGTTGGGAAAGATTTCGTTGTCAATTTCCACCCGTATCTCGCCGATGCCGTCGGAGAAGATATATTTCTCGTTTCCGACTTTTCTAAGGAGATACCCCTTAAAAGTAACTTCCGCGCCGTCAACAGGTTTTTTGTTCACTTCCTCCACTGTGGAGTAGGTTTTTGTTGCGTTGGGACCTATATATTGCGCGAAGGCAAAGTTGAATATGGAGAGTATAGCCAACCCTCCCAGAATGATTATTCGCATGTTCATGTTAACACCTTCTTAAGAAATTTAATTTTAAATATCAGATGCCTGACACGATTTTTAGTTCAGAATATATTCAGCTCATACTTTTTTTATTTTATTATTACTTGTGTTGTGCTAATATTTAAAATCGTTTCATTAAATTCGGGAGGTCATATGAAAAAGTTACTCACTTTCATGCTTTTGCTGACGGCTTTTTATGCCAACGCGCACTTTCAGGTGCTGATGCCCAATACAGACGTGGCAACGCAGAAAAACCGCAACATCAAATTTGAAATGCTCTTCACACACCCTTTTGAGCAGGGACCTGTGATGGAGATGGTGAAGCCTAAAGCTGTCGACGTTTACCATGACGGTAAAAAAGAGAACCTGATGGGCGCCATCAAACAGATTAAAGCGAGCGGTAAGACCGCATGGAATTTCACCTATCAGATGAAAAAGCCCGGTGACCACATTTTTGTCGTAACACCGGATTATTATTTTGAACCTGCCGAGGCGACTTTTATCCAGCACATAACCAAAACCGTGGTTAACGGCTTTGGTATGGAAGAGGGCTGGGACACACCTGTCGGGCTTAAAGCGGAGATAGTCCCGCTGACGCGTCCTTACGGGCTTTATAAAGGCAACGTTTTCACCGGAAAGGTTCTTTATAAGGGAAAACCTGTGTCCGGTGCAGAAGTTGAGGTTGAATTTTACAACGCAGGGGCTAAAATGAAAGCGCCCACAGATGCGCACATAACTCAGGTTGTGAAAGCCGACAGCAACGGTGTTTTCACCTATGCGATGCCTTTTGCCGGATGGTGGGGGTTTGCGGCGCTTATCGAGGATGACGTTAAGATTAAAAAAGCCGGCAAACAGTATCCTGTCGAACTTGGTGCTCTGATATGGGTAAAAACTTACGGTGACAAATAGATGCATATATCCGAAGGCGTACTGTCCGCCCCTGTTCTGATTTCAACGGGGGCGGCGGGAGCCGCACTTACAGTTTTCGGGTTTTATAAAATGAAGACGGAGATGCTGGCAAAAACAGCTCTCATGTCCAGTCTGTTCTTTGTAGGTTCGTTCATACATATTCCGGTGGGACCCACCAGCGTTCATCTTGTGCTGAACGGGCTTGTGGGGGCGGTGCTTGGCGTATGTGCCTTTCCGGCGATAATGGTTGCGCTGGTTTTACAGGCGCTTATGTTCCAGTTCGGCGGGTTTACGACCCTCGGCACGAACATCCTTGTCATGGCGCTTCCTGCCATTGCGGGTTATTACCTGTTCCGTCTGGGCATGAAGACAGCGGGAACGAAAAGATGGATACTGTTCTTTCTGACAGGTTCCATGCCTGTGCTGTTGTCCGCCGTTCTGCTTTCGGCAGTGCTTGCATTAAGCGGCAGCAGGCTGTATGATACCGCAAAGGCGATATTTCTGATGCATATCCCTGTTATAATCATTGAGGGGATAGTTTCGATGTATCTTTTTAATTTTTTAAATAAGGTCTATCCGGACTTTCTGAGAACCGAATATGAAAACTAAACTTTTTATTGCCGTGCTGACACTGTTTTCTTTTTCAACAGCGTCTGCGCATAAACTGAATATTCTCGCTTTTGCAGAGAATAACGTTCTCACTGTAAATTCATATTTTGCGGATGGGACACCCTGCCGCGAATGCGCTTTTCAGGTGCTTGATGCCGATGGAAAAGTATTTGCCGGGGGCAAACTTGACAACAACGGCGAATTTTCCAAAAACGGTGAAATGCCGACTGAAATGAAAATTATTGTCGATGGCGGCATGGGACACAGGGCGGAACAGAGCATAACATCTTCTGCCGAAACAAACATGGCATACGAAGAACCCGCCCCGTCAACGTCTGTTGATACCACACAGATAAGGCAGCTTATCAGAGAGGAGCTTTCAAAACAGACTGCGGAGCTTAAGGCGGAGATTGACAAGGGCAGAAGCCATCTCGATATGATAATAGCAGGGATAGGCTATATTCTTGGTATTTTCGGAATAGCTATGATAGTTAAGAAAAAATGAGATTTTCTCCGGCAGCCGGCATATTCTGCGCGGCGGTTTATTCATGCATGATAGCTTTTCAGCAGCAGATAACTCCGGCGGATTCGATATTCGCAGCGGGGATAATGCTTCTTCGGATCAACTTCCTGCCGCAGTATTTTTTCCGCATATTAAAGCTTAACCTTATGATCTTATTCATTTGCGCGACGGTATATCTTTTCGGGGACGATGCTCAGCACGCGTTTCTTATCTTCCTGCGTTATAACCTGATAGTATGCGCGACGGCTGCGATGTTCTGCGGGATGAACTCAACTGATTTTTATTACGGTTTTTATACGCTCAGACTGCCGCATAAATTTACGGTTCTGCTGTTTTTTGCGGTAAAATATATTGAAATAATCGGAAACGAATACGAGAAGATGCGAAATTCGCTTAAGGTCAGGAATTTCCGTCCGAAAACTGACGCTTTTACCTACAAAACTCTTGCGTATCTGCTTGGCATGCTCCTTGTGCGCAGTATGGACAGGGCACAGGCGCTCACGCAGGCGATGAAGATGCGCGGTTTTTCCGGTAAACTGTATCCTTTCAACTTCCGCCCGTTCTTTCCTGCGGATGTTGTTGCGGCGGCACTTCTTGTGTTCCAGTTCATTCTTATATACGGGGGGCTTGCGTGAGCTGTTCCATCACTCTGAAAGACCTTTCGCTGTCAAGAAACGGCGATACGCTTTTTAAAAACGTTACGCTGAGTGTCGGTCATAAGGACAAGATAGCTGTTATGGGACCAAACGGCGCGGGCAAGACCACCCTGCTTAAGGCTATCGTCGGTCTTTGCCGCGTTCAGTCCGGCACAATAGAAATATTCCACCACGAACTTGTCACGGAAGATGATTTTAAGATGGCGCGCGGGCATATAGGCTTTGTTTTTCAGGACAGCGACGATCAGATAATAGCGCCGACAGTCATTGAAGAGGTGGCGTTCGGGCTTCTTAACAGCCGGATGAAACCGTCAGAGGCACAGGCACAGGCGGATGCAATTCTTGCGGAACTCGGTATCCCGCATCTTCGCGACAGAATAACGCTGCACCTCTCAGGCGGTGAGAAGAAGCTTGTCACTCTGGCTTCCGTGCTGGTGATGAAACCTGATATCCTGCTTCTGGACGAGCCTTCGGCGGGACTTGACGAAAAATCAGTGAACCAGCTTGCGCAAATACTTTCATCCATAGATAAAAGTATGCTGATAGTTTCGCACGATCTGGACTTTGTCAACAAAATGGGTGCGCAGATAAAATACCTTACACCGGACGGTCTGTCCTGATATTATTTAAGAGTATTTTTTATACGGATACAGACTTGTTTTTTTGATCGGCTCTCTATATGATTCAGTTCAGTATAAATCACACGGTGCAGAATGATAACCTTTTTAGATATTTTCGGCATAGCTCTTGCGATGAGCATCGACGCTTTCTGCGTCTGTATATGCGTTGGAATGAAATATAATAAGCCATCAAACTATATTCGTCTAGGCGCCGCTTTCGGTTTTTTTCAGTTTCTCATGCCTGTTCTTGGCGCGTATGCCGGACGCATACTCATGAAATACACGGGTAACATAAAATATCTGGCGGCCGCGTTTCTTTTCTATGTGGCATTTCATATGGCTCGAGAAGCATATAAGAACAAGGCTTGTAAGGTTTATATGAGCGACCCTACTGTCGGATTTGCTCTTCTGATGCTGTCGCTGGCGACCAGTATGGATGCTCTTGGCGCGGGCATATCGCTTGCTCTCTGGGACGGCGGAATAATTGCCGCGTCCTGCGTTATAGGCGTTGTGTGCATGCTGATGAGCTTTCTGGGCGTTTTCATAGGCAAACGCAGCCGCGGTTACATCGGACATTACGCTGAATATTTCGGCGCATTCATTCTTGGGATCATAGGGGTCAGATTCGTCCTGTAATCATTTAATCATTGGACACACCCGCTCATACGATGTAAAATCAGGCATGAGGTATATCTATGTCAGGTTTTAACATATTATTCGTATCCAGCGAAGTTGCCCCCTTTTCAAAAACAGGCGGACTCGGTGACGTCGCCGGATCTCTTCCCGCCGCTTTATCACATGATAACAGCGTCATAGTGGTTTCCCCCCTCTATTCGTCTGTGGACAGGGAAAAATATGACATAAAACTCGCCGCCGCCGGATGCTGTGTGCATATGGGCAACTGCGAGGAATTTTATGCGCTTTATCACACAAAATACGACAACGTTGATTTCTATTTTGTAGAGTTCGATAAATATTTTAACAGAGCCGGAATATACCACACGAAAGCCGGTGAATACGGCGACAACCCGTTCCGTTTTTCGTTCCTCTGCCGCGCGGCATTGCAGGCGGCGAAAGACCTCGATTTCAAACCGGACGTAGCCCATGTGAACGACTGGCAGACGGCTCTTATACCTTATTATATAAAGAAGTGGGGCGACCCTTTCTTTGCCCGGACAAAAAGTATAATAACCATTCACAATATAGGATATCAGGGTATCTTCGGCAGTGAGTTCATGGAGTATGCCGGAATAGAAACTGAAGATTTCCATGCGGGAGCTTTTGAAAACTATGGCGGCGTGAACCTTCTGAAAGGCGGGCTTGCCTTTGCCGATAAGATAACCACAGTAAGTCCCACCTATGCGGCAGAAATACGCGGACCGATCGGCTCTTCGGGTCTGCATGAACTGCTGAACGCCCGCGGGAGCGATCTCGTCGGTATACTGAACGGCATAGACACGAACGTATGGAACCCCAAAAAAGATACGTATATTCCGTATCCTTACGATGCGAAGACGCTTAAAACGAAAACAAAGAATAAGCTGGAACTCCAGAAGCGTTTCGGGCTGAAACAGGATGCCGGAGTTGCGCTTTTCGGGTTTGTTGGGCGTTTTGTTGACCAGAAGGGGCTTTACCTGCTGAAAGACGCCTGTGTACGGGCTATGAACGAGATGGTTTGTCAGTTTGTTGTCGTCGGTTCAGGCGAACAGAATTACGAGGAATTTTTCAGCGGTCTGCCTGCCAGATATCCCGGAGAGATAGGGTCTTATATCGGATACAGCGAAGAGCTTGCGCATCTTGTGGAAGCCGGATGTGACTTTTTCGTCATGCCGTCGCTCTATGAACCCTGCGGGCTTAACCAGATGTACAGTCTGGCATACGGCACGCTTCCTGTTGTCCGCGCCACAGGCGGTCTTGACGACACAGTGGAAAACTATGAAGAATCGACGGGCGGCGGAACCGGATTTAAATTCTGGGCTATCAGCGCAGACGCACTTTTTGATACGATAGGATGGGCAGTCAGCACATATTACGACCGCCCGCTGCACATAGAATCCATGCGCAAAAGGGCTATGAAACAGGATTTCGGATGGAAAAAATCGGCTGATGCGTATGTGCATCTTTACGGGGCGATGACAGGAAAGGGACTGTATCTTTAAGCTTTTTTAGTTCTTTTATTTATAATGTAGACAGCCATGAAAACAAGCAGACCGCCGATAACGGTGTTGATGTGTATCTGTTCACCGAGGAAGAACCAGCTTAGTCCCAGCGCGTTCACAGGCACAAGGTAAACGAAAGAGCTTGTTTTCTGAGAACCGAGCCTCGCTGCCGCAATAAAGAACAGCGTGGAACCGAAAGTCGTTGCTCCCACCGCCAGAAGCGTCATATTACTCCAGAAAACGAATGTATGGGGAACGGAATAGCTTAAGCCTTTCGCCATGATGGTCAGCGCTATCAGCCCTGTGGTGAACAGGTAAAGGTAGAAGCTGTATGTGAAGACGTTGGTGTATTTTTTAACGAAAGCTCCGAGATATGTAAGCACAGCCCAGAGAAACGCCGCCGTGAGGAAATATATATTCCCGCTGAGGAACAGTTTTTCAATGTCTGTATCCCATATCTTAATGATTACCATTGCGCCGCATGCGCCGAGGATAAGCCCGAAGGAGTCCTTAAGTGAAGGCGCCTTGAGGCTCAGTACGCTCACCAGAAGGAATGTGACGACAGGAATAAGTGTTGTTACAAGTATCCCGCCGACGCTCGCCATGCCGTATATCAGTCCGGTGAAGAACATTTCATTATAAAGCAGAAGTACGACCGAACAGACGAGGGTGAACAGTATCCCTTTGCGGCTTATGTAAAAAGTCTGTTTAAGGTAAATCATGACCGGAATGTATGATATGAACGTGAGGAAAAAACGCCAGAACATGAGAACTTCCGGTGATGCCATCTTGGCGACGACCTTTGCGGAAACCCATGATTCGCCCCAGCTTACCATGGCGAGAACCATCATAAGATAAAAAAGGACATCCGACATAACCAACCCCACAGAAAAATGCCGCGAAAATTAAATTGGCAGATACATTAAACATAATGAGACAGCGTTGCAGCAGTCTCATATTTTCAAAACAAAAAGCCCACCAAAGGTGGGCATTGTTTTTTGGTTGCGGGGGCCGGATTTGAACCAACGACCTTCGGGTTATGAGCCCGACGAGCTACCAAGCTGCTCTACCCCGCGTCAAGGGAAACGAAGATTACCAGTTTTACTATAATGTGTCAATGATGAATTTTAATTTATTTTAATATTTATTTTGTCATGCAGTATGGGCAATACGGAAATGGTCTCTGAAAGAGGCTTTACGAATGAAATTGGGAGAAAACCTTACGAAAACGGCTGAAAATAACGGATAAAAATGCTCATATTGGCTGTTTTACTCTTGAATTTATGCGCAAAAAGCTGCTTAATATGTGTACATATAAAAAGGTTCCAGAGGTTAGTTGTCATGAAAATATCGTGCAGAAAGAAAACAGCGCTCAATTCTAAAAAAGACGCGATCCTCATTCCCGTTTACCGTAACATGCGCCCGCTCAAATCCCTTACCGGAAAGAAAATAGAAGACGCGATCAACGAGATGATAGGTTCGGACTATTTCTCATATGATGAGAAAGAGTTCTCCGCCTTTTACGTGGAGATAGGCAGAAAACTCAAAAAGATATATCTGGTGAATATTTCCAAAGACCCGCAGGATCTCAGATATTATATGGAGCTTGGCGCTTCGTTTGTGAAGCTGCTGAAAAAGGACAGGATATCTTCGTTCTCCATGATAGCTTTTGAAGACGTTTATATGGACAAAAAAGACCCGCAGTATTCCGCTGCCTTTCTGGACGGATTCTTCTTCGGTCAGTACAGCTATGAAGCTTATAAAACAAAACAGGAAAAGAACTGGCAGTTAGATGAGGTTGAGGTCATTACGTCCTATGCGAAACTTAAACGCGCTATGGATGATAACGCCGCAAACCTGAACGTTCAGTTCGACAATATATATCTGGCTAAGGATCTGGTGAACACTCCGCCCGCAGACCTCACTCCTGAGATATTTGCGGACAGGATAAAAGAGTGTGCGGCTGAAGGGCTTAAAGTCACTGTCATCGACGATATGGACGAGCTTAAAGAGCGTTTCCCTATGGTCTACGCCGTAGGCAAAGGGAGCTGTTACCCTCCCAGAATGGTCATGATGGAATACAACGGAAACCCCGGGAGCGAGAAGCACGTTGCTCTTGTCGGCAAGGGCGTAACGTTTGATTCCGGCGGAAGCAACCTGAAACCCACCGGTTCCATCGAGGATATGAAGACCGACATGGCAGGTGCGGCAACTGTTTTTGCCGTCACCAAAACTGCCGCGGAAACAGGGCTTAAGGTCAACATCAAAACATACATTCCCATGGTTGAGAATATCATCGGGATGAGTGCTTATAAACCGGGCGACATACTCACCAGCGCCATGGGCAAGACTGTTGAGATACTCAACACAGATGCCGAAGGCAGACTTATCCTTGCCGATGCGCTTTATACTGCTACCAAGTCCGACCCTGAAGTTATAATAGACGTGGCGACGCTCACGGGAGCCTGTATTGTTGCTCTTGGCAAACACTGTGCGGGGCTTTTCTCAAACAGAAAGTTCCTCGCGAAAAACATTACGGATATTTCATACGACGTTGCGGAGGATATCTGGGAACTGCCGCTGCTTGAGTCATACCAGAAACGTGTCAAAAGCGATATCGCAGACCTGCGCAACATCGCGAAACAGAAAGGCGAGGCGGGTTCTGTCATTGCCGGACTGTTTTTGCAGGAGTTCGTGGACAACTGGCCATGGATACACCTCGATATCGCGGGTCCCTCATACATTGAGGAGGATCACCCGATATTCGGCAAGTATGCCACAGGTTTCGGCATAAGGCTTTTGAACAAATTCATAAAAGTACATTACTCAGAAAATGTCTGAATATAAGAGAGGACACCGCAAAATCGGTGTCCTTTTTTTTGCCCTTCTGCTGGTTATGGCATATCTGGCAAATACTGCCGTAAGATACCGCCAGCACACGGACATTCTGGACAGTGCATATCACCGCGCCGCCGGACACGTCATCCTTGTTTCAAACGACGGCTACAGGTGGCTTCGCTATGCGAAGGAGATCGCAGACGGTTCTTTTGTCAGCGGCAAAGACCCGCTTTCAACAGGCACCCCGTTTCCTTTCACTCCTTTAATAAGCCTGCTTACTGAAAAGACAGCCTCCGCTGCGGGGCTGGATTTGGAGACTGCATCCAGCCTGCTGACTGTATTTCTTTCCGGTCTGTTCGTTTTTCCTCTGGGGATATTTCTGTACCTGAACGGTATGCCGTCGGCAGCGATAGGCGGTGCTGTCACAGGCGGGCTTTGCATGGCTTATCTGGGGCGGACAACTGCGTTTCAGGCTGATACCGATATGCTTAATCTGTTTTTTCCTCTGACGGTTATATTGTTCATCTATCTTGCAGGGCGCGGTAAAACTCTCCTGTATTCGGCTCTGGCAGGGATTTTCTGCTGGCTTCACTACAGATGGTACGCCCATGCGGGATTCGCTGTCGTCTGGCTGGTTATGCTCAGTCTGCATCTGCTCATTGTGTGCAAAAATAAGAAAATGGTCTTGTATTCTGTTGCTGTGTTTATTATTTTCTGTTCACCTTTTCAGCTTGCTCTGGGTTTCAAAGGTCTGATTGGTTTCATGACAGATGCCGGAAGGTTCTATCCCGCAGACGTTGCGGAACTTGGAGTCAAAAGCTTCTGGGACAACATGAGGCTGATCACGCTTGACGGTTATTCCGCACTGGCGGGACTGGTTCTTTTTGCGGTGACATTTCGCAGAATCTACCTGCTTGCTCCGCTGTTTTTGCTTGGGTGTCTGATGTTCTTTAAAGGTCAGCGCTTCGGAATGTATCTCGGCGTTTTTGCCGGCATCGGTTTCGGTGTGCTTTTTTCATATGTATTCAGGCGCGCAGGGCGGTTCGGCGAAGCGCTTTCAATGTCTTCTGCGTTCTTTTTTGCCTTTGCTGTTTCTGCGGTATATTTTGTTCCTGCTCCGTATGTTGAAAAAGAGGTGTTTGAAGATTTCGCTAAACTTGACATCCCGAAGGGCGCAAACGTTGTTACCCAGTGGGATAACGGGTTTATTCTGGAATATCTTAAAGGGGTGCGTGCGGCGGCGGACGGAACCTCGCAGTTCAAAGAGGGATGGTACATGTCGCAGAAGCTTCTGGCTTCGGCGCAGCCTGACAGGACATTGCTTAAAACCATAGGCGGGGGAAAAGATGTCTGGCTGGTGTTAACAGAAGGAGTGCCTTTTAAAGGCGGCAGTCACGGATATTTTTCATCGGACGGATTAAATTTTACGAATATTGAACATAATTCCGATTCAGGACTAAAATTACATAGAAATGGAGCTTATTTTTCGGTTTTCAACAATAAAACAGAAAATTCAATTTTTGGAAAAACGCTTATTATTGGCAGCTCCGATATAGGATGTTTTAAGCGAATATATCGTAACTACCCGTTTATTGCCGTGTACAAAGCGGAAGGCGGGTGTATAATCGGTAAATAGTGCGCTGTTATGGTCATATAAACTTTTCGATATTGATTTTTTCTATGTTTATGGTATTTTCAACCTATATTGAAAAGAGAGGGAGAAGGATATGGATTTTAAACAGATTGAAGCATTCGTTTTTGTCGCAAAATATAAGTCGTTTTCACGCGCTGCCGAAAAACTTCTTTTGAGCCAGCCCACCATATCCACGCACATCAGCACTCTTGAAGAACAGCTCGGCGTTAAACTTTTCGACAGACTTTCAAAAGAGGTCGTTCTCACAGAGGTGGGGCAGATTTTTTTCCCCTATGCCGTTGATATACTTGATCTTCGCGAAAGATCACAGGAAGCCGTCAAAGAATTTCTGAACGAAGTGAGCGGGAACCTCCACATCGGCTACAGCACCGTTGCCGCCGAATTCATACTTCCGGAAGTTATCAAAAAGTTCAAAGAGGACTACCCTAAGACATTCTTCAATATAGACAACGCAGGCACCCAGACAATAATCCAGAGACTTTCCGACGGTATACTCGATCTTGCCGTGGTCGCAAGGAAGATACCTAAAAAAGACCTTGAATACAAAGTTCTTACAAAAGATAAGATAGTTCTTATCGTACACAAGAACCATAAATTTTATACCAGAGGAAGCGTTTTCATAGAAGAGATACTGGGAGAGGAATTCATCACCCGCGAAATAGGCTCTGGTACGCGCGCCTCTGTGGAACACGGATTCAAACAGAAGGGCTACGACTTTGAAAGCCTTAACATAGTAGCTGTTTTAAGCTCAACTTTCTCAATAAAAAATGCCGTCAAAAAAGAGCTTGGTATAGCGTTTATGTCAGAAATGGCACTGACCGACGAATGTGACGGCTGTATCAAAGCTATTCCGGTCACCGACCTTGTTGTGGAGAAAGAGGTCTATGTTGTTTACAGCAAAAACAGAACAAACAAAAAACTGCTTAAGCATTACATAGAGACACTCTTAAAGTTCAAGTGAGTGTAGTCGGCGAACTCTCTTTAAGTCACATTCTGGAACGGGGGATAGAACATTTCAACCTCATTGATGTGCGCTCCGAGAGCGAATTTCTTGAGGACACCATCCCTGATTCCGCAAATATTCCGCTTCTGAACAATGAGGAGCGGGCAAAGGTGGGAACCTGCTATGTGCAGACCGGACCCAAAGAAGCACGGCTTCTGGGTGTGGATCTGGTCAGTCCGAAACTTCCTCAGCTTATCCGCAGTTTTCTTGATATCAAGGACAAGCGGCTGACGGTTGTATTCTGTTGGAGGGGCGGACTTAGAAGCGCCAGCACTGCGGGGCTTTTAAAGCTTGCCGGACTGGATGTCTCCCGTATTGAAGGCGGATATAAATCTTTCCGGAATCACGTCAATTCATTTTTTCAGAACTTTTCACCCGATTATTCTTTCATAAATCTATACGGACCCACAGGTTGCGGAAAAACGGCGATTCTCAGACAGCTTGACGGAAACATCAGGGTGCTGGATCTTGAGAAAGCGGCTGCTCATAAGGGCTCCAGCTTCGGCGAAGTGGATGAACCGGAGTATCTGAACGTAACTCAGAAGAATTTTGAAACAAAAATATGGTATAAATTATACAGGGAAAAAGAAGGTGTCTATCTTGTTGAAGGCGAGAGCATGAAGATAGGCAAAGTCTCTGTTCCAAAAAGTCTTTTCAGCAGGATGAAAAAAGGTGTGAGCGTCGTTGCAGAGGTGCCTCTGGACGCGCGCATAAGCTTTACGGTGGACAATTACAAGCCTGAACTGTATAAAGATGAGATATTGCGTTCATTGCTCCGCCTGAACAAGTACATAGGAAACGCAAAAGTCAGCGAACTGGCGAAGCTTCTGAATAAAAGTGACTATGAGAGCTTTACGAAGATTCTGCTTGAGTCGTACTACGACCCGCTTTACATGCGGTCAATACCCGAAAGACCCGATTTCATTATCAGGTATGAAAACATTGAAGAGGGGAAACAACAGCTTGAACAGATTTACATGGAAAACAATTATACTTAGCCTTGTTCTGCTGGCAAGCGCCTTTGCATATGCGGAGGACGAAACAGCACAGGCAGAACAGCCGAAAACGGAAACAGACAAGGCGGTTGCCATTGCAGATGCCCGCACTCCGTCAGGAGCCGAAATGCTGGGCGCGGTTTATGACAGACCCTACACTGTCCGCGGGATAACCTATTACCGTATGAAATCGGTTGAAAGTTTCAAGCAGAAGGGACTTGCATCATGGTACGGCAATGACGATCACGGTAAAAAGACGTCCAGCGGCGAAAAATATAACATGTTCGACAAGACCGCGGCTCATAAACAGCTCCCTCTGGGCAGTCTGGTGCGCGTGGACTGCGCCGAAACGGGTAAATCCGTCGTTGTACGTATAAACGACAGAGGACCCCATGTGCCGGGCAGGATAATCGACCTCTCATACGCCGCTGCAAGTGAGCTTAATCTCGTAGGCAAGGGGCTCACAAAGGTTGAGATAACACTTCTCAACGGCGAAGAGGAAACAGACGAGCCTGAATTCGGCAACTTCTCAGTACAGCTTGCGTCATTCTCCATCCGCCAGAACGCGGAAGAGGTGGCTGGCGGTATCAGGAACGCTATCATTGAACCAGCTATAATCAACGGAAACGAATATTTCAGAGTGCGGGTCATCGGTTTTACAAACCGCGACGACGCTATGGCGTTCAAGGATGAAAAATCCCAGACTTATCCCAATGCACTTATCATAAACGAATAGGAATATAATGAGAACAGACAGACCAGCCGACAGAATGAGACCCGTGATACTGACAAGGGATTATGTTATGCATCCCGAAGGTTCCGTGCTTTGCGAATTCGGTAACACGAAAGTAATATGCAATGCCAGCTTCACACAGGGAGTGCCGCCCTTTTTGAAAGACACGGGGAGGGGCTGGGTGACGGCTGAATACGCCATGCTGCCCAGAGCGACCAACACCCGCAATCAGCGCGAATCCAAACGCGGAAAAGAGGACGGGCGGACGATGGAAATATCACGTCTGGCGGGCAGAAGCCTGCGTGCCGCAGTGGATTTTGAAAAGCTGGGTGAGAACACCGTCATAATCGACTGCGACGTTATACAGGCGGACGGCGGAACAAGAACTGCCGCCATAACAGGCGGTTTCTGTGCGCTTTACATCGCGGCAGAGAGGATGGTTAAACTCGGAGTGCTGGCTGAGAATCCTGTAAAAGATTTCGTCGGCGCCGTCAGCATCGGCATCGTGGACGGCGAATATCTGCTCGATCTGCAATACACAGAGGACAGCAGTGCCGACGTTGACCTCAATTTGGTCATGAAGAACGGAACGGATATTATAGAGATTCAGGGCTGTGCCGAGGGCGCGGCATTTTCACGCGACGGACTGGACAGGATGCTCGATCTTGGCATTATGGGGATAAAGAATCTGCTCGCGGCGCAGAAACGACTTCTGGGGATGGAATGAAACTTTACGTTGCAACGAAAAATAAACATAAACTCAAAGAGATAGCGCAGATACTGGAAGGCGTTGAGGTTGTCAGCGCATACGACTATATAGATAAAGACATGGACGTTGAGGAGACCGGAAATACTTTTCTCCAGAACGCTTCCATAAAGGCTAAGGCACTTTCAAAGCTTATTGACGGATATGTCATAGCGGACGATTCAGGTATCTCCGTGGACGCTCTGGAGGGTGCGCCGGGCGTTTACAGCGCACGGTTTGCCGGGGTTAACGCCACCGATGATGACAATAACCGAAAACTTCTCGCCGTTATGGAGCGTGTTCCCGACGAAGCGAGGAGTGCAAGCTACATTTGTGTGATAGCTCTGGCTGTTGACGGAATTGTGGAACGCACCTTCGGCGGTATGTGTCAGGGCGCGGTTGCCAGAGAATACAAAGGCGAAGGCGGTTTCGGTTACGACGTGATATTCCTTCTGCCCGACGGAAGACACATGGCGGAGCTTACCGACGACGAGAAGAACGCCATAAGCCACAGGAAGATGGCAGTTCAGTCCCTTAAAGAATATCTGGATTTGAAACAGGAAAGCTGATGAAATTTCTCAGGGTTTTTCTTGTACTGCTTCTTCTTGCCGCGGCTGGTGCAGGCGGCGGATGGTGGTATCTGAAAAACCAGCGGGTCAGGCTTGAACTCTATTCTCCCGATATGGGAGCCATCTTTTTCAACGACCGCAAAACAAAGACCGTATCAATCTATTCCAAAGACAATATATTGATGTATAAGAACGTTTACGAGCGTTCAGACGATATGCCCGAAAATCTGCCGCAGGATATCTATACCCTGATGGAGTTTGCAGGCAAAAACTATTTTAAATGCGAAAAACCTGAGACCGATGAAGATTTTAAATTGCTGAAAACCTATGAGATACCCGCTGCCGGACTCGACGACTGTTTTATTATGTACGAGGCGGAGAAAGCGGCGTATATGTACCGCGATGATACCCATTATAAACTGGTTTTGTGGAAAACAGCAGCTGATCTTCTGAAAATGCACGGGAAAAACGGCATTTACAATGCGTACCTGCAAACGGCATATATGCAGAGTGACCTTTGGGGACTTGAATCGGCATCCCTTTTCTATTTTGACCGAAGTTCAGAGTTTGCCGACGAATCGCAGATCCTCTGGCTTATGAGCGTTCTTACGCTGAACGTTCTGCCGTATGAGGATATGGAGAGCTTTTTAAGGCGCACCGGCGAATTTGCCGAATACATGATAGAGCAGGGAAAAACGTCTTACAGTGATGCCGTGCGCGTGCCTGTTGAATATAATATAAACAAACTGACGGATAATTATCCTTTGTATACCTCGCTGATATTGGAAGAGATGGAGCGCCGCGGCGTACAGCCTTCCGGCGAAGTTGTGATAACTTCCGGTCTGAATCTCGATACCATAGAAAAAGCGAAAGAGGCTATTGCCGAGCGGATGTCTTTTTTGCCGGAAGGTGCCAATGCCGTTATGGCTGTGGTCAATCTGGACAGCGGCTCCATAGAGGCTCTGGCGGCGAACAACAGGTTCCGCTTCCGCACCATGCAGATGAAAAGGCAGATAGGCTCCACATTCAAACCAATGGTCTATCTTGCAGCGTTCAATAACGGTTTTCGTCCCAATCAGCTCATTGTGGACAAGCCGTATGAATATAAGAATCACGGAAAACCGTATCACCCTGCGAACTTTGAAGATTATTACATGGGCGTGATACCCCTGCGCAAAGGGCTTGTGTTCTCGCTCAACAACGCGACCATAAGGCTTGCCATGCTGACGGGGCTTCAGAAAGTGGCGGACACTGCGAAGCTCATGGGCATGAACTATGACGTTAAGCCTTATCTCGCTATGCCTCTGGGGATTTTCCCCCTCACTGTGCAGAACGTTGCACAGGTTTATTCCGTTATAGGAAACTACGGCGTGCGGAAAGACTGCGGGCTTATCCTGAGTATCAGGAACATGAAAGGCGAGCCGCTTTATTATGTGAAACGTTCGCCGGAACAGATAGTTTCGCCCGTCAGTGCATATCAGGTTCTGCGCATAATGCAGGACGTTTCACGCATAGGTACAGCACGCGGGGCAGGGCTTATCTCCGGTACGGCGGCAAAAACCGGAACCACCGACGATTATAAAGATGCGTGGACAGCCGCCATAGCGCCGCCTTACGCCATTGTTGCGTGGGTGGGTTTCGACGACCACCGCAGTATGGGCGACAAGGGAACCGGCGGCGGACTTGCCGCACCAATCGTCACTGCGTTTCAGAAAAGAATGTGGAACGACTGGCAAAAAATTGATTTTAATATTCCGCAGGGTGTTGTATTAAAAGATGTGGATTATTACAGCGGCGTTCTTCCCGGCGACGCATGCACGTCAAAACGGACATACACAGAGGCATTTGCTGACGACAACCTGCCTGAACCCTGTGTGCGCTCGGCTGTTGAACCCATAGTTACGCAAAGCACAGACAAGGGGCAATAAATGAAGAATATTTACCTGATTGGCTTCATGGGAACAGGCAAAAGCACCGTTGGAAAGATATTGGCTGACGAGTTTAAAATGAAGTTTGTCGACACAGACAAGCTTGTCGAAGAGATGACCGGAAGAAGCATAGGCGAGATATTTGAAGAATCTTCCGAAGAGGATTTCCGCAAATTTGAAACTGACGTACTGCGCGAGATAACCGAAGAAAAAGGTATGATAGTTTCTACAGGCGGCGGAATTGTAGTTACACGCGGCAACCTCGAACTTATGAAAAATTCCGGACTTGTTTTTACACTCATTGCGGATGCCGCAACAATACACGAAAGACTTAAAAAAGACGATACCTGCCGTCCGCTGCTGGAGGTTGCAGAACCTCTGGACGAGATAAAGCGTCTGCTTTTTGAAAGGGCGGCTTTCTATATTAATGCTCATCATATCATCGAAACTTCCGATATAACACCAAGAGAGGCGGCGGATCAGATAATAGCCGTTCTCAGGGAAGAGCTTTCAAAATAGCTTATAAAATAACGGGAGTGTCATGGGCAAGGTATTTGTTGATCTGAAAAAACAGGTTGACGATTCGTATGAGATCACTATCGGCAGCGGTTTCATAGCGGATACGCTGAAAGGATTCAGTTCGGGAAGCGATTTCTTCATGATAGACGACAACGTCTTCAATCTTTACAGTGATATCATGCCAACGGAAAGAGTGTACCGTTTCCGTGCGGATGAACACAACAAAACACATGAATCCGTTGTTGCAGTCCTTGGCTTCCTCTTTCGCGGCGAATGCCGCAGAGACGGCAGACTGATACTCATCGGCGGCGGTATAACAGGCGACGTCGGCGGTTTTGTTGCGGCGACATATATGCGCGGTATCAGTTTTATCCAGATACCGACAACGCTTCTTTCCATGGTGGATTCCAGCGTGGGCGGTAAAACCGGTATAAATTTCAGAGGCGCAAAGAACAACGTAGGCGTTTTCGCACAGCCGAAACACGTCTATATTGATATGGATTTCCTGAAAACTCTCACTGACGAGGAATATCTTAACGGTGTTGCCGAGGTCATAAAATACGGCATGGTCTATGATTCGGATTTCCTTGAGTACCTTTATGAAAATAAGGACAGGATTCTCGGGCGTGACACGGAAACCCTCGATTACATCGTTACACGATGCTGTTCTTTCAAAGCGTCCGTCGTGCGCGCAGACGAGAAAGAGCATGGCGAACGGGCGCTTCTTAATTTCGGACATACATTCGCACACGCCATAGAGACGGATTCTGATCACATGATTAAGCACGGTTTTGCCGTTGCAACGGGCATGTATCTGGAGACTGATTACGCTGTTAAGCATAAGCTGGCAGACGCAAAGGCGCTTGAGGATATCGGGCGCGTGCTGAAAGCTTACGGTTTTGACCTGACATATGACATACACGACAAAGACGTTTTTTTCGGCGCCATGACGGCGGATAAAAAAGCCGATAAAAAGGGACTTACGCTTGCCATCGCTCCTAAAACGGGGACAGGAAAACTTGTGAAAAATATTTCCATCGCAAATGTGACGGAATACTTCACAGGTTCCTGATAACTCTACCCAAGTCTTAACCTTTGACTGTTGTTTCATTTCAAGGTAACATAATACAATATGGACGATAAGACAAAAGCCGGACTTTTGGGCGATATAGAATACTTTTCTGCAAAGCTGGAGGCGGACGGTGCCTCTATGCTCTTTCTTCCGCTGGCGAAGGCATATGTGGAGCTTACCCGTTTTGACGATGCTGCACAGGTGCTTATACGCGGTCTGGATGCCAACCCTGAAGTGTCCACCGCAAAAACTCTGCTTGCCCAGTGCTATGTCGGAATGGGACGCGTCGACGAGGCGAAGGCTCTTCTGACCGAGATACGGGTTCTGGATCCTAATAATTATGCCGCTGAAAAACTCCTTGGAAAAATATACCAGAGTGAAAACGAATACAAAAAAGCCATCATTTCATATAAAAACGCCTTTTTTTCAGCGCCGGAAGATCCGGAACTGCGCGAGCTTATCGAAGAACTGCTCGCAGAGACGGGTATGGAACTTTCCGATCTGCGGGACGAACGCAAGCTTATGGAGGACGATGAACTCCTTGAGACTATAGGTCAGGAACTTGCGGATGAAGTTAAGCACGAAATAGGCGATGCCGCCGAAAAACCAAACCTTACAGATGCCGAGGTCAAATCGGCAGTGGACGATATTGTCGGACTTTCTCCCGATTTTGACGAAAACAGTCTTGATCAGTTTGCGGAGGACGATAGTCCGGCAGATACTTCCGGTGAAATAGAATCAGAAATGCTGTCTGAGGTATCAGACAGAGTTGAACATATAGAAAGCCTTGACGCTGTTAAAGAAGCTGTCAGAGAACAGGAACAGAGTTACTTTGCCGATGCAGGCGAACACGAAGAGAACGTGCCTGTTGACGGCGGTATAGACAACCTTGCTGCGGAACTCTCCGCTGATTTCGGTCTGGACAGCATCAAGAGCGAAGAGGAAGTGTTCGCAGACGAAGAACCTGTACTTGCTGCGGAGGAAGAGAAACACGCGGAAGAGACTGTCGGGGCGACAGCGGAAGAGACTGCCGGAAGCGGACAGAGCGTGTTCGACGATTTTGATGATTTTGAAGAGGTTGCAGACGAGCACCTTGCATCTATAGATGATCTGTTCAATTTTGTTCCTGTGTCAGAGGACGGAGAGGAGATGGAAGCTCCCTCGCCTGCCGCACAGGAGGAACAGGCGGTTCAGGCAGAATCTGCGGAAACTGTTGAAGAGATGGAAGATGTACCTGCCGAAGAACCAGAAGAGATAGACGCGGATGAACAGCTTGCGGACATCACATCCGAAGTTGTTATTCCGGAAGAAAAACAGCCCGCAGTTGCGGATACTGCTGAAACAGAAGAGCCTGTTGAAACGGAACAGGCTGAAACTGTTGCCGAAGAAGAGCAATACGTCGATACCGTGGCGGAAGAACCCGCAGTGGCTGACAGCGACGAAGCTGTTGAGGAACTGCCTGAAACGGAGCAGCCGGAGATTGCACAAGAGGAAGAGAATGAACCTGCCGCTGAACCGGCTGTCATAGACGAGCCTGTTGCTGAGGATATTTTGACGGAAACTGCGGAAGAACCCGCGGAGATACCGGAAGAATCCGTTATAGAGGCGGATGTTTCGGAAGAGATTCTCGATGAGGTCATTACCGACGAAAAGATCGACGATGCCCTGAAAGAAGTTCTGGAACAGGAAACTATTCAGGAAGATGAACCTGCCGCTGAAGACGGAGAACCTGCGGAAGCGGCGGACGAGATAATTCTCCACGGCGGCGATCATCGCTCTGTTATAGATGTTCAGGAGGTTGAACTTCTGCCTTCTGACGAATTACCTGATTTTGAGGAAGACTCTGAACTGCCTGAGGACGTGCTTGCGCAGGAACCTGCGCTTGTCTCTGAAATACAGCAGGAGATAAACCGCGATACCGAACTCAACGATGAGCTTGCCACTCTTTTCGCCCTGAACGAAATTGAGGAGCGCGATAAAAAAACCGATTCTGATGAATATGTGAACACTAATTCAGATGATATGGATACTGAAGACTTCACATATGACCCGGAACAACTAGACGATGAGACATATGAACAAGTGAACAAGCTTGAAAACTTATTGGAACTTATAAAAAATAACTCAAAATAAGCTGAAACGTAAGCTGTTACTATTATATAGCTGGATTTGACGGTACTAATTGATATAATAGCTGAATTATCTTACGGGAGAAACTGATGAAGATCCTTGTTGTTAACGGTCCTAACCTTAACATGCTGGGTCGCAGGGAAAAGAGTATATACGGCGATGCAACTCTTGATTCCATATGCGAAGGCATGAAGCAGAGAGCGGACGGCAGGTGCGAACTGGAATTCTTTCAGTCCAACCATGAAGGCGACATCATTGATATGATACAGAGAACCGACGCGAACGGAATAATTATAAACGCCGGAGCCTATACCCACACAAGCATTGCCATCCGCGATGCGTTTCTGTCGGTGTGTATTCCGTTTATAGAAGTGCATCTATCAAACGTTCATGCCCGGGAGGATTTCAGGCATTCGTCGTACCTTTCGGACATTGCAAAGGGTGTTATAGCAGGTTTTGGCGCACAGTCGTACATGCTTGCCCTTGATTATTTTATCGGAGAGCTTGCTTGACAGGCAGAATAGCTGAACTTCAAAAGCTGATGGAAAAGAGCGGTATCGACTGCCTGTTCGTCAGCTCACTTTCTGACATCTTCTACCTTACCGGATTCACCGGAAGCACTGCGATGCTGTTCGTTGACAGATGTTGCGCATTCTTCATGACCGACGGAAGATATGAACAGCAGATAAGATCGGAGCTTTACAAAGGAATTGACAGTATAATCGTAAACAGTTATCAGGAATCTGCCGCGGCGCAGGCTGCACAGTATAAAAAGGTGCATGTGACCTATTCCTGCGGGCTGCTTGAGTATGAAACGCTCATCGGTGCCGGATGCGATGTTGACATAGACAGGGAAAATCTCATAGGCGGCTTGCGTATTGTTAAGGACGCAGACGAGATATCACAGATAAAGGACATGTACCGCGCCGCATACGAAGGCTTTGTGAACGCACTGCCTGTGTTCGTCGCGGGCAATACGGAAAACCACTGGGCGGCGGAACTTGAAAAACAGATGAAGCTTGCGGGTGCCAGAACCACGTCGTTTGACACGATCGCGGCATCAGGTGCCAGAGGCGCTCTTCCACACGGAATAGCCACTCGCAAAAAAGTCGAACTTAACGACCCCGTGGTGCTTGACTACGGATGCAGGCTTAACTATTGCAGCGACGTGACACGGCTTGTCATAGCCGGTGAAAACGCGGAAGCTGAAAAAATAGCGGATATCGTTTATACCTCATTGAAAAAAGCTTCTGAATTTGTTAAAGAGGGCGTTAAGGCGAGCGAAGCCGACGCTGTCGCGAGAGAGTATATAGAATCCAAAGGCTACGGCAAATTTTTCAACCACAGCCTCGGACACGGCGTGGGTATAGATGTACACGAGAGACCAAGCCTTAACAGGCGTGACGACACCGTCCTTAAGGCGGGTATGGTCGTGACCATAGAGCCGGGCATCTATCTTCCTGAAAATTTCGGCGTAAGACTGGAAGATACGGTACTGGTCACAGAGAACGGATGCGAGAACCTTACAGCGGTTTTTGACAGATATATCTATAAGAACATATTATGAGGTGTTTATGAGCGTTATCACTCCCAACCAGTTCAAAAGAGGAGCGAAAATTGAACTCGACGGTGAACCCTATGCAGTTGTCGAGTATCTTCATATTAAATGCGGAAGAGGCGGTGCAAACGTCCGTACGAAAGTGAAAAGCCTTCGCACCGGAGCCGTCATCGAAAGAACCTTCAAATCAGACGAAAAGATCAAACAGCCTGATTTTGAAGAGAAGGAGATGCAGTTTCTCTATAGCGACGGCGAAAAACACTATTTCATGGACAACGAGAGCTTTGAGCAGATAGAGATTCCTTCCGACAGTGTGGGCGACAGTGCGCTTTTCATGCCTGAAAACATCCATGTCGGCGTACAGATTTTCAACGGTCAGCCCATCGGCATCGACCTGCCTAACTTCGTTGAGCTTGAAGTGGTTGAGACAGATCCCGGTCTTAAGGGTGACACTGTCAGCGGCGGTTCAAAACCCGCAACCGTGAGTACAGGCGGTACTGTTAACGTACCTCTGTTCATCAACAAAGGCGACGTGCTTAAAATTGACACGAGAGAACAGATATACATGGAAAGAGTCAGAACCGCCAAATAAGGAGGGTGTAAGATGGACATCAAAGAGATCAAAGAACTGATCCGTTTTATTGAAAAGTCGGATATCAAAGAATTCGAGTATGAAAACGAAAAAGAGAGTATTTACATATCCAAAACCGGAGACGCTCCCCAGATAATTCAGGGGATGCCCCAGATGCAGTATGCGGCACCGGCACAATATGCCGTCGCTCCTGCACCCGCTGCCGCTGTTGCGGCTGCTGCTCCTTCGGCGCCCGCAGTTGTCGGCACTGAGGTAAAATCACCTATAGTAGGAACACTGTACGAAGCTCCGTCACCCGGCGCGGCTCCGTTTGTTACGGAAGGCGACACTGTCAGAGCGGGACAGACGCTTTGCATCGTTGAAGCAATGAAAATTATGAACGAGATCGAAGCAGAATTTGACTGCATCATCAAAAAAAGAGTCGTTATGAACGGAAAACCCGTAGAATACGGAGAGACGATATTCATAGTCGAACCCATATAAGGGCGTGTCATGTTCAATAAAGTACTGATAGCAAACAGGGGCGAGATCGCCCTCAGAATAATCAGAGCGTGTAAGGAACTGGGTGTCAAAACGGTTGCCGTCTATTCGGACGTCGACCGCGACAGTCTCCACGTCGCTATGGCGGACGAGGCTGTATGCATAGGACCGGCTCAGTCCAGAGCAAGCTATCTGAATGTGAAGAGTATCATGGCGGCGGCTGAGATAGCCGATGCGGACGCTATTCACCCCGGATACGGTTTCCTTGCGGAAAACGAGGACTTTGCCTCTATCTGCGAGGAGAGTGGATTCAAATTCATAGGTCCCAGCTCGAAACACATCGCAATGATGGGTAACAAGTCTGCGGCAAAGGACGCGATGAGGAACTTCGGCGTGCCTGTTGTTCCCGGAAGCGACGGTTCCGTTGAGGATGTTAAAACGGGTCTTGAGATAGCGAAACAGATAGGTTTCCCTGTCATAATCAAGGCTGCGGCAGGCGGCGGCGGAAAAGGCATGCGCGTTGCCCACAACGAAATGAGCTTTCTCAATGCATTTGAGATGGCGCGCTCGGAAGGTGCAAACGCTTTTGGTTCCGACGAAGTGTATATCGAAAAATACATAGAGGAACCCAGACACGTTGAGATTCAGGTCTTCGGAGACGGAAAAGGAAAGGGACTCCACTTTTTCGAGAGGGAGTGTTCCATACAGCGTCGTCACCAGAAGCTTCTGGAAGAAGCACCCAGCACGGGTATCAGCGAAGCCACAAGAAAAAAAATGGGCGATACGTCCATCAGAGCTGTCGAGGCACTCAAATATGAGAACGCCGGAACAATAGAATACCTTGTGGATAAATATGAAAACTTCTATTTTATGGAGATGAACACCCGTATTCAGGTTGAACACCCTGTTACGGAGATGATGACCAACATCGACCTTCTTCAGCTTCAGCTCAGGATAGCCGCAGGCGAACCCCTTGATCTGAATCAGGAAGACATCAGAATCGTCGGTCATGCCATAGAATGCAGGATAAATGCGGAAGACCCCGAAACTTTCCGTCCCTGTCCGGGTACCATCACTGGATACAACACCCCCGGCGGATTCGGAACCAGAGTGGACTCCGCATGTTATGACGGCTATACCGTCCTTCCCTATTACGACAGTATGATAGCTAAGCTTATCGTATTCGGAAAGAACAGGGAAATGGCGATAGCAAGAATGAAAAGAGCGCTGGACGAGTTTGTTGTCGAGGGCATCAAGACCACGATTCCACTCCACAAAAGGATACTCGATCATCATGCGTTCATAAAAGGCGAAATAAGCACGGCATTTATTGAAAGGTATTTTTGATGCGAAATAAACTCATTATCATACTGGCGGGGCTTTTTCTGACGAGCATAATGTCTTCGGCAGATACCAGCACCGCGGACTATCCATTGGATTCGCTGTACATGCGCGCCTCGCTGTATGATAACGAGGGGCAGTACGAAGATGCTGCCGAACTTTATGAACAGCTTCTGGAGAATACCGACAGCGCATACGTTTACATCAAGCTTGCGCAGACTTACATAAAACTCAACGACATTCAGGCAGTAAAACTTACTGTTGAGAAGGGGCTGAAACACAACCCCGATTCGGTTGAGCTTGTCGGTCTGATGGGCGACATCTACCGCATGAACAGGGAGAATATGCCAAAAGCTGTGGAGATGTATAAAAAAGCGTATGAACTTTCAAACGATGGCAAGTACATTGAATCGCTTGCCGACGCTTATGAGGAAATGCGCGATTTCAATAGCGCTATCAGCGCTTATAACCAGCTTATAGCCACTGAGAAAAAATCGGAATACTACGTCGGCAGGGCGAAGATGTATGCCATGCTGGGACTTGATAAAGAGGCTCTTACGGACTATCAGACTGCCGCGGACATGGACGGAAACTTCATTGCCGCGTCAAGACTGGCTGACTATTACCTTGGTCAGAACGATACCGCCAACGCCGTTAAATACCTTAAAATGGTCATTGAAACCAACCCCGGAAATATCATCGCGCAGTTCAGGCTGGCGGAGATACTGAAAAAACAGGGGAAAGAGGGCGACGCATATCCCCTTTACGAAAGCATCCTTGAAAATCTTCAGGGGAACGAAAAGCTGTACGTTCTGAAACAGCTCGGTTCGCTCAGCTACAGTGCAGGGAAATACGACAGAGCCTACGATTACTTCAGAAGAGCTTACGAGATAGACGGCGACACACAGACAGGATATTCCATGGCTCTGATGGCGGAAGCAGCAAAGATGGATACGGAAGCGGAGGCGGCGTATAACGTGCTGCTCACGAAGCGTCCTGATTTTGCCGATGCCAGAAAGCGCCTCGCCGTGATATACATCCGCGATAAAGAACCCGACAGAGCTATCAAGGTTCTTGAAGGTATTGATAAATTGTACAAAGATGTGGATTTTTACCGCATAACGGCGGAAGCGTATATCCAGAAACAGGATTACGTTTCGGCGGAGAAAGTGCTTGTGGGTGCTCTGGCGGAAAATGATAAGGATATCAAACTCAGACTTGATCTCGCAGTTATGTACGATGAACAGAAACAGAGAGATAAGGCTGTCGCTACTATAAAAGAGGGACTTGTCCATTACCCCGACAACGAATCGTTTCTGAATTTTCTCGGGTATATGTACGCAGAGATGGGCACCAACCTGAAAGAGGGCGAAAAGCTCATCCGCAAAGCTCTGGAGAAAAAACCGGAAGAGGCGGCATATCTGGACAGCCTCGGCTGGATACTTTACAAACAGGGCAAATATAAGGAAGCTCTCACCTATCAGAAAAGAGCCGTTAAAAAGGCTCCCGATGAAGAAGAGATCGTTTCCCACATGAAGGCGATAATGAAAAAACTCGGTATCAAGAAAAGCGTAGATGATATCATTAAAGAGAATTAGTCTTTTTCTGCTGGCTCTTCTTATAACATCGGCGTGCGCAGTTAAGCCGCTTGTCACCCATATTCCTCCCGATGCACTCCGTAAGATAGAGGATGCCAACAGGGTAGTCTGTGAATACAAGGGCAAGGTTGTCGTGCGATACCTTTATAAAGAGCAGGACATCCGGCTGAAAGGTTATCTGGACAAACAGTGCAGTAACGATTTCACGCTCACGATGCTGGGACCGCTGGGGATAACTATCGCAAAGGTGGACTACAGGGACGGTAAAATCTCTGCTGTTGACGGAACCGGAGACGTTACCCTTCTGGCGCAGTACATAATGAAGCAGAAAAACCTTGAAAGTATGGTGGAACTTATCCGCTATCCGTATATCAACGTTGATGATTCTTTCAAAATTTCTCTCAAAAACGGCGATTATCTTCTCACCAAAGGCAGCTATGAGGTCACCGCCGGAGCGGATTATCTGATAAAGACCATCAAAACACCAGAGGGAACTTACACATACAAATACAGCGACGGACGCGCGGAGGAGCTGGAATACGTTACCCCCAAGCAGTCGGTTTACATAAAACTGCAATGAACAGTGTGACCGTTGAAAGCTGCGGAAAGATAAACATTTTTCTGCATATTCTCGGTAAACGCCCAGACGGTTTTCACGAACTTCATACCCTTTTCGCTCCGATAGGCATCTTTGACACGATTACAGTCACAGAGGCTGACAAGTTTTCTATCACCTGCGACAATCCGGACATTCCAACAGATGAACGCAATATTATCAGCAAGGTCAAAAATATACTGACAAACGACTGTCAGATTGACTGCTGTCACAGGGTAGACATTATAAAAAGGATACCGGACGGCGGCGGACTTGGCGGCGGAAGTTCAAATGCCGCGGCATATCTTAAAGCTGTTTTGCAGCTCACGGGAACTGACATGCCTATGTCTGTAAAGACGGACGTTATGGCTCGCGTTGGTTCGGACACGGCATTTTTCCTGCATGGTACACCGATGGTGGGCACGGGACGCGGAGAGATACTGACTCCGTGGGGTATTCTGCCGCCTGCTTTCGTGCTTCTGGTGAACCCTTCTGTGCATGTATCGACGGCGCAAGTTTTCTCATCGGGCAATTTGCAGTTGACTGACAGGGCGGAACTGAATAAAATCCCGCACATAGTTAATTTTGAGCAGTACGGAGATATCCTCTTTAACGGACTTGAACCCGCCGTTCTGCCTTTTTACCCTGCCGTTTCGCAGGCAAAGGCGGCACTGGAGGAGGCTGGAGCAGATTTCGCACTTATGAGCGGAAGCGGTGCAACCGTTTTCGGACTGTTTCGTGATTTTGACTGCGCACTCAGGGCAGAAAAGCGCATCGCCGGACAGAATCCGGACTGGAAGTGTTTTTTAACCAAATTGACATAAATTTCAGGAGTACACAACATGGACTATCTTGTTTTTTCCGGGACGTCAAACCGTCCTCTGGCACAGGACATAGTTTCCAAACTGGGAATGAGACTGGGCGACGCGGATATCCGCAAATTCAGCGACGGCGAGATATTCGTCAGAATAAACGAGAGCGTCCGCGGACGTGACGTATTTGTTATTCAGTCCACATGTAAACCCGCTGAGGAGAACCTCCTTGAGCTTATGATCATGGTGGACGCGCTGAAACGTGCATCCGCAAACAGCATTACCGCCATAATGCCCTATTTCGGCTACGCCAGACAGGACAGAACCAGCGAACCGCGCGTGCCTATCACTGCAAAACTTATAGCCAACCTTCTTACAAAATCCGGTATTGACAGGGTCGTCACGATGAACCTTCATGCCGGACAGATTCAGGGCTTTTTCGATATCCCCGTTGATAACCTCTATTCCTCACCTGTTTTTGAAAAATATTTCAGAGCCAACAAAATGACCGGGGACGAATATATCGTGGTATCACCCGATGCAGGCGGTGTGGCAAGAGCCAGAGCCTACAGTAAGATACTCAACACAAACCTTGCCATTGTTGACAAACGCCGCGAAAAAGCGAACGTTGCACAGGCAATGAACGTGATAGGCGACGTTAAAGACAAAAAGGTCATCATCGTTGATGACATGATAGACACAGCAGGCACGCTTACTCAAGCGGCTCAGGCGTGTCTGGACCACGGCGCAAAATCCGTTGTAGCCGCGGCTCCCCACGGCATCCTTTCAGGACCCGCCATCGAAAGAATAATCAACTCGCCGCTGGAAAGAGTGCTGGTGACAGATTCCGTTCCCTTTGCAAAAGAGAAAGCTGTCAGCAAAATAGAGATACTTACCATCGCTGGTCTCTTTGCGGAGGCGATAACAAGGATCTGGCAGAAAGAATCAATCAGCTCACTGTTTGCAACAGGTCAGGTATAAAATTGCTGATTGTAGGTCTTGGCAATCCGGGCGAAAAATATGACCGCACACGCCATAACCTCGGTTTTATGTCGGCGGATGCGCTGGTAAAAGAGTTTGGCGGCAGTTTCAAAGAAGGCTTCAAAGGTCTCTACACCGAAGTGTTTATAGACGGGACAAAGCATTTCGTGCTTAAACCTCAGACATTTATGAACCTAAGCGGTGAAAGCGTCCAACCCTTCTGCGCGTTTTATAAGATACCTGTTCAGGACATTATCGTTGTTCACGACGATCTGGACATGGAGTTCGGCAAGTTCAAGATACGTAAAGGCGGCAGCTCCGGCGGGCACAACGGAATAAAATCAATTGTTCAGCAAATGGGTTCCGAGGACTTCACCCGTGTTAAAATAGGCATAGGACACGACAGGCGAAAAGAGGTTGTCGGTCATGTGCTGGGCAGGTTTGCCCCGGACGAGGCTGAAAAACTTGACGAACTAATGATTTTCAGTGTAAAAGCTATAGTTTCCATAGTTAAAGACGGGCTTTTAAAAGCGATGAACGCTTATAATAATAGGAATATCTAAAGGAGTGACAAGATGACTGACATGTCTTACCTCGCGCCGATACTGGGCGTTATTGGTCTGATCATTGCTTTCGTGATTTACACCACGATTGCGAAACAGCCAGTGGGCAGCGAGAAAATGAAAGAGATATCTGAAGCCATCCACGACGGCGCCATGGCGTTTCTTCGTCGTGAGTACAAGGTTCTTGCTATCTTCATAGCTATCGTTTTTGTCCTTATGGTTTTTGCTAAAGACCTCGGAATCAACACCGCACTTTCTTTCCTCGGCGGTGCATTATGCTCTATCCTTGCCGGATTTTTCGGTATGACTGCCGCTACAAAGGCTAACGTAAGAACTTCCGAAGCTGCAAGAGCAAAAGGCATGGCAGCTGCTCTTTCCGTTGCATACAACGGCGGCGCGGTTATGGGTCTTGCCGTTGCTTCTCTGGGTCTTATCGGAGTCGGCGTGCTGTTCATGATATTCGGCGATCCTGAAACAGCAAAATATATCAACGGTTTTGCAATGGGTGCATCTTCAATCGCACTTTTTGCCCGTGTCGGCGGCGGTATCTATACCAAAGCGGCTGACGTTGGCGCTGACCTTGTTGGCAAGGTTGAAGCGGGCATCCCCGAAGACGACCCCAGAAACCCCGGCGTTATCGCCGACAACGTTGGTGACAACGTTGGCGACATCGCAGGTATGGGCGCGGACATTTTTGAATCATATGTCGGCTCTATCGTTGCGACACTCATCATCGGTGCGACAGCATCTCCCGAGCTTCTTGCAATGGTGACACCCTCAATTCAGTATGATGTTACAAACGCAAAGATGCACCTTATGGCTGCTCCTCTGATGCTCGCCGTCCTCGGTCTGATAGCTTCTCTTGCAGGCGTTTTCTCAATGAAACTGCTGAAAAGCATCGAACCCGCTGCGGCTCTTCGTTATTCAACATTCATAGGTGCGGGACTTTTCCTTGTCTTCGCATACTTCTATATAACTTCAATGGCTATTGCCAACGGCGTTTACTTTGCACTTCTGGCAGGTACCCTCATCGGTATTATGATCGGTCTCGTGACAGAGTACTACACCGCCGCAGGTCCTGTTAAAAGAATCGTTGACGCATCAAAAACAGGTCCCGCAACAAACATCATCACAGGTCTGGCTGTCGGTCTTGAATCAGTAGTTGTTCCCGTACTGCTTATCTGTGTGGGTATCTATGTTGCAAACGCGGTTGCAGGTCTCTACGGTATCGGTATCGCGGCTGTGGGCATGCTTGCCACAGTGGGCGTTACAATGACAGTTGACGCATACGGACCTATCGCAGACAATGCGGGCGGTATCTCTGAGATGGCAGGTCTCGGTAAAGAAGTACGCAGTATCACAGACAACCTTGACGCAATCGGCAACACAACTGCTGCCGTAGGTAAAGGTTTTGCTATCGGTTCTGCTGCTCTTACTGCTCTTGCTCTTTTTGCGGCATACTCAAGCTCAGCTCATGTCGCAGTTATCAACATCACTGAACCGAAAGTTGTTATCGGTCTTTTCATAGGCGGTTTTCTGCCCTTCCTCATCGGTGCGCTTACAATGACATCCGTTGGTAAAGCCGCTGAGCAGATGGTTGAGGAAATTCGCCGTCAGTTCCGCGAGATCCCCGGACTTCTTGAAGGCAGAGAGGGTGTTAAGCCCGACTCAAAAACTTGCGTGGATATCTCCACCAGAGCTGCTCTTAAAGAAATGATACTCCCCGGTGTAATCGCTGTAGTCAGCCCCCTCCTTGTCGGTTTCATCCTCGGTAAAGAGGCTCTGGGCGGTACACTGGCGGGCGCAACAGTTTCAGGCGTTCTTCTGGCACTGCTTATGGCTAATGCCGGCGGCGCATGGGACAACGCAAAGAAAGCTATTGAAAAGAGCTCATACGGCTCTGCGGGCAAAGGTTCAGACCAGCACAAAGCAGCAGTTGTGGGCGACACAGTGGGCGACCCCTTCAAAGATACAAGCGGTCCCGCGATGAACATCCTCATCAAGCTGATGTCCATCGTTTCACTGATCATCGCACCGCTCCTTGCGTAAGATGAAAAAAATAAAGGCAGACACTTGCGTGTCTGCCTTTTTTGTTTTACAGTGAATCCAAGGTCTCCTATATTTAAAGGAGACCTTTATTTTATAATCGGAGTTTTAAATGGGATTCAACTGCGGAATAGTGGGACTGCCCAACGTCGGCAAATCCACCATCTTCAACGCACTTACGAAAGCAGGCGCGGAAAGCGCGAACTACCCCTTCTGCACCATAGACCCCAACAAGGGCATTGTGCCTGTCATGGACGAAAGACAGGACTACATCATACAGTTTATCAAACCGAAATCCATCGTCAGAACCACAGTTGAGTTTGTGGATATCGCCGGACTTGTCAAAGGCGCAAGCAAGGGCGAAGGGCTGGGCAACCAGTTTCTCACCAACATCCGTCAGGTGGATGCCGTCGCACACGTTGTCCGCTGTTTCGACAATACTGACATCACCCACGTTGAAGGCGGCGTTGACCCCGAACGTGACATCGACATCATAAACACTGAGCTTCTTCTCAGCGACATGGAAATTATCGACCGTGCCGTTGAAAGAACCCAGAAAGCCAGCAAAGGCGGCGACAAAGACCTCCTTAAAAAACTTGAAGCGCTGAAAGTCCTTCAGGCGGAAGTCGCTAAAGGTACTCTCATTAGAAACGTTGAGGGGTACAAAGAACATGTTGCGGACCTCAGCGAATATTCGTTTATCACGGCGAAACCCGTTATGTACGTTATGAACGTTGACGAGGAGAACATCCTTGAAGACAATGAATATTCCGCAAAAGTACGCAAAATAGCTGAAAAAGAGAACGCAGCATGTGTACGCATCTGCGGAAAGATAGAACAGGAGATATCCGAACTGGACGCGGAAGAGGCGAAAGAATTTCTTGAAAGCCTCGGGCTTGTGCGTTCCGGTCTCTCCGAAATGACCGAACAGGGCTATAAGCTTCTGGATCTTATCACATTTTTCACCGCCGGAGAGAAGGAAGTGCGCGCTTGGACCATCACACGCGGCACAACTGCGCAGAAAGCGGCAGGAAAGATACACACTGATATCGAAAGGGGCTTTATCCGCGCCGAGGTCACTGGGTACAACGACTTCAAGGAGTTTAATTCTCTGGCGAAGGCGAAAGAGATGGGTAAAATGCGTCTTGAAGGAAAGGAATACATAGTTCAGGACGGGGATATAATCTATTTCAGGTTTAATGTTTAAAAAAACACTGATACTGACCCTGCTTTTTGTTTTCTTCTGCGGGTGGGCTGATGCTAAGGTCACCTATGGCAGTGTTTCGGCGTCCAGAGCCAATATTTATGCCAAAGCATCCTCAAAATCCGAGGTTGTGGGACTTCTGGGGCGCGGTTCATCCGTTGAAATAGTGTCTTCAAAAAGCGGCTGGCTTAAAATAAAACTTCTGGACGGCGGCACAGGCTATATCAAAGCGAACGCCGTTCATACATCAAAAGAAAAACCTAAAGAAGAGACAAAGAAAGACAAAACGGAAGAGAGTATCGACCGTGTGCTTGATAAATTCAATTCAACAGTAAAAAAATCGGACTTTGCGGAGAAACAGAAGGTTATCCCGAAACTGACGCTGGAAGCATCGAAAAAACCGACAGAGGTTGTTATCAGATATTCCGGCGTAGACAATGAAGGCAAAGAGATACCTTCACTGAAAAAGAACCCGCTGGCAAAGAATATGCGGGAACTCTTAAGTCTTCTTTTCCGCAAGATGCTGGTGCATGAGGCGGCAGAGTATAAGCTGACCATCATGGTGCCGTCGTTCGGCATGGGCGGCAAAGTGGCGGGTCAGGCTGTGTATGCCGATCTGATCATGAAGCCAACTCCGCAGGAGCTTAGCGATATTAAAGAGGGCAAAATATCCCTCTGGACGGTAGTGCGCTCCACAAGGAAACTTGCCGACGTATTTTCAGAATATCCGAGATAGGGGGGAAAGATGGAACTTACGCATTTTGATGAAGAGGGCAGAAGCCGTATGGTGGATGTCACCGACAAGGGAGAAACCGTGCGGGAAGCGATTGCCGCAGGATTCATAAAAATGAAGCCCGAAACTATGGACATGCTTATCGAAGGCAAGATGGCAAAGGGCAGGAACGTTTTCGAGGTTGCGCGCGTTGCCGCCGTAATGGGTGTTAAGCGCACTTCCGACCTTATCCCCATGTGCCACCCGCTGTTCATCACAAAGGTGGACGTGTATTTTGAACCGGACAGAGAGAAAGCGCAGGTCGATATTCAGGTCGTTGTCAAGATGGCGGGCAAGACAGGCGTTGAGATGGAGGCGCTGACAGGTGTTTCCGTCGCGGCTCTCACCCTTTATGACATGTGCAAGGCTGTCGACAAGGACATGCTCATCGGCGGCATCAGAGTAATGAAAAAAACCGGCGGCAAGAGCGGAACGTATATAAGACAGGAATGAGATTGCCGCGTCGCTGGCGCTCCTCGCAAAGACACGTCAGACAGAAGACTGTTTTTTTCGTCTGCATGGATGCAGACCGCGTAGCGTGAGCGGAATGAGGCTGAGCCGATTGGAGCGTTGGCGGAAAAAATCCTGGGATTGGATTTTTTTAGTAAGTAGCATAAGACAGGAAAGCTAAGAATATAAATCCCCCTTAATCCCCCTTTTATAAAGGGGGAGATTAAGATTCCCTCCTTTGAAAAAGGAGGGTTGGGGTGGATTTTCTTATAGAGGCGGTTATGAAAGTACATCTGGCGCAGATAAAACCTATACTGGGCAATCTGGAAAAGAATGCCGAGAAACATTTTAAAATCATCGAGCAGGCTGTGGAAGAGAGCTGTGACCTTGTGGTATTTCCTGAACTCTCACTCACAGGCTACTATCTTCTCGACCTTGTGTACGATGTTGCGATGGACGAAACGCATCCCGTATATCAAAAATTTCTGGAATACTCGAAAGACATAGCCATTGTTTTCGGCTTTGTTTACGAGTCAAAGGAAAAGCTTTTCTATAACGCCGCTTCATTTGTCCACAGGGGCAAAACTGTGCATCTGCACAAAAAGGTCTATCTGCCGGACTATACCCTTTTTGAAGAGGGCAGATATTTTGCGGCTGGTAACAGTATAGAGGCGTTCGACACTGAGTTCGGAAAATGCGGAATCCTCGTCTGCGAGGACGTGTTCCATTTAAGCTCGCTGTACATCCTTTCCCAGTCAGGCGCCCAGAATATCATAATACCTTCAAACAGCCCCGCCAGAGGCAATCTTGAGCAGGGACACGACGCTTCAAACACATGGCAGACTTCAAACAGATACATCGCGGGTGTTCTCACGGTGAATCTTGTGTTCGTCAACCGCGTCGGCGTCGAGGACGGCGTTTCGTTCTGGGGCGGCTCCGAAGCATACGACGCGAAAGGCAGAAGGCTGGCTGCGGCGGAGATGTTCAAAGAAACAGGTCTGACAGTCGAGGTCGATCAGGACAGCGTGCGCAGGGCGCGCATAGAAACCCCCTTCCTTCGTGACGAAAAGAGCTTCCTTGTAAGGAATTTTCTTAACGATGAAGGAGGCAGAAAATGAAGCTTGACCTTGATCTCACAGTTGATATACTCACGAACTTCATAAAAGACGAAACCGAAAAAATAGGGCTTAAAAACGTTGTGCTCGGGCTTTCCGGCGGGATAGATTCCGCACTCAGTGCGGCACTGGCGGCAAGAGCGCTGGGCGGCAACAGGGTGTATGCCTATTGCATGCCTTATAAACTCAGCAGTGACGAAAGCCTTAAGGACGCCATGAAGGTTGCGGAAACTTTCAGGCTGAATTTTGACGTTATAGAAATAACCCCTATGGTTGACCCGTATTTCGACATGATGCCCGATATCGACAAGCTCCGTATGGGCAACGTAATGGCGCGCCAGAGGATGATATGTCTTTTCGATATGTCTGCGAAAGTGGCGGGGCTGGTGCTTGGTACCAGCAACAAAACCGAACTCCTTCTGGGCTACGGCACATGGTACGGCGACCTTGCAAGCGCACTGAACCCAATCGGCGACCTTTACAAAACGCAGGTTTGGGAGCTTTCTGAATATCTCGGCATACCTCAGTCAGTTGTGGACAAAGCGCCCACTGCCGACCTTTGGGTGGGACAGACGGACGAACAGGAACTCGGCTTCACATACAGGCAGGCGGACGACCTGCTTTATGCCATGGTGGACGAGCGCAGACGCACACCGGAACTTATTGAGATGGGTTTTGACGAAGAACTCGTTAAAAAGGTTGCGGAGAAGGTGCGCAGAAACCAGTTTAAGAGGAACACTACAGTCATTGCAAAAGTCAGTCAGCGTACGATAGGGCGCGACTTCCGCTATTGCAGGGACTGGGGCTACTAATTAGTTATCTCAAAAATAACCTCCTGTTATTTTTGAGTGACGCAAAGCACAAGCAAAAGCTTGCACTTTGCTCACGCTAATGTATTTTTTAGCAATAAATTGCCAAAAAATACAACCGCGAGGCACATCCGTGTGCCTTTGGTGTTATAGACGATAATCGTAATTATATAGAGGTGATTGGATGTACCATGAGAAGATACTGAAGGACGCGCTGACGTTCGATGACGTTCTCATCGTTCCGGCAAAAAGTGAGATCCTTCCGAAGGATGTGGACACGAAAACCAAACTCACTGACAGGATAAGACTGAACATTCCTCTTGTCAGTGCGGCAATGGACACAGTGACCGAGGCGAAACTCGCCATAGCAATGGCGCAGGAGGGCGGCATCGGTTTCATCCACAAAAATATGTCCATTGAGGCGCAGGCGGACGAAGTTGACAAGGTTAAGCGTTCCGAAAGCGGGATGATTGTCGACCCTGTTACCATAGATCCGGACAGAACGGTAGAAGATGCGCTCGACCTTATGGGCAGATATAAAATAAGCGGGGTTCCCGTTGTTAAGGATGAAAAACTCGTGGGTATCCTTACCAACAGAGACCTGCGTTTCGTTGACAGATATACTGCGAAAGTATCAGAGTTCATGACCAGCAAGAACCTTGTTACCGTTCCCGTGGGAACGTCTCTGGAAGAATCCATGAAACACCTTCAGGAGCACAGAATAGAAAAACTTCTGGTGGTGGATGACAACTATCAGCTTAAAGGGCTTATCACCATCAAAGATATAAACAAACGCATCAAATACCCCAACGCCGCAAAGGACGACATGGGCAGACTGCTTGTGGGCGCCGCCGTGGGCGTTGGCGAAGAGGCGAAGGCGCGCGTTGCGGGTCTGGTGGCGAAGAAGGCGGATGTCATAGTTGTTGACACAGCGCACGGTCACTCGTTCAAAGTTCTTGATATGGTGCGCTGGATTAAGAAAGAATACCCGGACATTCAGGTCGTGGCGGGCAACGTTGCCACAGGCGAAGCTGTTGAAGACCTCGCAAAAGCTGGCGCAGACTGCGTTAAGGTCGGTATCGGACCCGGTTCGATATGTACGACACGCGTTGTTGCTGGCGTGGGCGTTCCCCAGATAACGGCTATTATGGACTGTGCGTCAATGGGCGATAAATACGGTATTCCTATAATCGCCGACGGCGGTGTCAAATATTCAGGCGACCTTGTTAAAGCTCTTGCCGCAGGCGCTTCATGCGTTATGATGGGTTCTTTGTTTGCAGGAACTAAAGAAGCTCCCGGCGACATTGAACTTTATCAGGGCAGAAGCTACAAGGTATACAGAGGAATGGGTTCTGTGGGCGCTATGAAAGAAGGCTCAAAAGACAGATATTTTCAGGACGACGTAATGAACGAGCAGAAGTATGTACCGGAAGGTATCGAGGGCAGGGTTCATTATAAAGGCGAGCTGAGCGGAACCATCTACCAGCTTGTGGGCGGTCTTAAATCCGGTATGGGTTACACAGGCAGCCGCAGTATTGACGACCTGCGCAAATATGCGAAGTTCGTTAAGATTTCCGGCGCAGGACTGAAAGAGAGCCACGTCCACGACGTTATAATCACCAAAGAAGCACCCAACTACTGGGTTACAACATAAGAATTTGATAGTCAGACTGCCGCGCTTTATTCGACCATTAAGTAAATAATGGACTCATACAGCCGACGGCTAGTGCTCGCAGAGACGTCATTGCGAGGAATAAAATGACGAAGCAATCTGATTCTTTATAGGAAGTTTCCCCTCTGTGGGAAATTTATGGGAGAATAAAACTTCACGATGAAGTTCTCGGAGTGAGCAGAGCGGGTTTTACCTGCGAGGCGATCGTAGAGTGAGTGAAGCGGCGGCTTTGCCCCGCTGAACGATATCAGAAATTTCCCCATGGATGGGAAATTTATGGGAGAATAAATGGACATACACAGCCAGAAGGTACTGATACTCGACTTCGGTTCTCAGTACACACAGCTTATTGCAAGACGCGTGCGCGAAGCGAACGTTTACTGCGAAATTTACCCCTGTAACGCGGATTTTGAAAAAATAAGAAATTTCGGCGCAAAAGGGATAATCCTTTCAGGCGGTCCCGCATCCGTTTACGATGAGGACGCGCCCAAAGTTTCAAAAGAGGTCTATGACCTCGGCGCGCCTGTGCTCGGTATCTGCTACGGACACCAGCTTACAGGAGAATATTTCGGCGGGAAAGTTGCCGCCGCAGACCACAGAGAATACGGACGTGCAGAGCTTTTCATCGGTAAAAAAGACCCGTTTTTCGACGGCATAGACACTGAATCGTTCACCGTCTGGATGAGCCACGGCGACAGACTGGACAAAATGCCCGAAGGATTCGACGTTATCGCTTATACCAAAAGCGCCCCCGTGGCGGCGATGAAGCATCACACAAGACCTATATACACCATACAGTTTCACCCCGAAGTCGCACATACGGATAACGGCGCGCAGATACTTAAGAACTTCGTGGTCGGTGTCTGCGGATGCCAGCAGATATGGACGCCGGCGAACTTTGTCGAGGCTGAAATTGAACGCATACGCGAACTTGTCGGCGACAAAAGAGTTCTCTGCGGACTTTCCGGCGGCGTGGATTCATCCGTTGCCGCGGTTCTTATCCACAGAGCGATAGGCGACAGACTGACATGCGTATTTGTGGACAACGGACTTCTGCGCAAGGACGAGGGCAGACAGGTTGAGGAGGCTTTCCGCAACTACTTCCGGATGAACCTCGTGGCGGTTAACGCCGAAGACAGATTCCTTGATGCACTGAAAGGTGTTACAGACCCCGAAAAGAAGAGAAAAGCGATAGGCAACCTGTTCGTAAGGATATTTGAAGAGGAGTCCAAAAAACTGGGCGATTTCGATTTCCTCGCGCAGGGTACATTATATCCCGACGTTATCGAATCAGTTTCTTTCCGCGGTCCTTCCGTGACGATAAAGACACACCACAACGTAGGCGGTCTGCCGGAGGACATGAAGTTCAAACTTCTTGAACCTCTGCGCGAGCTGTTTAAAGACGAAGTGCGAGCAGTGGGTGCGGCTCTGGGCATACCGGATAACTTCATCTGGCGCCACCCCTTCCCCGGTCCCGGGCTTGGCGTGCGTGTGCTTGGCGAAGTTACAAAAGCCAGATGCGACGTTCTGCGTGAAGCGGACGCAATATACATGGAAGAACTGAACAATGCAGGGCTATACAGAAAAATATGGCAGGCTTTCACAGTGCTTCTGCCCGTGAACACCGTCGGTGTCATGGGGGACAACAGAACGTATGAGAACGCAGTTGCCATACGCGCGGTGGAGTCCACAGACGGCATGACAGCCGACTGGGCGCACATCCCCTATGAAGTGCTGGGAAGGATATCCAACCGCATCATAAACGAAGTGAGAGGCATCAACCGCGTGGCGTACGACATAAGCTCAAAGCCGCCGGCAACCATCGAATGGGAGTAATTTCCATTGAAATTTGAACGCTTTATAGCGAAAAGATATTTAAAATCAAGAAAGTCCAACCGTATACTCTCGTTTATTTCGGGAGTATCGGTTCTGGGCATTGTTCTGGGAGTCGCCACACTGATAGTGGTGATAAGCGTTATGAGCGGCTTCTCAGACAACCTGAAAAACCGCATACTCGGCGCAAACGCTCATATAGTGGTGAACCGTATGGATGTCAGCCCCATTGAGGACTGGCGCACCGTTCAACAGAAGATAGCATCCGTTAAGAACGTTACGGGCGTTTCACCGTTCATCATCAGTCAGGTTCTTCTGACAAGTCCCAATAACGTGGCAGGTTCCGTCATACGCGGTGTTAACGCGAACGACGAGATGAAGGTCACATCCATAGCCAAATTCATGAAAGAAGGCTCCTTTGCCGACCTCAATAAAAAGAGCAGTGTTCCCATGATAGCCATAGGCAAGGAATTGGCTGCAAACCTCGGCGTTGTGGTGGGAGATAACATTACGATGGTCTCTCCTCTGGGCAAAAAAGGACCTTTCGGCATCACCCCGAAAATGAAACATTTCATGGTGTGCGGTATATTTGACACCGGAATGTATGAATACAACAACACTCTGGCATACATCGACATGTCCGCGGCTCAGGATTTCTTCGGACTGTCGGACGTTGTTTCCGGTTTCAGCGTCGGAACGACAGATTTCGACCTTGCTGTGGGTATTGCCGCAGAGATACAGAAAAAACTGGATTTCCCTTTCTGGTCAAGGGACTGGATAAGCATGAACCAGAACCTCTTTTCAGCTCTTAAGCTGGAAAAGTACGCTATGTTCATCATTCTCACCCTTATAATAATCGTGGCTTCGTTCAACGTTATCAGTATGATAACGGTTACTGTGAAAGATAAGAAACGGGACATCGCCATACTGCGTGCTATGGGCGCATCGGAAGGTTCGATTTCGGGCATTTTCAAGCGTCAGGGCATGATAATCGGCGTTACGGGAACGATCATCGGCAACATTCTGGGGCTGGCTATCTGTGTAATACTGATGAAATTCAAAATAATTTCCCTTCCTGCCGACGTATATTTCATGGACAGAATACCCGTCAAGCTGGACTTTATGACCTTTGTGGTTGTGTCGGCATGTTCGCTGGTGATAACCTATGCCGCAGGGCTTTTCCCTGCCAGACAGTCGGCTAAGCTCGATCCTGTGGAAGCGCTCAGAAGGGATTGATATGAAGCTTTCAGTGTATGTTCAGCCTGGGGCGAAAAAAACCGAACATTCGGGGATGCACGATGGCAGACCGAAGATAAGGCTTAACGCACCGCCTGTGGACGGAGCGGCAAACGACGAGCTGGTAAAGTTTGTTGCGAAAGCGCTCGGTCTTTCAAAATCCTCCGTGAAGCTGGTTTCCGGTCACGCTTCAAGGCTCAAAACCCTTGAGATAGACGCGGACGAAGGCGACGTTATGGAAGTATTTGGAGAATAGATGTTCAAAGCTGCACTTCTTGATTTCGACAATACAATTCTCGGCACGGAACAGGGAAATTTCAAGGCTTTTCACGATGCTATGCACGATATATACGGACACGGGATGCGCGTTGAGGACTTTATGTATTTCAGCGGCAGTTCGTGGCTGGATATCTTCAGATATATCACCGGAAAATACGGAAAAGTTTCCGCCGAATATCTTAATCAGAAGTTTATCGACAAAAAAGCGGACTTTTTTAACACTCACGGGGTTGTCGTTGCCGACGGCTTTCATGAGCTGATGGAAAAGCCTATTCTGCGTGCCATAGTAACGGGCAGCAGCAGAGCGGAAATAGAGATATTTTCGGATATTATAGATTTTTCGGCGTTCGACACGATAGTGACAAACGATGACATAGTTAACGGTAAGCCTCATCCTGAGCCATACCTATTAGCCCAGAAACGCTTAAACATCGAAGCTTCAAAATGTTTTGCGGTGGAGGATTCGAGGATGGGAATCACATCCGCCCGCGCCGCAGGCGTGTTCACCTTTTTTCTCCGTCAGTTTGCCGACGAGGATCACACATCAATTGCGGACAGGGCGGTGGATTCTATGCGGGAGATTATTTTATAATTATTCCGCGCAGGAGCCGCCTGTCAGCGGATAGCTGTCGATGAAGGGTTTGATAGCTTTTCCCAGCCAATCTGTGACTGCCGCGAGATGATCCATGTTTGCTATTCCCTCTTCATCGTTCAGAACCTCGCCTTTGCCTCTTCCGTATACCATGTTCCAGTAGCTTGAACCGGGCAGTATCATGCGGGAAAGGTGCAGGAAATGGTTAATTGAATCTATTGTGTGTATGGAGCCGCCGCGTCGCACAGCGGAAACTCCCATGCCTATTTTGCCTTTCAGCAGGTGTCCGTTTGCGATTGCAACATAGCCTGCTCTGTCCATAAGCGCCTTAATCTCGGATGTAACGTCCGCGAAATACGTCGGCGAACCGATAACGATTGCATCCGCCTCAACCATCTTTGCGAAAACTTCGTTGAATTTATCCTCTTTAAGAACGCATTTGCCGTCCTGATTTTTGAAGCACCCGCCGCAGGATATACAGCCGCGGAATACCTGACCGCCAATCTGCACATAGTCGGTTTCCCAGCCGCGGCTTTTAAGCCCGTCAAGAACTCTGTTGACGATAATTTCCGTGTTTCCGCCCTTTCTTGGGCTGCCGTTTATTCCTAAAACCTTCATTTTGCCACCTCGTATTTATTGATAATAACATCATCTTTGTGCCAGTCTTTCGTTGTTTCAAAAAATTCTGTCATGTAGGGCTGTTTCATATGTGCGTCAAGGTGCGCATCGCTTTCCCATATTTCAAAACAGAAAACCTGATCACCAAGCTTTGTTATGGTGTACTCTCCGCAGCCGTCCTCTTTCAGAACGTCGGGGCGGACTTTCAGAAGTCCTTCGAGTGTTTTGTCGGCATAACCGTCTTTAAGTGTCATTGTGACGTGAAGAATGAACATTTTTGCCTCCTCTTGTTGCGGAAATAATAATCTGCTACTATAATAAACGCAAGAACTGTAAAAAAATACATGTACTTACATAAAGTATAGTGAGGTTCATTATGGGCAACTGTAAACCGAAAAATCTGTGCGGAAAGTCTTATAACTGTTTTTTTGAGCTTACCATGACGGTTTTTTCGGGCAAGTGGAAGGCGATAATTCTTTATCATATAGCAGATTCAGAGGTTCTTCGTTTCAGCGAATTACGAAGAGGCATGAACGGCATAACCGAAAGGATGCTTGCGAAACAGCTTCGGGAGCTTGAGGCGGACGGTGTTGTAAGCCGCCATATCTATAATCAGATACCGCCGAAGGTTGAATATCGTCTGACAGATATCGGCAAAAAGCTGATACCCATACTTAATATGATGAAAGACTGGGGTATTGAATATGAAGAATACCTCGGCGGAAGAGAAATATTCGCCTCCGCCGGGTTTGAACAGCCTGATAATTCAGTGGTTTAAAGTATTGCTCTTGTAGCCTCTCTGGCGCTGCGCATGGCACAGTCCTCAATGGCAAGTCCGGTGAACCAGTTGCCTGTGATGTAAAGTCCTTTGGTCTTAACAATGAGACTGTCAAGCATTGCAAGCATCTCTTCGTGTCCCAGCTTAAGGGTGGGGCAGTAATGCACCGTTTCCGCCTTATGCACGAATTTTGATCTGTTAGTGTTTAAAGTCTTTTCTATTATTAAGTTTTTTTGTTCATCTGTCAGCTTGTCCGGTTTGAAATGGAAAGCGAAGCCGCGGTAATGTGCATCTTCCACCACGTCTCTGGAGACCACGGATGTAAACTCGCCCTCAGCGGCAATTATGAAGCTGAGTTCCCCGACTGAAACGTCGCTCTTTTTAAGGATAACGCCGACGCTTTCAACCTTTGCACTGGGAATGGATGTCAGCATTGATGAGATATCCGGAGCAATGCCAGCCAGCAGTCTTCCAGCTTCCGCAGGGTAGCAGGCAGTAGTGAAATTGTCCGAAGTGAACACTTCCGCACCTGCAGTAACGGTGTAAATCCCGTTGTCAAGGCTCACGCTGTCCGCGCCGCATGATGTTTTCAGGGTAACGTTTTCCATCGCGGCGGTTTTTTTAATAAATTCGCTCATGCCGCCTTTTATGGTGAAACTGCGGGGGAGTGTTTTGTCTTTCGGTCTGCTTTTGAGCATCATATCGGCGGGAAAATCCGAACCTTCCTGCGAAATGACCGCAGCCATCATGGGACGGAACATCTTTTCATAGTTGTTTTTTCCGAGTAAAGCAGAATAGAAGTCCCTGACGGTTCTGCCCTCTTTTTTGACGAAAAGTGCTTTCGGGAGATTCAAAACCAGTTCCAGCTTGTTCAGGCATTTTGACAGCGGAACAAGTCCTTCGGATGTGAGCATGCGGAAAGGCACTTTTTTTCTGGGCAGAAAATCAGGCTCCATTCCCGCGCTTTTCATTGCGGAGATGTATGATGAGTATGAAGCGTAAACGGTGTGTCCGCCAAGCTCCAGCCAGAAATTATCGTATGATGCAGATGCGAGGCATCCTCCGGCTCTGTCAGCTTTTTCCAGAACCAGAACTTTTTTCCCTCTTTCAGCCATTTTACGGGCGAAAACCATGCCGCTGACGCCGCTGCCCGCCACAATAAAGTCGAAATGAGCCATAACTCCCTCCGGTGTTTTATAATTTAATATACCCCCGCACGCCGTCATAAGCAACAAATCAAAGAGTACAAATAACGGTCATCGGTCGTATTTACATAATTTACAGTACGCTTACAACCTTAATCCCTCATTTACAAAAATAGCGTTAGTCTTTAATGAGAAATAACGATGTTAAATTACTTACCCCAGAGACCGCACCCAGTGCGGCTTGAGTAGTTGACATCATGAACGATAACCGGAGGTATTTTTATGGGCAAGAGACTGGCTGTTTTTATTTTGCTGCTTACGCTCGTCGCATTCGGCGCGGCGTCGGCAAAGAGTTCAAAAGTGAAGGGACACCCCGAAAAGATGGGGACCGCAGATTGTATCGAGTGTCACGCGGATGTGACCCCCGAGGTTTATCAGCAGTGGGAGTCGAGCGCCCACGGGTTTACAGGTGTAAAATGTCAGGTTTGTCACGGGGATGAGAAGAACTTTAAAAAGACCCCTGAACAGCTCACCTGCATAGGCTGCCACGACCATGAGGCGGAGATGAACACTGCGCCGAAAGTTACCTGCATCACATGCCACAAGGCACATACGTTTCTGATACATAAAGCGGGCTATACCCCCACAGATGTTAAGTAAGGAAGGTCTTAAATCATGATGAACATTACAAGAAGAAATTTTATAAAAGCATCAATGGCGGCTGCGGCTGCCGCTTCCGTGGGCGTTGCTTTGCCCAAGAACGTTGAGGCGGCGGAAGCTGTTGACAAATGGGTGAAGGGAACCTGCCGTTTCTGCGGAACGGGCTGCGGCGTTTACGTCGGCGTTAAAAACGGAAAGCTCGTCGCCATCAAAGGCAACCCCGACGCAAAGACGAATTTCGGCTTCCTCTGCGTGAAGGGTTTCCTCGCATATAAATGCATGTATCACCCGGACAGGCTTAAAACGCCGATGATACGTCAGAAAGACGGTAAGTTCAAGGCTGTGTCATGGGACGTGGCATTGACATATGTTACGGACAAATTTAAATATTTCCGTCAGAAATACGGCAAAGATGCTGTTGCCTACTACGGTTCCGGTCAGGCGCTTACGGAAGAGACGTACACCTTTAACAAGCTTTTTAAAGGCGGGTTCCGCACCAATATGGTGGAGGGCAACCCCCGCCTGTGTATGGCGTCAGCCGTTGCAGGCTATGTCAGCACGTTCGGTTCCGACGAACCCGTCGGTTCATATGCGGATATTGAAAAATCCAAATGCCTGTTCATCACGGGTTCAAACACCAGCGAGTGCCACCCCGTGCTTTTCCGCAGGATAATGCGTCATAAACTGAACAACCCCGACGTTAAGGTCATTGTCTGCGAACCCAGAAAGACATCGACTACAAAGATAGCCGACCTCTGGCTCCCCGTCGACCCCGGAACTGATCTTGCTGTTTTCAACGCTATGATAAAATACATACTGGACAACAACCTTTATGACGAAAAATTCATGGCGCAGAACACCAGAATCACTAATGGAAAAGAGGTCAAGACCATCGCGGAATACAGAGAATTCCTGAAAGACTTCACCCTTGAAAAGGTTGAGAAGCTTACCCGCTGCCCCGCCGAGAATATCAAACAGGCGGCGGAGTGGTTTGCGAAGAGCGACGCTACAATGTCTCTCTGGTGCATGGGTCTCAACCAGCGCGTTAAAGGCACATGGGCGAACAACCTTATACATAACCTGCACCTCATCACAGGTCAGATTTGCAAACCCGGCGCGGATTCATTCTCGCTGACAGGTCAGCCCAATGCGTGCGGCGGCGTACGCGAAACAGGCGCACTTGCACACCTGCTCCCCGGCACAAAACCTGTGGCGAACGACGCATGGCGTGCTCACGTTGAAAAATGCTGGGGTATTGAGGCGGGGACGATAGACCCGAAACCCGGATTCCATACAATGAAAATGTTCGATGCGCTCGGCGGCGAGGCAGATGCGTCCAAGCCCATTAAAGCTATGCTCGTCTGCACAACAAACCCTGCACAGTCGCTGCCCAACCTCCACCGGTATGTGAAGGGTATGCAGGACAGCTTTATGGTGGTTCTGGATATCTTCCCGACACGCACGACACAGCTTGCGGACGTTGTTCTGCCCGCCGCGTTTATTTATGAAAAGGGCGGTGTTTACGGATGTTCCGAGCGCAGAAGCCAGCTCACTGAGAAGGCTGTTGAGCCTGTCGGTCAGGCTAAACCAGATATTTGGATAGCCGCACAGATCGCCAAGCGCATGGGCATGGAAAAACTGATCCCATGGAACGGCAACGACATAATGAAGATGAACGAGATGGCATGGGACGATTACAGATTCATTACAAAAGACACAGATCATACCTTTGAAGGCGCACCCTATTCCCGTCTGAAAAAAGAGAAAGCCGGACTTCAGTGGCCCTGTCCTTCTGTTTCCCACCCCGGCACAAACAGAAGATACGTCCGCGGCGAAGACCCTATGTTCAATCATGAGGGTTTCAAAGCGAAGTTCGGACACAACTTTGACCCTGCGAGAAAGGTAAACTTCTATAACGATGCGAAAAAAGAAGGCAAAGCGAATATCTTTATGCGTCCTTACGCAGGTGCTGCTGAGGAACCGGATGCCGCATATCCGTTCTATCTGACCACCGGACGTGTTATTGAGCAGTGGCACACAGGCACAATGACAATGCGTATTCCCGAGATAGCAAGGGCTCACTCCAATGCATACGTTGAGATACACCCTTCAGATGCGAAAAAAGCCGGCATCATGGCTGGCGATATGGTCGAAATAGCCAGCAAACGGGGCAAATGCGTTATGCCTGCACACATTGTAACAGGCACGCTTCCCGGCGTTCTGTTTGTTCCGTGGCACGATCAGGCGTTCATCCGTATGATTAACTTTGTCTGCAACGACGCTGTGGATGAGGTTTCTTTTGAGCCGGAATTCAAGATAGCATCGGTAAAAATTAAAAAAGTATCAGGACCGAAAAACGTGGCAGAGAAGTTTATAATCAGCGACATAAATTCAAAATACTCCTAAGGGAGTTAATACGCCTCTTGCGCCCCGTAACGGCGGGGCGCTTTTTTTGACGGCTGCTGCGGCAGCCCCGTTTAACACAACTGGAGGATTATTTATGATTTTTTCCGGCAGCGTGGTTTATGTAAATCCCGAAAATATTACAAAAGCTAAAGAAATATTGAAGTCCAGCGACAATATAGAAGTCTTCGCAGTGAGCGACGACCAAACACAGATAATAATAGCCATAGAGGCGGACAGCGAAGAGCATCTTCAGAATATCTGCGCCGATCTGCGCGGATTTCCCGAAATCCTTGAGGTGGCTCACCACATTTTCCATTTCGAGGACGAAGTTGAAGAGATTCTTGCAGGTCAGAAAGTTCCGTCTCTTGACGGCTTCTTTAAAAGTAAAAAGCGCGAAGAGATATGAGAAACAGGTTCACGGAGCTGTTCGAGGGGCTTCTGAACAGCAATCCGTTTAAAAACTACTATAAAAAGAACAGACTGCGCCCGCCGGGTGCGGCGTCTGAGGAGACCTTTATGGAGCTGTGCATACGGTGCGCACGCTGCATAGAGGTTTGCCCGTACGATTCCATAGAGCGCGCAGACCTGTTTGAAAAGCTCCAGATAGGCACGCCGTACGTCTATCCCGAGAACAAGGCATGCTATCTCTGTATGCGTTGCATGAAGGTCTGTCCGACAGGTGCTCTTAACCCGAAACTGACTGACGGCAAACAGGTGCGGATGGGTATAGCTGTCATAAACCAGAACATTTGCCTCAACTTTCTTTATTATAAGGACGAGATGACCGGAGTTTCGGCAACGGGTACCGCACAGCTCTGCGGCACCTGTTATAACGTATGTCCGTATACAGACGAAGCCATAGTCATGGAAAAATTCATACTTCCAGTGGTAACGGATAAATGCACGGGATGCGGCATATGCACGGAGAAATGTCCCGCGACACCTGAAAAGGCAATCGCCATATATCCGGAAGGGATGCCGATTGATAAGAATACCGGGTATTTCGGCAGACGGGCGAAGGTGCTCGGGCAGGAGCGGAAAAAGAGCGACAGTGCACTGAAAGGCGAGAAGCTCCTTGAGGAGAAACAGAAGATAGACTCATCGGACGCTAAGCCCGATTTCGAGTACAACACAGAAAATTACGATCAGGAATGGTAATGCCATGAAGATTAAAAGATACAGGCGCACAGCGCAGATACTCACGGTCTTTGCCATTTTTTTCATACCCGTTCTGAACGTTTTTGAACTGTATTTTATAAAGGGAACGTTCATCTCAATGGATATAGGCGACGCGGCAATGGCAGACCCTCTGGCTGTTTTTCAGTCTATGATAGCCGCCGGAAGGGTAAACGAATATATGCTTGGTTCGGTGGTTATTCCCGTTGTGCTGATGCTCCTTCTGGGGCGCGTGTGGTGCAGCTGGTTCTGCCCGTATTATCTCTGCGCGGAGTTCATGTCGTGGCTTCGCAGAAAACTGAAAATGAAGGCATATAAACCGAAATACTCCGACGCAATACATATCAGACAGGCGAAGGTGAGATATGTCTTTCTGTTTGTGGGTCTGGTGCTTATGGCGATAGCCGGGGTACCCGTTCTGAATCTGATATCCGCGCCGGGCGTGATCTCCACTCAGGCGATGGTGCTGGTGAAATTCCATTATGTAACGTTCGAGCTTGTGTTCGTTGCGGTGCTTTTACTGCTGGAATTTTTCTATTTCCGGTTCTGGTGCAGATTTTTCTGCCCAACAGGCACTTTCCTGTCGTTCTTCCGGTCAAAACGCGGAATGACCGTGCGGAAGGTAAAAGAGGATTGCTCAGACTGCATGTCCTGCGTAATAAGCTGTCCCATGATGATAAATCCCATGACTATGGGAGAATCCGCCCACTGCAACAACTGCGGTGACTGTGTTGATGCCTGCCCTGATAACAAATCGCAGGATACACTGAAATTTACATTTAAGTGATCTGTGTTATAATCCTGTTATGAACAAACAGGAAGCTATTAAACAATTTGCGGCGGGGTTTTTCGGCTCCGCTGATCCCGAACTTTTGAAAGTGCTTGATGCCATCTGCCGCCACAGAAAAGCGGAGAAGAAGAGTATTCTGTTCGTTGAGGGGCAGGAGGGCAGTACCGTCTATTTCCTTTTGAAAGGCAGTATAAAGCTTTTCCGCACCAACGACGAGGGCAGAGAGGCTGTCGTCCATTTCGTGCGTTCCGGTGAAATTTTTGCGGAGATACTCTTACAGCTAGGGCTGAAATACCCTGTGACGTCCATGACCCTTGAGGAGTGCGAACTTCTTGAGATAGATGCGCACAGGCTGGAAGAGGTCATTTCCAAAGACCCGAAAGTATCCATGCGGCTCATAGGTGCGCTTTCAAAGCGTATCAAATATTTTGTGAATCTTATTGAGAGCCTCACCGTCAACGACGTGCGGGCAAGGCTTGTGAACTGGCTGAAATCTCAGAAAAAGAAAGAGTCAGCAGTGGTGAAACTGCCTGTGCCTAAGGGCGAGCTTGCGCTTCTTCTCGGTACGACCGCAGAGACCTTTTCACGCATACTTAAGAAGTTGCAGGAAGAGGGGTATATTGAGGTGCAGGGCAGGGAAATCAAGATTTTAAAGAATCTGGAATAGATTGTATCGGCTTTTATAACACTTCGCATATTTTTTTCTTACGCCTTGAACTGTTCGATTCTAAAAGCCGTGAAAGAAAAAGCCGCTTTGCTTCGCTCGCAAAGACGAATTAACGTCTCTGCGAGGAATGAAATGACGAATCAGTCTAGAGTGTTTTACGCAAATAATAGCGCATCTTAGAGCGAGAGTACAAAATCAAACTAAGATGAGATCGCTTCGGGCATAAAGCCCTCGCGAAGACTAAAAAGAAAGCCCTCTCTGCGAACCCTGCAAGGGTGAAGCAGTCTCGTCTTTCAGTATACGGCATAACTTACTTGATATGTTCTATATATAATTTTTAATACTCCACACCCGCAGCCTGAACATGTTCCGCGCTGAAAGCATGGCACGGGGTAACGCCGTAAACCATACCGCATCCGCATTTTGTTTCAAATGTGTACATTTCAAATTCTGTTCCGCAGTTTTCGCAAGTTATATGAAGCGACAGAGGCATCATGCCCTCTGAAAACCCCATCGCGCGCAGTTTATCCACTACCTGTTTTCCTGATTCAAAAGAACCGCTGCATCCTTCGTGCATGGTCTCCTCCTGTCATGTTTTTTGTAAATATAGCGGATAGTGCGGAAATGAAATTGATATCAGTCAAAAAAGAGTGAAAAAATTGTCCAGAACCAGATCAGACCTGTGATTATGAAGCTCATGAAAACCAGCGCGCTTCCGGCGTCCTTTGCCCGCTTGGCTTTTTCGTCGTACCGCATGGTGACAAGATCCACCGTGCGTTCTATGGCGCTGTTTGCCAGCTCTGCCGCAAGGGGGATGAGCATGGAGGTGCTGAGTATGCCTTTATGCAGAACGGGGACCGGAGAGGCTATTATGCCTGTCAGAAGGGCAATGAAAACATATACTTCAAGTTTGAAAGAGCTTTCGTTGAGGAATACCTCTTTCAGACCTTGCAGGGCGTATCCCCAGTTTTTGAAAAGATGAAATTTCTGTTTGTTCAGCATGACGTTATTGTAGCATAGATTTTAAAAGTGAAAATAAAATTGTGGTCAAAAGATTGACAATAAATAGTTGAGGAATTATATTTTCGTTATAACATTGTATATACGGTGATTTATGATCAAAAATCTCACAAAACATGGAAACAGCCTTGCACTGGTGATAGAAAAACCAGTGCTTGAACTTCTGGGAGCTGATGCCAAGACGCAGTTTAAAATCACTACGGATGGTAAAGCACTTATTTTGACTCCGGTTACGGATGACGAAAGAGATAAGGAAATTATGGAAGTTGCTGAAAGAATAACAGAAAAATATTCTGATGTATTCAGAAGGCTCGCTGAATGAAAGATGTCTCATTTCTTACTCTTGAGATTGTTATAAAACTTCATGATCTGCAGATTATGAAGTTTGGCGGTGATTCTGCTTTGAGGGATATGAACTTACTTGATTCTGCGTGTGCAATGCCTGCCGCAGTTTTTGGAGATGAATATCTTCATGCTGATGTTTTTGAAATGGCAGCTGCGTATATATACCATATCATTAAAAACCATCCGTTTGTTGATGGGAATAAACGTACCGGATTGATATCTTCGATGGTGTTTTTAGATATTAACGGTTATGTCATAAATTCTGACGATGATGAACTGTATCGTGTTGCACTTTCCGTTGCAGAGGGGAGTATTGAAAAACCGGACGTCGCGAATTTCTTCAAGAAATGTACAGAAGTTAAAGATTAATGGATACAAACAAAAAAGCCTGTCTTTCGACAGGCTTTTCGCTTTTTAACAGGACGGGGACGAAGGGACTCGAACCCTCGACCTCTGACGTGACAGGCCAGCGTTCTAACCAACTGAACTACGCCCCCTGTTAAAAAAATGGGTAGTGCAGGGATCGAACCTGCGACCCTCGGCTTGTAAGGCCGATGCTCTCCCAGCTGAGCTAACCACCCGATTATACTTTGCAAAAATTTTCCGTCAATGGAAAATTTTCGTTTAAAACGTCTCCAAGGGGATTCGAACCCCTGTCGTCGGCGTGAAAGGCCGATGTCCTAGGCCGGGCTAGACGATGGAGACATTTAAAGTGAGCCATGTTGGACTTGAACCAACGACCCATTGCTTAAAAGGCAATTGCTCTACCAACTGAGCTAATGGCTCGTATCACTTTAGTTTTTCCCGTTTGGGCTTTCGTTGGTCACCCACGCGAGAGGTAGGTTATACCAAAGTGATAAATTGATGTCAACTACTTTTTATCAAAAAAGTTCATTTAATTTTATAGTCTGCTCTCTGTCTGTTCCGAGGCTCACAATGGCATAGGGAACTTTCAGGAAATCGCTGATAAACTGTACATATTTTTTAGCGTTTGCAGGCAGTTCATCATAGCTTTTAACGTTTGTAAGGTCTTCTTTCCATCCGTCGAACTCAGTATAAACAGGTACGCACTCGTCCAGATATTTAAGTTCTGCGGGGAATTTGTCAAGAACCTTGCCGTCATACTCATATGCAGTGCAGACTCTGATTTTATCCAGTCCTGAGAGAACATCGAGCTTTGTCAGTGCTATAAGGTTTATGCCGTTTATGGATACGGAGAACTTGAGGGAAACGAGGTCGAGCCAGCCGCATCTCCTGGGTCTGCCTGTGGTTGCGCCGAACTCGTGTCCAGCCTGACGAAGGTCTTCGCCGTCCTGACCGAGAAGCTCTGTGGGGAAGGGTCCGCTGCCCACGCGTGTGGAATATGCCTTAACGACACCGAGAACGTTGTCTATCTTGCGTGGCGACAGACCTGAACCTGTACATGCTCCGCCTGCGGATGCGCTGCTGGATGTTACATAGGGGTATGTGCCGAAGTCGAGGTCGAGCATTGTTCCCTGTGCGCCTTCCATCATTATCTTTTTGCCTGCGTCGTAAAGGTCTGTGACCATTTCGGAAGTTTCGGCTACGTAGGGTCTGATGTATTCCGCATATTCTTTGTATTGTTTAAAGATTCTTTCAGCGTCGATTTTGTCCTGTTTGAAAAGGTGTTCCATAAGGAAGTTTACTTCGCGGACGTTCTGTTCCAGTTTTTCGCGGAAAACTTCATCGTCGTAGAGGTCGCATATTCTGATACCTGTTCTGGCTGATTTATCGGCATATGTAGGACCGATTCCTCTTCCTGTGGTACCGATCTTCTTTTTGCCTTTCATCTCTTCTCTGAGGACGTCTATGGTCTTGTGGTAGGGCATAATTACATGAGCGCGTTTGCTGATGTAAAAGTTTTCATCGAAAACAACGCCCTGTTTTTTAAGTATCTCCATCTCTTCGATGAGCGCGTCGGGAGCGATGACAACACCGTTTCCGATAATGTTTATCTTGCCTCTGTGGATGATGCCTGAGGGGATAAGGTGGAGTATGTATTTTGTGTCGCCGACGACAACTGTGTGACCTGCATTGTGACCGCCTGAATAGCGGACAACCACGTCTGCGTCAACTGTGCTGAGGTCTACGACCTTTCCTTTTCCCTCGTCGCCCCACTGGGCTCCCAGAACTACTGTACAGCTCATTTTGCTACCTCACGAAAGTGTATTTAAGAAATTGTAACTGATCTCAAGTTCAGCCTTGGACTTTTCGTCCTCGGCATAAAATACGGAGAGTCCTTTGTCTCTGAGTTCTTCGCATCTGCTGAAGTTTTCTCTGCCGACAACGAGCCAGTCTATCTCTTTCAGGCTCATGTCGGATTCGTCAACGCTGTAAATCTCTTCAACAAAGAAGACCATGCCGCATGCGCACGCCTTTCTGCCGAAGTTTTCTGTAAGATTATCGTAACGCCCGCCAACAGCGAGGCTTTCGCCTATTTTCGCGTGGAGGACGCTGAGTGTGATACCTGTGTAATATTCAAGCCCTGCCGATTCGGATGCATCGAACACAAGTGATTTTGCATCCAGTCCGAGAGATATAAGCCGTTTGAAAAGTGTGACTATGTAGTCCACGCTCTCCGCCAGCTCGCTGTCGAACCGGCATTTTTCTGCCAGTTCCCGCACGGTTTCGATGCCGCCGAAAGCCTTAGGCAGATGTCTGAGAAATTTTTCAGGGTCGTTGTCGCCTTTGAACAGTTGCGCCACGGCGGTTATGTTCTTGGCAGCGAGGTGTTTGTGATATTCGGCTTTATGCCCGCCCGCCAGTTCCAGCGCTCTGCGGGTGAAACTGCTGTGACCGAAGACGTATTTGCATCCTTCGATGTTAAGCTTTTCAAAAACGCGCTTCGCCATAAGGAGCATTTCCGTGTCGGCTTCCAGTCTGCTGTTGCCGAACAGCTCCGCGCCCACCTGAAGTTTTTCGGACTTAACGCCCTTGTCCAGATCGACGTTGCGGAACACCCGCCCATTGTAGGAAAGGCGGATAGGAAGAGGGAAATCGTTCATATAGTTTGCGAAATATCTTGCCACCTGCGGTGTGAAATCCGGACGCAGAACCAGAGATTTTCCGGTGTTGCGGTCTATAAAACGGATTATGTTTTCGTCGCGGAAGTTGTGCATGGTGTCTTTAAGCATGTCGTAATATTCATAGATGGGCAGGAAAATATCCATATACCCGTATGATTTGACTACTTCTTTTATTGTCTTTTCTATGCGGTTCATTTTGACCGATCTGCCGGGGGCTATGTTTCCCGCGGAGTTCGGCATCATATTGCGTACCATTTATTCACCGATGTAGTTTTTCAGTATTTCCTGCGCCGCTTTAACGCCCGCGCCCATATCGAACTTAACGCCGAATTTCGCCAGCCCCATTTCAAGACCGCTTATTGCGACTATTGTGTCGAAAGCGTCATGGTAGCCGAGGTGGGAGATGCGGACGATTTTGCCTTTAAGGTGATCCTGACCGCCTGCGTAGGTTATGCCGACCTTTTCACGCATGAATTTCACGAATTTACCGCCTTCAAAGCCTTCCGGCAGATAAAAGCCTGTCGCCGCGTTTGAAGGTGTGCCAGTGGGCAGAAGCTTAAAGCCCATCGCCTGAACAGCGGCTCTTGTTGCGTCGCCGTTTATCTGATGACGTTTGTATACGTTTGCAAGTCCCTCTTCCTCCATCATGTCCAGAACGACTTTAAGTCCGTTGATGATGGTGACAGCGGGGGTGTATGCCGTTGTTGCCTCGCGCTGTGATTTCAGCTCACGCTTAAGGTCGAGGTAATATCTTGGTATTGTTGCTTTTTCGCAGAATTTCCAAGCCTTGTCGCTGAGTGCGATGAAGGCAAGACCGGGGGGCAGCATAAAGGCTTTCTGAGAGCCTGTAACGGCGATGTCTATGCCCCATTTGTCCATCATTGTTTCGTGAACGCCGATGGATGTGATACCGTCCACTATAAATATAGTGTCGTCTTTTGTTGCGATTATCTTCGCTATCTCTTTAATAGGGTGGTAAGCGGTGGTTGACGTTTCGCTTCCCTGAATCATGACGGCTTTTGTGTCGGGATTCGCTGTGAGGAAGCTTTCAACTTGCGCGGGGTCAACTGATGAGCCCCATTCAAGTTCTATGACATGAACGTCCATGCCGAAGGTTTTTGATATGTTCTTCCAGCGCTGTCCGAATTTACCCGCATCAATGACCAGAACCTTGTCGCCGGGGTTCAGGGTATTGATGATGGCGGCTTCCATAGCGGCCGTACCGCTTCCGGCGAGCATCAGAACCTCATTTTTTGTATTGAATACCTTTTTAAGCCCGTTTGCTGACTGGGCAAAGGTTTTTGAAAATTCGTCTGTTCTGTGGTGTATCATAGGCTTCGCCATTTCCAGAAGCACTCTTTCGGGAACGGGTGTCGGTCCGGGAGCCATGAGGTATTTTTTCAGCATATAAGCACCTTCATTTTAGAGAAAATTACTTTTCACGATACTACAGCGTATGGATATAGTCAATGAAAGGAAGGCTGAAATATAAATAAAAAGGGTGCGTTATACTTTTTTGAACTAAACGATTGTTGAGTGTTCTAACGGGTATATAATACATAGTATATATAATGGTTCCGTTTTGGAAATAACCTGCCTTCATTGGCTTGACGCTTTGACATACGGGGCTATTATTATAATAGATGCATTCAGACTGAATTTGTCTGAATACACTTCTTAAAGAATTTCCGGAGAGGCAGAGCCTCTGGCAAAAAAAATCTTGTATCAACAGCTATGGAGGTAGCAATGGGAAAGATTTACGAAGCACCTGGAAAGGCAGGAAGTATTGTATCACTAAAACCGCGCTACGATAACTTTATCGGCGGTGACTGGGTTGCGCCTTTGAGCGGGCAGTATATGCCCAACATCAGCCCGTCCACAGGGAAACCCTTTTGCGAAGTAGCCAAATCATCGGCAGCAGATGTCGATCTGGCTCTTGATGCCGCCCACAAGGCAAAGGACGCATGGGGTTCGGCATCGCTTGCGGAGAGAGCCGCAGTGCTTAACAAAATAGCCGACGCAATAGAGGCGAACCTTGAAATGCTCGCCGTTGCGGAAAGCTGGGAAAACGGAAAACCCGTGCGCGAAACACTGGCGGCGGATATTCCTTTGGCAGTGGATCACTTCCGCTATTTTGCGGGTGCCACAAGATCTCTTGAAGGGACGTTAACAGAAATTGATAAAGATACAGTTGCATACCATTTCCACGAACCGCTTGGCGTTGTCGGACAGATAATTCCTTTCAACTTTCCTCTGCTCATGGCGGCATGGAAGATAGCCCCCGCTCTGGCGGCAGGAAACTGTACCGTTCTTAAACCGGCATCCCCGACCCCATGGTCAATCCTTAAACTCATGGAAGTTATTCAGGGCGTCGTACCTCCCGGCGTAATAAACGTTATCACCGGCCCCGGCGGAGAGATAGGCAAGGCGCTTGCCACAAGCCCGCGTATCGCGAAGATAGGCTTCACCGGAGAGACCACCACAGGTCGACTGATAATGCAGTATGCAGCGCAGAACCTTATCCCCTCCACAACTGAACTCGGCGGAAAATCCCCCAACATCTTTTTTGAAGACGTTATGGATGCAGACGACGCATTCCTTGACAAAGCGGTTGAAGGGCTTGTTCTCTACGCTTTCAACAAGGGCGAGGTTTGTACTTGTCCCTCCCGTGCGCTCATTCAGGAATCAATTTACGATAAATTCATGGAGCGTTGCCTCAAACGCATAGAAAAAATAGTTCAGGGCAACCCTCTGGATACAGCAACCATGATAGGACCGCAGGTCTCCAAACAGCAGATAGAAAAGATCAGCGGCTATGTTGATATCGGCAAACAGGAAGGCGCACAGTGTCTCATCGGCGGTAAGCGAAACGCAATTGGCGGAGAGTTCGCCGAAGGATACTATTTCGAGCCGACAGTGCTGAAAGGAAACAACAAAATGCGGGTGTTCCAGGAAGAGATATTCGGTCCGGTGCTTGCCGTTACAACGTTTAAAGACGAAGCGGAAGCCCTCAGCATCGCAAACGACACTCTTTACGGTCTCGGCGCAGGCGTCTGGACAAGAAACGGAAGCCTCGCATACCGCATGGGTCGCGCTATCAAAGCAGGACGCGTCTGGACCAACTGTTACCACATGTATCCCGCAGGCGCAGCTTTCGGCGGATATAAAATATCCGGCGTCGGAAGGGAAAACCACCTTATGATGCTTGAGCATTACACGCAGACCAAAAACCTTCTGGTCAGCTACAGTCCGAATGCTCTGGGATTCTTTTAAAAAAGAGGTGTCATGATGAAAACGCCAACAGGTGAATCAGCGGTTGTCGCCACACCTGCAGCTCTTGAGGCAATAAAAAAACTTCTGGAGGAGTATGAAACTATCATGTTCTACCAGTCCGGCGGATGCTGCGACGGCAGTCTGCCCATGTGCTTCGGTAAAGACGAATTCATCATAAGCGAAAATGATGTTCTCCTCGGAGAAGTCGGCGGGTGTCCATTCTATATTGATTTTCGTCAGTATGAAGTTTGGAAGCACACCCAGCTGATACTGGATGTCGGTGAAGGGTACCCGGAGGGGTTCTCACTGCCCGCCGGAGAGGACAGTCACTTTATAACAAGATCACGCGTATGCGTGTTACAACCTGATAAAAGCGAAGGCAGACCTTAGGGTCTGCCTTCGCTGATTGTTGACAAACTTATTAAAAGTTAATGAGATTGCCGCGTTAGCCTACAGCTTCCTCGCAATGACAGCAATTTACGTCTTCGCGAGGAGCGCATGCGACGACGCGATCTAGCATTTTACTGATTTTGTCATCAGTCTGGGCAGACCTTAGGGTCTGCCTTCTTTTTCTTTCTAAAGTACCTGAACTTTCGTTATCTCAATCCCCTTTTCGTCCGTAAGGTGTACTGCGCATGCGAGACACGGGTCGAACGAGTGGATGGTTCTGAGTATTTCAAGGGGTTTGTTCGGGTCTGCTATGGGTGTTCCGATAAGGGACTGCTCATAGGGACCGTGGATGTCTCCCTTATCCATGGGACCTGCGTTCCAAGTTGATGGAACGACAGCCTGATAATTCTTTATCTTTCCGTCCTCAATCACTATCCAGTGACCGAGCGCACCTCTGGGTGCTTCGTGCCATCCATAGCCCATAGTCTTTTTAGGCCATGAGGCGGGTTCCCATTTTTCACCTGCGTGGGTTGAATAATCCCCTGCGCGGATGTTATCGGAAAGGTCGGCTATCCATTTGTCAATACGGTTGACAATGACAAGCGTTTCGATGGCTCTTGCGGCTGTTCGTCCCAGCGTTGAGAACAGCGCTTCGGGACCCGCGCCAAGTTTCGCCAGCACTGAATCCACAACGGGTTTTATCTCTTTGTGTCCCTTGGCGTATGCGATAAGCACCCTTGCCAGAGGTCCCACTTCCATAGGTACTCCGTTGTAGCGGGGTGATTTTACATACGAGTAGTCCTTTTCGACTTCAAGGAACTGATAAGGCAGCTTAGGACCTGTGTAGCGCTTTTCGCTTGCTCCCTCATATGGGTGTTTTGCGTCTTTGTCTACATACCATGAGTGGGCTGTGTCTTCGGCTATTTTCGTCTGGTCGACTTCCATTATATTGGAGAGGTCGCCGCCCATGATTATACCGGACGGGAGCCACATGTCGTTCGGATATCCCTTGTTTGTCTCCGGGTATTCGCCGTATGACATATAGTTTTTATGACCGGCGCCGATGCCTGCCCAGTCCAGATAAAAGGGTGCAACCGCAAGCACGTCGGGTATATACACTTTTTCAACGAATTCCTTCGCTATGTTGTTGTATTCCTTGATCATGGCGATGCGGTCGGCGTTAAGCCCGTTCTGGCTGTTTGGGTCTATGGGGAGCGCCATTCCGCCCACAAGGAAAGTCTGCGGGTGGGGGTTTTTTGAACCGAGAACGGCGTGTATCTTGATAATTTCTTTCTGTATTTCAAGCGCCTGAAGGTAGTGCGCCGCTGCCATCAGGTTTGCTTCCGGCGGCAGTTTATATGCGCTGTGTCCCCAGTATGCGTTTGCGAAGGGACCGAGTTTTCCGGTGTTCACAAAGGCTGTGAGCTTGTCCTTTACAGATTTGAAATATGCCTCACTGCTGTATTTCCAGTCGGAAATGGACTGCTGAAGCTGTGCTGTTTTCGCAGGGTCTGCCTTAAGGGCGGAAGTTATGTCCACCCAGTCCAGAGCGTGCAGGTGATAAAAATGTATAACGTGATCCTGTACGCACTGGGAACCCATTATTATGTTGCGCATCAGTTCCGCGTTGTAAGGCACGTGGATGTCCAGTGCGTTTTCAACGGCGCGGATGGATGCTATTGCGTGTACCGTGGTGCAGACACCGCAGAATCTCTGTGTGATGTACCACGCATCTCTGGGGTCTCTGCCCTGAAGGATTTTTTCAATACCTCTGAACATCGTTCCGCTTGAAAATGCGTTTGTGATAACGCCGTTTTCAACCGTTGCCTCAATGCGCAGGTGACCCTCGATTCTGGTGATCGGGTCTACGACTATCCTGTCAGACATTATTTGCCCCCTTCTTCCGTTTTATCATGGTCAAGGTGTTCGGATTCGACCGTTTTGACCATGCCTTTGTTACGTATCAAATTGACAATGCCGTGAACCGCGAATACCGCGGCGACGGCACCGGCGAGTTTAATGCCGATCTTGGTTGCCTGAGATTCAACACCAAATCCCGGAATATTGGGGAGGCGCTGATAGAACGGCGCCATAGTATCCATAAAGCCCGGTTCTGAACAGCCGACACAGCCGTGACCTGCCATTACAGGCCAGCTGATTCCGTCGTTATAACGTATAGTGGGGCAGTTGTGGAATGTTTCGGGACCTTTGCAGCCCATTTTGTAAAGGCACCAGCCTTTTTTGTGGGCATCGTCGCCCCATGCGTCGACATATTGTCCGGCATCGAAATGACCTCTGCGTTCGCAGTTGTCGTGTATTCTTTTACCGAATGCGAATTTCGGGCGGAGATGTCTGTCGACAGCGGGAAGATCTCCGAACACTAGATAATGCACCACCAGAGCGGTGATGTTATCCGCATTGCAGGGGCAGCCGGGCAGGTTTACAACAGGTTTCCCGCTGACAACGTCCTGCACGCCTTTTGCTCCCGTCGGATTGGGGTGTCCGGCGGGTATGCCACCGAATGATGCGCAGTTGCCCACAGCTATGACAGCCGCAGCGCCTGCGGCAGCCTTTTTGAGGTGGTTAACGGCGGAATCGCCGGCTATGCAGCAGTATACGCCGTCGTCATCGACTGGTATTGCACCCTCTATGACGAGCAGGTATTTGCCCATATTTTTTTCCATTGCCTGTTCTTTTGCTTCCTCGGCAAGATGCCCTGATGCCGCCATAATAACTTCCATGTAATCCACGGAAAGGACATCAAGCACTATTTCTCCAATTTTCGGACGACCCGAACGCAGAATCGCTTCTGAATCACCTGAGCAGCTCTGAAACTCCAGCCATACAACAGACGGACGGCCATCTTCGTTTTCGAGAGCCTCGGCAATCTGCGGAGCGAATGTCTGCGGCAGCGCAAGTGTGGCGCTGACTGCGGTGCAGTATTGCAGAAATTCTCTTCTGCTGACTCCGCAGGTTCGCAGGACTTCTTTAAGACTCATCACAGACCTCCTGAAACGGTTTTCTATATAGGTACATTATAAACTCATTATTGTGTTTTTGCACAGTAGTATTACAATAAAATTAAACTTTTGTCTAAAACAGGGTGAAAAGATATGTATGTTAAATCCGGCGGATACAGATTTTTGTTTGGTCCTGTACCATCAAGGAGGTTGGGGCGTTCACTGGGGATTGACATAGTTCCCTCGAAAGTATGTTCACTCAACTGTATATACTGCGAAGTGGGACGAACCACGCAATGCTCAATTATGAGACAGCGTTTTAGCGATCCTGAAGAGATAATAAATGAATTTAGCCAATGTTATCCATCGCTTGAGCATGGGCTTGATATAGTTACTTTGACAGGCTCAGGAGAGCCGACCCTATGTTCAGATCTTGGTTATCTGATACGCAGAATTAAACAGATAAGCAGTGTTCCGGTGGGTGTACTGACAAACAGCACACTTTTCACCGATCCGCAGGTTCGCGAGGAGTTAATGGCGGCGGACGTTGTTGTTCCAAGTATTGATGCAGCGACACAGGATACTTTCAGGATGATATGTATTCCCCATCCTTCTCTTAACATTGAGGACGTGAATGAGGCTGTCGTGACGTTCTCGAACGAATATCGGGGCAGACTGCTCATAGAGATACTGCTTTGTGAAGGGATAAACGACAACTTTGAGGAGCTTGGGAAGATCGCAGACATAATAAAAAGATGCCGGTACGAGAAGGTTCAGCTCAACACAGTGCATCGCCCGCCCGCGTTCTCTTCTGCAAAGGCTGTGGGAAGCTCATTTTTGCTGGAAGCGGCGCTGTTTCTGTCACAAAGAGGCATAAGGGTTGAACCCGTGAGCAACTATATAAAGGATTTTTCAGGCGGAAGCATGACACGTGCGGAGCTTGAAAGACTTATCAGTATGCGCCCGTGCAGTGTGGCGGACATCTCTATGGTGTTCGGTGTGCCGAAAGCGGATGTCGAGGCTGTTTTAGCCGGGATTCCGGCGGAACTGCTTGAGATAAGGGATATGGAAGGAATTAATTTCTATTTTATAAAATAGAGGCGGGTCAGTGACCCGCCTCAGACTGATTACAAAGTCAGGAAAATGCGAGATCACGTCGTCGCATGCGCTCCTCGCGAAGACAAAAAAACGTCTCTGCGAGGGTTTTAACCCGAAGCAGTCTAACGTGAGTCTGTGTAAATTTAGTTTGTCAACAACCTGAGGCGGGTCAGTGACCCGCCTTTGTTTTATTGTCCTGCTATGGCTTTCGCCACGTTAAGCATATTGTTTTCCCAGTCGGCGGACAGCGGATCTATCATTACAACCCTTGCGCCTGTTTCTTTGGCGATGGTCTCAACCTCTTTCTTAGAAAACTGAGGCTGTGCGAATATTGTTTTCAGTTTTTCATGTTTCGCGGTGTCAATCAGTTTCGCAAGCTCCGCAGGCTTGGGTGACTTGCCGTCTATTTCCACGGATACCTGTGTCAGCTTATATCTGTCGGCGAAATAGCCCCATGAAGGGTGGAATACCATGAATTTTTTATTCTTTGACGCCTGAGTAATTCTTGATATTTGCTGGTCAAGCACTCTGAGATTGTTTGTGAAACCGTTCAGGTTTGCGGCATAGAAATTTTTGTTAATGGGGTCCGCCTGTGAAAGAGCGGCGGCTATATTCTTTGCCTGTGCCATTACAAGTACTGGGTCAAGCCATATGTGCGGATCTGCCATCCCTTCGTGGTCGTCGTGATCAGCATGATCATGGTGTTCGTGTCCGTGTTCCTCTTCGCCTTCATCCTCGCCGTGGTGATGGTGTTCAGCCATCTGACGTTTTTTGATGCCTTTGTCTGTGGCGACTATTTTGAGATTTTTGTTCACTCCGGCTATCTTTTTAAGCCATGCCTGTTCTGACGGATCGCTGATTGAGAAATATATGGACGACTGAGCCAGTTCGGTCATCTGTTTGGGTTTGGGTTCGTATGAGTGGGGGCTTGAACCGGCGGGGACGAGAACGAAAACGTCCGCCTTGTCCTTTGCTATCTGCTCAACGAAATATTTCTGGGGAGCGATGGATACGAAGACCTTCATCTTCGCGAATGCGGGAGCCGCGATGAGTACGGCACACATAAACAGAGCTAACTTGCGCATGAGCTGCACCTTCCTTTAAGTATGAGTTCTACGGACGACACTTCTTTTTGCTGTCCGAGTTTTATGAAGAAAGCGGACTCGTCGAATCCGTATGGTTTGAGACACTCTATCCCGCCGCAGTTTTCGCATATGAAATGTGCGTGAGGCGGGTTGTGTTCGCAGGATTTTTCATAGAACGTAAGTCCGCTGTCCGCATGTACGGGGCGGACAAGTCCTTTTTCTGTAAAAAGTTTCATCGCGCGGTATACGGTGGCAAGGTCGATACCTCTGTCTCTTACCATCAGATGCAATTCATTTGCAGATAGCGGTCTTCCGCTGTCCAGCACTGCGTGGAGTATAGTCTCGCGCGCCTCAGTTCTGACGGTATTTGTTGTTTTCAGCAGATTGTCTGCTTTACATTTTTCCATGTGATTATGATACATCTTTGCAAATGATTTGCAAGTGTAAAAGCGGGGATTTGAACGTAAAAATACAGCCCTAATGCTTCTTAGCGTGTCCCCAATCTACTTTCATGTCTTATTGAATCATACAGAATAACTACATGAGTGTGCGGATTTTATATTTGACAATAAATTTGAGTGCAGCAGTTTTTGCTGCACTCACGACGTTTCAAATAGCCATAAAGACTTAATCGTTCATTGTTTTTGACGGTTTAAGACCTTTTTTCTCGGCATCATTCATCATTTCTTTAAAAAGTTTCGGGTGTTGAAGATGCACCCAGCCCTTCACCTCAACAATGTCACCGGCTGGGCATATTTCTTCGCAACGCCCACACTGCATACAGTTGAAAAGACCTTCACGCACAGCACTTTTCAGCCTCTCATCCTGACAGCCCTCGCGTGTATCAAAATAGCGTGAAGCTATTCTGGTGAGGATATATGGTCCGGAATAGTTTTCAAAGCCATATTCCTTGATTGCCGGGCATTCTGAATGACACATAAAACAGTCTCTGCACATCTGGGCAACCCCTGTTTTCAAGTAGTTGTCAATGGGCATGTTTTCAGGTTTGGTCATAGGTTCTTCACGGGTAAACCAAGGTTGAATACTCATGACTTTTGCTCTGAGTTCTTCTCTGTCTATGAAAAGGTCACGTATCACTCTGAAGCCCTCCAGAGGCTCAATTACATTCTCTTTGTCTTTCACTATAGGTGTCGCGCAAGCGAGAGAGGCTCCACCATTGATCCTCATTGCACACAGTCCGCAGCCGGCCTGGTGGCAGACATAGTCAAAGGCCAGAGGTTCAAGGAAGTCATTTATATACCTGACTGCTTCCAGAACAGAAAGTCCTTCGCTGTATGGAACTTCATAAGTTTTGTAATAAGGCTTGGCATCGGTACCCGGGTTAAATTTAAATACTTTAACTTTTACTTTCATTTCAACTCATCTCCTGCTCAGTCATTTAATGTTCCGCCGCCCTGAGAAAGTTTTCCAGACGGCAGAGGGTATTTCGTAACAACAACAGGTTTTACATCAACCTTGATTTCGCCATTAACTTCAGTGAGATAAATGTTTTTAAGCCATTTATCGTTATCCATATCACTGAATTCAGCCCTGTAATGTGCTCCCCGACTTTCTGTCCGCGTCATTGAAGCAAGTGTTGCCATTTCAGCATATTTAATAGTGTTCTGTATCTGGAGATACTCAAGCCATTCAATATTGCAGACTTTTGACTTATCGCGCAGATAAACATTTTTGTAGTCTTTTTTAGCTTGTTTGAGTATTGCGAGAGCCTCTTTACCGCTTTTTTCGCTTTTCCAGGCTCCTGCGCCTTCCCATGCGGCATTTTGAACCTTATTCTTAAGTTCTCTCACGGTGATTCCTTTTTTACGTTCAAAAATGCTGTAAATATGTTTATATGTTTCTGCAACCTGGTCAAAATCTATTGGATAATAATCAGTTTTTGTTGCAAAATCTGCAGCATGTTTCCCCGTATAGTGACCTATTGCCATTGCTGATGAGAAAACCCTGAAGGCTCCATATTCAGCACCGCAATGCATAGCCAGCTCGCCGACGGCATAGAGCCCGTTAATATTGGTGCGACCGATAGAGTCGATAAAAATGCCTCCGTAATCATAGAGACAAACGTCGTTGGCCATGCCGTTTTTCAGATTGAACCCTCTGTTAGCCCACATTTTCATAAAGGCCATAGGGTGCGGCTGAAAAAACCCCCATCCGTCAACTTCAATATATTCTCCGGCACCTTTAAGCACTGTCGGCCTCAAAGATGTCACTGGAAGCTTGCATGCACCTTCTTTTGTAAAACCACCTTTTTGCCTGACAATGGCCTTTTCGTACATTACTCGTCTGTTGGTCAACTCACTTTTTGGGATGGAGTCAAGAAACTTATTTCCATTTATATCCTCGCTTACAGTGATATCCGGACACATGTACGCAACATTTGCTCCGGCCAGCAAAAATCCGCATGGAGAGGTAGTTCTGAATTCCATATCTTTTAAAACAACACCCAAAGCTGCTGCCATTGAATGTCCGTCGCCTGTGAGACCATAAGCACAGCAGGCATGGGATCCGACTGTTGAACCATAACCTACAGAAGATTCGGTTGCTGAACTGCCCCCCCAAATAGCGGATCCTCCACCAGTTGCAAGAATAACGCATTTAGCTCTGACGATGACAAATTCGCCTGTTTTGAAATCCACAGCTGCTACACCGCAGATTTTTTTATCCTTTGATGTGAGAATCCTTGTGACTGTGTGATAGTCCAATATTTTTGCTCCCAGACGCATTGCCTCAAAAGTCTGATTTTGAAGCCTGTATCCGGCCCAGCGGCGTTTCTTTGTTCTGCTGTATTCGAATGTTGGCTCGCCGGTTTTTGAGTCTCTAAGGTGCAGATTTCCATAGTTTTCAGATTTAAGTGTTACAGCATCATCTCTGTATTCTTTTAATATTTCTTCGCCGATTTTCTGATTTACTATGTATCTGCCTGTTTCAATGGCATCTTTCATGTGCTCTTCAAGAGAGTCGCCGTCTTTGGCAAAATCGTTGGCGGAAACCATTGCGCCGCTCGTGTGCTGTCCGCTGTTGCCACAGCGTCCGATCAGTTTTTTATCAATAATTACAACATTAGCTCCGGACTTGAGTACATTGATACTGGCCTCTATACCGGCACATCCTGCCCCGACAACCACAACATCAGTGGCGATGGTATTATAAGTACCTGGGAGAGAAAACTTATCACTACATTTTTCTCCCTTTTCCTTTGCTTCCGCAGCCAGAGGATTCATAACAAGAGCCATGCCGCATGCGGCTGTGATTCCTGATGCTTTAAGAAAATTACGTCTGCTTATATCTTTTTTCATTTTTTCCTCCATAATCTATATGGCAAATCGGAACTGCAAACCAACCTGTAGATCTGTTGCGTCATTGGCGCCTGTTGATGTTTTAAGGTAATCGTAATAGCCGATTTCAGGAATCAGAGTGACATGATCCATAATTTTCAAAGGGAAATTAATATATCCGCCAACATTGTTATCGTCATGAGTCCATGAATCGGCGTCTGAAGTTGATGTCTGATAACCGGCTGCGACTTCCATTGAGACTTTCGGAGTAAAGTCGTATATAACGCTGACGGCTCCGCCAAGTGTTTTAACGTCATATACATCGCCGTTTGATTCTAGAACCGGAAGCAGGTTTGTAACATCACCTTTGCCGTTACCTGTTTTAACCATACCCATAAGACCAGAGTTCACAGCATAAAAACCTGCTACGACTGCATGAAATTTACCCAAATTAGGTTCATAGTTAAATCCGAAATGATAGGCTGGTGTACTGAAACTTTCTTCATTATCATCTGAGTTGGTTCCATCTGCGGCGAATACTGTTCCGGCACTGAAAACCTGGAGAGGAAATGTCTTAAATGTATAAGAAATCTCCGCTTTTGGTATTTCCATTTTGTAACGAACATCTGAATAGTCTGAAAATAGACCGGTATAGTTGCTGCTGTCCACGCTAAGGCTTGTCAGCTGAAATGCGAAGCCGCCGGTTTTATATGCGACCCCGGGTCTCCTGATATTGGCTATGTTGCCTATGCCTCCAAGAGCATTATCAATGTTGAGCACTCTCCCGAAATGCGGATTCGCTGCTATACTGTCAAATTGACCGACTGTCAGTTCGCCGTAATCATTTGGAAGTTGCATTGTAACGTAGAAATAACGCATCTTGGCTATAGAGTCGTTGGATGAAACGGTATAGGGGAATCCGAGTTCAAGCCTGGCTGTGAGATTGTCTTTGCTCCACAATGCCCCAACTCGTGAGTCATACTGCGTACCCAATACTGTCTGGGCAATATCCCTGTAGCTGTCTGAGCCCTGAACGTTTTCAAACATGGCGTATGTGCGCAATTGTGCATATACATCCAGTTTGTTTCCATCAAAGACAAATGACTGAGCATAAACAGAGGATGAAACAAGGAAACAAAAAAATAGCACATAAAACAGATTCTTCATATTTTCCTCCATCATAAACCTGCAGGTTTAAGTCAGGAGTTTTATAGATGTGTTAAGGATAGATTATTAGAGATAAAGTCTAAATATTCAGATAGGCACAAAACTCAACATATCCGTACCATTCAACAGTTAATTTCTAATTATCATATATTAAAATGTTTTTTACGGGTACAGCTTCTGCTGTTTTTAGGTACAGAATTATCAATCATGATTCTCGCCTGTGCAGAAATATTAGCGATACAGAATTCAATTGCATCCAGCGACATTCCCGTATAACAAATATGCATGTGGGTTGTGTCGTTTGGATCAAACATATTTCCATATGAGAAAAAGATATTCTTATCCATAAGATTCATTTTGTTTACGTTTATACGGCTGTCAAAAGATACCCAAAAACATATTCCATCAGTTGTTTCATTCCATGTTGCAATATCAAACAGATATTTTTTCATAATAATATTTACATCATCTCTTCTTTTGAGCATTTGCGGTCTTTTTTCGGCCATATAATTTTCAAACATGCCATCAGACAATAACTCTCCCAATATTATTTGTGAGATAATATCGGAACCTGCGTCATTTTGAAGTTTTACCCCTGCCAGACGATTTATGACAGGTTTGGAACCAGTAATGGCAGAAACATGCAAACCACAATAAAGTATCCACGGAAAAGAATAGATATAAACAATGCTCCCAGATGTATCAAAAGACTTAAGAGGGTTTGGCAATGACGAAAGTGTATATTCACGCATTACGTCAAGCTCAATTGCCGGGATCCTCCTTTTCTCTATTATGCTGAATAAATCCCTTGCTCTGGTAGTCGGCATAATGGTATCGGAAGGCCAATTAGTTACAGAGTTAATAAAAAGCACTCCTTTACGTGATTTATGGATTGTTCTGTCCAGTTCTTCAGGAAGCATTCCATATTTATCAGATTTCACCGGGACAAGATTCATTCCCACAGTTTTAAAGATATTGTGTGTTTTTATAAAATTAGGATAAGAAAAATAAAGATCCATCCCCTGCGAGAGCATCCCTCTGGCTATAATAAGCAGAGCCTCCCTAGGGCCTGAATTTATTAGAACTTCATCAGGTGTTAAAAATACCCCGTAACTGGCAAGTTTCTCACATACTTTCTGCCTTACAGCCGGGTTACCTCTATAGTCATAATAAGAGTAAAAAGGATCAGAAAGTTTTTGGCTAACCTTGTTCAGAGCTTTCTGAATTATTTTATCATTGTCAAAATCTTTACAAATTTTTGGTTCTGAGATGTTGAGGGATGGCTTATCCCTGTTGGCAGGAACCGCATATCCTATATCTGTCATAATGTGTTTGCCTACATCCAGATATTTTTTCCAATCAACGCATTTGAAACTTGTCAGCGCCGACCACACAGGTCCGGTTACTACAGGTCTTTTTCGAGGAAAAATCTTTATCAGCATTTTATCTTCTAAAATCTGCAAAGCACTTATAACTGAATTTTTACCCACATTATGTTCATTCATTAACTGCTTTATGGACGGTAGGCTGCTTCCAACAGGATATAGACCGCATAATATTTTTTCACGTATGTTGTCGGCAACGGACTCATAAAGTTTCATTGTCATTATCTTCTCCGATAAAAGGCATAGTATTATCAATAACATGTTTTTTAAAATATATTCCAAATATGCTCATAAAAATAATATAAGAAATATACATGTAACTTAACACATTCGATTTAAAAATACATGCCACACGAACATACTAGTCAAAAACACATATAAATATTTGGTCTAAATGAAATTAATTTAATGTAAGTCGGAATTCTAAATGTTTCTGCAAGATATGGAGCCACTATAATAAGCCATAACATAACAGTATCACTGAAAAACTTCAGGGTTTAAATATGATTTGATAAAATATATCAAGAAAGGAAAGTCGACATATGTCATTTAACGGATACTTATTAATATTTTTAAATTATTGAATTACAATATTTAATTAAGAATATGTTGCAACCTTGTTTCATATTTTGCACTGTTGCATACTCTCTCAGTTATTATTGTAATATAAATAATGAAAGATGGAATTTGATAGTTTGCATAAACGAAGTCATTCCTCGTAATCTGACAAAAGACTTTCTACGCTTTAGTGCAATAAAATATTTGTAGTGTGAGTAAGACACAGGCTTTGCCTGAAACTTACGTTGCGAAGAAACAGCAGGAGGCTGTTTCTGATATATAAGAAGGTTTCACGGATGAATCCCATGGTTGTTGACAAACTAAAGATTTATACCGAACAATTAGACTGCTTCGGGCTAAAGCCCTCGCAGAGACAGGTTTTTCTTTCCGTCTTTGCGAGCAAAGCGAAGCAATCTAGTCTTTTCTCCTCTTTGTTATCAGTTTGAGGTTTCATGGATGAAACCCGCTTGCGTGAACGGAGGGAGGCTTCGCCGACCGGAGTGTTGGCGCAATTTCTCCAAGGATGGAGGAAATTGCGTCTAATCAAATTGGCATCTCCATTGCTTCTACACATTTCAGGAGCGAAACATGAAGAAAATATTTCCCATGCTGCTTGCAATGGTTTTCTTCAGCGGATGCGCTGTGAAAGAGGCCGGAGTCAACCTGGTCAAGGAAAATCCTGTCACGAAGGCGGGAAAAAGTGTCACCGGAAAGATAGACAATATTATCATTGAACCGGTGACGGAGCTTATGAAACCCAGCTCTGGTTTGCTGCTTTTTGCCGTGGTTCTTGAGACAAATACGAATGTTTCGTCGCTCCTTTATGATAAAACGAAGGAGAAGGCGGAGGACTATACGCATATAATGACCCGCAGACTGGATCACGGCAGGTTCATATATGTTGTCCCGCCCAGAATAACCCATTCAGACGGTACATACGAGTTCAACGAGAAGCTGCACACCCAGATACGCAACTTCCTGGCGGCTGGAGAATATGGAATTCCTGTGGATAACATAGCTCAGGCAGAATATATAGTCGTATTCAATGCGAAGGAATCCTTTGACAGAAAATACGGCACGAATTTTTCCAGGGTAAATTTTTCCATAATGAATAAAGACGACACTCCCGTCTTTGCGGCGAGCCTGCGGATGGAGAGCAAGTCGGACAAGAATTTCTGGTATTATCCGGAAAAAGAGGCGATGCCCGTCAGAACACTGACAATGAAAGGGCTTGCATACATAATGGCGAACAGTCTGCCGGAGGCTCATGGTGACAGAACAAAGCTTCAGGCGGCAACGGACAAGGTTCTGGCAAAGACCGGAATTAACGGGGAGGGCTGATATATGCTGAACGGAATGTACACTGCGACCGGAGGGCTGATGGTGCAGCAGAGGCGGATGGATGTTATATCCAACAACCTTGCCAACGCCAACACCAAAGGTTACAAAGCTGATACTGCGGTTTTTTCACAGTATCTTGCAAATGCGGGGCAATATCCCGACAACATAATCAGGGACAGTGTTTACAACAAGACGATAAACGCGACCGCGAGGCTTGACGATATAAAGACTGACTATTCAATGGGTAATATGCAGGAGACGGGGCGCGGGCTGGATTTTGCGCTTACAAATCCCAACTCATATTTCGCAGTTGATACGCCTTTCGGAATCCGCTTCACCAGAAACGGGGATTTTACGGTGGATTCAGAGGGAGAGCTTACTACGCAGGACGGATTCAAGGTACTTTCAAACCTGACGGTTCCCCAGAACATCCCGATTCCGCAGAATGCCCAGACACTTGTGGTGGCAGAGAACGGGGACGTTCTTGTTAACGGAGTGCCGACGGTGCGTATAGCTACGGCGGAGTTTGAAGACATGGACAAGCTTGAAAAAGTGGGAACAAACCTTTTCGCCGCTGTGGACATGCTACCTGAGGAATCTGAAAACCCGGGTATAGAGCAGGGATTTCTGGAGGGCAGCAACGTGAACCCCATCTCCGAGATGGTGCGCATGATAGAAGCTAACAGAACATTTGAAACCTATCAGAAGGTGGTTACGACCATCGACGAATTAAACAACAAAGCAGTTAACTCTGTCGGCTCGATGAGCTAAGGAGCAGATAAATGTTCAGGGCACTTTGGACAGCCGCCTCCGGCATGACGGCACAACAGACGAATATTGATACCATATCGAACAACCTTGCGAACGTTAACAACATCGGATTTAAAAAATCCAGAACGTTCTTTCAGGATCTTATATATCAGGAGATCAAACCGGCAGGCGCTATATCCGCCGCAGGTCTGACACACCCAACAGGTATTCAGGTGGGTCTTGGTACAAAGGTTTCCGCCGTTGAAAAGGTACACTCGCAGGGCAGTTTCCAGAACACCGACGTTGATCTTGATATTGCTATTGAAGGTGATGGATATTTCCAGTTCCAGCTTCCCAACGGCGACATAGGTTACACGAGGGCGGGTTCTCTGAAAATAGACGTTAACGGAAACCTGACCAATGAGAACGGTTATCTTCTCGACCCTGCCGTAACGATTCCCGACAACACAACGTCCATCTCTTTCGGAGAAGACGGAACCATAAGCGTTGTGACGCCTGATCAGGATGAAGCACAGGAAGTCGGACAGATTGAGCTTGTGCGTTTTATCAACCCTGCGGGTTTGAAGGCTATAGGAAAAAATTTCTATGTCCCATCAGGCGCCAGCGGTGAACCTGTTGCAGGAGTACCCGGTGAAGAGAACTTCGGTACCATAGCGCAGGGTGTCCTTGAGATGTCAAACGTGAGCGTTGTTGAGGATATGGTAAATATGATCACTGCCCAGAGGGCATACGAGATAAATTCCAAGGCTATTCAGACTGCGGACGATATGCTTCAGGTTGTCAACAGCCTAAAAAGATAATATAGTATAGGCATGAGATTTGTAATACTGCTTATTTTTATGATGGTTTTTGCCAGAGCCGAGGCAAGCGTAATTCTGATAGATTCGGAATGCGTCACCCTCAGGGACATCTTTCCCGGTTTTCCGATAAACGACGAAGTGTATTGCGGACTGGACTACGGACAGGAAAAGGTCATCAACAGACAGATGGCCGCCTATATCATAAATAAGTACAAGATAACAGGCGCCCAGCCGGGCGAGGCGACCTTCAAGCGCCGCGGCACGGAGATAACCGAGGATCGCTTTAAAGAAGATATCAAAAACCAGCTTGCCGTGATGTATCCCGACATGAGTGTCGAGGTTGAGCAGGTACGCATGACAAGACCCTTCTACACAGCCGAAAGCATGCAGTATAAGATAGATATTCCGGTCAACAGGTTCGGAAACGTTTCCGTCGGTGTTGACAACGGAACAAGGAAATACAGCTACAGCGTCCTGCTGAAAGCTTATAAAGATGTGTACGTCGCCTCCTCCATGATAAAGAGGGGTGAACTCGTGGCATCAAGAGCCGCCATTTACCGCATGGATCTGTCAAAGGTTCACGGTGAACCTGTCATGAAGCTTGACGGCTTTATGGCAAGCATAAACATTCCGGCGGGCAGACCCATCACCGACAGCGTTGTCGAGAAACAGCCCGATGCACTTAAAGATTCAAACGTAACGATAATCTACAGATCGGGCAATCTTGAGATAGCCGCGCAGGGCAGACTGACTGAGGATGCCTACGAGGGAAAAATCGTCCGTGCGGAAAACATCGCCAGCGGCAAAATTATCCGCGGAACCTACTCCGAAGGACGCAAAGTCATTGTTAATTCAAGATAACACCATGCTGTCTTAATCTCCATAATCTGTTCATAATCTGGCACGGATTTTGTTATTACTCTGTTGAATATAAGCTGCGGAGTATGACATGATGAAAAATATTCTTTTGATGCTGGTTCTGACAGCGGTTATCACAACCGGATGCGCAAAGAAGCCCACCTTTGAGAACGACGCTCTTACAAACAGCTATCAAAAAGAGCTTGACGATTACAGAAAGATGCAGGCATCCAAGAAGCCCACAGCTTCGCTCTGGACTGACACCGCTTCGCAAAGCAGCCTGTTTCTCGACTATAAGGGCAGACACATCGGCGACATCATCACTGTCAACATAATCGAAAGTTCTTCCGCCACAAACTCCAACTCCACAGCAACGGCGAAAACTCAGGCTACTTCATCCACACTCACAAACCTGATGGGGCTTCCCACAAACCTTGGCGTTTCAAACCTGCTGGGTACCGGAAACGCGCTTAATCTGGACAACAGCCTTAACTCATCCAACAGCTTCACAGGAAACGGGTCAAAGTCTAAAACAGACAGGGTGACAGGTACCATAGGGGCGAGGGTGATTGAGGTTCTTCCCTCAGGCAACCTCGTTATTGAGGGGCACAGAGAGATAATCGTGGACAATGAAAAACAGACAATCACTCTGAGCGGTATCGTCCGCCAGAAGGACATAGCGGCTGACAATACTGTGGCTTCCACAGCTATTGCAGATGCCAAAATTGCCTACAGCGGTTCCGGTATGCTTTCGGATGCGAACAAACCCGGATGGCTTATGACGCTTATCAACTGGATAATGCCTTTCTAAGGGGGGACATGGTGAGGACAGTACTTTTAACACTTCTGATAGCAGTATTCGCGCAGAGTGCTTTCGCTCTGGTAAAGATAAGAGATATTTCAAACGTTGAGGGGATCAGGGACAACCAGCTTATCGGTTACGGTCTCGTTGTCGGTCTCAACGGAACCGGCGACAAAAGCGGTACCGAATTCACCGTTCAGTCGCTGGTGAACATGATGGAGAGGATGGGTATAACAGTGGATAAGAACGCCGTAAAGGTTAAGAACGTTGCGGCTGTTATGGTAACTGCCAAGCTCATGCCCTTTTCAAACAGCGGCAGCAAGATGGACGTAATAGTCTCATCAGTTGGCGATGCGAAAAGCCTTGAGGGCGGCACACTGCTTATGACACCCCTTTCCGCGGCAAACGGTCAGGTGTATGCGGTTGCACAGGGTCCGGTATCGGTTGGCGGTATGAACGTTGCCGCAGCGGGGGCAGGAACCATAAAGAATCACCCTACGGTGGGCATGATACCCAACGGCGCAATAGTTGAGCGCGAAGTACCTTACAATATGGACGAATCCAATATAGTTCTTAACTTCAAAAACGGGAGCGTATCCGACATGGTCAAGGCCAAGAACGCCATAAACGACCGCATCGGTTCAAACGTTGCGAAGATAACCTCACCTTCCACCCTTGAGGTCATAGTTCCACGCGCACAGATGGATAATTTCTATGTTTTTATGGATAACGTCCTCTCGGCTGAAATTGAGCCCACAAACCTTGCGAAAGTTGTTGTGGATGAGCGCACCGGAACCATAGTCATGGGTGCAGACGTTCGTATAAACACGGTTGCGGTTTCCCACGGGAATCTGACCATAAACATCAATTCTACGGTAGAGGTAAACCAGAACCAGAACTTTGTGGGCAATCAGGGCGGACAGAACAACAATAATAATCAGCAGGGGCAGCAACAGCAGCAGCAGATAACCGTTACCGAGGAGAACGCCAAGCTCATGGTCGTTCCCGAGGGCGTGGCGATAAGCGACCTTGTGAAAGCGCTTAACTCTATAGGCGTGACCCCCCGTGATCTGATATCCATTCTTCAGGCGATAAAATCTGCCGGCGCACTCCACGGCGAATTGCAGGTGATGTAATGAACATAGACCTTGTAGACAGCTCCGTAAGCTATGCGAAGGATAAAAGCGAAAAACTGAAAAAAGCCTGTGAGGATTTCGAGGCGCTTTTCGTTTCAAAGATGTTCGAGAGCATGCGTAAATCCGATATTGAAGGCGGACTTATTCCCAAAAGCCGCGGAGAGGAGATATTCACCTCTATGCTCGATTCCGAGGTTGCTCAGGAATCCGTTAAAGGCGGCGGAATGGGACTTGCGAAAATGCTATATGATTCACTGGGAAAATACGCAGAAGACGATAAAGGAAATAATTTCCCCGCACAGGAAAAAACAGCCTCTGCAGGGGACGATATAGTCAAGTTAAGGCAGCAATTAAGTGGCACGGATGTTGCTTCTGAAATGTCAGTCAGATAACTGACGCGATATGAGAGCAGGAAACGGGTAACAGTTTTTTTTACTGGAATAACCGGAGCAAAACTGCTAAAGTTTTTATAGGGTAGTCCGATTAGAGACTAGTACCGGAGGCTCAAAATGAGAATAGACGACAAAATGAGATTCGACCTGAACAAGGCGAACGAAGCGGCTTCAAAGAAGAAGACCTCTGCTTCATCTGCGGAGTCTGCCTCATCGACATCCGGCTCTGATTCGGTTTCCCTTTCTGACAGCGCTAAGGTGCTGGCAGGAATGAAAAATACCCTTGCATCATCCCCTGATGTCAGAACAGATCTGGTGGCGGATCTTAAAAGCAGGATCGAAAACGGAACATACGATGTTTCCGGACGCCAGGTTGCGGAAAAAATAGTTCAGACGTCTGTGGAAGACCTCTACTAAAAAACTTTAGTCAAAATCCCCGTCCAGACCTGTGTCTCATAACTGCCGAATCATTCGGAGGTATGAGATGGAAAACATCAAAGCATTGCTTGAGATAATGGACTCTCAGAAAAAAGTTTACACTGAGATGCTGTCCATTCTTCAACAGGAAAGAGAAGCCGCAATGAAATGGAACGCCGCCCGTACAAACGAGCTGGCGAAGACCAAGGATACCCTTGCTTATAAAGAAAAGGTTATCAATGAGGCTTTTGTCAACTGTATCAAAAAGATCGAAAAACAGCACGAACGCGAAGGGCTTCGTGTCGAGATCATCGCGCGTGAACTCGCGGGGGAATACTCCTCGGAGCTGATGGCAGTCCGCAACGAGCTTGTCACCCTTACGAAAAAAGTGAACGACGCGAACACTTCACTCAAAATTCTCTTTAAGACAAATATGACGCTCATCGACGGGCTTTTCCAGAAGCTCGGCATTGCAGGCAGAAACACATACGGCATTTCAAAGCAGTATAAGTCTGTTAAAACGTCAACTATCTGTCAGACAGGCTAAAGTTCGCCCGAAATAAGGCGGGAGAGGGACATGGGAAACATATTTGGAATATTATCCACGGGTGTATCGGGGCTTTTTGCGTCACAGGCGCAGATTGACGCTGCCGGTAATAACATCGCAAACGTAGACACTGAAGGATATTCAAGACAGAGAGTGAGCCTTGTGACAGCAAACTCACAGCTCACAAGCTATGGCGTTTTCGGGCGCGGCGTAACAGTTGAGAACGTTGTGCAGGTATACGATTCTGTTCTTGCTTCCACTATAAGGAACGAAACGTCCGATCTGGCTTATTACACGACGCTTCAGGATACCCTTACCAATATTGAAATATATTTCAATGAGCTTGAGGACGGTTCGGGTCTCGGCGAGGCGATGTCGGAATATTTCGATGCATGGAGCGACCTTGCAAACACCGCAACCGACGAATCAGACGAAGCGCTTATCAAAAAGCAGACTGTTGTTGAAAAAGCATCTGTTCTGGCTGAAAAGATACGCGCAAGTTATTCGGCACTTGAAGGTATGCAGGAACAATCGAACAAAAATATCAAAGACTATGTTTCTGAAATAAATTCCATTTCCCAGAACATCTCCTATCTGAACGGACAGATAGCATTAATTGAGGCGACAGGCTCAATGGCGAACGACCTTCGCGACCAGAGAGAGCTTCTGCTGAATGACCTTTCAGACATGACCAATATATCTGTTGTTGAACGCTCTTCCGGACAGGTTGCCGTTTATGTCGGCGGAAACGCGCTGGTTGACGAGGGTAACTATTTCAGCCTTACAGCAGCCCAGACATCCGGCAGCGACACCGACGTAAGTATTTATTGGGGTTCAAATACCTCCAGTGAGCAGGGTGTGAATATCACATCCGCGTTCAATTCAGGAAAAATAGGCGGAGAGCTTGAGGTGCGCGACAACCTGACACAGAATTATATGGATCAGCTTGATGATCTCGCATCCTCGCTGATAACATCTACAAATAAACTGCACGCTCTCGGTCAGGGTTCAGACAGACTCACCCAGATAACATCCTCCAGCGGCGTAAAAAACCCTTCTTATCCTCTTGGAGAGGCTGCCGGTGCATTCCCTTCCGCTGTTAATGAAGGCGTTCTCCGTATCGCGGTTTACGACAGCGAGGGAAATCTGGTACAGAATCTCGACATAGAGATAGATCCGGCAACGGATTCTCTTAACTCTGTAATATCCAAGATATCTTACGCCGACGGCAATCCCAACGGCGGTCTGATACAGGCTTCCCTTTCACAGAGCAACACACTCAAAATAACTTCCGAATCCGGATATACGTTCTCTTTTGCAGAGGATACTTCCGGTTTTCTGGTTGCTTCCGGAACCTACGGTTTCTTCTCCGGTCAGGATGCGACGAACATAGACGTTTCCTCGCTGATCAAAGAGAACATCGGCTACCTTGCAACATCACAGTCGGGCGCTGTCGGCGACAACACAAACGCGGCGGCAATTGCTGACCTTAAGAACACCGACCTGCTCGAACATAATGTAACTCTGGACGAGTTTTACTCTCTGTTCATAGGAACCATCGCAACAGACAAGTCCACCGCAGACACCTATGCGGCCACAAAAGAGAATCTTGTAGACGAATATTCCCTTAAACTTGAGAGTATCAAGGGTGTTTCGCTCGACGAGGAGATGGCGGATATCATACGCTTTCAGAGAGCCTATGAGGCAAGCGCAAGATTCATCAACGTTGTCGATGAGATGATCGACAAAATAGTGAACGGTCTCGGTACCGGCGGCAGATAACAGGGGGCTGACATGAGAATTACTACAAATATGATACATATGAACTACACTTCCGGTAATGCCAGAAGCCTTTCAAATCTTCTGGATGCCAATGAAAGAGTTGCAGCAGGAAGAAACATGCTCAACCCCGAAGACGATCCTACATATTATGTCACCGCGTATAATATGCAGATAATGTCCAACGAAGCGACACAGTACGGCAGAAATGCAGACAACGCTGTGACATGGCTGGACAACGAGGACAACCTTCTTCAGACAGCCTATGATTATCTTTCAAAAGCGCGCAACGAACTTGCAGTTGCCGGACGAAACGACAGCCAGAACGCAGAGAGCCGGAAGGCTCTTGCAGGTGAGGTTTTGTCGATACTCAATGCTATGAAGGATATAGGCAATTCGCAATATCTCGGCAGATATGTTTTCGGCGGATACGAAACTCAGACCGAACCGTTTGTCAGCGGTGACAGAGAGGTTTCAGCGGTGGTGTCCTCATATTCCGGCACCGAAGCGATTTCCAAAAAGCTTTACGGCGATATGCCTGAACTGTCGGAGGGCGCGTACACCGTCAACATAAGCGTAATGGACGGCGTTTCTTATGTCACCATGACTGATTCTCTCGGCAAATCCGTTTTGCTTGACAGCAACGGGTCTGACGAGACCACAACCACAGGCAACCTGACCACCGACACTCTTGTTGCGGCGTATAACGGAGAAGGCGTTATCAACACAGGCGTCGGCGTCGGTATAAAACTTCCTGACGATATACCCAACGGTCAGAGTATTAAGATGCAGTTTTACTATACCCCCGGCGACGATATCACATATGTGGGTGACGACGGGCAGATAACATCAAAAATAGCTTCCAATCAGGAAGTGGTTATAAACGTGAGCGGTCAGGATACCTTTATGGAGACCTACAGAACTACAAAAGGTACCACCAGAAACACCGTTAACGGGCTGGGCATTACAAATACCACAAAATTTTCGCAGATAGACGGCGCTAACGTCAGCACTGCGGATTCTGTAAAATTTTCAGGAACCGACCACAACGGCTATGCTATAGGCACGGCGAGGGTTTCCTCTCCCGGGAACGTTAACCTCGATATGTCTGAAGCTTCCGAAGAGGAAAGAACCGTAACCGTCACATACGGCAACAGAGACTATGACATAACCCTTTCCCAGAAAGGTTATTCAGATATGGATGAAGTTATTTTCGACATCAACAGAAGCCTTGAAAATCAGGGTCTTGGCGGGGAAATATCCGCCGTAAGCGATGGCGACAGGCTTATGTTCATATCCAACAGAACAGGCGAAGGTGTGCAGATATCTGCCACCGGTTCGGAAAACAACAGGTTGGGATTCACCAATCTCCCTGTTACGGCGAACGGAATGGATACAACGTTTGAACTGTCATACGACAACTACGTCGGTCCGGTGACAACAACACACAACGATGTCGCCATAACAGGCGGCGCATATACGGAAGTATCCGTGAACGGTACGACCATCGGTTTCACCCCAGCATCCGGCTCGGCGGCTGATATCCAGTCTGCGCTCAATCAGGCGCTGATGGATAAGGGAATGGGCTTTGACGTATACGCGAACGTTACTGATGCGGCAACTCCCGGACAGTACGACATAGAATTTGAACTGATGAACTGTGAATATACTGACGAAACATATCTTGCCACAAAGGTCGGAACCGATTATCAGTTTGATACGCCCAGAGGCGGCGACTACCCCATTGACGATGAGAAACGTATAAGCGATATGCTTTCATACGTTGAAAACCTTTACGGAAATGCGGTGGACGCAACCCTTGTTGACGGCAAACTTCAGGTTAAGGATCTCAGAAGCGGCACAAGCAAAATGACATTTGCCATCGACGAGAACAACTCCGGTATAGGTTATGCAGAAAACTCTTCCGATATAATGCTTTCCGGTTACTACAGCTCTAAAAAGGACGACAACTGGAACGTTACCGTGAACGTCGGCGCAACAGATATCACTATTCAGGTTACCGACAAACTCGGTAATCTAGTATATGACAACTCCGCCAGCCCCATCTCAAAGGCATCGTACAACGGCGGAGAAATAGAGATAGGCAACGGGGTTAAGATACAGCTCGGCGACATCGCCAATTCCGCGACACCTATCACAACATCGTTCGAGGTAGAGCTGACCGCGAACTCAAACCTTAGCTTCGGCGACCTGAACGTTACCGAAAAAGGTGAGAATGTCAACGTTTTCAAATCCCTTGAAAACCTCTATTTCGCCCTTGAAATGAACATTCCCGATTCAGGTATCGGAGCTCCGAGCTCATGGTCAAAAGAGGATCTCGGCTCGTCTGCCGTTCCTTATCTGGACGGTGAGTTCCGCGGAAACTATAACGAGATATTTAACTTTGAAGTTCAGTATACCGATTCGCAGAGTGATTTCTATCTCCAGAAAAAACAGGAGTGGACATCATCGAGTTTCAAAGACCTGAACGTCGGCACAGTGGGCTTTGAGCTGGTGCTGAATAATGAAGACGGGAAAGTGACAAGAAACTTTTCCTCATCCGCAGCCACGGCGGCAGACAAACTGGACGATTTTGTTGCGCAGATAAATGCTGATTACGACCTTCAGCAGATGGGCGTAAGGGCTTACAACGATAACGGACAGCTTCGTATTGATACGAACTCAGGTGCAACGGAGATAGATGTAAACTATGACGATGACCTGTCCGCCTATGTCATGGGTATGGACGATACTTATCCCGCAAGAGCCGAGACCACAGCGGAGCTTGCTCTCAGCAATCTGGATAATCCCGTGACGCTGGACATTGACTACTACGACGGCTCGGCATGGCAAAACACCACCGTAACCGTACCGAATGTGGACTATGCGGACAGTACGGCGCTGCTGGCTGTCATAACGCCTCAGCTCCCTGCCGGAGTCAGTGTTTCGCTTGATGCCGGAAATTTAATTTCATTTTCCGGTCCAACATCCGATATTATAGTTTCAGGCGATGAAACAGGCGCCCTCGGCTTCCAGAACAAAGTCGGAGCCGATACTGTTGTAAACCGGTCCGCAGTCATTATGGATCTCAGCGAGAAGAACTCCGAGCAAAGAACTCTGACCTTCTCGTACAACGACGGTACCGACCACACTGTGAGTATTGAGGTTGACGCCGAAAACTTCATGACATATGAAGACATCATCGCGAACATTAATGAAAAACTCTCCGATGCCGGTATCAGCGGCGTGGTTCAGGCTGAACTGACAGGCTCTGACGGCATAGGTTTCGTTTTCAGCGGTGCAACAGGAACAGCCGTTTCCGGCGACTACGAAAGCACGCTTGGTTTTGCCAAAGCGGGCGATTCTGTTAAGATAAAGGTCACAGGAGACGACGGCGAACTTATAAATACATATTCGATGGACACCGCAGGCGAGAAATATTATGTAGCGGACGGCGTTTATCAGTATTATGACGCGGGCTACCTTTATGCCACGGATTCTTTCACGGCGGCTGTGGGTTCCGGTATCGAATATGAACTGGACGTGCTGGCACAGGCGGAATCTCAGGTTCTTTCCGCGCTGACCACTGTCGGCAACAGCACTAGCAAAGCGGAATCCGCGATAACGTTTAACCAGTCGCTTAAGCTCACAACTGAGGAGCTGAAAGCGAAATATACGGGATCGACCCTTATAGACCAGACACAGGCTTCGGCGGATCTCACGGTTGCGGAAACGGCTTACCAGTATGCGCTGAAATCAACATCGCTGCTTTTAAATGTAAGTCTGCTTGATTATCTGTAAAAAGTGCCGATTAGATATAAGATGCTAACAGAACACAGGAGAATTTCATGGGTGCAAATTCTGTCAATATATGTGAGGATACAATGGAAACCAGAAAGATAGTATCCGGTAAGCTGGGGGAAATTTCCTTCACGGAGAACGATATAATCACATTGTCGTCCCCTATGCTGGGCTTTCCCGACCTGAACGATTTTATTCTTATCTCGAACGAAAAGTCTTATCCTTTCCTTTGGTTCCAGTCGGTTCAGGACAAGGATATTTGTTTCATCCTTGTTGAACCGGAGCTTTTTGTTCAGGAGTACACACCCAGACTGAATAAACGCGAGCTTAAAATTCTTGGGGCGGAAGATGAGGGCAAGCTGAAACTGTTCTGCATTGTCGTTGTTCCCGACCAGCCTAAAAACGCCACCATGAACCTCAGGGCGCCGCTGGTAATGAACTCAGAGAAAAAACTTGCAAAGCAGGTCATTCTGGAAGAAGATAAGTGGCAGATCAAGACCCCGATGTTCAATAAATAAACCACAGGAAGGCAGATGCTTGTATTATCAAGGAAGATAAACGAAAGCATAATCATCGGCGACAATATCGAAGTAACCATTGTCGAGGTCGCAGGGCGAAATGTCAAGATAGGCATAGAAGCGCCTAAAGATGTCAGTGTGCATAGAAAAGAGGTTTACGAAGCCATTAAGGAAGAGAATCTTCAGGCTGTCAAAAAAGAAAACCTCGTCTCCCTTGTCGATTTCTTCAAACAGCACAATAAATAATATTCTATTATTCATTTTATTTCCGTCCATGAAAATAAAATGCCAACGCTCCATTCAGCAAAAGCTTCATTCCGCTCACGCTCTGCTCTCTCAGCCTGCTAAAGCCGTCTTCGTTAGCTCCGCGGATTTCATCCTGAAATCTTCATTATAAAGTCTCCGCTCTGCGGGATTCACCCTTATCCTTTATTCATGATCATGTTGCATATGTAAATACGAGACTGCTTCACTCAGTTCGCAGAAACGTATGTCTTTTTCGTCTTAGCCGGAAGCGGTAGCGACGCGGCGATCTGCTCACTTCGGCACTAATATACTATACCGGAAATTCTTCTGACTTATGCCTAGCCTATGCTCTGCTTAAAGTTGTCAGTATCCTTCTCCTCACCCATGAGCATAAGCTCGTCTCTTTCGTTCAGAACAAAATCGCTTCCGGGGTTTGATATGGTGTCCATGCCGCGGTTAACAGCCAGCAGATTGAGTTTATAGCGGAAGCGGATATCCACCTCGCGCACAGTCTTTCCGGCGATAGTTGAGCCGACAGGGATGGTTACGTTGCTGACGTTCATGTTCGCTATACTCATTGAGCCGTCCAGCCCGCCAGTTATCATTTCCCCCGGTTTGCCCATTATCTCAGTACGGATATTGTTTGCTATATCCTCTATCTGTTCGCGCGGTATCCTGTATTTCTTCAGTACACGCGAGAAGGTTTCGATTGACGTTTCATATTCTTCAACAACTATTTCGTTGGCTCCCAGAGATTTAAGAGCGTAGTATTCTGTCAGGTATCTTGTGCGCGCAATTATGTATATCGTCGGGTTTTCACGTCTTGCCGTTTCTACAATTTTACGCACTCCGACAGGATCCGGCAGGGTTATCACCATAACCCTTGCTGTTTTAAGGAATGCGTGTTCAAGAACAGCCGTCTGTGACGCATCACCGAAAAATATCGGTGTGCCGTTATGTTTTTCTTTTTTAACTGTATCCGGATTCATTTCAATAACAATATATTCGATATCAACTTCCCTTGCGGCTCTGGCTGTGTTGCGCCCGTTCATGCCGAAACCGGCGATGATGATGTGGTCGATGAATTCCTTTTCAGGTTCTTTCTGTTCCTCTGAGAGATACCCGCCGCGGAAGGCACGCGGCATCGGCAGCCTTTCGATCATTTCAGCCACATGAGGTGCTGATATTATTAGGAACGGTGTTGATGCCATAGAAAGCACCGTGACGGCTATGAAGAACGAATACTGGTCGGATGTGAGCAGACCGGATGTCGCACCGACTGCGCCCAGAATGAATGAGAATTCGCTCACCTGCGCCAGAGAAAGACCTGCAAGCACAGATGTCCGCACCGGATAGCCTATTACGTTCACAACGAAGCCTGTTACGGCAAATTTTATAAGTATCAGTAGTATAAGACTTGATATGGTCATCACGGGATTGTTTATAACAACAGACGGATCCAGCAGCATGCCTATTGACACGAAGAAGAAGCCTGCGAAAACATCCTTGAAAGGGATTATGTCCCCAAGAGCCTGCTGACCGTATCCGGATTCACTGACCACTATACCTGCAAGAAATGCACCCAGCGCGAGGGAAAGCCCCGTTTTGGATGTCATCCACGCAACGAGCAGACAGACAAGAACCACGGTTATCATGAAAAGCTCGCGGCTTCTGGTGGCAGCAACCTGGTAAAGGAGCTTCGGCACCAGAAATCTGGCGAATGTAAAGAGCAGGACAACAACTATGACAGCTTTGCCGAGAATTATGCCGACGTCAGATATGTCGCCGCCCTGTCCCGCAAGAAGAGGAACAAGGAGCATCATGGGAATGACCGCGATGTCCTGAAATATCGACACGGCAAGAGATATACGCCCGTAAAGCGAGTCCACCTCGCCCCTTGCGGCAAAAACCTTAAGCATGATCGCCGTACCTGAAACCGCCGCCATCATACCGATGACCACTGCTGTGTTAAGCTGGTAACCTCCAAGATATGCCGCCCCTGTGAACGCGGCGACGCATCCGGCAACCTGTAAGCTTCCGCCTATGAGTGCAGGGCGCTTGAGCGAGAGAAGCGTTGAAAGCGAAAATTCTATTCCTATAGTGAAAAGGAGCAGGACAACGCCAATCTCCGCCATAATATCAACCTGTTTGACAGCGTGGATCAGCCCCAGTCCGTTGGGTCCGACAAGTACGCCCGCGAGAAGATACCCCATAATTTCAGGTATTTTCAGTTTCCCGCAAATAAAGAGCGCCACAGCCGCGAACAGAAAAATAGTCGTGATATCAGCTAAAATCGGTATCTGCATAAATCATCCCCCGATGACCAATATTATCTATGTGAAGGACTAAATCAACATAAAATGTTTTAAAATTCTGACAAAATGTATAGAATGTTACAGGGGATTCAGAATGAAGATAAAAAGCGGAATCGGTTTTGATGCACACAGGTTCGCAAGAGGGCGCAGACTGGTCATAGGCGGGGTTGAGATAGACTTTGATCTCGGACTGGACGGTCACAGCGATGCCGACGTCCTGATACACGCTATTGTGGATGCCGTGGCGGGACCGTCACTGGGCAGAGACATAGGAAATCTGTTTCCGGACACCGACATTGCATACAAAGGCATAGACTCTAAGATACTCCTTGCAAAAGCCGTGGAGATGATCCGGCTGGCAGGGTTTGAGATATCTAATGTCGATGCGGAGATAATAGCGCAGAAACCTAAGATGGCTCCGCATATACCGCTCATGCGTAAAACAGTTGCGGATGTGATGGGGCTGAGCGTGGAGGATGTGACCATTAAGGCAACCACCACGGAAAGAATGGGCTTTACAGGCAGGGAAGAGGGCATCGCTGCCCTTGCGACAGCCATAGTTATTAAGGAGTGATCATGAAACTGCTGGTACTTGGTATAGGCAACCTTGTGATGAACGACGACGCTGCGGGCGTACTTGCCGCGCAGGAACTCATGAAAGAGTTTCCTTCAACCGATACTCTCAGAGTTATGGACGGCGGAACGCTCGGACTTGACCTTCTCGTTTATATCGAATGGTCGGACAGGCTTATTATTGCTGATGCTGTGGATTTCGGCATGGAGCCGGGAACTGTCGTTAAGGTTGACGGTGACGACATTGACGCTGTTTTTGAAAACAGACTCTCCGCGCACCAGATGGGTATGAAAGATATGCTTGCCACCGCGGAACTGATGGGCGTGCGTCCGAAAGAGGTTGTTCTTTACGGTATACAGACCGGTTCCATAGAGATGGATATGACCCTTACCCCGCAGGTTGAAGCAGGCATCCCTAAGCTGATATCCCACCTCAGGGATGAGATAACAGCTTTTATCGGTTAATTATTTCCAGAGTTTCCACGGAGCTGTGCCCGTGTCCCATAGCCTTTGCAGCTCAATTTTGTCGCGCAGTGTATCCATCGGCTTCCAGAAGCCTCTGTGTTTATATGCATACATTTCTTCGTCTTTTGCAAGATGTTCAAGCGGCGCTTTCTCAAATATGGTTGCGTCTCCGTCTTTGATGTAATCAAAGACCTTTGGCTCACATATAAAAAATCCGATATTTATCCATGTGCCGTCGCCTTTGGGCTTTTCAAGAAAACTGGTTACTTTATTGTCCTCTATGTCAATTGCTCCGAATCTGCCGTCCGGCTGGGAAGAGGACATGGTTATTGCTTTTCCGTGAGATTTGTGGAATTTGATAACCTCGTTAATATCAATATCTGCAACACCGTCGCCGTACGTCAGCATGAAAGGTTCATCGCCTATGTAAGGTTGAACTCTTTTTACCCTGCCGCCTGTCATGGTGTTTATTCCGGTGTCAACCAGTGTCACTTTCCATGGCTCGGCGTTATGGGTGTGGATTATCCTTTCGTTATTGTTTGAAAAGTCGAAAGTCACGTCGGAGTTATGGATAAAGTAATGCGCGAAATATTCCTTGATCGTATAGCCTTTATAGCCGAGACAGATGACGAACTCGTTAAAACCGAAGCTGGAGTATATCTTCATTATGTGCCAGAGGATAGGTTTTCCGCCTATTTCCACCATGGGCTTTGGTTTGATGTCGGTTTCTTCGCTTAGCCTTGTTCCGAAACCGCCCGCAAGAATAACTACTTTCATAAGAATCCCTTCTGTTTTTCTGTTATTATTCAATAATTATTTAAAAGCTTCAACCCAATTGTTGAGCGAAAGCTCAGAAATCGTTCATGTTTGGCATTTTTCTCATCTCATTGAGATAAATGTCAATAATTATATTTTCATCAAACTGCTCCAATATCATTCGGCGACCTGTCATGCCCATTTTTTTCCTTTCATCCTGCGTCATGGCTATCATCTTTTTCATAGCCGAAACCAGACCTTCAACATCCTTGGGGTCGCACATCAGACCGTTCTTTCCGTCTTCAACAATATCTTTGCAGCCCACCATGCGGGTAGCTATCACAGGCACCGCCATTGAGCAGGCTTCCATCAGCACCATTGGTTTGCCCTCTCTGTAATAAGTTGGCAGAACCACGCACTCGCTTTCGGCGATATATTTGCGCACGTCGTTGAACGTACCGAGATATTCAATTGTCCCTTCCGATACCCAACCGTTGAGACTCGCTTCATCCACTGCATTAGGATTATTTCCGGCGAGCTGACCTATGAGTGTGAAGCGGGTGTCCGGTATCTCTTTTTTTATTATTGCCGCAGCTTTTGCGTATTCGCCGACACCTTTGTCCCAGATAAGCCTTGCGATAAGCAGGAATGTGAAAGGTTTATGTTTCGGTATCTCCATTGGAGCAAAGGTTGTCGTGTTTACACCTTCGCCGGGCAGAACAAGCACTTTCTTATTTCCGGGTAATATGTTTTTACTGACGAAAAGTTTGTGGTCGTCGTTGTTTATGAACCAGACCTGATCAGCGAACATAAAAGCAAAAGAGTACATTTTACGCAGAATGTATTCAAGCCTGCGTCCGCTGAAGGAATAGCCCAGTCCCGGCAGAACCGGTATGGACACGGAACCTGCTATCTTTGCCGCAACTGTGCCGTAAATCGTTGATTTCGCAGTATAATTGAAAACTACATTCGGTTTTATTTTAAAGAAAATGATTATCAGACGTATGAAATATACAATATCTTTCAGCGGATTAATCCCGTTGCTGTCCATACCCAGCGGATGAACCTTAACACCTATCTTTTCGAGCTCTTCCTCAAGTCCTTCAACTGGGATAACGGCGTGAACCTCGTGACCCATGTCGCATAGACGCTTCATTATTCCGTATCTGAATTTAACCAGACTGAAAGAGGAGTTTGTCGAGAAAACTATTTTTTTCATGCTTTGCATCTTTGTTTTATTATCATGTTCCGAAGGAACTGCGGAAGTCTTTTGAACCGCACCAGAACAGAGGTTATCACGCCCACTGCATACAGCTTTAAGTGGTGTTTTGAACTGAAGCCGATTTTCATTATAACAGGTCGCAACACACCAAGATTGATACTGCGGTTATGGCTGCCTTTGAGTATATGGTTGATAGTCACGTTCACTTCATCTTTGAATTTAAGGAATTCGTAATAATCCATATCTGATTTTGACAAACTGTCACGGCATTTCTCCATATGATAGTCAATGACCTTGAATATAGGCTGAACTTCAGTTCTGTTCAGTATAAGGTTATAGGAGTAGCTGGCTGTTGAACGGCGATAAAAAATGAGTTCCTCTTTCATTAGGGCAAGCTTTCCGTTCCCTGCAAAACGAAGCCATACGTCAAGGTCTGCAGCTATCGAAAACATAGGACCTCTCCATTCCTTTATACTGTTTTTATAAATTTCCGTACGTCCCATACAACTGGGACACACAAAAAAATTTCCATATCTTACAAGCAGTTTAATCATATCAGAGGTATCCAGGATAAATGGACCCACACCTTTTAATTCCGTTGGAAAAAGTCTGTGTCCTATAACATTACCTTCACTGTCTATGTATGCCGCGTTTGTCATGACAGCCGACACGTCAAATTTGTTCAGTGTTTCCACCTGTTTTTCAATCATCTCCACATGATACACATCATCTGCATGAAAAATTGCCGTAAATTCACCTTCTCCGTTTTGAATGCAACGGGAGAAATTTGCTTCACCGCCGATGTTTTTTTCGTTTATATGAAGCTGAATATTCGGGTTATCTTTAATAAAAGAACGCACAATATCGGCTGTGCCGTCTGTTGAGGCATTATCCATTACCTTTATTATGATGTTCTTATAAGTTTGCGATATCAGCGAATTAAGAGTATCTGAGATGGTGGATTCGCTATTGTATGACGGTATACATATACAAACCAGCGGTGTGTGTTTCATCATCTCTTCCATTTGAGCTGAATTATATCAGATAGAGTACCCTTAGGCAATATGAAAGCAGTCAGTGACATATAGACCGAACATGTGAACATGAACAGGAGTATACGCATTGCTAGCCCCAGCCTGTCAGCCGCAAAAAATCCCACGAGAAGACATGGCGCAAGAACCATAACGAAGTGGCGCAGGTGTATCATATAGTCAAAGCAAACCTTTCCGTCTGTGTAGCTTTTAATCTGCTTCGGAAGGATGAAAACAGAAGTTAAAAAAGTTGCGGTGAAAACTCCAGCCGCCGGTCCTTCAACACCTATCAGATTCACGAGTAAAACAGAAACAGCAAGACATACAGAGGCTTCTGTCCATGTCACCCACGCGGATATCTTTGACGCTTTTATCGTCTGCAAAAGGATATTGTGCGAATTTGAAAATGCCAGAAAATACATGAATCCGCCGAGAAACAGCATCATCAGAGGACCTGTGTATATCTCTTTTGAGCCTGTCCAGATGATTGCTATGTCTTTATAGAAGAACAAAGCGCCGATCCAGATAAGTCCTCCGGCTGCAGGCAGAAAGGAGAGTGCATAGCCGTAGAATCTGTTTACAGTTGCCATGTCGCCTGCTGCGTATGCACGGCTGTATAACGGAAAGAAAATATTATTAACTATTAAAAACGTATAGACCGCAAAGATCACGAATTTCATAGCCACAACAAAAGGCGCAGCAGTCGCTGCATCCATCATGTGACTTATTACGAAAGTTCCGCAGTTCCATGTTATCGCCTGTGCGATGCCTATCTGAAAGAACGGAACGCTTTGACGTACTATATCCTTTAACGTTACATGCTCTTCGTAGACATAAGGATTTTTTGGCATAGCGCCTATGTATTTCAAAAGATGATAACATGCGGCAAGGCTTGTTATTACTCCTGCCGCGCCGACCATAACCGCAAAAGACAGGAAACTGACGTGGAAAACGTATGTCAGCAGGTACATAAGCAGGATCAGACCTGCAAGAAGCATCTGATAACTGCGCTCAACGTACACGAGGTTGAATGCTATGAAAAGCTGCTGGAACAGTGTGAAAGGAAGTCTGATGAGAGACAGTAGAATCAGGATGATGGCAGAAGCCTTCAGGACAGGTATATTTCCCCCGGACATGTTTCCGAAAAGGTGTATCCAGTCCGGGTCAATGATTATATAGGCAAGTCCGCAGATGGCAAGCCCCGCGGCAATGATGACCAAAAAAATGAACGCGCTTCTGATAGATCGTTTTACAGCTTCGGTAGTGTTCAAACCAGCAACAGCAACATTTGCCGCGGATGGTACTCCGAAAGAGGCTGTAGTGATGTACAGGCTGATGCCGAATACCATGCTCCAGAAGCTGAAAAGTTCATTTCCGAACTGACTGATGATGACAGGCACGCTGACAATGCTTGAAACAAAGCCGACGACTATTGCAAAATAACTGTACATCAGGTTTTTAAGAAAACGCATCCGCCTGTCCTTATTTCCTTTTGTAAACGGAGATCAACGCTCCCTTTTCAACGAGTTGGTAGTCTTGTTCCACCGAACTGAAAACAGAATAGAGCAAATTCAGTCTTTGTACACGCCATACCGATTCTTCACTGATATATTTGTATCCTGGAAAATCCGGATCAATTATTTCATTGTTCAGATTACGGTCGTAGCCGGTGTCGACAAATATATATTCCGGTCTTTTATCTTTAAGTGTGGAGACAGACTTATTAAGTTCTTTCGGCGTTATATGGTACCATTTCAAATCGAAAAAGGGCATAAGGCTGTATTTGTCAGAGAGAAAAGGTAATATGTTGTCAAACTCGGAAACAATGTATATCCCTTTTGCCACGTCGGAGTATTTTTTTATAAGGTCAACTCCGTTCTGGAAGTATTCTGGATTCATGGTGGAGGTTATTTTCGCCCTTTCCATGTTCCATTCGTATGTTTTGTGAGTGGTAAATATCTTCTCATATCTGTACTTAGACAGATTAACATACAATGCGCTCAAAGCGTATAGTCCCAGAACAGCCGAAAAAGCGTATACAGCGGTCTTTCTCCTTTTGTTCGCAGGGAAGTTGCTGATATATGGTTTTAAGATAAGCAGAAGCAGAATATAAAAATAAAATCTGGACAGCAGCCCGTCCGGATTGAAGTGCCATGCCACATAAACAAAAAGTTCCTGAACGTAAACAGCGATGAAAATATAGTGAAGATAAACTTCTTTCGGGAAACGTTTCATAATATTTTTAATCAACAGATAGCCGATGATGAATACTGCAAAAAGAACAAGCATGAATTTAAACGGCATTCTGAATCCTATTACTCCGTCCAGATAATATTCAGCAAGATCGTTTGAAGCGGAACATGCTGTATAAAGTTTTAAACCAGACGCCAGAGCCGCGCCGGAAAGAATAAAACTATAAATGATGTGCCTTTTTTCAAAGATTGCGAAAAATACTGCTGAGATTACGGATGCCGTAAGTATCATCAGACCTATTTGCGGATTGAGCCATACTGAAACAACAGAAAGCAGAAGCGCAGAAGCGAGAAATAACAAGTTATCTTTTTTTGCGTAGATGTATAAAAGCATCATCACCGTGACATCGAACAGGTGCCTCCACGCCGCATCACCGGGTGGAAGAATCCTGAAATCATAACCGCGAAGGTTAAACGCCGTGACAGCCGCAATGAACAGAAAAGATGTCCACGCCAGGCTTTTTGTCATTATGTACAATGCTATACCAAGCATAATAAAATAAACGTAGTAAAACAGGTAAGACATTTTAAGTATGCTGTCTAAGGAGATGCTGTCGAGTCCTGAAAGGATTTTTTCAAAAAACTGTGTTGCTCCAAGACCATATTGCGCATTAATTCCTTCAATATTCTTTCCAAGGGACAGCTCCATTATCGGGACATATATAAAGCTGTTGTGATGTATCATGAATCTGCTGAGTATCTGCCAGTGTGTTTCAAACTTATTCAGACTCAGGAAATATTTCTCTTCGTCTGTCGGAATATGTACCTTTTGTTTTGCCAGTTCATCGGCATTATGCGCGGTTATTCTGTTAATATTCTCTATTTCAGCGAGAACTGCAAATGATGACATGTCTGCTGTGTTGATGCAGAGTTTTCCAGTGTGCCTGTTATAGTAGAATCCTTCACGTGAATAAAGCTGCATAACCCTGTTGTCTGCTATGTTTTTGTCTGTTATGCAGTTTTTATCGTAGTCAGTGATTATATCGGTTTTATTGGTTATGGGTGAATGAAAGTGTTCATTCCAATATTGGGTATTATCAATGGCTTTATCACCCAACAGGGTAGTTTCCGGAATTGTAAAAAACTCGTTAATTATCTTTGGATTGCCGAATATCGTGCCGTACAGCAGGGAGAATATCTGTAAGAAGCCTATAAATATGATACCTGCTAGGATGTAATTAAGAATCTTTGGTTTTTTTGAAAGTTTCAGTCCTGTTTTTTCGAGAAATTTTCTGAGTTTTCTTATCAGCCCTATGGGAGCACCGATTATCGCCGTCAGAAGAATTGTCTGAATTACAAATTTTATTAAAGGGTGTATGCCTATTGCGAGTATTCCGAAAGGTATAAAAACAAATACTAATAGCGAAATTAATGTTCCTTTAATGTTTTGTAAGCTGAATATTCGGTTGAAAAAAACTGATGAGAGACGGCACATTTTGCCGCATGAAAGTCGTTCAGCGATTATGACAGTCAGTATGAATATTCCAATTACGCATACGCTTGCAATATAACCGATCAGTTCTGCGCGTTTCTCGGGATTAAAGAATATTGTTACACAGTCATTATAAAAATAATTTACGGGTTTAGGACCGAATGACTGGACAAGGTAGTGTAAGAACAGAATTATCTGTATCGCCGTCAGAAACAGATACAGGTTCTGTTTTTTTGTTTTGTCAAACATTTTCGTCTGTCCTGTCAAAATTTATCCGTTCTTTTTCAAAGACATAGGGTCTGTTGAGCACCTGCGTATATATTGCGCCGATATACTCTCCGATAATTGCGATGAAAAACAGAAGTATTGAGAACATGAATGCAGTGCCTATTACAAGCGGTGCAATTCCCATAGACATGCTGTCCCAGTTCAGAATCTTCATTATCAGATATGCCATGCCTGTGCAAAAGCTGAGAAAACCGCATATGACACTGATGAACATAGCTATTCTCAGAGGAACTTTAGAGTTGTTTATGATACCGAGGACACCCATGTCATAAAGTGTATAGAAGTTGTTTTTTGTAATTCCTTTGATGCGTATGGGCTGGTGGTAGTCAAGCCTTGCCACTTTAAAACCTGCCTCCGCTATCATGCCGCGAAAAAAAGGATAGGGGTCGTGCATCTGTTTAAGTGCGTTCATGACCTTTCTGTCGTAAAGTCCGAAGCCGGTGAAGTTTTTGAATATTTTAACTTCAGAAAGCTTCGCCAGCAGCGAATAATACATCTCACGCAATTTAAACATAAGCCCGTTCTCTTCGCTGTCCTTTTTTACCGCCAGAACTATGTCGTTTCCTTCTTCCCAAAGTTTTACAAACTGGGGTATCGTCTCCGGCGGGTCCTGAAGGTCGGCAACAACTGATATAATGGCATCGCCGGATGCCTGATAGAGACCGTGCACGGGTGAGCGGACATGTCCGAAATTTCGCGAGTTGACGATTATTTTTATGCGCTTGTCTTCTGCGGCAAATCCTTTAAGTATCTCCACAGTTCTGTCTTCGCTTGAATTATCAATGAAGATGTGTTCGTATGTATATTGCGAAAGCTCAGCTGACATAACGTTTCTGACACGTTCTATCAGTTCGGCTACATTATCTTCTTCATTATAACATGCGGTGACGATGCTGATCATTTTCATCATGAATTCCTGTTGAAGACAAATTTTTTATTAAGCAGAAAGGAGAGCATCGCCAGCGGTAAGAGCAGAATGCCTCCGGAAATGTATTTGTTTGTGGTGCCTGCCATATCCAGTAATTTCAATCCTGAAATGTTCAGTACATACAGAAAGGCATACACGGAAACGAATTTTGTGATCAGTCTGTTGCTGCCGTCCCTGAAAACTATGGTGCCGATAGTCTTGAAGTTGAAAAGAACGCCAAGCACTGTCGAAAAAAGCACAGCAAGCGTGTAGTGCAATCCAAAAAAAATGAACAGCGCAAACAGGCCATAGCCGAACACCGTGTTCAGAACGCCGACAATAAGAAAAACTATGAACCTGCGGTCTAACAGACCCATGATGTCTTCCTTATGCAAATTTATTACAGATACTTTCTATGATGTAGTCTATCTGTTCCTGTTTCATACCGGGGTATACGCCCAGCCATATACTGTCGTTCATAATGGTGTCTGTATTTTTCAGTTCGCCGGAAACTTTGTAGTCAACACCTTCAGTAAGGCTTTCAAAGCAGGGATGGCATATTATGTTGCCGCCGAACAGGTTTCTGGTCTGTATGTTTTTCTCTTCTTCGAGGTAGACAGCAAGTTCGTTTCGCGTAATCGGTGACTCGGGTTTAACAGTGAGGAGAAAACCGAACCAGCTGGGTTCGGAACCTTTTGTTGCTTTCGGCAGAACCAGATATTTATCAAGGTGTTTCAGCCCGTTATAAAGCATATCGAAATTTTCGCGTCTTTTTTCTATAAACGAAGGAAGTTTGTCAAGCTGGGCAACACCGATTGCCGCCTGCATGTCGCTTACTTTCAGGTTATATCCGAAATGGCTGTAAACGTATTTATGGTCATAACCTTTTGGCAGTTTACCGAACTGTTTGCTGAATCTTTCACCGCATGTGTTGTCTCTTCCGCTGTCGCACCAGCAGTCGCGTCCCCAGTCGCGGATACTGAGCATTATCTTTCTCAGTGTGGGGTTACTGGTGTAAACAGCACCCCCTTCACCCATTGTCATATGGTGAGGAGGATAAAAACTGCTTGTGCCTATATCGCCGAAAGTACCTGTGTATTTACCGTTGAACTTCGAGCCGAGCGCATCGCAGTTGTCTTCTATCAGCCACAGTTTATGTTTTTCGCAGAATGCTTTGACTTTTTCGATATCAAAAGGGTTACCGAGGGTGTGCGCCACCATGACCGCCTTGGTTTTATGCGATACAGCCGCTTCAAGCTTGTTTGTGTCTATGTTGAACGTATCAAGCTCAACGTCAACGAACACAGGAACGGCACCGTATTGTATCGCAGGCGCAACGGTTGTCGGGAAACCCGCCGCGACAGTTATGATTTCATCTCCCCGTTTCACTCTTCTGTCTCCCAGAAGTGGGGAAGTCAGTGACATGAACGCAAGCAGATTTGCGGATGAACCGGAATTTACCAGCAGAGACCACCGCACGCCTAAGAACTGCGCCAGTTTTTCCTCGAACATCCTGGAATATTCTCCGTATGTCAGCCAGAAATCCAGCGAACTGGACACAAGGTTCACCATCTCTTTTTCGTCAAAAACCCTTGCGGCATATGTGACCTTATCCACGCCTTCGTTGAAAGGCTTGTCCTGTTTGGGTTTATGTACGGCTTTGTAATACTCTATTGTTTTTTCAAGAATTTCCTGTTTAAGCTTCGCAGCGTCACTCATTATAAAACACCTATTTCCATATTTTATTGCAGTTTTTTATGTACGGATCGTTTAAAATAGTCTCTGTATCCAGTTTGTCGATATTTTCAGAAAAGTACCTACGAAGATTTATAATTGCATCCTCGTGTTTAGTAAAGGTAAAATCACCAGTTTCAGCAAGCATCCGGCTGTTGTCAGAGGAGTATTCATTGTTTAAACCTTCGTTCAGGACGGCTATTTCCGATTTGAAATCAGAACTGTCGTTGATCATTCCTGCAAGTTGTGTCAGGCTGACCTTCTGACCCCGTGTTATGTTGTATGCTCTGTGTTTCGTATTGTTTTCAGTGAAAAAATGTACCAGACGGACGAAATCGCCGACGTACAGATAGTCGAAAAGTACATCCTGATTTATTGCGATGGGAAGTTTCAGGAGGTTTTTCACGATTGCATTGGTGATGAATTTATATCTGTAGTTTTCATACTCGCCGTAGCAGGCGAATATCCTCAGATTAAGTATATTATCGCATTTTTCGATATAGCGTGAGCAGACGGATTTATAAAATCCGTACTCGTCTTTCGGCATAGCATTGTAAGCGTCTTCTTCTTTTGCATCTACAACCGGTTTATGTTTGGAGTATTCCGCCCCGCTGCCGAAATTTATTATTTTATGCACCTTATCCGACTGTTTCGCTATATTAAAGAACATCCGCAGGTTCATTTCAGTGATACTGCCTATGTTCAGAGTATCCCTTCCGCCGCCTTTGTTTGCGCAGTTGATTATTATGTCTGGTCTTTTTGTTTTGACATATTGGTCAACGGACTGTTCGTCGGTCAGGTCGAAATCGGAACGAACGGGCATCAGAACCTGATACCCGTTCGCAGTGAAATATTCGGATAAGTGCCTGCCGATGAATCCGGCAGAGCCTGTTATCATTATCTTCATGCAGTGCTATTTTGCCGCTTTTGCAGCACTAACCCTTTTTTCAAGCATTTCGATTCGTTTTTCATCTTCGGATTTTATTCTCTGATAGTAGCGTCTTTTGCTTTTCAGCCACAGAAGTTCAAATTCGATTCCGATCATTATGCCTTCAAGCATGTTCTGCGCATCCGTGCTTTGGCGGTAAACAAGTTTTCTCGTTTCAAATTTGTTGAGGAGCCCTTTTCCTGCAAGTTCGGATACGAACGGGATAGAACCTGTAGATATGGCACCGCCAAGCGCGGTTTTAAGTCCGATAGCTTTGGATTGAGAGAATATGTCCGTGCAGTATTTCATTATTTCATCGGAATCAACGATACTTCTGTCTTTTCCCATGGAAGCTGTGAAGTCCACTCTGCCAACGGTGATGCTTTGAAGAAGTTTTATTTTCTCAAGTTTAAGCATTTTGGAGAAATTCTCGTATGCTGTAATAGTTTCGATGTTAACAGCGAATTCGATGTCCTCTCTGTTGTCTTCCGGTATAAACGTTTCTATGGCATCAAGGAATTTGCTGAGAGCGAAAGGAGTTTCAGCCATGGGAGCGATGATGCCCTTCACACCGAGCGTCAGCGCACTGTATATGTCTGTAACGGCTTCCACGCCGCCTATTTTGAGGATGATAGGCAGACCGACCTTTTCGCCGACGTCTTTAAGCCTCATAAGCTCATCCTGTCTGCTTCCCTCGTTTTCATACTCAGCCTTCAGCTCGAAAACTCCGTGGTTATCCCGCAGCTTTTTGAGCAGTTCAATCATTTCTTTTTCTAAATGGTTCATTGCTTCTCCTCGCTTATAAAATGTGTTTGATCACATTGATACACGGTTCCAGTTCTTCATACCGCACGTTTTCAAGCTTGATGAAGTTATAGCTGTTGTCAGGAATAACGACCGCAAGGAATTCGCCGGTTCGTTTTTTGTCGCTTTTCATAGCCTCAAATATTGCATCTGTATCCAAATAAGCTTGATCGACGGAGATAGGAACACACGGTTTCAGTATCTCCTGTTCTATATAGGAACATTTGTCTTCACTAAATATACCACGATTTACCGCGAGCCGATTGGCAAATATCATCCCTATTGTGACTGCGATGCCGTGGGGAACGTCATAAACCGATGTTGCTTCCAGTGCGTGTCCGAAACAATGTCCGTAGTTAAGCAGGTTTCTTCTGCCAAGATCGAACTCATCATCTTCCATATATGACAGCTTTACACTCAGGTTGTCACATATCCAGTCCAGTCTTTTTTCAGGTTTTTCAATTATTTCGTAAATTCTTGATCTGACGTCGTTGAGGGATTTATTGTTTTCTTCTTTTAATAGCTGGAGTTTTACAGCTTCGCCCACACCGCTGTAAAAATCAACTCTGTCGAGAGTTTCAATGAATTTGTGGCAGATGTGTATCCTGGACGGCGGATAAAAAGTGCCGATGAGATTTTTATGGCTCTTATAATTCAGCGATGTTTTGCTTCCGAGACAGCTATCTGTTATGGCAAGGAACGTAGTGGGGGCAAAAATCCAGTTAACGCCTCTGTAAAGTGTTGAGGCAACGAAACCTGTGATATCCTGCGTTATCCCGCCGCCGACGGAAACAATGGTTATATTGCGTTTAACTGCTTTTGATGTGAGAAAGTCATATATCTTCTGGACATAATCCAGCGATTTGTTCTCTTCCACAGCATCCAGCAGGAAAAGGTCGGATTGTTCTATTTTTGAAAAATGAGATGAGTATATGTCGTATACTTTGCGGTCTATGATATATACCGCGTTATTGAGTTCAGCAAATGATTTCAGAAATCCGAAATCGTCGTGAAATTCTATTGAATAGTTTTTTATATTGGATTTAACGTCTATTTTCATGCTAAAAACCCGCCGTCAGCAGTTATTACCTGTCCTGTTATATATGTATTGTCTTCTGAACCGAGAAAACGCACCACTTTGGCTATTTCGCATGGTTCTGCGAATCTGCCTAAAGGAATCGTTGACTTTATTTTTGCCTGTTCTTCCGGTGAAACGTTTTTCTGCGTCAGTTCAGTGTTCACATAACCCGGAGCTACAGAGTTTACAAGTATGTTGTATTTTCCAAGTTCACCGGCAAGAGATTTAGTTACTCCGTTGATACCGAACTTTGATGCGGAGTAAAGCAGTCTCCGTTCTTTTGAACGCACGCCCCATATGGAGCTTATGTTGATTATTCTGCCGTATCCGTTCTTTTTCATGTATGGGACGATGGCTTTTATAAGCGCCAGAGGTCCTGTGAGATTGGTATTTATCATTGCTGCAATGTCGTTTTCGTCTATTTCTTCAATGCCGCCGAGTATATTGATGCCTGCGTTGTTTACAAGAACGTCGATAGCTGTTTTCAGCGATTCAGCGTAATTGTGAATGGAATCAGGGTTTGATATATCCATTTCCTGTCTGGCGGGTGAAAAAACGTTATATCCGCATGATCTGAACTCGTCGCAGATAGCTTTTCCTATTCCTTTTGCTCCGCCTGTGACCAGAACGTTTTTCATCATTCCTCCATCTTGCGGATGATCATGCATGCGTCGAACATTTCTCTGTCCATGAAGGGGTACATGTCTTCAAGCGGTTTGGAGACTATGGAACCATCCGGTCTGGACATTGACGAAAGCTTAGGTTCCATTTTTTCTGCGGGATTAAGCATAACCTCGCACACCACAGGTTCCTTCATATTAAGAACAGCCTTAATACTTTTATCCAGTTCCTTCTGAGTTTCTATCTTTGCGGTTTTAAAGCCGTAAGCGTCAGCCAGTTTTATTATGTCGGGGAAACTCACGCCGCTTTCCGCATCTGAACCTACTTTAAACCCTTTAAAGAAATTATTCTGTGTATTTCTGATGGAAATATAGCCGTTGTTGTTGAAAACAAATAGTTTTATCGGGATTTTATGGTGTATCGCGGTCTGAAGTTCCTGAATGTTCATCTGGAGGCTGCCGTCTCCTGCGATACAGATAAGCTGCCTATCGGGGGCTGCAAAGTATGCGCCGATAGCCGCAGGCAGGTCGTATCCCATTGATGCACATCCTGAGTTTACGATAACCTGCTGGCTCCCTCTCAGGCGGAGGGTCTGATATGACGATACACAGGCTGTTCCGTTGCCGAAAACATATACGGCATTTTCGTCTGCCAGATCGGATATGACATTAAAGAAGTTGTAAGAATTGACGTAGTTCTGATCAGTCAGTTTGCACTCGGTCATGATAGGGCAGGTTTCACTGATCATATCGCAGTATTTTATCCATTCGGAGTATCTGTTTTTATCTGCCGGAGCAGTTTTCAGCATGTCGTTTATAAATTTTCCCGCGTCGCACTGAATTTTCAGAAACGGTTTGACGGTATGCTTTTCAAGTTCGGCTCTGTCTATATCCACAAGCACTATTTTCGCTTCTCTGGCGAAGAATTCCCAGTTATAGCTTATGGCTCTTACGTTAAGTCTTGAGCCTATGGCGATTATGAGGTCGCTGTTCTGCACAATGAAGTTGCCGCGTCTCTGTCCGATTGTTCCGTATCTGCCGTAGTTCAAAGGATGATCGTCGCGGATGATATCGTATCGTGCAAAGGTTCCGATAACCGGTATTGAATATTTTTCGATAAGTTCTTTAAGTTCTTCACAGGCATCTGCCAGAAATACGCCGTTACCAGCTATTATGACAGGGCGTTCAGCCTGTTTCAGCAGTTCTTCAACAGCTTTGCACTGCGAATCGTACTGGTGTTCGTCCTCCGGAGTGTAGCCGTCCAGTTCGTCAGGTTCTATCTGTGCCGCCTGAATGTCCAGAGGAATATCCAGCCATACAGGACCGGGGCGCCCGCTTCTTGCAAGATACAGTGCTTTTTCAAGATGATACCTGATATCTTTTTTATCTGTGACAGTGACAGCATATTTTGTGACGGATTTCACCAGTTCGGTGATGTTTATCTCCTGATCGCCAAGCTGGCGCAGGGGGAGTTCCGGTTGTGAAAGTACGGTAGTAACGAATTTGACCTGACCGGATATTACAAGCATCGGGATTGAATCCACCCATGCGCTGTAAACGCCTGTTATGGCATTTGTTCCGCCGGGACCTGTTGTAACAAGCGCCAGACCTGTTTTGTTGCTTTCTCTGGCGTAACCTTCCGCTGCAAACGTACACGCTTGTTCGTTGTGGTTACAAATATATTGCAGTTTTTCGTTCCGACCAAGAGCATCCACCAGATGCATGTTGCCTCCGCCGGATACCATAAAAACGTTCCTTGCCGTATTCTCCCGTTCGGAGATTACCTGAAATATAAAATCGCTGACTCGCATATTTGCTTTTCCTGTCTGTTCAGTATGTTAGGGACTTTGTATAAGCCTCAAGCTGCTCATGAGTTATGCATTTGCCCTGTTCGTAATACATTTTGTACCATTCAACGGTGCGTTTGAAGGTTTCTTCTGAACTCCATACGCTGTGCCATTTAAGTTTGGCGTGTGCTTTTGAGCAGTCGAGTTTAAGAAGGTGCGCCTCGTGCAGTGACGCATCCGGAGTTATTTCGTAACGTATCCTGTCCCAGTGTCCGCTTATGTATTTGCAGACCTGTTCAACAGTGATGCTTCCTTCCTCGCCGGGACCGAAATTCCAGCCTTCGGCGCAGGATACGTCGCCTTCAAGGAGTTTCTGACCTGTCAGCAGATATCCGCTTAAAGGTTCAAGAACATGTTGCCACGGTCTTGTTGCCTTCGGGCTTCTGATTGAGACGGTTTCGCCTTTTGATGCCGCGACCATGATGTCGGTCATAAGTCTGTCCATTGCCCAGTCGCCGCCGCCTATAACGTTTCCGGCGCGGCAGCTTGCCATCAGCGTGCCGTGTTTGGTTCCGTAATCAGCGTTGTTGAAATATGAATTTCTGTAAGAAGCTGCCAGAAGTTCCGCACAGCCCTTGCTTGAGCTGTATGGGTCATAACCGCCCATCGGGTCGTTCTCTCTGTAACCCCATATCCATTCTTTGTTTTCATAACATTTATCGCTGGTTATGTTGACAATTGCTTTAACGCCGCCTGTGTGTCTGCTCGCCTCAAAAACGTTCAGTGTGCCTATTACATTGGTTTCGTAGGTTTCAACAGGGTCACTGTACGAATATCGGACGAGAGGCTGAGCCGCAAGATGAAAAACGATATCCGGTTTAAACTCCGACATTGTTCTGTTTAAAAATTCTCTGTCTCTAATATCTCCGTAAACGCTTTTTATGTCGGGTTTGGTTATTTCAAAATGATTCGGGTTTGTATTGGGCGGAAGCGAATAGCCTAATATTTCCGAACCCAAGCTCTTAAGCCAGAGACTCATCCATGAGCCTTTAAATCCGGTATGTCCGGTCAGAAAGACCTTTTTGCCTCTGTAAATATTGTTAAACAAGATTTAATCCTTCTTTAATAACTTTATTTCATTTTATTCGATTGAAACAAAAAATGCAAATAATTAAACTTTTGGTCAATGTTTGATGATAACTGCCAGAAATGTTAAGGGGGTGTCGCTGTCGTTCACAAGACAGTGTTCCTCTCCGTCTTTTGTGATCATCATATCGCCTGAAACAACCTCCATCTCCTGTCCGTTGTCGATGGTCTTCGCTTTGCCGTCCAGTATAAGATAGATTTCCATGTCGCCCTGATGCTGATGCATACCTATAGAGCTGTTAGGCTGGAGGGACATCATGGCAAAATTCGTCACTTCACCTTTAAATCCGCAGGCGGCTTCATATGCCAGTCTGAGCGCGCTGCCCTTTCCGCCTCTGGCTTTTTCCATTGTCGTTGCTTCAAGTCCTTCAACTTTAACTATCATCATATCTCCATTAGAGACTGCTTCGTTGGTTTTGCCACCCCGCAGAGACGTCTTTGCGAGCGAAGCGAAGCAATCTGTGTTATTTATTTTCTATTATATCTTTCGCCGCGATAAGCCCCGAAACGGAAGCCTGTATTATGCCTCTTGTGATTCCGGCTCCGTCCCCCGTGCAATAGAGGTTTGCAAGGCTCTGACATTTCATTTTAGCATCAACTTTGATGCGCACGGAATAGAATTTTACCTCAACTCCGTACATAAGCGTATTCGGATCCGCCATTCCGGGCATAACCTTGTCGAGCTGTTCGATGGTCTCTTTCAGGTTGTGCAGATATCTGTACGGCAGAACGAACGACAGGTCGCCGGGCAGTGCCGTTTTAAGTGTCGGCACAACGAAATTTTTGCGTATGCGGCTTTCCGTGGAGCGTCTGCCGCGGATGAAATCGCCGTACCTCTGAACTATGACATTATTGCCGCTGAGAAGGTTCGCAAGATTCGCTATGTATCTTCCATACTGTATAGGCTCGTCGAAAGGCTCGGTGAATTTTGTCGATACAAGCAGGGCGAAGTTGGTGTTGTCGCTCTTTTTATTCTTATAGCTGTGCCCGTTGACTGTGAGCAGTCCTCCGGTGTTTTTCTCAACGGAGATGAATCCGCCGGGGTTCACGCAGAAGGTGCGTACTTCGTCCTCAAACTCGCTGGTATAGTATTTTATTTTGAACTCATAAAGGTTATCGGTGAATCTGTCGGTGACTGAACGCGGGACCTCAACCCTGATACCTATGTCAACGGGGTTGATGCCGTTTTCTATTCCGTGTTTGCGTACTATTTCCTGCATCCATTCATTGCCCGAACGCCCCACGCCAAGGATAACCTTGTCGTAATATTTGCGCACTTCCGCACCGTTTTCGACAGCTACGATGCCCTTGACTTCGCCGTTTTCAACTATAAGGTCTGTAACTGGCGTGTCGCAGTAAAGGTTGATGTTCTCAGACTGCTTTATCATCTCGTTTATGCGCTTTATGAACAGCAGGCAGTTGTCGGTGCCGAGGTGGCGTATCTTCGCGGGGATCAGTTTCAGTTTGTGCCTGCTGCACTGGTATTGCAGGTCTTTCGTTGTTTCATAGTCAAAGCCGGAGTCGGTTTCAAGCACACCGCTTATGGTCTTCCACATGTCGTCCGCTTCGCCGATATATTTTTCCAGAACGTCCTCAGGCATGTAATCGGTCAGCCAGCCGCCGTATTCCGTGGTGAGAGTCAGCTTGCCGTCGGAATAGGCTCCTGCGCCGCCGAATCCCTCCATCACCTCGTTTCTGTTGCGCTGTTCTATATCCCTGCCCTTTTCAAATATGTCTGCATGGATATCTGGATGTTTCATAAAATTATATGCGGCGGTCATGCCAGCGCTGCCGGCTCCGATTATAGCTATTTTCATAATTAGATCCTTTTTATTTCGGCGCTGAATCCGCCGTTGTCTATAGTAAGAACCCCGTAGGTGTGAAAGGGTTCAGTTCTCTTGTTCGTGGGGCTTCCGGGATTCAGAAACCAGACACCGCCTATCTCGCCCCAGAATGGCTTGTGGGTGTGTCCGAACACTATTATGTCAGCATCCGGGAAAGTGTACAGGAGCCTGTTCTCAATGCCGGCAGGGTTGCCGGAACCGTGGGATACTCCTATTTTTACGCCGTCAAATTCAAGTAGTCTTTTTTCCGGCAGGCGTTCGTCGTTGTAATAAGGATCCATATTCCCCTTAACGGCGTATACCAGCGGACAGGCGGTCATAAGTTCGTTTATAAGCTGAAGACTTACTATGTCGCCCGCATGGATGACTGCGTCGCACTGTTTTGCCTCCTCAAGCACGACCTGAGGAAGTTTTGCTATTGAATCGGTGTGCGTATCTGATATGATAAGTATCTTCATTTGGTAAATATCTCTTTGAAAAATGTTGTTGTCAACACATAAAAGATTTATGATACCGCTTAAGTATTTATATATTATTTTGGGATAAGGGATGAGCATACCTTTCTTTTCTGAGCTTAGGGCATTGGTGAACGAGGGCGGATTCAGGGCATATCTGGTTGGCGGATGTGTCCGCGATGTCCTTTTGCAAAGACCGGTTGCCGATGTCGATCTGGTGTGCTTTTCGCATGACTACAAAGACTTTGCATCAGCAATCCGTGTTCTTTTGCCCTCCGCATGGGTGGAGTTTAAAGACAATATCCGTCTTGTATGTCCGAATACAGAGTTTGACATTTCAAAGCCGAGAGGCGAAACCATAGAGGAAGACCTGCTGATGCGGGACTTCACAGTCAATAATCTTGCGATGGATTTTGAGGGGAATATTATAGGCGACCCTGCGGACGTTTATGCGGGGGTGATACGTCACGTCTCGGAGCGTACTTTTTCCGACGACCCGTTGCGCATGCTCAGGGCATTCCGTTTTCAGGCTCAGCTGGGCTTTGTCATTGCTGACGAGACCATGAGCAAAGCAGCCGCTGAAAAATCCATGATAGAACGTCCTGCATCCGAAAGGATATTGCAGGAGCTTTCAAAGCTTCTTTGCGGTCAGTATGCAGGAATTGCCATTGCCGCTATGAACGAGTGCGGGCTTTTTTCAGAGATTTTTAAAGGGATCAGACTGACAGCCATGACGGTTGAGGCGGCGAAGCTTTCACAGGGTGCGGAGTTCTTTTTCGCGGCTATGGTGGCTGATCAGCCCGCAGTCAGAGGCTTTGTGAATGGATTGGGGCTTTCGACACGCGCCCTTAAAAACGTTCTGCGCACTGCGGAACTTGCAGGAAAACTGGCTGAAAACAGCACAACAGGCGACACGTTCGTTCTGCGCAGGCTGATATACGAATATCCCGACGAGGTTCGGGACGCGCTGCAGATATACGGTCTTCTTGCCGCGCGCAACGGTGTGGAGGTCTGGAATATTGAAACCTACGTTCACCGTGTTATGATAGAGATGGGCTATGTGGACTTTGAAACGCCCATGAAGATAAACGGCGGACTGCTGATGGCTATGGGGATTGCGGCGGGAAAGATCATGGGAGAAATAATCGCAGATGTGCGCCCGAAGCTTGCCTCCCGCGAGCTTATGACCATTGAATGTGCAGAAAAATATATTAAAGATAAATATTTAAATTAGATTGCGTCGTCACGTTGTTCCTCGCAATGACGTCACTGCGAGGAAGCAGTATGCTGACGCGGCAGTCTCATCTATAGGTGTTAAATGAAATTTTGCAGATTTCTGGACGGACTTGCAGAGAAGAAAGGTATAGTTGACGGAGACGTTATCCGCGAGATAGAGGGTTCGTTTTTCGGCGAATATGTAGTGACGGACAGAGTGCGCGACGCGAAAACAGCGCAGTATCTTCCGCCTGTTTACCCTTCAAAGCTGGTCTGCGTTGCGCGCAACTACACAGAACATGCCAAGGAGCTGGGCAACGAGGTTCCCGAAGTACCTATGATATTCATAAAGCCTTCCACCGCTGTAACAGGACATGGCGGCGAAGTCGTTTTCCCGCGCACCAGCCGGCATGTGGATTACGAGGGTGAGCTTGCGGTGGTGATAGGACAGAAGTGCAGAAAAGTTAAACGCGAACACGCGGAGAGCTTTATTTTCGGATATACTTGCATAAACGACTACACCGCGAGGGATCTGCAGAAAATCGACGGAAAATTTGCCCGTGCCAAAGGATTCGATACCTTTGCGCCCATCGGTCCCGTTATCGAGACAGATTTTGACTGGCGCAAAGCTCACATAAAAACCTTTGTTAACGGCGAACTGAAGCAGGACGGCACTGCCGACCTTATGATAAACGACGTTCCGTCTCTGATCGAGTTCATGAGCGAGATAATGACCCTGCTGCCGGGTGATATCATAGCGACAGGAACACCAGCCGGAGTGGGAAGTGTTAACGTCGGCGACACGGTTGACGTTGAGATAGACGGCATAGGCAGGCTGACAAACACGATAGTTAAAGATGGAAAATAAGATAGACTGCCTTTTGTGCGGCACCTGCTGCACGGCATTTGACATTAAAGAGATAGACAAGAAAGCAGGGGAGCGGTGCAGATATCTTTCACCGGAAAACCTCTGCACTATATACGAAAAGAGACCGTGGGGCTGTAAAGGGTACAAGCCGGACGAGCTTTGCGTCCTTGTCAGCACTCTGAAAGACGAAGAGAAGGTCACGGTCTACAGAAATATTTACGGGGTATAAATGTATCTTGGTCTCACAGGCAACATAGCCAGCGGAAAAAGCACTGCGGCGATGTTCTTTGAAAAACACGGCTGCTACTGTATCGACACGGACGAGATAAGCCGTATCGTTATGAGTCCGGGTGAAAAAGCGTATCTCGGCGTGGTGGAAGCGTTCGGGCGCGATGTTGTGCGCGCAGACGAGACACTTGACAGAGCGAAGATACGCAATATTGTGTTCAATGACCCCGAAAAACGCAAAATACTCGAAGGCATAGTCCATCCCGCTATTCTGGAATATGAAACAAGGGCAGTGGGCAGGATAAAAGGCAAGGACGACAAGGCGATCATCATCACTCAGGCGGCGCTGACGGTTGAATCCGGCAGTTATAAACGGTTCGACTGGCTTGTGGTGGTTTACACCGACCCGAAAATTCAGCTCCTGCGGGTGATGAAGCGCGACAGCATCACTCAGGAACAGGCGAAGAAGATAATTGACGCACAGATGCCCATAGAGGAAAAACTGAAATACGCAAACTTTATTATAGATAATTCCGCAGACGCAGACAGGCTGGAACGCGAGGTCAGGCGGGTGATTGAACTCATAAAACTTATTGGAAAATGCACAAAAAGCAGACGGGAGAGGGTATGCACGAACTTGGGATAGCAAGCAGCCTTATCGAGATTGTGCTGGACACCGCAAACGCCAACGGTGCAAAGGTTGTCCGCAGCGTGACCGCAAAGATAGGCAGACTTTCCGCCGTTGACGGCGAGGCTCTTAAATTTGCTTTCGATGCCATCAAAGAGGAATACCCGCTGATAGCGGAATCCGTGCTGATAATCGACAGCGTGCCTGTGACGGGTAAATGCAATAAATGCGGAGCCACGGATACGTACGACGAGATGTTCTTTGCCTGCTCAAAATGCGGGTCTTATGAGGTTGAACTCATTACAGGCGAAGAACTTACAGTTTCAGAAATTGAGGTGGATTAATGAAAACGGTCAATATTCAGGAAAAGATACTCACCAAGAACGAAATGAAAGCGGCACAGATGCGTGAAAAACTTAAGAACGTTGCTGTTCTTAACTTCGTTTCATCCCCCGGGAGCGGAAAAACCTCCACTCTTGAAAAAGTTCTGGTGATGCTTAAAGATAAATACAAAATAGCCGTTGTTGAGGGCGACCAGCAGACAACCCACGACGCGGACAGAATAAACGCCACAGGCGTTCAGGCATTTCAGGTGAACACCGGAAACGCATGCCACCTTGAGGCAATCGACATCGAAAGGGCGCTTGAAAAGCTGGGCTACGACCTTGACCTGCTTATAATAGAAAACGTTGGAAACCTTGTCTGTCCTGCGGAATATGACCTCGGTGAAGACGCCAAAGTTGTTCTGCTCTCTGTTACTGAAGGTGACGATAAGCCGGTTAAGTATCCTGTTATGACGCGCGCAGGTTCTGCGTATATCATCAACAAGATAGACCTGCTCCCCTATGTGGATTTCAGCATTGAGAAATGCATTGCATATGCAAAGGGCATACAGCCGGAGCTTGAGTTCTTCACCACCTCATGCAGAACCGGCGAGGGGCTTGATAAGGTGGCTGATTATATTGAAAGAATGATCATTGCTAAGAAAGGCTGATATGCTGACTGTCGGCATAGACGAAGTGGGCAGGGGCTGTCTGGCGGGACCTGTGGTTGCCGCCTGCGTGATACTGCCCGAAAATTTTTCGGACGAACGGTTGATTGATTCAAAGAAGATACCGGAGAAACAGCGAAGACTTCTGGACGGTGTTATCCGTGCGAACGCGGTGGCTATAGGTATCGGTCTGGTGGACAACTCCACCATAGACGAGATAAATATATTAAACTCTACAAAGCGCGCCATGATGGACGCTCTGGGTCAGATAACAGTTGAATACCATAAGGTGATTGTGGATGCTGTAAACCTGGGTGATTTGAAAGTTCCGATGGAACACCCGTTCAAAGCTGAGGACAAGTTTCAGTGTGTCGCTGCGGCATCAATCGTTGCCAAGGTGTTTCGCGATGCCCTTATGACAAAGATGCACATCGAATATCCGGACTATGACTGGTATTCAAACAAGGGATACGGTACGAAAAAGCACACTGATGCCATCCGGAAATTAGGACTGACGCCTCTGCACAGGGTCAGCTTCTGCGGGAATTTTATCTGATGCTCGGGCTTGGGCAGAGCGGCGAGAAAAAAGCCGAAAAATATCTGCTGGCTCAGGGGTATGACGTTCTTGAGAAGAATTACCGCTGTAAATTCGGCGAGATAGACATTGTTGCCGCTAAGGAAGGCGTTCTTGTCTTTGTGGAAGTGAAAACCAGAAGCGGCGGTAGATACGGCATGGGCTTTGAATCCGTGACCAAAAAGAAGCAGGAAAAGCTTTTGCTCACGGCGCAGACTTATATGGCGGACAAAAAACCGGCGCCTGCAAGATTTGACGTGATCTCCATAGACAATGGTGAAATCACACATATTAAGAATGCGTTCGGAGTATAACGGCATTTGTGCTTGAAAATTCGGGTCTTGATGATATAATCCAACACCTTTTATAAAATTGGAGAATCTCAATATGTACACACTGGCAGTTTCGGTTGCAATATCAACAGTTATCTCACTCATACTCTACTTTCTGACATACAGCATTTTCTGGCCGATATTCCTGTTTGTTGTGTGCGTCTTGGGTATCAACTTCTTTGTGGGCAAAAAATTCATGAACAAGCTCACAGACCATTTTAAGCTGGTCGAAAAAGACCTCACTGCGGGACGCGCGGAGAAGGCTATTGAAAGACTTAAAGAAGCTTATCCCTTCGGCAAATGGCAGTTTTTCGTTAAAGAGCAGATAGATGCTCAGATAGGTATCATCCTTTATACAAATCAGAAATTTGACGAAGCCGAACCCTATCTGAACAACGGTTTTACAAAAAACTGGATGTCAATGGGCATGCTTGCCGCCCTCAGATTCAAACAGGGCAGATTTGAAGACTGTTGCAAGATAATGGACAAAGCTATCAAAGGCTCTCCCAAACAGGGCTTTTTATACAGCCTTTACGCTCACTTCCTTATGGAAAAGGGCGACAACGACAAGGCAGTGGTAATCCTTTCCAAAGGTGCGGACAAGAACCCTTTGGACGACAGACTGCAGTCAGCTATGGAAGCCGTCAAGAACGGTAAAAAACTGAAAATGCAGAACTACGGCAACCTGTGGCTCCAGATGCACCTCGGCGCTAAAATGCCTCAGGGCGCAAAACCTTATCAGCAGTTCCTTGCCAACCAGCGTATGGGCAAGAGAAGGTAATATTGAAAGATATTCAAAGCCAGAGGGATCACAGAAACCTTGATGTGGACAGGGTCGGCATCAAGGATATCAGGTATCCCGTCGTTCTCTCCGACCGCGACAAGGGCAAACAGAGTACAGTTGCCCGTATCAATATGTATGTGCGCCTTCCGCACAACTTCAAAGGCACTCATATGTCCAGATTCGTGGAGATATTAAGCCGCCATTCGGACGACATAAACCTTTATTCCGTCGGGCATATTCTGGACGAAATGAAAGAGCGGCTGGACAGCGAAGAGGCTTTCATCGAGCTTTCATTCAGCTATTTTCTGATGAAAAAGGCTCCTGTTTCCAGACAGGAAGCCATGATGGACTATTACTGCGAATACTTCGGTTCGTCAGGTCCCGAAGGTCGCGACGCTCTGATTTCAGTGCGAGTTCCTGTAATGACCCTTTGCCCCTGTTCAAAAGAGATAAGTAAATACGGTGCGCACAATCAGCGCGGTTACATAACAATATCCGTCCGCATGAAAAAACTCATGTGGATTGAAGAGATAATAGAGATAGCCGAGTCTTCGGCATCCTCCCCCGTGTTTCCCCTCCTTAAGCGGGAGGATGAGAAATACGTCACAGAAATGTCTTACGAAAACCCGACGTTTGTAGAGGACGTGGTGCGAAACGCCGCAACGAAGCTGATGGCGGAAGACCGTGTCGTGTGGTTTGAGGTTTCAAGCGAGAATATGGAGAGTATACATAATCATTCGGCGTATGCCATCATCACCCGCGACAAACGAGTCTGACTGTTTGGCGTTTATAACACAGCGCATTTCTTCGTTGAAGTCTTAAAAATATTGCTCATGTACAACATTCGTACACTGCGCATATTTTTTATCCTTCGCCTTGAATTGCTTGGTTCTAAACACCAAATTCTGTCTATCCGTAGTTCGGCATTACTGCGTCAGCTTCTCTTCGGAACTGCTCACATACTTCGTATGTATGCTCGCAGCCCTCTCATCGCATCTTCCTTGTACTGCTTGCATCTAACTGTCAATTTAACTGGATTTTCTAACACCGCGCATATTTTTTGCCTTTCGCCTTGAACTGCTCGTTTCTAATCACCAAATAAAGAAACGTCATTGCGAACCCGCAGGGTGAAGCAATCTATAAAAAAAGCCGCGAACCTTTCGGAACGCGGCTTTGTATATTATGTTGTCTGAGGTTTCAGGATGGAACCTCGTGAAATGAGTTCAGCAGACTTGTTTGCTGAACGATTGGAACGTGAGCGTCGGGAGGCTTTGCCGACAAGAGCGTTTCATGAATTCTCCATGGATGGAGGAATTCATGCGTATAATCAGTCTATTCTCAGTACCATACCGGGGCGGATGCCTTTGCCCACACCGTTAATTCTTTTGATATCGTCAACAGTTGTGCCGAATTTCTTTGCGATAGCCCAGAGGTTGTCGCCGCTTTTAACTTTGTATTTTGTAGCTTTTGAAACAGATGCCTGTCTTGCCTTGCCTGATGTCGAAGGGACGGAAAGGGTTTGACCGACCATTATATTGTTGCCTCTGATGCCGTTTGCATCTCTGATATCTGCAACGGTGGTTCCGAATTTTTTAGCGATGCGGAACAGGTTGTCGCCTGATTTCACTTTATAACTTACAGAGGTGTTTGCTCTTTCTGATTGTGATTTAAGGGGTTTTGTAATTGCTATGCGTTTATCTTTGTCGTTGTAGTAGGTGTCTGAAATGACCAGAGACTGTCCGCGGCGCAGGCGTTTGGGGGACATATCGTTGTTCATGGCTGAAAGTTCGTCAGCAGAGAGACCGTATCTTGCCGCTATGCCGTAAAAAGTTTCGCCTTTGCGCACTATGTGGATTTTCGGGTTGTATCTTTTAAGCTCTCCAGCAAAGTCGGAGTTAAGCTCCTCATCGTAAACGTCGGGGATGGGGACAAAAACATATGTATCTTTCATCACACGGTTAAGGGTGAATCCGTTGGCTTTTTTAAGCTCTGCCGAATTAAGTCCGTATTCGGAAGCGATGGTGTCAAGGCTTTCGCCCGCCTTCGCCTTAACGACGTAAAACTGCGCAAGTTCCTCGTCTGTCACGTGTTCAAGTTTGGTTTCAAGTTCAAGTCTTTTGCCGTAAGGAACCCGCAGAACATATTCGCTGACGGGTGGCGTCATGGGGGTCATTAGTTCAGGGTTAAGTTCGCGAAGTGTCTCTATATCCGTTCCAAGAAGGTCAGCGATTACATACAGGTTGGACTGGCTGTACAGAGTGACCTTTTCATAGAGCATGGGCAGACCGTTCGGTGTTTCAAATCCGAACTCCTGATAGTTGCGCGCAAGGTAGCGCAGGGCGAGGAATTTCGGAACGTAGTCCTTTGTCTCGGGTCTGAGATATGTTTTTTCTCTGGATGCGAGTTCATAGAAATCGTTTGTGCCGTAGCGTTTTATGGCTGTATTTATCTTGCCTTGACCCGCGTTGTATGCGGCAAGAGCCAGATACCAGTCGCCGAGGCTGTTATAAAGATCTTTCAGGTGGCGCGCGGCGGCTCTGGTAGCTTTTTCAAAGTCACGTCGCTCGTCAACCCAGAAGTCTGTGTCCAGACCGTACATCTTACCCGTTCCCTTCATGAACTGCCACATACCGCATGCGCCCGCATGGGATGTTATGGACGGGTTGAATCCGCTCTCGGTGAAGGGCAGATATGTCAGGTCGTCCGGTACGCCTTCTCTGCGGAAGATGTCGCGGACAATGTAAATGTATTGGTTTGAGCGGTTGAGCCATTTCTGAAATGTTGTGGCGTATCTGTTGGTAAAGAGTGTGACGTATGAATTGAATCTGTCCTCTTCAACAAGGGGTATGGTGTCGTATTTTCCGTATTCCGAATCGCTCTGGTCGAGGTGAAAATCGGTTTGTTTCTTAAGAACATCGTAAATAACGAGTTCTCTGGTGTTTATGTCATTAAGGAAAGCCGGAACGTTATATTTGTCAAAGCCGTCAGGTGCAGTTTCCTCTGGTTGGTTGAGGAAAAGGGGTTCATCCTGAACTTTTGTTGATTTTGCTGTGGTGGAAGAAAGATCGTCGGAACCTGCGGGACGGGGTGAAAGGGGCGCACATGCTGCAAATGCGAACAGTGATAGGACTAAAATTATATATTTATTCATAGGGCTGCCTTTTTATTGTAGTGAATATTTCAGCATACATATAAACCCCCTGTATTGCAAGAATTAAAACCGTTTTATACCACTCTGTACTATATCGAATTTTCTGCATATTTCGGCTATGGCAGCCTTTTTCTGAGCAAGGGTCAGCTTTTTGCACCGCACCAGTCTGGCAAGTGACACCAGCCTGATAGATTCTATGAACATTATATTTTTGCTTAACTGATCGTCAGTTACGGCTCTGCGGATTATGAGCTTTTCCTGAATGAAGTGAATGTGATGTTTTGCGGAGATGCGCAGCCAGAGGTCATAGTCTTCGCAAACGCGCATATTGCTGTCGAAAAAACCGCACGACATGAACACACTGCGATGCATAGCCGTTGACGACGGACTCATACGGCACATGTCCAGAAGCTTCATAAAGACCTGACCGCCGTATTTCGCGTGCTTGTCAGTCTGGTTTACGAACCTGTCGGTTTTGTACCAGAACTCGTCAGTGAAGCAGAACAGCCATCCTTTGTCGAAAATGTCGCTCTGTTTCTGCAGTTTTGTGGGCAGCCACACGTCGTCTGAGTCCAGAAACGCTATGTAGTCTCCCTTTGCGGCGCGGATGCCGGTGTTGCGCGCGGCGCTTACACCTTTATTTTTGTCGTGTCTGATGTAGTTTATCAGCCCCATGTAAGGTCTAAGGCTTTGCGCAACCGAGAGGTCGGAACCGTCATCCACAACTATTATCTCATAGTCTTTAAACGTCTGACACAGAACGGACTCGATCGCCGTGCGGAGTGTGTCTGTTCTGTTGTAAACGGGGATGACGACGCTGAATCTCATACGGGTCTCTTTTTATCGAGTTTGGTGGAGAACACCAGAATTGTATTTGTCTTGTCCACTCCCTGAACGTTGCGTATCTTTTTGATGAGGCGGGAAAGGGAATCCGTGTTTTTTGTCACCACGTGCAGAAGGAAGGTGAAGTCGCCGGTGACATGGTGACAGCCGAGAATGTCCTCGTCCAGATTCTGTATGGTTATCTCAAAATCGTCGATGTGCTTTGCGTTGTCTATGGATATGCCGATGAAGGCGATAACGTCATAGCCGAGCTGTTTATAGTCGATGTCGACGGTATAATTTCTTACTATTCCGAGAGTTTCCAGTCTTTTTATTCTGTCTATTACGGACGGCGATTTCATATCCGCTGCTTTTGCGATGTCCGCATAAGACGTTCTGGCGTTCTTCACCAGCATGTTCAGTATCAGCTTGTCTGTTTCGTCAATGTTGTGCTGACGCATACTACCTCCGAGTTGTTACGCCGTTCTTATCACAAAAGCTGTCAAGCCCGCAAGCGGAACAACGGGGCGACACGGGTCTGCATATCTCCCGTCCGTAGGCAACAAGTATCTCGTTGATGCGTATCCAATACTCTTCAGGGAGATATTTGCGCAGTTCGGTTTCCGTTTTTTCGGGCGTTTTCGTCTTCACATATCCTAATCGGTTAAATATGCGGTGAACATGAGTATCAACACACACTGCCGGTTCGCCGTAACCCTCTACGATTACAAGATTTGCGGTCTTTCTGCCCACCCCTTTCAGTGTGACAAGGGTGTCTATGTTGTCAGGCACCTGTGAATTGAACTCATTTATCAGTATATGACAGATATTTATAATCGTTTTCGCTTTTGTTTTGTAAAATCCTGCCGGATATATCAGTTTTTCTATTTCCTCTTCGGAGAGTTTAAGCATATCGGCGGGATTATCCGCTTTTGCGAAAAGTTTTTCGGATGAAGCCAGCGTAACTTCGTCCTTTGTGCGCAAGCTGATGAGGCAGCTCACCAGAACCCTGAACGGGTCGCGCTTTGTCTGTTTGGATATTTTTGTTACGGACGGCTCATCCATTTGGATATACGCTTTTTCAAGGAGATCGTATACCGCTTTTATATCAGACCTCTTCATCGAGATACTCCCGCAGTTTCGGGCTGATGTACATGTTTGAAAGGTCGAATGTTTTTATGGCGCGCGCCAGAATGAGCAGACGAAAGTCCTTCGACGCCTTTCTGTCCAGAATGAACTGAAATTTCCCGTCAACCTGACAGAGTCCGCCCTTTGCCCGCGTGGATTCGTATCGCAGCCGAATGTCCAACTGCTGTGCCAGTGCTTCAAGCTCCGCAAGGAGCGTATCAACCTTGTTTGCTGCCATTTCTCTCCTCTATGCCCATGTACCAATATATTACAGATGCACCGGCTATACAAAAGAAAAATGCAGTGAAGAAAACAGGTTTCAGTCCCATATGGTCATAAACCATGCCGGAGATGAACGACCCCGCCACGGTTCCCAGCCCGTAGCCCACGCCTGAGTAGATTGTCTGCGCTTTAAGCCTGAGACCTTCCGGCAGTTTTGTGCGGAAAAATTTCATTATACTTATGTGGAAAGTTCCGTAGGCGAACCCGTGGAAAGCGGAGAAAAAGAACAGAAGAAAAAGCGAACCGGTCATTGCAGTGGCGAAATAGCGTACACTGCCCAGAAGCATTGAGATTATCATGATGTATTCCACGCGCATAACTTTCAGTACCCGTTCCTGATTGTACATGAAAAACATTTCCGCAAGAACGCCCACCGTCCACATGTATCCCGCGTATGTCTGTCCGAATCCCGCTTCTGCGACCTTTATGTTGAAAAAATTGCTTAAGAAAGCGTATGACGACAGATAGATGGTCACACCTGCAAAGAAAATTTTTAACTCCCTGCTGAGGCGTTTTTCACTCTTTTCCCGCGGTTTGAAAAGGCTGGTGTCGTAATCCGCCATTATAGCCGGGATTGCGGAAAGCAGACTGAAAAAAGTGTAAAGCAATATGAAAGAGCTGACTCCGAAGCTGTCGAAGAACCAGCCTGTTGCCGTTGAGGTGAGTATGAAACCTGCCGAGCCGAAGATGCGTACCCTGCCGTAGGGCATACGGTCGTTAAGGGATGACGCGAAGCTGTCAATGACCGGAAGAATCCCTGTGCGGGCAAATGCGAAAACCGCCAGCAGGACTGCTGTCAAAGGTTTGCTGTGTATATAGTATATCGGTACCAGTGCAAAGGAGGAAACGAGAATGCCTGTCACCATGAAGAGCTTGCGCCGTTTTACCCGTGTAAAGATATCCGCCCAGAGGCTTGTGCAGGTGAAAGAGACAACAGGAAGAATGGACAGGAAGATTCCAATTTCCGTTCCTGTGTAACCCATCTGTTTGAAATAGAATCCGAAGTAGGGATATATTATCCCCAGTGTGCTGTAGTGAAGGAAATAATACGCGGCAAGCACGGGTATCAGGTATCTGTCCCGCGCCGCCGCTTTATCTGTTGAATCGTTATTGAGCAAGGGGAGACATGGCGCGCAGTCTGACCACGCTGTCCTTTATCATGTCCACCGCACGGTTAACCTCTTCTTCGGTGTTGAATCTGCCGAAGCTAAAACGGATGGAGCCGTGGAGGTCGACGGGGTCGACACCGATGGCATAAAGAACGTGGGATGCGTCCACGCTTTCAGACGTACATGCGCTTCCTGTGGAACAGCATATTTCGTCTGCGTATATCATGAGCGCTTCCGCCTCAATGAATTTAAAAGCGATGTTTGAAACGCTGCAAACTCTTTTTTCTCTGCTGCCGTTCACATATGTCTGGGGAATCTCGCTGAGTATTCTGTTTTCAAAAAGGTCGCGCAGATGTCTGATGCGTGCGACTTCTTCGTCAAGTTCCTCAGTAACTATTTCACAGGCTTTTGCCAGACCGATGATATTAGGCACGTTTTCTGTGCCTGCTCTCAGTCCGAATTCCTGACTTCCGCCGAAAACAAGAGGGATCATGTCGTCTTTCAGGTTTTCGTCGACATAAAGAACGCCTATGCCTTTAGGCGCGCATATTTTGTGTCCGGAAAAGGTGAGCAGGTCAACTCCGAGCTCGCCGACGTCTATTTTCATCTTGCCCATAGCCTGAACGGCGTCGGTGTGAACGAAAATCTGGTGTTTTTTAGCGATTTCGGATATCTCGCGGATGGGCTGAACGGAGCCTATCTCGTTGTTCACAAGCATAATGGAAACGAGGATAGTGTCGCGTCTGATGGCGCTTTTAAAATCCTCTACACTCACCAAACCATCCTTATCCACAGGAAGATAGGTCACTTCATATCCGTGTTTCTCCAGATATTTGCAGGTTTGCAGAACCGCTTTGTGCTCTATCGCGCATGTGATAATGTGCTTGCCCCTGTCTGCGAATTTCTCCGCAATGCTTCTTATCGCCATGTTGTCCGAAGAGGAGCCGCTGGCGGTGAAGATTATTTCATGGGGTTCCGCGCCGATGGATCTTGCTATTGTGGCGCGGGCTTTGTCCACATCCTCGCGGACGACACGTCCGAGCGAATGGATACTGGAAGGGTTGGCGAATTTTTCTTTGAAATATGGGATCATCGCTTCAAAGACCCGCGGGTCTATCGGCGTGGTTGCGCTGTAGTCAAGATAAATTGACATTATTCCCTCCTATTGCCTGTCTCTTTAGGTCATATATAGTAATATTCTCAAGGTAATTGTCCACAGTTTTTTTCAGCCCGCTCCAAAGCCAGTTTATGCCGCAGCTGTCGAAATTACAGCATAAGCTTTCGTTTGTGCAGTCGGATACCGAAACGGGGCCGTCCATGGCGTATATGACCTCCTTGAGAGTGATCATCTTAGCCGGTTTCGCGAGGATATATCCTCCCTGTGCGCCCCTTGAGCCTTCCACGATACCGCTCTTTTTGAGCTTTATGAATATCTGTTCCAGATATTTGCGCGAGATGTCCTCGTGTTCGGCTATCTGTGTCAGCGTGACTGGTTTTTCGTCACCGCCGAGCAGTACCAGCGCAAATATGGAGCGGATGGCATACCTGCTTTTAGTCGTTATTTTCATACAGTTCCAGCTTTTTTTTGAGATTGTTAATCTCGGATTCCATGTGGCACATTCTTGTCGCCATGTCTGTTATGGTCCTTGCCACCGGGTCAGGCAGAAGGTTATGGTCGAACTTTGCGGAATGATCCTTTCCGTTGGTGACTATTTTGCCCGGGATGCCGACGACTGTCGCGTCTTCGGGAACCTCCTTAACAACAACGGAGTTTGAGCCTATCTTCGCGTTCTTATGAACTGTGAACGAACCGAGAATCTTTGCACCTGAACCTATGACAACGTTGTCTTCGACGGTGGGGTGGCGTTTCTTTTTTTCAAGGCTGACCCCGCCGAGTGTCACACCCTGATATATTGTTACGTCGTTGCCGACTTCTGCTGTTTCGCCTATCACAACGCCCATGCCGTGGTCTATGAAAAATCTTTTTCCTATGGTTGCGCCGGGATGTATCTCAATTCCGGTGAAAAATCTTCCGGTGTGTGATAATATCCTTCCTATGAGAAACATTTTGCGCACCCAGAACCAGTGCGCCGCCCTGAAAAATATCATGGCATGAAGCCCGGGGTAGCAGAGCAGTATCTCTATCTTGCTCTTTGCCGCGGGGTCGCGTTCAAAAACAGTTTGTATCTCTTCTTTGACCGTTCCTATTATTCCCATATCCTAGCTACCTTGTAGTAATTATATTTAAAATAAAGCCCTGCGTTATACAGGGCTATATGAAAATTCGTAGTTTGCCGTTAATTACGCATCAATTGCGTCAACAGGACATACTTCTGCGCAGGCGCCGCAGTCTGTGCAGGTGTCAGGGTCGATCATTCTTGCATCGTCGCCTTCGCTGATAGCACCCACAGGACATTCGTCTTCGCACACGCCGCAGTTTGTGCAGCTATCGTTGATAGTGTAAGCCATATCATACCTCCATAATGTCTTCTAAGGCTTTAATAAGGTGTAAGCAGGCTATTGTCAATAAGAAAAAGTCCATGTCCGCCTATTGAAAACCATTTTCATAAAATATAAGGCTTTTTATTATATTTTCCAGTGTCTTGAGATATTTTATGCTGAATATTTTTTTTTGATGTGATACAGTATTTATCCATTTGAAAGGCAGAAAAGGAGAATAGCAATGGTTGAAAATATAATGTTTGCAAAACTGGTTTCAGGCGAGACCATAATAGGTATCAAAGACGAAGCCGAAGGCGTTTGCAAAGACGTCGTTCTTGTTCAGGCAATGCCCACGCACACGGGTTCGCTTCAGATCGCCATCGTACCTTTCGGTTTTCCCTTTGAAGACGAAGTGCGCGGCAGCATCAGGCTTGACCATGTTGTCTACGAATATAAAGAAACTCCCGCAGACCTTGCGAACAAATACATTGAAACAAAATCAAACATCAAAATAGCAGGAAACCTCGGCGGTTTCGGCGGCGGTTCATCCGACAGCGGACTTATCCTCTGATATGAAACGGCACTGGACCCTTAAAGACAGACGGGAGATGTTCAAAGACGTCGTTCTTAAGATAGAGCATCGCGACTATCACTTTTCAAAGAACGGACAGACCGGAACATTCACAGTTGTCAGTATGAAGGACTGGGCTGTTATCATCCCCGTTACAAAAGAGGGGAAGTTCATCCTTGTTAAGCAGTTCCGGATAGCCACCGGAGAGGTTACATACGAATTCCCAGGCGGTGCTCTTGAGGCGGGCGAGGATGCCGATACAGGCGCCCTGCGCGAGCTGACGGAGGAGACGGGATTTGCCGGCAGTCTGACGCTTTTGTCAAAGATGCGCCCTAATCCTGCTTTTATGGATAATTTCTGCTATGCTTATGTTGCCAGTGACTGCGAAAAGGTGAAGGAACTGAACCTTGACCCCTTCGAGGACATAGAGCCTGTTGAGGTGACAAGACAGGAACTGGATGCCATGATAGCTGACGGAAGGATAGCTCACAGCATACCTCTTTCGGCATACGGCGTTTTCAGGGCAAAAGGATATTGATTAACAAATTTCAGATAAAATCCCTCCCGACCTCCCTTTTATAAAGGGAGGTGTTCCCCCTTTGAAAAAGGGGGATTAAGGGGGATTTACATTAATCCTCTGAGGATATACATGCCTGACTATTCAAAAGAACTTAATACGGAACAGTATGCGGCGGTGGAGCAGACCGAAGGACCCTTACTGGTACTTGCCGGAGCCGGCACAGGAAAAACAAGGGTTATTACCTACCGCATCGCGCACCTTATAAATAATCTCGGTGTCGCTCCCCAGAACATACTTGCCGTCACCTTCACAAACAAGGCGGCGGGCGAGATGAAAGAGCGTATCCTGAAACTGGTTGACAGAAGAGATTCCGATATATGGATAGGTACTTTCCACTCCATCTGTCTGCGCCTTCTGCGCAGGGACGGACATCTCATAGGTCTTGGCGCCGGATTCGGTATTCTGGATCAGGACGACAGGCTTTCCGTTGTCCGCGATATAGTGAAAGGCTTTAATATCGACGTCAAAAAATATCCGCCGAAACAGTACATGTGGCGCATCAGCAACTTTAAGAACACCCGCGCCTACGTTGACAACCTCAGACCGGGGACAGACCCGTTTCATATGATGGACGACGTGTTCAGGGTCTATCAGCAGAAACTTAAAGAACAGAATTTTATAGATTTCGACGACATGCTGGCTCTTACCATCCGCACGTTCAGAGAGAATCCGGACATTGCCCAGTATTACAGGAATATGTTTAAATATATTCTTGTGGATGAGTATCAGGATACGAACGACATCCAGTTCATGTTTCTGAACATCCTTTCCGGTGCGGACGGCAACATATGCGTGGTGGGCGACGACGACCAGTCCATATACGGCTGGCGCGGTGCCGATATCCGCAACATACTTGAGTTCGACACAGTTTATCCCGCCGCAAAAATAGTGCGTCTTGTGGAGAACTACAGAAGCCGCCCCGTCATTCTGACCGCGGCAAACGAGCTTATCCGCAACAACAGTATGCGCAAGGGTAAAGACCTGAAAGCGTTCAGGGAAGAAGGCGGCATGGTGCAGGTTATGCCTGTGTCAAACGAAACGTCTGAAGCGGAATTTGTCGTAAGCAACATTCAGGAATATATCGACAAAGGGGTTCCTGCGGACGAAATAGCAGTTCTTTACAGAACAAACGCCCAGTCCCGTAACTTTGAAGTTTTTCTTAACAGATTAAACCTGTCATACAAAGTAGTCGGCGGTATAAGTTTCTATCAGCGCAAAGAGATTAAAGATATCCTCAGTTATCTGAGGCTTTACGATAACCCTTATGATTCGGTGTCCTTCACCAGAAGCCTGAAGTCGCCGCCCAGAGGGGTCGGCGAGACAGCGGTGGACGGAATAACCGCTTATGCCACCGAAGAGGGCATAAATCTTATAGAGGCTTCAAAAAGATTTCTGCCGCAGATGCGCGGCGCACAGAGAAGGGGTATGGAACCTTATCTGATGATTTTCGAGGAACTTTCAGTTACTCCGAAGATCAGCGATATGGTTAAGCTGGTAATTACCATGACCGACTATGAGGCGTTCATTAAAAGATATGAAGATGAACACGAAGCCGAAAAACGTATAGAAAACATAAACGAACTTTACAACGCGGCAGTGATGTTTGAACAGGCACTGACCGACGGAACCATATCCGATTTCCTTGCGGCGACGGCTATCACGACCTCCGTTGATGAGTCTGATACCGCGCCCGCCGTTAAGCTGATGACCATCCACTCCGCAAAGGGACTTGAGTTTGAAAGCGTATTTCTGACCGGACTGGAGAACGGTCTTTTTCCTCTTCAGGGCAGTCTGGACGATCCGGCACAGCTTGAGGAGGAGCGCAGGCTCTGTTATGTGGGCGTAACCCGCGCAAAGCAGAATCTGCATATGACATACGCCGCCACAAGAATGGTATACGGAAACCGCATGCCCCAGCGCCGTTCAACTTTTCTGGACGAGATGGGCATAGTTGGAATGAAGGCGTCCGCTCCCAAAAAAGCCGTTCCGAATTACATTAAAAATGAACGCAAAGCCTCTGCGGCGGCGAAAGAGGTTAACGGAATCAAAAGCGGCGGCAAGGTCTTTCACGAAAAATTCGGTGAAGGAATGGTGGTCGCCATATCGGGAGCGGGGGACACAGCAAATGCCGACGTCTTTTTTAAAGGTGCCGGCGGACTCAAAAAGATTCGTATAGGATTTCTGAGGCCATTATGAGACTGATACTTTCTGCTCTACTGATTCTCTCCGCATCCGTATGCTTTGCTCTGCCTGACGGTTTTGTGTATCTGCGGGATGTCGCCCCGGATATAGCTCATGACATCAGATATTTCGGATACCACAATTTTGTCGGTGCAAACATCGACGGATATGAGGAACCGGAATGTGTGCTTACGATACAGGCAGCGGAAGCGCTTAAAAAAGTTCAGGCGGAACTTGTTGCAAAAGGTCTGAGCCTTGAGGTGTACGACTGCTACCGCCCGCAATCGGCAGTGGATCATTTCGCCCGCTGGGCAGAAGACTTGCAGGACACAAAAACAAAAGCCGAATTTTATCCGGATGAACCGAAAGAGACTCTTTTTGTGCGCGGATTCATCGCCCACAGGTCGGGACATTCCAGAGGGAGCACCGTTGATCTGACCGTTATTCCGCTTAACAGCAAACCGAAAGAGAATTTTGTGCCGTTCAAAAATCTGAGACGCTGCGACGAGCCTGCCGGAAAACGCTTCGGAGATAATTCTCTTGATATGGGAACAGGTTTCGACTGTTTCAGCCCATTGTCAGCTACGGACAGCCAGAAAATAAACTCAGAACAGCGCAGGAACAGATATGTTCTTAAAAACGCCATGGAAAAACAGGGTTTTTATAACTACAGCAAGGAATGGTGGCACTACACACTGCAAAACGAACCGTTCAAAGATACTTATTTCAATTTTCCGTTAAAATAGACCCGTTATTTTTCAATTATTCATATTAAAAGTTTTATGTTTCGATGCCAGCATTTTAGCGTTATCAGAATAACGCTTTTTGCGTTATTCTATTGATAAACAAGAAAAAACTTTGTTGACGATGGATGGTTGCGGGGTTATATTTTGGTATCAAATTCGATTCAGGAGGTTCTTTATGAAATTCAGCGCAAGAAACGTACTTGAGGGAAAAGTAAAAGAGATCAAAGAAGGAGCTATTAACGCAGAGGTTGTTATTGAACTTCCCGGCGGGCAGGAAATTGTATCTGTCATTACAAAAGCGTCATGCGAAAACCTTGCACTTGCAAAAGGTAAAAGCGTTTGTGCAATTGTTAAGGCTTCTTCCATCATAGTTGCCGTAGACTAATCGCCTCCGCTACTTATATGCTTCGCATTACGGCGTCAGTTTTTCCTCACTCGCAACACATACACAAACGTATGCTTTTGCTCGCCTCAGAAAAACTTCCTTGTACTGCTCGCATCTAAGCAGCGGTTATTTACAGTCTATCCATAACAACACAATATAAAAACTAAAAAGGCACGGGAAACCGTGCCTCAGGTTGTTGACAAACTAAATTTAGACAGACACACATTAGACTGCTTCGGGTTAAAACCCTCGCAGAGACGCTTGTTTTGTCTTCGCGAGGAGCACTAGCCGAAGGCTGAAAACATTTGCCTATTTTTGCAAATGTTTCTGTACCGAGCTTGCTGAAATGAGTCCACTTTAAACTATTTGTCGAATAAAGCGACAACGCGATCTCGCATTTTACTGACTTTGTCATCAGTCTGAGGCACGGGAAACCGTGCCTTTTTCATATCTTTTTTACAGAAGGGTTGAACGCCTTGGTGTAGACCAGAACCCTGTCGCCCGCCGACAGATCGTGGGCTTCCGAATGAGTTGCGACAACATGTCCCACCTCGGTTCCTATCGACAGCGTTAAAACATAAAGGCAGTCCGCTCTTTCAACTTTCAAAACCCTTCCGGTGAATTTAAATTTTCCGCTTATAGTGTTGTCAGTAAAGACTTCTTCCGGTGTGCCTATCTTAGTAATCACGCCGTCGTCCATGGCATACACCTTGTTTGCCAGTTTGAATACCTCGCCTTTGTCATGACTGACGAGGATGGTTGTAACCCCAAGCTTGTTATGTATAATTTTGAGTTCGTTTTGCAGTGTATCGCGCATATCTGCATCAAGAGCCGCAAACGGTTCGTCCAGAAGCAGTATCTCCGGCTCCGCCGCAAGCGCCCTTGCAAGCGCAACCCTTTGGCGCTGACCGCCTGAAAGGTTTGCCGGTTTTCTGTCTTTCAGCTCCTGCATACCCACCATATCAATGAGCATATCCACGTTGGATTTATTAACTGAAGCGTATTCTATGTTCCTGCGCACTGTCATGTTTGGGAAGAGTGCGTAGTCCTGAAATACGAATCCGCATTTTCGTCTGTTTACGGGAACGTTTATTTTGTTTTTTTTATCGTACCATGTTTTGCCGTCGATTATGATGACGCCGTCGTCAGGTTCCGTAAGCCCTGCCAGAAGGCGCATTATGGTTGTTTTGCCGGCGCCGGATTTTCCGAACAGGGAACAGAAGCCGCCCTTTTCGATATCCACTTTGACATGCATATCGACCTCGCCCGAGGCGGTCTTGATACGTTTTACAACATCTATTTCAATCATATTGTTTTTCCGTTTATCTTTCGGTTGATCATATTAACTGTGACAAGGATAGTGAATGCAAGCACGAAAAGCACCGCCGAATAGAAGTGTGCCGTGCTGTAGTTCATTGCCTCCACCTGATCATAAATGGCTATTGAAGCAACTCTTGTCTGATCCGGTATACTGCCGCCTATCATGAGGACAACGCCGAATTCGCCCACTGTATGTGCGAAACTCAGAACGATGCCTGTTATCAGCGATGGTTTGATATTGGGCAGAACAACACGGAAAAAGGTCTGGAACTTTGATTTTCCAAGAGTATACGACGCTTCTTTAAGAGAAACGGGCAAAGATTCAAACCCAGCCTGAACAGGCTGCACCATAAAGGGCAGGCTGTATATTACCGAGGCAAAAACAAGCCCTTCAAACGTGAAAACCAGCCTGATATTAAACTGTGCCAGAATACTTCCCAAAGGTCCGTGGGGACCCATGAAAACGAGAAGGTAAAAACCGAGAACCGAAGGGGGCAGAACAATGGGAAGCCCCGTTATGGATTCGACAATGGATTTTCCTCTGAAATTTGCAGACGCGAGCCAGTATGCAAAAGGGATGGCTGTGACAGCCAGAAGAAAGGTTGTCACAGCCGCCAGTTCAAATGTAAGTATAAGCGGAGAAAGAAGCTCGCGCATCTAGTCTCTCCTGCCTATTGCAATCTCGTTAGCTTTCACAAGGGCAGTGACTTCCGTTCCGATGGCAAGCCGGAGCCTCTCAACGGATTTGGTGGTTATCACCGATGTCATCCCCGTGCCGAAGTCAAGGGCAAGGCTGGTGAATATCTCACCTTTCTCCATCGCCGTTATTTTTGCGCGGAACCTGTTGTTAAGACTAAGCTGCCCTATCTCACCCGTGGCGATGATGACCTCTGTCTCTTTGAACAGTATGTTCAGCGTGTTTCCCTCTTTCAGATATTCAAGTTCGCCGGGGCTGTCGAGAATGACCGCCGTGACCTGCGCCCCGAAAGATTCGAGTTCGCAGAGAATTATCTGACCGGAGGTACGGTAATAAAGAACCTTTGCCTCTAGCTGGTTCATTTTGCGTAGCCGTATTTTTTCATAATATCAGCGCCTTTGCCTTTTATCAGGAAATCCATGAATTTCTGAGATTCGGCAACGTCGCCTGCTTTAAGTATTACACCGCCCTGTTCGATGGGTGAGTAGAGTTTTCTGTCAACGTCAAACCATGCGCCTGCATCTTTCACTTTGCCGCTTGCAAGGTGTGATTTAGCAGCAAAAGCAGCTTCTGCCGCGCCTGTCTGGATGTAAGTGTCCATAGTGGAGATGCTTTCGCCCTGAACTATTTTACCTGTGACAGCATCATAAACGCCGGATTTTTTCATAGCTTCAACAGCGGCTCTGCCGTAGGGTGCAGTGTTGGGGTTTGCAATGGCGATCTTCTGATATTTAGCGTCTTTAAGGTCAGCGATGGTTTTGATATCGTACTTTTTAGACCAGAGAACAAGAAGACCCTCTGCGTACATAACGGGTTTGTCTGTTGTAAGACCCGCTTCGTATGCTTTCTGAGCGAAGCCCATGTCGGCGGCGAGGAAGATGTCGAATTTTGCACCGTTGAGTATCTGTGCGACAAGTTTGCCTGATGCACCGTAAACGGCTTTAACCTGAGTACCGGTTTCAGCTGTGTATGCTTTGCCGACTTCTTCCAGCGCGAACTGAAGGTTGGCCGCAGCGGAGATGTTGAGTTCTTTGGCGAAGGCGGTTGCTGAAAGCGCCAGCGCAAGAACAAGAATCAGGAGCTTTTTCATATTTTCACCTCATTATTAAAGCGGAAGCAGTTTTGAAAAGTGCAAAAATCTCCATCCCGGGCTTGATCCCGAGTTTTTCGGAGCTTGCCGTAGTTATACTGAGTTTCAGTACAGTACCGGATGCCGTCTTCAAAATGACTTCCGTCATGTCTTTTTCCGGTAAAATCTTTTCGGTTTCGGTTTTAAGAATGTTTCTGGCACTGGTTTTCAGCTTGTCGCTGTCCACCAGAATGATGTCCTTGGGGTTAATGAAAATGGATACTGTTTCGCCCGGTTTAAGATCCGGATCGAGCATTGTTCCGGCGATGGTGTCGCCGTTGTCGGTTTCAACAAGGGCATAGGTGTCGGCGATTGATTTGATAACGCCGCCAAGCTTGTTTGATTCCGTGAGTGTTCCGAGATACATCATGTGCAGCCGGCTGAGGTGGTTGTAGGTTTTTATAAGTTCCAGTCCGGATTTGGTAAGGGTTGTTCCTCCGCCCCCTTTGCCTCCGGTCTGCCTCTCCACAAGCGGCGTACCGTACATCTCGTTAAGCAGGTTTATGCTGTCCCATGCGGCCTTGTAGCTCATTCTGATGCTTTCCGCCGCTTTTTTGATGGAACCAGTCGCCTGCACCAGTTCCAGCAGTTTGATTCTGCCGTGTCCTGCGATCCCGTTTCCGTTGATATCTATCCAAAGTTTACCGTCTATTTTCATAGGCGTTATGTAACACGGAACATAACGCATTTGCAAGAGAAAAAGTCAAAATTAAGTCAGATGTTTTAGTCTGCGGAACGCTCGCTTATAAGAACGCGAATGAAAGCCGCCACAGGAAGGGCGATGATCATTCCGCCTATTCCGAATAACGCGCCGCCTGCCATAAGCGCAAAGATAACGGCAGTGGGATGCAGACCCAGCGAGCCTCCTATGATGCGGGGTGTTATGAAGTTGCCTTCAAGAAATTGTACGATTGAAAAACCGATGATAACCATCAGCGGGTGGAGCATGTCGCTGTATTGAAGAGCGGCGAGAATAACGGAGGTGGCGAAACCCACTATAAAGCCAAGATACGGGACAACACTGAGTATGCCGGAAACGGCTCCGACAATGACCGCGGGTTTAACGCCGGATATCAGGAGAACCGCCGTATAAAGCACGCCGAGTATCATTGCAACGATTATCTGTCCCCTGAAATATTTGGAGAGGATGCCGTCGAATTCTGTATAGTAGCCTTTGAAATCCATTTTGAATTTATAACTCAGAAATTCCAGCGCACGAGCCAGAATCTTGTCAAAATCTTTTAAAAAATAGAAAACGAGGATAGGTATCAGAGCTATGTTCAGTATTACGCCAGTGACCTTGGTGAATGATGACATTATGGAAGACATGCTTGAGAAAATTTCGCGTATATAGTCCGTACTGCGGGAGGCCAGATGTTCTTTAACTGCCTCAACGTCGAGCTGGATGTTGAGAGTTGCGGCGGAATGCTGTATGAATCCGAACGCCGCGTTTATATAATTCTGCGAGTTGTTTGCAAGATATTGAATCTCCGATGCGGCAACCGGAATCAGCCATGCCATAAAGAGAGCAATGAGCGCCGCCGCCAGTGCCATCATGACCAGAATGGTGAGATATCTCGGTATCTTTCTCGCCTCGAAAATGTCCACAAGAGGGTCGAACATGTACGCAATGAAGAAGGATATTGCGAAAACGGTTATGATGGTCTGAAGTTTGAAAATAAGAACTATCACACCGACGCCTACGGCAGCTATCAGAAGGTTTTTGTAGTTTATCTCAAGTTTGATGATGCTCATGAAGCATTATATAGCACAAAAAAAGCAAGCCTGACAGAGAAACTGTCGGGCTTAGACAGATGACAAAGGCTTATAAATACGAGATTGCTTCGCTTTGCTCGCAAAGACGAAAAGAAAAAGCTGTCTCTGCGAGGAGCTTGCGACACTAGCCGCAGGCTGAACGAGCGGCTTGCCGTGAGCTAAAGCAGTCTCATTGATTTAATCAAATCTGAGTTTGTCAACAACCAGAGCCGACAGAGAAACTGTCGGGCTGTTTTGTCAGACCTCGCGGATACCCATTTTGCGCAGTATGTTTTCCAGAAGGCACCACTTAGTAAAAGCGGACTGGAGCAGGTTAAGCCCAACAAATGCCGCCAGCAGAAGCCACCATTTGCTGTCTGTTGCAACGGTCAGCCCAACGCTGAGCAGTATGAATATTCCTGGTACAAGTCTTAAAATATCTTTAATGGACATTATGTTCCTCCGAAGTCAGATCGCCGCGTCGCTTACGCTCCTCGCGAAGACGTCTCTGCGAGGAGTAGCACGACGAAGCAGTCTCATTAGTTTGATTCTTTATGTTCTTTATCCCAAAACCTCTTATGGAAGAAATACATAAGAGGGATTATGAGCAGTGTCAGCACTGTGGACACCACTGCACCTGTTATGAGCGACACGCCAAGCCCCGCAAATATCGGGTCGGGAAGCATGAACAGTGCGCCTGTTATGACCGCAACGGTTGTGAGAACAACGGGACGCGTTCTGATAGCACCTGATTCTATTACCGCCTCGCGCAGTGTTCTGCCGTTTGCCAGCGCATGTTCGATGAAATCTATCAGCAGCACGGCGTTACGAACCATTATCCCCGCAAGGGCTATGAAGCCTATCATACTGGTGGCGGTGAAGAACTGCCCGAATATGAAGTGTCCGGGGATGATGCCGAGAAGCGAAAGAGGGATAGGCACCATCATGATCAGCGGTGTCACGAACGAGCGGAACCAGCCCACCAGAACGAAGTACATCAGCACAAGAACCGCCGCGAAGGCGAGTCCGAGGTCGCGGAATACTTCATAGGTTATCTGCCATTCGCCGTCCCACTTGACTGAGGGCAGGTCGTATGCATCCGGCTGTCCTGTCCAGTATTGTTTAACGTCCAGACCGTTCCATTTTATCTGCGACATTTTTTCTTTCATCGCAAGAATCGCGTAAACGGGGCTTTCAACCTCGCCGGCAACGTCCGCGACGACGTATGTCACGGGCTTCATATTCTTGTGGTAAATAGCTTTGTCTTTAAGCTTCTGCCTCACGGTCACAAGCTCGCCGAGGCTAACGGGCTGACCGCTCATGGAGATTATGTTTATCTCCTGAAGGGTCTCTATCACGTTCCGCCTGTCTTCCGGCAGTTTGACAACTATATCGACAGGTTCTCTGTCCTCTTCGGTGTGGAGTATGCCCACTTTTGCGCCCTGCAGAGCCATATAAAGGGTCTTTGAGACCATTTCCGAAGAGATACCCATCACAGCAGCCCTCTGTTTGTCAACCTGAAGATCGTACTGCATCATGTCATCTTCTTCGTAAGTATCTATATCCACTACGCCTTTTGTACTTTTGAAAACGTCAAGCACCTGTCTTGATATATCTGCACGGGTCTTTTCATCAGGTCCGTAGATTTCAGCAACCAGCGTCGAAAGAACGGGGGGGCCGGGCGGAACCTCAGCTATCTTGATATTTGCATCATATTTTGCGCCAATTTCCTGAACGGGACCGCGAAGTTTTTTCGCCATCTCGTGACTGTCCAGTTTTCGCTCGCTCTTATCAACGAAGTTGACCTGAATGTCAGCTACGTTTTGTCCGCGCCTCATGAAATAATGGCGAACCAGCCCGTTGAAGTTGTAAGGGGATGCTATGCCCGTATATATCTGATAGTCTTTGACCTCGTCCACTGTCGCGAGATATTTTCCAACGTCTGACGCAACAATGTTTGTCCTCTCCAGAGGCGTTCCCTCCGGCATATCGATGACTATCTGCACTTCATTCTTGTTGTCGAACGGGAGCATCTTCATTACCACGAGATTAGTGGGGATGAAGATGAATGCGCCGAAGAACAGGGAGAGCAGCATGACCGCCAGAATGATGCGGTTGCGCGTGCTGTCTATAAGGGCGGAAAAGGTTTTATTGTATATCCTGTAAAGTTTCGTGGTTTTAACGTATGCCGCTTCGTCCTCAATGGGTGCTTCGTTACTTTTAGCGGCGTGTCCCGCCAGAAGTTTATAAGCCAGCCAAGGGGTTATGATAAGCGCAACGAACAGCGAGAAAATCATCGCCAGCGACGCGCCTATGGGCATGGGCTTCATATAGGGACCCATAAGCCCCCGGACGAATGCCATCGGGAAGATAGCGACGATGACGGTCAGTGTTGCCAGTATTGTGGGATTACCGACTTCGCCGACGGCGTATATCGCTTTTTGCAGAAGGTTCTTTGCGCCCAGACGGAAGTGGCGTTCCATGTTTTCAACAACAATAATGGCGTCGTCCACCACAAGCCCTGCAACGAATATCAGTGCGAACAGAGTGACCCTGTTCAGCGTGTAGTCGAACATGAAATATACGAAAAAAGTGAGTGCGAAAGTCACCGGAAGTGCCACGAAGACAACGGCACCCGCACGCCAGCCCATCGTTATGCTCATAACAAGGATAACGGCTATAATGGCACCAACAAGGTGTTCGATAAGTGTCATGACTTTAACGAAAGCGGTTTCACCGTAGTTTCTTGTGACCTCAACGTTCACATCGGACGGGATGATATATCCCTTCATGGCGTCGAGTTTGTGAAGAACCGCATCAGAAACCACAACGGAGTCGCTTCCCTGTCTTTTAGAGATGGAAAGGGTGACCGCCGGATAGCGTTCCATATCTTTCGACGCTTTAAAACCCATCAGAAGGAAGTGGTCTGGGATTTCGGGACCGTCGGTAACGGTGGCAACGTCCTTCATATAGACGGCTTTGCCCTGTGCAACGCCCACAACCATGTTCCGCACGGCGTCGGCATCCTTGTAAAATCCGCCTGCGCTGACGTAAAGAACTTTATTGTCCTTGGTTATTTCGCCTGTGTTGAGCGACATATTGCTCATTTCAACAGCTTTGAACAGTCTGAACAGGTCGAGGTTATAACTTTTCAGTTTCTCTATGTTCGGCTCAATGCGCACCATGCGCTTATAGCCGCCGATGATTTCAGTTTTTGAAACGTTCTCTACTTCCTTAAGGTTCTTTTCAACCTCGGAAACGATGCGTCTCAGCTGGTAAGAATCATATTTATCAGACCAGAAGGTGAACGCCATCTGGGGAACGTCGTCGATGGACTGTTTTCTGATAAGCGGAGGCTCCACGCCGTGGGGCATCCTGTCCATGTTGTAATCTATTTTGTCTTTCAGCTTGGTGATGGATTTTTCCTCATCCTGTCCGACCTTGAAGCGGACGATCACCATGCCCATATCGTTCATGCTTGTGCTGTAGACGTACTCCACGCCGGGTATTTCCCAGATGATGTCTTCCAGCGGCTCCGTAACTGATTTTTCAACGTCCTTCGCCGATGCGCCCGGATATGGAACGAGTATGTCCACCATGGGAACCACTATCTGGGGTTCCTCTTCCTTGGGAGTCATTATGATTGACACCATGCCGATGAACAGCGTGGCAATGACAAGAAGAGGCGTTATCTTTGATGTTATGAACGCCGAAGCTATTTTTGACGCGAGGTTCTTTTTTTCAGGGTATTCCATCACTCAGCCTCTAGAATGTCGCCTGATTTCAGTATTGCGGCATTTTCAATGACAACATTTTCGCCGGCGGACAGACCGGAGAGTATCTCTGTGAATCCGCCGAAGTCACGTCCTGTTTTAACTATACGCATATCCGCTTTGCCCTTGTCGTCAACGAACACCATAGTGAGCTGACCGCGCGTGACAATTGCCGATGCGGGGACAGCGATGATCTTTTCCTTGCCTGTTATGAAACGTACCTTGGCAAACATCCCCTGCGCCATCTTTTCGCATCCGGAAAGTTTTACTTTAAAGTTGCCTGTGGCGGGGTCGATATCGGGGCTTATTTCAAGTATGGTGCTGTCAAATTCGTCGCCGAGGGAATCTATTGATACAACGGCTTTTGTGCCGAGTTTAACTTCTTCTATCATGTTCTGGCTGATGTAGGCTATCACCACGGGGACGTTATTGCCCACCTTAAGAACGGGACTGCCGGGATTTGCAAGGTTGCCTGCGTCCATATCCTTTTCAAGGACAATGCCGTCGAACGGTGCTTTAAGCTGGGTGTATGAAAGATATGTGTCCACTTCGCTTTTCATCGCGCCCGCCTGACCGGAGCGAATTTTCGCCTGCTGAACCTTTTCTGCGGCGAGATCGAGATTCTCTTTCGCCACGTTGTACTGTGATTCGACCTGATCGAACTCCTGTTTGCTTACGCTGCTGTTTTTAATCAGGTTGGAATATCTGTCGTATGTTTTCCGGGCAAGCTCAAACTCGGATTTCGCCATTTTATAGCCTATCTCCGCCTGACGGAATGCGTTTTTTGTTTCCATTTCGCCTGATGCGGCGAACGCCATTTTCTGCTCAAGCTCTCCGCTTTTTATAACGGCGAGAAGCTGTCCTGCCTTAACCTGCTGTCCGGGGGCAACGAGTATCTGTTCAACGTATCCTGTAACCTTTGGGATTATGAGTGCAGTCTTGTCGCTGGACACTGTAGCTGTGAACACACGGGTTGCGTCCGCATCCGTAACTGTCACGGTATGGAGCTTAACCTTAACTGTTTCCGGTGCATTGGCGGTTTCGTCTTTTTTCCTGTTTCCGCCGCACGCCGTCAGAAGTGCAAGAATTACTGCCGTGGCAATGAACTTACGAAGCATTTCATATCCTCTTAATTTTATTATATTCAAATATTATAATATATATGGCGCAGTTTTCAAGCTGTTTGTTTTAAAAATGATAACAAGGCTGCTTCGTCACTTCGTTCCCCGCAAAGATTTTCTCCGGGGGAACAGTAAGGACGAAGCAGTCTTATGAAACTTTTAGTGTAAATCTCCGGCTGCCAGATGAAGTCCCGCTTTCTCGACTATCTCCTGATATTCGGAGATATAGAGCGAAAGCTCAGCCTGTTTAAGGTCGACTTCCCTGTCCAGCAGTTCCGTAACCTTTGAGAGTCCTTCGTTAAATCTGTTTTCCGTTATGACAAGTGCGGACTGTGCCGCCTCGACACGTTTTTTTGAAGCCTCGATCTGTTTTGAAGCGGCTATTACACCGTAATAAGAGTTTTTTATCTCGGATTTGATCGCGAGTTTTTTGTCTGAAATCTGGTGCATAAGGGCTATCTGTCTGCTTTTCATTTCGCCGATTTTGTTGTAGTCGCCGAAACCTTTGAAAAGGTTCAGGTCTGCCTGAATCCCGTAGGTTGTTCCGTCGCCGTTGTCGCCGAGGAATTTGTCGTCGTTTCTCTGGTAGTCAGCGAAAAGATAGACGGAGGGCAAAAGGGCTGATTTAGCCTTTTTTGTCTCCAGTTCCGCCGAATCCAGATATTTCTGCATTGCGGCGAGATCCTGTCTTTTTTGCAGTCCCGTGTTTGTATATTTTGAAACGTCCTCGGAAAATTCAAGCTCCGGTGTTGTCCAGATAACCTTTATGGGTTCGTCGGTGTCAAGAAGCCTCTGTAGGTTGCTCATGGCAACCGCATGCTGTTTCTCAGCCTCTTTGACCGCCTGTTCGTTCATAAGCAGATAGCTTTCAGATACCATCAGGTCGCTTTTAACGATGAGACCGTTATTGAAGAAATCCTTCGCCGTCCTGTAGTATCTTTCGGTGCGTTCATACGAGTGGTTTGCGGTGTCCAGCGCTTTTTCGGCAAGTGCAAGCCCGTAAAATGCCATATGCAGGTTGTAAAGTGTGAACTGAGTCGCGCGTTCGGTCTGCATACGGCTCGCCTGATAGGCTTTGTCCGCCTGTTTTATGCCGTAGTATATCTGTCCCTGCATAAAAATAGGCTGTATAACCTGTACCTGCGTGGTATAGGTGGTCACTATGTCGGGATTTGCCATGTTGTTTGTGAAATAGTCCATATCAAACCGTCCCTGCTTTGCTGTTGCAAATGCAGCAGTACCCGGTTCGTCCGATTTCATATAGGTCTGGTGCAGACTGATATTGGGAAGATATTCTCCAGCAGCCTGATTTTTAACATAGCCCGCCGCTTCTTCGTCAGCCTTGTAAGACTTTATGACGTTAGAATTTTTAAGCGCCATATCCTTTGCCTGAACAAAAGTGAGTGATGCCGCGTGTGCCTGTGCCGCTGAAAGAAGCAGCGCAAGACTTAGTGTGAACCCTCGCACGGGGAAACGCATCCTGTTTTCTCCATTAATTCTTTAATCATCGCTCTGACGCCTTCGTCTGCGATGCTGTAGCAAATGCTTGTTCCGGATCTTTTACCTTTGATCAGCCCTTTGTTCTTGAGTATTGCAAGGTGCTGACTTGTTGTGGCCTGAGGGATATCAAGCCCTTTACAGATTTTGGTAACGTTGCACTCGTTGCTCATCAGGCCGACCATAAGCTTGAGTCTGATGGGGTGTCCGATCGCCTTGAGCTTTTCAGAGTACAGTGCGAACCATTCTTCCATAATAAAAACCTCCAACGAAAAATGAATATATGAATATTATGGACAAGATACTATTATGTCAATATTAAACTTACATTTAAGAGATTCAAAATGTTATATTTTTTTTATGTACGGTATTTGGTGAAAAAACCATGAAGAATTGATGTTTTTATATCAAATTCTGATTGATTAAATTAATGCGTCTGGCATATTACATAGATGGAAATAATCAGAAACATATCCTCTTTTCAGTCGGAAAGAAATATGGTTGTCAGTCTTGGCAACTTTGACGGCGTGCACGAGGGACACGCACAGCTTATACGCCGCACGGTGAGTCTTGCAAAGGAGAAGGGACTTGAAAGCGCCCTTGTCACTTTCGAGCCGCATCCGCTTAAATTCTTCGGGGCGGATATCCGCCTTATATCAACTCTTGACATGAAGATACGCGAGTTTGAAAAGCTCGGCGCGGACAAACTTTTTCTCATGAAGTTCGACGAACATCTGGCGGGCATCAACCCCGAAATATTCGTAAGCGAGTTTCTGGTGAAGAAGATGCGTGCATCCTTCATCGTTGTGGGCTATGATTACCGCTTTGGTCGCGGAAGGGCGGGTTCATTCGATTTTCTGGTGCATCTCAGCAGCAGACTGGGATTTACCGCCATTCAGGTGCCTAAGGTCGAGATAAACGGTATGACCGCTTCCAGCACAAACGTACGCAAATGTCTTGCAGAGGGAGAAATTGACTGCGCAAACACTCTTCTGGGACGCAATTTTGCAATAGGCGGCACGGTCGTCAAAGGCGACGGCATCGCCACGGGCATAGGTTTTCCCACTGCGAACATAGAACCGCAGAACGAACTTATCCCTATGAACGGTATCTATGCCGCAACAGTGAACGTTGACGGAAAACGATACAACGGCGCGCTTTACATAGGCGAACGCCCAACCGTCGGTTCCGGACTTAAAAAAAGAGTGGAGGTGAACCTGTTCAATTTTTCAGGCAATCTCTACGGGAAATATATTGAGGCGGAGATAGTGCATTTCATCCGCCACGACAGGAAATTCGGATCGGTGGACGAGCTTAAGGCTCAGATTAAGACCGATTGTGACAACATAAAGGTGTTCTTTGAAAGACAAAAATAAGAAAATTTCATTCATCAGCCTCGGCTGTTCAAAAAATCAGGTGGATCTCGAATATCTTATGGGTTCCATCAAAGATGAAGGATATGAGATAACCCATGTTCCGGAGGATTCAGACGCTATCGTCATCAACACCTGCGGATTCATCGAACCTGCCGTTGCGGAGGCGATTGAGAACATACTGGAAATGAGCAGACGCAAACATAAGGATGCCAAACTCATCGTCACAGGATGCATGAGCGAACGGTATAAACTGGAACTGCTCAAAGAAATGCCGGAGATAGATTTCTTTACGGGTGTCGGTGAACTCGATAAAGTTATAGGTTTTCTGAACGGCACAGGCGAGCGCCCGAAAAATTACGGCACTGCGCGCCTGATAGCCAACACCCCATATTTTGCGTATCTTAAAATATCGGAAGGGTGCAACAATAAATGCTCTTACTGCGCTATCCCAGGAATCCGCGGACAGCTTGTCAGCCGCCCCGCAGAGGATATTCTGGCTGAGGCGGAAAACCTTGTTAAACAGGGTGTAAAAGAGATAATAATTATTTCTCAGGACAACACAAAATACGGAACCGACCTTTACGGACGGAAAGAGATTGTGCCGCTTCTGAAAAAAATAGAGAACATTGAGGGTGATTTCACTGTCAGGGTGATGTACATGAACCCCGACGGAGTGGATGACGAACTTATCGAAACCATCTGTTCTTCGGATAAGATACTCAGCTATTTCGATATTCCGGTTCAGCACTACAGCTCCGGAATGCTTAAGGCGATGAAACGTAAATCGGATCCTGAGATGATAGACAGGGTTTTTGCCGCCATCCGCAGAAAAGACCCGAAAAGTTTTCTGCGCACCACGATGATCGTGGGCTTTCCCGGAGAGACGGAGGCGGATTTTGACGAGCTTATCGCTTTTCTGAAAAAACATAAGCCCGATTTCGCAGGTTTTTTCCCTTATTACAGAGAGAAGGGGACTTCCGCTTATAACCTCGGACAGCCTGTGGGCAAGCGCGAAGTGAACAGACGCATAAAAGTTTTGCAGAAACTGCAGAAAGAGAACACTAATACCCGCTTGAAATCGATGAAAAAAGACGACATAATCGCGTGGGTCGAGGGCGAAAGCGATGAGTCGGAATTCATTCTTCAGGGCAGGGCGGTTTTTCAGGCTCCTGAGATCGACGGGCACACCTATATAATAGGCGGGCTTGCCGACAGAGGCTTCGGTCCTTACAGATGCAGAATTAAAAGGATAGTTTATCCCGATATTTATTGCGAAATAACAGATAACACATGGTGATATGATGAAAAAGCTTTTTGTTTTCATGCTGGCAGCCGCCGCACTTTTTTCCTGTACAAAACCCCAGCCGCATCTCACTGCGGATGAGAGTATGCAGAAAGGTCTCGCTTATTTCCAGAAAAAGAACTACGACGAGGCTATCCCTATGTTCGAGAACTCCATTATGGAGGCTGAATCTCCCGATATGGCTGCAAAAGCACAGCTTTTTCTTGCGGATTCATATTTCATGGGTAAAAGATATCCCGAGGCGATACCCGCTTATCAGCAGTATCTCGACGTTTACAGTACCTCGGAGGATGCAAACACCGCTATGCTCAGGCTGGGTCTTTCCCATTACGCGCTGATCGACAAAGTTGACAGGGATATGTCCGCCGCAGAGGGAGCGCTTAAAAGCTTCTCGGCACTGCGGGAGAAAGATCCGGCGTTCGCCAAGGAATACGACCTGACCAAAAAGATAGTCGATCTGCGCAACATGCTCGCAGAAAGAGAACTTTACGTAGGTAAATTCTATATCCGCATAGGGGAGCCGCAGGCGGGCATCAAAAGACTGGATTACATCATCGAAAGATATAAAGATACGAACGCATATGAGGACTCTCTTTACGAATACGGCATGTACTATGCCGCGCAGGACGGAAAAGAGACTGAGGCTCTCAGATATTTCAACCTGCTTCTGAAAGAGAAGCCCGACACCAAATATGCAAAAGACGTTGCGAAGCAGCTGATGGTTCTTCTGGACAAGGTACAGAAGAGACTGGATAAAAAAGGAGCCTGACACGATGCTTGACATTAAATATATAATCGCGAATACGGACGTTGCCCGCAAAAAGACAGCCGACAGAGGAGCAAATTTTGACTTTGACGGACTTATGGCTCTGGATGCGGAACGCAAAAAACTTCAGGCGAAGAACGACGAACTGAAGAGCGGGCGCAACACCGTAAGCAAAGAGATTGGCAGAATACGCAAAGAGGGCGGCGATATCTCCGAAATTCAGGAGAAGATGCGCCTTGCCGGAGACGAGATAGACGCGAACGACAAGACCCTCGGTGAGATTCAGGCGAAGATGGAGGAGATGCTTCTCAGCCTTCCGAACCTCGTTAAAGACGAAGTGCCTGTGGGAAAAGATGAAACTGAGAACGTTCTCTACAAGACATGGGGCGAACCGAAAAAATTCTCTTTTGAACCCAAAGCACACTGGGACATAGCCGAAAATCTTAAAATTCTTGATTTTGAACGCGGAACGAAGATCGCGAAATCGAGATTCACCGCATACATGGGCATGGGCGCAAAGCTTGAAAGAGCGCTCATCAACTTCATGCTGGATACCCACGCAGAGCGCGGATACAAAGAGGTGCTTGCGCCTTATCTTGTTAACGCCGACGCCATGCGCGGAACGGGACAGCTCCCCAAGTTTGAAGAGGAACTCTTCAAATGCGAACGTGACGAGCTTTATCTTATCCCCACTGCTGAAGTATCCGTAACAAACCTTTACAGCGGAGAGATAATCCCCGAAACTGAACTGCCCATCCGCCACTGCTCATACTCCGCATGTTTCCGCAGGGAAGCCGGTTCACACGGAAAGGACGTTCGCGGACTTATCCGCCAGCACCAGTTCAACAAGGTTGAGCTTGTTAAGATAACAGCTCCGGAAGATTCCGATAATGAACTCGCGGAACTGCTCGATTCCGCTGAAAATATACTGCGTACGCTGGGACTTCCATACAGAGTTATGACTCTCTGTTCCGGCGATATTGGTTTCTCATCTGCCAAGACCTACGACATCGAGGTCTGGCTCCCGTCCGCAAACACATACAGAGAGATATCCTCCTGTTCAACATTCGTGGACTATCAGGCGCGCCGCGCTTCGATACGTCTTCGCAGAAAGGATGGCAAAAAAGTCGAGTTCGCTCATACCCTGAACGGTTCTGGGCTTGCTGTCGGCAGAACACTTGTTGCCGTGCTTGAAAACTATCAGAACGAGGACGGTTCAGTTACCGTTCCCGAAGCCCTCAGACCCTATCTGGGCGGTCTGGAAGTGATAAAAGCATGAAGACACTTTATATAGCGGGGACAAGTATCAGCGGCGAGTATGCAGGCTCTCCGGCATATCTTTTTGAAGTGGTTGAAAAATGCTCTCTTATCATAGGCGAGGACAAGAGAAATCTCGGCAGAATGCTTGCAGCGTCAGGCTTTCGCGACAAGGAGCAGATGCTTCTTAACGAGCATTCCCTCGACCGCGATAAGGAATTTCTGCTGGATATATGCAAAGGTCATGAGAATATTCTTCTGATGAGCGATTCCGGTACGCCATGCGTGGCAGACCCCGGCTATGATTTTGTGAACATGGCATGGGAATCCGGTTTTAACGTTATTTCCGTTCCCGGTCCTTCGTCAATCACAGCGGCTCTGTCCATTTCGGGATATTTTTCCGAAAGATTCTACTTTGCAGGATTCCCGCCGAAGGACAGCGTTCTTCGCAAGAAATTCATGGACAGGGTAATGAACAACAAGGACACAGTCGTTCTGTTTGAAAGACCTTACCACGCTAACCAGCTTATAGAGGAAGTTTTATTCATCGACCGCCCCATGAGCATGTCTTTCAATCTGGGGATGCCCGACGAGAAGACATACCGCGGAACCGCGAAAGAGATAGCAGCGGCGATACCGGATAAGATTAAGAAACCGTTCGTACTGATTATTGCAGGTGAACGTCAGCATTGATAGTGTTTTGCACATTAACAAATAGCCGTCTCTGCGAGTGAAGCAGTCTGAAAAAGATTGTTTCATTGATAGTGCTCATTGCGCATGTGTATAATAATATTAATTACAGTTATTAGTAATCCTGATTGAATGTTACATTTTCAATTGCCCTTATGAGTAATCGAGAAATATCCTTACTCATCATACGCATTTTTGGGTCGTAATCGAATACCTCTCTAAACATAGGATGTTTAATAGATAACTCAAATATATCGTTTAAGTTGGCTATTATTTCCTTTTTTACTTCGTAAGAATCAGTTTGCTTTAGCATATTAATTGCTTCGTAACTTGCTTCATAAATCCACGGTAAATCAGATTTAAAAAAAGATAATGTTAATAATATACCTATGTAGTTACTTTTTTTACTTAAAGAATAATGTAGAAATTCTTCAAACATCATTGGGTGGAATTTACGTTTCATAATATTTGTGTTCATTTCGTAGGGACGCATGTATTTAGCTGATAATTCGTCAATTTGTTTTTTTATTTCCGTTATACTATCGTCTGTTTCCTTTTCAGTTGCTCTTAATATTCGATGGTTTATTCTTGAAATATTTAAAATTTCTTCAAGTATTTTTTCATCTTCTTGTTCAGGTTTTTTGGTTTTTTTTACAGGAGCCGCTTCTGATTCCAATGATTTTAATTGTTCTTCTAGAGTTGGATACCATACATCAAATGCTTTATTTATTCTGTCATCAGTTAGTGTGATGTCGCAACAAGCCTTGTTTAGAGTATGTATCAGTTTTCTTATGTCTTCTTTTTCAAATACAGTTGACTGAAATTGTAAAATAGGACCATTTATCTCAGAGCGTTTTAAACCGAAAAGAAAAGGGCAAACAAAACTATAGTTAATTGCTTTAGATAATGCACCCGCTTCAAAATTAAGCCAAGGAGCATCAATGTTACCTTTTGTAACACAAAGGATTCCAAAACTAGAATCTTCTAATTCTTTTGCGATGTCAGTGCTCCAACGAGTGCCTTTGTCTATGTCTTCAGAGGATACATACGGGTCTATTGATTGAATAACAGATGGAAACCAATCTCTTAGTACTGTAGCAATTCTATGACTAAGCTCGCCTGACCAACTTAAAAATACTTTCATAATTTACAACCATGTGATGGATTATTTCAAATATTATCATCCTGTGTTATTGGTATCAAGTCGTTTTAAGCTGGTGAAGGTAGAAAATGCAATTACGGTATATGTCTGAATATAAGGATTTATCATAATTTAATTTTTATTCACTAAATTATTATATATTTAAAGTTTGCTTTGTTGCTATGCTTCTCGCAAAGACAAAATATTGAATGAAATAAAAAAGGCGACCTTCCGGTCGCCTAGTCATTTTGATGAAACCCAATGAGACTGCTTCATCGCCATGCTCCCCGCAGAGACAGTTTTTTCTTTTCGTCTTTGCGAGCACTAGCCGAAGGCTGAATGAGTCCACTTTAAACTATTTGTCGAATAAAGCGAAGCAATCTCGTCTTTATAAACATTTGTCATAAGTCTTAGGCGACCTTCCGGTCGCCTAAATTTTTAGTTTATCAGCAAAAACTTCCTTCCATAGCTGCCGCTGAGTGTTTGCGTCTTTCTATTCTGCTTTCGGGCAGATCCTGTTTGAAGACGCTGCATCCTCTTTCCTGAAAAAGTACGTTTCCGCCGGAAATGTTCAGTTCCGATCCTTCAATGATGAAAGATGCAACTTTGATTCTTGCTTTTTCAACAAGTCTTGAAAAAGTGGGGCGTGAAATGTTCATAAGAACTGCTGCGTCCTCATGTGAAAGCCCCTGATAGTCCGCAAGGCGGATGGCTTCAAACTCGTCCAGTGTCAGATTTACCGCTTTAAGTTTTTTTGCGGCGATACCTCTGGGTTTAAAACTTGAAATCTCTGGTTTTGCGCCTATAACTCTAGGCTTAGATGGTCTGGGCATTTTTCTCCTCCGTTTTTTTAAAATAAATGTCACAGAATCACTGTATAATGGACATAAGTTAGCAGTATGTCCCAAAAATTGCCATAGGAAAATTGTTTAAAGTATACTGTGTATTAAAATCCGAATATGCAAATAAGATGGTGCAAGGCTCTCTTAGCGGTTTTTACGCAGGTTCAAAATGTTTATAACCCGCACAGCCGCCATGGCGGCACCGAAGCCATTATCTATGTTTACCACTGTAAGCCCTGCCGCGCAGCTTGTCAACATCGCAAACAGAGCGGTGAAGCCGTGCAATGCCGTTCCGTATCCGGCAGAAGTGGGAACTGCTATAACAGGCTGTGGGAATATTCCGCCGGTTATGGAGGGCAGTGCGCCTTCCATTCCTGCGATAACGATTATAACGTCCGCTCGCGATATATCATCTTTGTGGCTTAAAAATCTGTGTATGCCTGCCACCCCGATGTCTGCATAGAGTTCCGCATGAACTCCGCAAAACTCCAGAATTTCCTTCGCTTCTTTCGCAACTTTAAGGTCGCTTGTTCCTGCGGTTATGACGGCAACGGAACCTTCTTTTGCCTCAATAGGTTTCAGGAAGCGTTTCATTATTCCGGCTTCCGGAACGAAGGTGCAGTCAGGGCAAAGTTCCCTGAGTTCGTTTATCTTCTCATCAGACAGTCCCGTACAGACTAAGTTCATTCCTTTTTCAGCATATGTTTTCGAGATGGAAGCCACCTGTTCTGCGGTTTTTCCCTGTCCGTAGACCACCTCTTCAAAACCGACGCGGTTTTTTCTGTCGGTGTCTATCTTCGCATCGCTTCCGTTTGTGAATCCCTGAATCTTTTCAAATGCCTGCATTGCATCCAGAGAACCTTCGGAAACAAGATTAAGTATGGTTAAAAGGTCATTGTTCATTTTTCGGTAATCCTTTGAAACCTTTAAGGATTATATACATTTCAAACGAGCCTTTGCGTGTGGCTTCGGGGCGTATGTGCTTGCAGAAGTCGAAATGAACCTTCATCTCTTTCACAAGCGCATCTCTGTCCTCACCCTCGAATACCTTACAGATGAAGTTCCCGTGGGGTTTCAGAACGGAGCAGGCAAAATAGAATATTTTGCGCACCAGTTCTATGGAGTTCACATGGTCGAGAAGTTTTGAGCCTGACGTATTAGGCGCTGCGTCGGATATGACGGCATCGTAACCGGAGCAGGCAGCAAGAACCTCGTCCACAGTCTCCTGAGTGGTGATGTCGCCCAGAATGAATTTGAATCGTTCCATTTCCATATCGCCTGTTTCGAGCAGGTCAACACCGACAACCCGGGTCTTTGACATTTGCAGAACGACCTGCGTCCACCCGCCGGGTGCACAGCCCACGTCGAGTACGTTATGACCGTTACGGTATATCTCGTATTTTTTGTTAAGTTCGATAAGTTTATAGGCGGCGCGGCTGCGGTAGCCTTCGCGCTTAGCCTTTTTGTAAAATGCGTCCTGTCTGTTGTACATCATTAATCCATTGGTGTTACTTCGTAATCGTGTATGTGGAAAGTCTCGTTGGGAGTGATTTCCACCTCTATGCTCATCATCAGTTCTATTTCGTCCATGGAACCTTTTTCCTCGTCAAGCAGAAGGTCGACGACGTCGGGATGTGCCTCAATATAGACTTTTTTCTTATGGACAAAAGGGGCGATCCTGCGCACTTCACGCATAATGTCGTAGCAGACGGTGAGCTTGCTTTTAACTATGCCTCGTCCCTCACAATATGGACAGGGTTCGCTCAGTGAGCGGGTAAGGCTCTCCTGAACGCGTTTTCTGGTTATTTCCACAAGCCCCAGCGGGGAGATATTCACCACGCTTGCTTTGGCTCTGTCGTTTTTCAGCTCCAGATCCATTGTTTTCAGAACCTTCTGACGGTTTTCCTCTTTCGCCATGTCTATGAAATCGACTATGATTATGCCGCCGATGTTGCGGAGGCGCAGCTGCCACGCTATCTCTTTAGACGCCTCAAGGTTCGTTTTGAGGATGGTATCTTCAAAGTTGCGCTTGCCCACGAATTTTCCGGTGTTGACGTCGATAACCGTGAGCGCTTCCGCCTGATCTATGACTATGTAGCCGCCTGATTTCAGCCATACCTTTTTGTCAAGTATGCGTCCGATCTCTATTTCGATGTTGTAATAGTCGAATATGGGGATGTCGTTTGTGTAAAGCGTCACTTCGATGTTCATGTCCGGCATGTATTCGCGAAGGAACGATTTTATCTTGAGGTAGTCCGCCTTATTGTCAATAATGATACGGCTGACATCCGCTGTTGCAGTATCGCGAAGGATGCGGAAGATAAGTCCGTGATCCTCGTATATCATACACGGCGCTTTTGAAGCCGCCATATTATCCATAATCTTCGACCAGAGGCGCTCAAGGTAGTCGAGATCCGCCACTATCTCTTCATGGTCGTGCCCTGCGGAGACTGTACGGGCTATCAGTCCCATACCCTCTTTCTTCATATCTTTAAGGATCAGGCGCAGGCGTTCCCGTTCCTCTTCCTCTTCAATTTTACGTGATACTCCGACGTGTTCGTATCCGGGCATAAGAACGATATAGCGTCCGGGAACCGTCAGGTGAGTTGTCAGGCGTGCGCCTTTTTGTCCGATGGATTCTTTCGCCACCTGAACGACGATCTCCTGACCCTCTTTGAGAAGCTGTTCGATAGGCGGGATTTCTTTCGGTTCCGGCGCGATGGTGTCCACCTCCGCCTCGTCCTGCATTCCGTCCATAGCCTCCAGAAAGCTTACGCGCTCTCCGTTTTCGACATAGACGTCTGCTGCGGGCAGAAATGCCGCTTTTGAAAGTCCGATGTCAACGAATGCCGACTGTATGCCGGGCAGAACTTTTATGACCCGTCCTTTATATATATTTCCAGCAACGTTCTTGCTGTGCGCACGTTCGATAAGTATCTCGGCAGGGTTTCCGTTCTCCAGAACCGCCACACGAGCCTCGCTGAGCGTGGAGTTTACAATTATTTCTTTGGACATGTATGTTTATTCCGTTTTTATTCATGGATTTCAGTGCGCTGTTCCATTGCTTTGAACAGCGTCAGCTCATCCGTGTATTCAAGATTTGTTCCGATGGGAACGCCGCTTGCAATTTTCGTTACACGGACGTTTTTGTTTTTTAGGATCTTTGAAAGGTATATTGCCGTTGTTTCCCCTTCGATGTCAGGGTTGGTGGCGATTATGACCTCTGTGATATTTTCCTGAGTTATGCGTTCAATGAGCCTGTCTATGGTGAGATCCTGCGGTCCGATACCGTCCAGAGGAGAGATGCGCCCCCCCAGAACATGGTAGCGTCCGTGGAAAAAACCTGTATTCTCAAGTACAAAGATGTCCTTTGCCTCTTCAACAACGCAAAGCTGACCGTTCTGGCGGTAGCTGTCGTGGCAGATGTGACATATCGGCTCTTCGGAGAGATTTCCGCATATTTTGCAGAATACGGTCTTCTCCTTAAGCTCTATCATGCTCTCTGCAAGGTTTTTGACAAGCTGGGCGTCGGATTTCAGAAGGTGAAGTGCAAGACGCACGGCAGTCTTCCTTCCGATGCCGGGCAGTCTTGAAAACTCGCCCACGCAGCGCTCAAAGATCCTGTTCTTCATATATTATATGGATGTTTAGAACATGCCGGGGAAATTGATCCCGAGGTTGCCCGTTACGGCAGACATCTTCTGCTGAACAACTTCCTGAGATTTTTTAAGTCCCTCGTTAACAGCGGCAAGGATAAGGTCTTGCAGCATTTCAACATCTTCCGGGTCAACAACGTCCTTTTCGATTGCGATGCTGATGATTTCCTGTTTTCCGTTCACCTTAACGGTTATCATACCGCCGCCGGACGTGGCTTCCACAACTTCCTGAGCCGCTTCCGCCTGCGCCTCTTCCATTTTTTTCTGCATTTTCTGAGCTTGCTTCATCATTTGCTGAATGTTCATATATATATCTCCATAAATTATTGACTGATTATGTGATGCAAAAACAATTAAGAACTTACCATTATGATGTATTATTCGCTTATGTCAATATGCAATGTAAATATTGACAGTATAACACATGTAATACTATTATACACACCTGAATAACCGCTCATGTATTTTGAAGTTAGATCGCTTCGTCACGTTGTTCCTCGCGAAGACACGCACTTGTCTCTGCGAGGAGGCTTGCCGGCGCGGCAGTCTCTTTTGAGGTTAATATGACTGACGACATTTTTCAACTGGCGGAACCCGTGGAGGATATGCTCCCCAATATGAAGGATAGGATGCCTCCCGAATCCGTTACCTTGAACATGTCCGACATCTTTAAGATATTGAGCGATCACACCCGGGTGAAGATTCTTTACGCGCTTTCACTCTCGGAACTGTGCGTTGCGGATATAGCGGAACTGGCAGGTGTTTCACAATCCGCCGTGTCGCACCAGCTTCGCATCCTTCGCAACTCAAAACTCGTTACATGGAAGAAATCAGGGAAACAGGTCTTCTATGCTCTTCAGGGCGAGGGAGTGCGGGTGCTTATAAAAAAAGCTATGGAACATTCCGCCGGATAGTGTATAATTCATTTAAAGTCCTGTTGTTACGGCGTTTCAGATCAATTTAAAAAACTTTAATTTTTTTCAACAAAACTCTTGACATCTATAACGTTAAAAGATAATATTCACCTCCGTTTCACGGTAAGCTGGTGTAGCTCAATTGGTAGAGCAACTGACTTGTAATCAGTAGGTTGAGGGTTCAATTCCTTTCACCAGCTTTTTTTTGTTTCACGGACTCTGTGTGCAGCTCTCGCTGCCACGTGAGGGGAGATACCCAAGCGGCCAAAGGGGGCAGACTGTAAATCTGTTGTCGAACGACTTCGAAGGTTCGAATCCTTCTCTCCCCACTTTTTGACGAAAAAATGCGGGTGTAGCTCAGTTGGCTAGAGCATCAGCCTTCCAAGCTGAGGGTCGCGGGTTCGAATCCCGTTGCCCGCTTTTTTTTTCTCAGAAAACAAGCTGTATAAAAGACGGACGATACCGTTACGTCTGTTTTTTTTTATATGCCCACGTGGCTCAGGTGGCTAGAGCACGTCCTTGGTAAGGACGAGATCACCGGTTCGAGTCCGGTCGTGGGCTTTATCTTCTTTTCAGGAGGACAGATTAACAATGGCTAAGTCTAAATTTGAAAGAACGAAACCGCACGTCAACGTCGGAACAATCGGCCACGTTGACCACGGTAAAACATCCCTGACAGCAGCAATCACGAACATCCTTTCTAAAAAAGGATTCGCACAGTTCGTAGACTACGGTAACATCGACAAGGCTCCGGAAGAGAGAGAAAGAGGTATTACCATCGCGACAGCCCACGTAGAGTATGAATCCGAGAAACGTCACTATGCTCACGTTGACTGCCCGGGTCACGCGGACTACGTAAAGAACATGATCACCGGTGCCGCACAGATGGACGGAGCAATCCTTGTTGTTTCAGCCGCTGACGGTCCCATGCCCCAGACCCGTGAGCACATCCTGCTCGCCCGTCAGGTAGGCGTACCTTACATAGTAGTGTTCATGAACAAAATAGATATGGTAGACGACGAGGAACTTATCGAACTCGTTGAACTTGAAATAAGAGACCTTCTTTCAGCTTATGAGTTCCCCGGCGATGATACTCCTATCATCAAAGGTTCAGCACTTAAAGCACTTGAAGACGGTGACAACCCCAAATGGTCACAGCCTATTCTTGACCTTGTACAGGCACTTGACGACTATATCGCAGAACCTCAGCGTGACATAGATAAAGACTTCATCATGCCTATCGAGGACGTGTTCTCAATATCCGGCCGCGGAACAGTTGTAACAGGCAGGATCGAGCGCGGTAAAGTAAAAGTGGGCGATGAAGTACAGATAGTCGGAATCCGTGACACCCAGAAAACAATAGTAACTGGAATAGAAATGTTCCGTAAACTTCTTGATGAAGGTGTAGCAGGCGATAACGTGGGTATTCTTGTCCGCGGTATCAAAAAGGATGACGTTGAGCGCGGACAGGTACTTTCCAAACCGAACGCAATCACTCCCCATAAGAAGTTCAAAGCTGAAGCATACATCCTGACAAAAGAGGAAGGCGGACGTCACACACCTTTCTTCAGCGGATACAGACCTCAGTTCTACTTCAGAACAACAGACGTAACAGGTATCATCACTCTTGCCGAAGGCGTAGAGATGGTAATGCCCGGCGATAACATCTCCTGTGATGTTGAACTTATCACACCCATCGCAATGGATCCCGGTCTTCGCTTCGCAATTCGTGAGGGCGGACGTACCGTAGGTGCAGGCGTGGTTGTCGAAATCTCGGAGTAATATAATGAGAGAGAAAGTAATACTTGCTTGCACCGAGTGCAAAGAAAGAAATTATTCTACCACAAAGAATAAGAAAACAACTACCGGCAAGCTGGAATTCATGAAGTATTGTCCTCGCGACCGCAAGCACACACTTCACAAAGAAACAAAGTAAGCACAAACGCTTAAAAGAATTGCAGGCTAGTAGCTCAATTGGCAGAGCACCGGTCTCCAAAACCGGGGGTTGGAAGTTCGAGTCTTCTCTGGCCTGCCATAAAAAATTGGAAAAAAGAGCTTTAAAACATGATCAAAGTAACTGAGTTTTATAACGAAGTTAAAGAAGAGCTGAAAAAGGTTGTATGGGCGACAAGAGAAGCAACCATCGGCACCACAGGCGTTGTCATAGCTATATGCGTAGTTCTGTCAGTGTTCATGGGTGTCGTTGACTTCGGACTCGCCAAACTTACTCAGTTCTTATACTAGGTACATCAAAATGGCAAAACAGTGGTATGTAGTACACACATATTCAGGCTTCGAGAAGCGTGTTGTTACTCTTCTTGAGGAAAAGGTGAAGAACGAGAATCTGTCCGAACAGATAGACGACGTCCTCATCCCCACAGAAGATGTTGTAGAGCTGAAGAAAGGCAAAAAGAAAATAAGCAAAAAGAAGACCTTCCCCGGTTACATACTCGTTCACATGGAGATGACCACATCCAACTGGCATGTTGTCAAAAGCATCCCCAAGGTGACCGGCTTTGTCGGCGGCATCAATCCGGTTCCGATTCCCGAACAGGACGTCAAGGCGATGATAGATCTCGCCAAATCACAAGCTCCCAGAATCGCTTCAAGATATGTTGACGGCGATAAGGTTGAGGTTGTGGACGGACCCTTCCTCGGGTTTACAGGAACAGTGGAAGATGTTAACCCTGATAAAGAGAAAGTCAGAGTCATCGTCAGTATTTTCGGAAGACAAACACCTGTCGAACTTGATTATCTTCAGGTTAAGCGGATAGGCTGAGGCCTAATTCGGAGGTTTATAAATGGCCAAGAAAGTAACAGGAAGCGTAAAGCTGCAGATTCCTGCCGGCAAGGCTAACCCCTCGCCCCCCGTTGGTCCCGCTCTCGGTCAGAGAGGCGTGAACATCATGGAATTCTGTAAAGCATTCAACGCTAAAACCCAGAACATGGGCGACTGGACAATTCCCGTGGTCATCACCGTTTACGAGGACAGAAGCTTCACTTTCGTGACAAAGACTCCCCCCGTAACGGATATGATCAAAAAAGAGCTGGGAATCAAAAGCGGTGCGAACAACGTTAAAAAAGACGTAGCAGGAACACTGACACAGGAACAGCTCAAAAAGGTTGCAGAGGCAAAAATGCCCGACCTGAACACCACTGACATTGAGCAGGCAATGAAAATCGTTGCAGGTTCAGCGCGCAGCATGGGTGTCAAAGTAAAAGACTAATATTTTTGAGGTGAAACATGGCTAGAGGAAAACAGTACCAGACTGCCTCAGGTAAGATTGACGCAGAAAAATCTTACGATCTGGGAGAGGCTATTGCTCTCGCTAAGGAAGCCGCTTTCGCAAAATTCGACGAATCCATCGACATAGCTGTGAATCTTGGTGTTAACCCCAAGCACGCTGACCAGATGGTTCGCGGTTCCGTAAGTCTTCCCAACGGTACAGGAAAAGATGTAAAGGTTCTTGTATTCTGTAAAGGCGAAAAACAGAAAGAAGCGCTTGATGCAGGCGCTGATTTCGCAGGTGACGACGAACTTATCAGCAAGGTCCAAGGCGGATGGACTGATTTCGACAAAGTAGTGGCAACCCCCGACATGATGGTTCAGGTAGGTAAACTGGGACGGGTTCTCGGACCCAGAGGCCTTATGCCTAACCCTAAAGTCGGAACTGTAACGGCAGATGTGGCAAAAGTTGTGAAGGAACTGAAAGCCGGTATGATTGAATTCCGTGTGGATAAAGTCGGTATCATTCACACCACTGTCGGCAAAAAAAGCTTCGACAATGACAAACTCGAACAAAACATTAAGGCTTTGCTTGACACACTTCTCAAGCTTAAGCCGTCCTCAGCAAAAGGACACTACGTCAGGGGCATAACCCTTTCTGCTACAATGGGACCCGGCGTAAAAGTTGACCATCACAAACTGGTCAACGAACTGTAAGAACGGAAATTATTCGGTTAAAGAAGCAGGTTGCGTCTGCAATAGGGCGTGATAAATCCTGCGGAAATCGGTTGCAATAGACAACCGGAAACGGAGGAACAGCGTGAAAAGAGCTGATAAAGAACAATTGGTTAATGCACTTGCCGAACAGGTTAAAAGTGCTGATGCGCTGTTCTTGGCAAACTATAAAGGGCTTACCTTCCCTCAGATAACCGCAATCCGCGCGGCTATCAAATCACAGGGAAGTGATTTCAAAGTAGTCAAGAACACGCTTCTGAAAATTGCCCTTCACGACAATGACATTACCGCTCTGGATGAATATCTGAAAGAGCCCACTACTTGCGCAATCGTAAAAGGCGACGTTGCCGCTGTCGCCAAAGAATTCAAGAAATTCGCTAAGTCCTATGATAAGTTTAATATCAAAGCCGGTTACCTTGAAGGTAGCAGGCTCACAGCAGATGATGTGAACCGTCTGGCAGACCTGCCGAGCCGTGAAGAACTGCTCGCCAAAATGCTTGGTTCTATGAATGCACCTGTCGTCAACTTCGTTTCGCTTCTTGCTAACATACCTAGAAGCCTGCTGAACGTTCTGAACGCTGTGAAAGATAAAAAACAGAATTAATGGAGGACACAGATGTCTGTAACTAAGGATCAAGTAATTGAATTTATCGAGAAAATGACTGTTATCGAGCTTGCTGATTTCGTAAAAGAGCTCGAAGAAAAATTCGGCGTGTCTGCCGCAGCTCCCGTAGCAGCTATGGTTGCAGCTCCCGCTGCAGCAGCAGAAGCTGTTGAAGAGCAAACAGAGTTCACAGTAGTAATTACTGCGGGCGGAGACAAAAAAGTTCAGGTTATCAAAGTTGTTAGAGAGCTTACCGGTCTTGGACTGAAAGAGGCTAAGGCTGTTGTTGATGAAGCTCCGAAACCCGTTAAAGAGGGTGTAACTAAAGAGGAAGCAGCTTCTATCAAAGCTAAACTTGAAGAAGCAGGCGCAACTGTAGAAGTTAAGTAACAACTTCTTCTAAGTTACTGTTAAACAAGCAATCCTAAAAAGGGGGAGCACTGCTCCCCCCTCTTTCGTTAATAATTTACCGGAAGGTGAAACGAATGAATTTGACCAGCAAACCCACCGAGAGACGCAACTTTTCCCGAATCAATAAGGTTATTGATATACCGGATCTCATTGAGGTGCAGAGAGACTCATATGTAGAGTTTCTGCAGGCCGAAGCTCAGCCCGATAGCCGTAAACATAAAGGACTGGAAGAGGTCTTCAGAGAGATATTCCCCATCACGGACTTTAACGAGACCGCCGTGCTGGAGTATATCAGCTATACAATAGAGAAGCAGAAATACACACCCTCTGAGGCAATTGACAGAAGTACAACATATGCTGCCCCGCTGAAAATCAAAGTCAGGCTGGTAACTTATGATGTCAACGAGGAAACAGGTGAGAAATCAGTTGTTTCTGCCAAGGAATCGGAGGTCTATCTTTGCGATATTCCTCTTATGACAGACCGCGGTACTTTTGTTATCAACGGAGTGGAAAGGGTTATCGTAAATCAGCTCCACCGTTCTCCCGGTATCTTCTTTGAAGACCTTACGTCTTCCAAAGGCGTTATCGAGAAACACCTTTTCAGCGCGAGAATAATCCCTTACAGGGGTTCATGGATAGATTTCGACTTCGACTCGAAGAATATCATGTACGTCCGCATTGACAAAAAACGTAAGATCCCGTCGACAGTTCTTCTGAAAGCACTGGGATACACCGAACATGATGTCCTTAACATGTACTACACCAAAGAAAACATATTCTTTGAAGGCGAGAACATGTTCAAGGAATTCAACGAGGATATCATTCTCGGACTGCGCAACAGTCTGGATATCCTTGATGAAGAGGGCAACGTTATCGTCAAAGCGGGGCACAAGATAACTAAAGCTTCCAGAAAGCGTATCTCGAAAGCCGGCATTTCAAAACTGCCTATAACTTTTGAAGATATCGAACATACTTTCTTTGCGGAAGATGTGTTTGACAGCTTCGGCGAAGTTCTTATCGAAGCCAACACTCAGGTTTCGCTTGAGCTTTTCGACAAGATCAAGGAAGCTAACGTACAGAACTTTAAAGTGCTTTTCATAGACAGGCTCACCGCCGACAGCGTTATGAGGGATATCCTCGCTGCTGACAAAGTGAAAACTCAGGAAGAAGCGCTTATCGACATATACAAAAAACTCCGTCCCGGCGAACCCGCGACAGAGGACACCGCCAGAACTCTTTTCGACAACCTGTTCTTCAATCCGAAGAGATATGACCTGTCGAAAGTGGGCAGGCTCAAGATCAACAAGAGACTTGGTCTCTCCGTTAACCTTGATACGACTACGCTTACTAAAGAAGATATAGTTGAGACAATCCGCGTTCTGGAAAACATCCGTAAAGGTCTTGACCGTGTGGACGACATCGACCACCTTGGTCACAGACGTGTAAGAGCGGCAGGCGAACAGCTCCAGAACCACATCCGTATCGGTCTTTCCAGAATGGAAAAGACTGTTAAGGAAAGGATGAGTATTCAGGATGTTGAAGACCTGACACCTCAGGATCTTCTGAACGCCAAACCTCTGTCTGCATCCATTAAAGAGTTCTTCGGAAGCTATCAGCTTTCCCAGTTCATGGATCAGACAAACCCCCTGAGCGAGATCACTCACAAAAGAAGACTCTCCGCACTCGGTCCCGGCGGTCTTAACCGAGACAGGGCTGGCTTTGAGGTTCGTGACGTTCACACGTCTCACTACGGACGTATCTGCCCCATTGAGACACCTGAAGGTCCCAACATCGGTCTTATCACATCGCTGACGACCTATGCGAAAGTTAACGAGTTCGGTTTCATCGAAACTCCTTACAGAAAGGTCAACAACTGCGTCGTTACAGATCAGGTTGTTTACATGTCGGCTATTGAGGAAGAGGATTACTACATCGCACAGGCGAACGCGCCTCTTAATGAGGACGGTTCGTTTGTAAAAGATTTCGCTGCTGCAAGGCACCTTGGCGAACCTCTGCTTACTCCCAAAGAGACTATTCAGTTCATGGATATCTCACCCAAGCAGATCGTTTCAGTGTCCGCAGCACTTATCCCGTTCCTTGAGCACGATGATGCGAACCGTGCACTTATGGGTTCAAACATGCAGCGTCAGGCTGTTCCGCTTATCCGTACCGACTCCCCTATCGTGGGTACAGGTCTGGAGCAGAAAGTTGCCGTTGACTCCGGTGCGGTCATTACCGCCAAGAGAGCAGGCGTTGTTGAATACATTGATTCATCAAAAATATGCATCCGCTACACAGATGGCGAGGACTTCGGTCTGGATGTATATGAACTTGTTAAATACAGAAGATCCAATCAGGATACATGCATCAACTTTAAACCCATCGTAAAACCCGGGGAAAGAGTTCATGTGGGGTCTTTCCTTGCAGGCGGACCCGCAACCGATAACGGTGAACTGGCTCTCGGTCAGAACATGGTTCTCGCGTTCATGCCCTGGATGGGTTACAACTATGAGGACTCCATTCTTATATCCGAAAGGGTTGTTCGTGAGGACAGATACACGTCTATCCACATCGAGGAGTTCGAAATTGAGGCGAGAGATACCAAGCTGGGACCTGAAGAGATAACCGCTGATATTCCCAACGTATCCGACGAGGCTCTGAAAGATCTTGACGAATCAGGTATCATCCGCATCGGCGCAAGGGTTAAACCCCGCGATATCCTCGTGGGTAAGGTTACTCCCAAAGGTGAAACTCAGGCGACACCCGAAGAGAAACTCCTTCGCGCAATTTTCGGTGAAAAAGCGGGCGACGTTAAAGACGCATCGCTCAGAGTTCCCCCGAGCATCTACGGTACTGTTGTTGACGTACAGGTGATGACAAGAAGGGGCATAGACAAAGACTACAGAACAGAGCAGATTGAGAAAGAAGAGTACATCACTATCCAGAAGGATTACGAACGTGAACTGAAGGCTCTTGAGAAATCAAGGAACGAAAAGATTGCGGAACTCTTCATCGGGCTTGCGCTGAAAAGCGAATACTCTTCGCCAACAGCAAGCATTCCGTCCGGCACGGTTCTGTCGGAGGAAGTTCTTTGCAGACTTCCCTATACGGATCTTATCCAGCTCGACGTTGCAGAGGCAAGAGATCTTGACGCAAAAGTTAAGAAGATAAACGCCATCTACTTCGAGAAGGTAAAAGAGTCGGACGATTATTATAAGGATAAGAAACGCAAAGTTGAGAAGGGCGACGAACTTCCGGCAGGCGTTCTGAAATCCGTAAAAGTATATGTTGCTATCAAAAGAAAACTGTCTGTCGGTGACAAAATGGCTGGTCGTCACGGTAACAAGGGTGTCGTTTCACGAATCCTTCCTATCCAGGACATGCCCTACCTGCCCGACGGAACACCGGTTGACATCGTTCTGAACCCCCTGTCGGTTCCTTCGCGTATGAACGTCGGTCAGATTCTTGAGGTTCACCTTGGCTGGGCTGCACGCGCGCTCGGTATTAAGGTTGCGACCGAAGTTTTCGACGGCGCACGCGAACAGGATATCAAAGAGATGCTGACAGAGGCGGGTTTCCAGACCGACGGTCAGACCAATCTTTACGACGGCAGAACAGGTGAGAAATTCGAGCAGGAAGTTACCGTAGGTATTATGTACTTCCTTAAGCTGCACCACCTTGTTGATACGAAGCTCCATGCACGTTCAACAGGTCCCTACTCTCTGGTTACTCAGCAGCCTCTGGGCGGTAAAGCTCAGTTCGGCGGACAGAGACTTGGAGAGATGGAGGTTTGGGCGCTTGAGGCATACGGTGCCGCGCATATCCTTCAGGAAATGCTTACAGTCAAATCCGATGACGTTGAGGGACGTACGACAGTATACGAAGCCATCGTTAACGGAAACTTCTCATTCAGCCCGAGCATGCCGGAATCCTTTAACGTTCTTATCAAAGAACTTCAGGGTCTGGCACTTGACATAGAACTGCTGACATCCAACGAAGACGGTGTAATCGAACTTCCAGAGGATGCTGTAAAAGAAGAAGACACTACGGAGGACTCATAACATATGAAAGTGAGTACCTTGTTCGACAACAAAAAAGAAAAGTTTTTTGACGCAATCAGGATCAAGATAGCTTCTCCCGAAAAGATCCTTGAGTGGTCTTCCGGCGAAGTTACAAAACCTGAAACCATCAACTACCGCACTTTCAAACCTGAAAGGGACGGTCTGTTCTGTGCGAAGATATTCGGTCCCGTGAAGGACTGGGAATGTCTCTGCGGTAAGTACAAACGTATGAAGCACAGAGGAATAGTGTGCGAAAAATGCGGAGTTGAGGTTATACAATCAAAGGTAAGACGTGAAAGAATGGGTCACATCGACCTCGCTTCTCCCGTCTGCCACATTTGGTTCTTTAAAGGTACGCCCAGCCGTATCGGTTCCATCCTTGACCTTTCAATCAAGGATATTGAGCGCATAATCTACTTCGAGTCTTACATCGTGACAGACCCGAAGGCTACACCCCTGAAAGAGCGCGAGCTTCTTACAGAGGACAGATACAGAAAACTTGTTGAGGATCACGGTACCAACGCTTTCGAGGCGAAGATAGGTGCAGAGGCAATAAAAGACCTTCTTAAAAAGGTCGATCTTGACATCCTGCTTATTGAGCTGAAAGAGGAACTCCGCGATACCACAAGTATGCAGAAAAAAATGAAGCTGGCGAAACGTCTGCGTGTCGTTGAGGCATTCCGCAAATCAGGCAACAGACCTGAATGGATGATCCTTGACGTACTGCCTGTAATTCCGCCGGAACTTCGCCCCCTTGTTCCCCTTGACGGCGGACGTTTTGCGACATCCGACCTTAACGACCTTTACAGAAGGGTCATCAACAGGAACAACCGTCTGAAGAAACTGATGGAGCTTAACGCGCCTGAGATCATCATACGCAACGAAAAACGTATGCTTCAGGAAGCTGTGGATGCGCTGTTTGACAACGGCAGACGCGGCAGGGTTATCAGAAGCTCAAACAAACGCCCGCTGAAATCCCTTTCAGACATGATCAAGGGTAAACAGGGTCGTTTCCGTCAGAACCTTCTGGGTAAAAGGGTCGACTACTCAGGTCGTTCCGTTATCGTTGCGGGACCCAGCCTGAATATGCACCAGTGCGGTATCCCTAAGATAATGGCGCTGGAACTGTTCAAACCCTTCCTTTACTATAAGCTTGAGAAGGAAAGAGGCATCGCCTCCACCATCAAACAGGCTAAGAAAATGGTTGAGGAGCAGAGACCCGAGGTATGGGATGTTCTTGAAGAAGTTATCCGTGAACACCCCGTAATGCTGAACCGCGCCCCTACCCTTCACCGACTGGGTATTCAGGCGTTTGAACCCGTCCTCATCGAGGGCAAGGCGATAAGACTTCACCCCCTTGTCTGTCCCGCGTTCAACGCGGACTTCGACGGTGACCAGATGGCGGTTCACGTTCCTCTGTCATACGAAGCACAGCTTGAAGCGCGCACACTGATGCTCGCTTCCTATAACATACTTTCACCTGCGCACGGTAAACCCCTTGCGACACCCACACAGGATATGGTTCTCGGTATCTACTACCTGTCCCGTGAGATGAGAAACGCAAAAGGCGCGGGCATGAAATTTGCCAACCCCGAAGAGGTTCTTATAGCCCTTGATCACAAACAGGTGGATATCCACGCTGAGATCAAGGTCAGAATGGACGGCAAAATGTACGACACTATTCCCGGCAGGATAATCCTTTATAAGATCGTCCCCAAAGGAATCGAATTTGACGTCGTCAACCGTCTTTTCACCAAAAAAGACCTCGTTACGCTGGTTGACACGATTTACAAACGTCTGGGGAACTACCACACAGTGCTGTTCCTTGACGCGCTTAAAAACCTCGGTTTCGCATACTCTACCATTGCGGGCTTCTCAATCTGTATTGATGACTTCATCATTCCCAATGAGAAAGCGGAGCTTCTTGCTCAGGCAAACCAGAAAGTACGCGAAATTAACGACCACTACCGTGAAGGTGCTCTGACAGCGGGTGAACGCTATAACCAGATCATCGATACATGGTCTACTACTAACGACGTTATCTCCGATAAACTGATGAAAAACATTCAGACAATCGGCGGTGATAAATCTAAAACTGCAAAACGTGAGCGTTTCTATAACCCCATCTACATCATGGCGCACTCCGGTGCGAGGGGTTCTAAGGCGCAGATATCACAGCTTGCAGGTATGCGCGGTCTGATGGCAAAACCTTCGGGTGAGATCATCGAAACGCCTATTACATCGAACTTCCGTGAGGGTCTTACGGTGTCCGAGTACTTCAACTCCACCCACGGTGCGAGGAAAGGTCTTGCGGATACGGCTCTTAAAACAGCGAACTCAGGTTACCTTACAAGACGTCTGGTCGACGTTGCTCAGGATGTTATCATCTCCGAGGACGACTGCCATACCATCAAAGGTATTGAGATCACCGCTCTTATGGAAGGTTCGGAAGTTGTTGAACCTCTTGGCGAACGTATCTACGGACGTTACACTCTTGAGGACATATACGACACTGTTACAGATGAGCTTATAGTTGAAGCCAACTCACTCATTACCGAGGAGATGGTTCACAAAATAGAGCAGGCAGGTATTGACAGGGTAATGGTTCGCTCCATCCTGACATGTGAAGCCAAACACGGCGCATGCCGCATGTGTTACGGACTTGACCTTGCAACCCGCCGCGAAGTTGAAATCGGCGAGGCAGTCGGTATCATCGCAGCACAGTCAATCGGTGAACCCGGTACTCAGCTTACGATGAGAACGTTCCACATTGGTGGTGTTGCGTCATCTTCTGCCGAGCAGTCAAGCCTTAATGCGAAAATAGGCGGTCGTATCCAGACAGAGGATATGAAAATTGTCGACAACAGATATGGCGAGCCGACAGTTCTTAACAGAAACGGTCTGCTGAAAATTATAGATGTTGAAGGCAGAGTGCTTGAGAAATACAACATCGCATATGGTACAAAACTCCACGTTCATAACGGAGCAACGGTTAAACAGGGTGACCTGATAGCTGAATGGGATCCTTATGCAGCTGTTATCATGACAGAATTTAAAGGTAAGGTTGCATTCGGCGATATCGTTGAGGGTGAAACACTGAAAGAGGACATCGACCAGATCACAGGTCTGTCTCAGAAAGTTATCATCAGCAACACAAGAGGCCGCAAACAGCCCCGCATCTCCATCAAAAGCGAGGAGAATAAAACCATACAGCGCTACATCCTTCCGGTGGGCGCAAACATTATGGTGGAAGAGGGTGTCGAGATCATGCCCGGTGATATCCTGGCAAAGATCCCCAGAGACACTCAGAAAACAAAAGACATTACTGTCGGTCTTCCCAGAGTTGCCGAGCTGTTTGAAGCACGTAAACCCAAAGACCCGTCAGTTATTGCAGAGATCGACGGTATCGTGAGCATAGAGAACACCGCAAGGGGACTTAGAAAGCTTACCATTACCAACGAAGAGACAGGCGTTAAAAAGAGCTACAGCATCTCCGTTCAAAGATATATCAACGTCCACGAAGGCGACCGTATCAAAGCGGGCGAGGCTCTTATCGACGGTCTTGTGAACCCCCACGATATTCTGGCGGTTCTCGGTGAAGAGGCTCTGCAAAAATATCTTGTTGACGAGATTCAGGAAGTTTACCGCAAGCAGGGTGTTCATATTAATGATAAGCACATTGAAGTCATCGTACGTCAGATGCTTAAAAAGATCATTATTGAGGAAGCAGGCGATTCTGTCTTCATGCCTAACGAAGAGGTTTATAAAAACGAATTCGTCAAGGTTTACGAAGATATGATGGCAAAAGGTCTGAGACCGCCGCAAGGTCGTTCGGTACTGCAAGGTATCACCAAAGCGGCTCTTAACACCCACAGTTTCATCTCTGCGGCATCGTTCCAGGAGACAACAAGGGTTCTTACCGACGCGGCTTGCTCCGGTAAGATGGATGAACTCAGGGGACTTAAGGAGAACGTTATCATGGGTAAACTCATACCCGCAGGTACCGGCTCCAAACATATTTGCAACAGCAAGTATAAATTCATCCCCGGCGGACCCAAAGAAAGTTAATCACACGATAAGGGCGGTTTCAGACCGCCCTTTTTTTTCGAGGTCAAAGCTCTTTTGTGGATTCATAAAATTCTCAGGACAATCTCATATTTTGTTAATCTGATTTATCATTAATAGTTTATTGAGTTCAATAGTTTTGAATCAGGTGTGAAATATACTATTGGAAAGATAAAAAAAGGGGCTCAGAAAGCCCCTTATATGCCAGGTTATTATTGCTTAAAACAAGGCAAAAACAGCCTGAAGTACTTCCAGATAAGGCATAGAGGAAACAGATACTCTGTATCCGAAAGAACCTGTATGTGCATTGATAGAAGTTACAGTCGCGGAGTCATCGTCAGCAATGGCGAGTGCTTTGTGACATGAGCCACAGGCAACTGCACCAGGACCGGTAACAACCTGATCGGAAGACAAAAGAGTCCCGTCAGACTGTTCACTTCCGCTAACAACACCACCAACTGCTTTAGTCTGATCAGGTGCTTCGTATGTACCGTCATCGTGGCATACTGAGCAATCTTTAATATAGTTAGGATATTTGATTGTCAGTGAGTCATATGATGCAAGTGTAGGCTGTTCAGCGTGGATAGCGTGAAGGTAAGAGTCGATTGACCTTGACTGCTGTGCATAGTGACCTGCTGCAGAGCTTGAGTTGTGGCAAATTCTACAGGCATCAACGCTGCCGATAGCAGTGTGTCCGTGTGCGCCTGAAGAGTCTTCATTCAGGTGGATTGCGATACCGTTGGCGCCTGCGGGAGCTACGCTTGTGTGACATGCGTCGCAATTGTCATTATTAATGACAGCTGTACGTGCAGTAACAGCTGTTCCGTCCATATTGAACTCTTTCGTAACGCTTGTAACGTATGCGTTTTCACCGTTAACCCACGGAATACCGATGATACCTACGATACCTTTTGTAGACTCATAACTACTGATATTAGACGTGCTGAGAGCTATAGTGGTTGTCGCTTTGCCTGTTGAAGAGCTGTAGGTAGTGTAACCTGATGTTGCTGAATCGGTTGTCGTAAGAGCAGATTTAGCATAGCTGCTGTAAGCTACAACATCATCTGTTCCAAATCCGTAGTAACCGACAAGTATTCTTACACCTTCAGATTTTGCAATACCGTCGACAACTCTGTCTGTATAGCTTTGCATAAATATCGGTGCTGCGGAATCGGATGTCTGGGTTACATCGAGTACTGTGTCTGTACCTGAAGTATATACGCCATCACCGTCAGCATCTTCAAATGCACCCCAAACAACAGATATCTTGCTGTTTGTAGTATCAACAGTTATTTCGGGAGTGAAATAAACTATATTGTAGGTTCTTGCTTTTTCAACACCTGTGTGAAGTTCTGCAAAAGTAGGTGCAATAGCTGCACTTGTGCTGTGGCATGTGGTACAGGTTGTAGCTGATGTATATCCTGTGTGATCAATCGCAGAAGGCAGGTTATCGAAAGAATCCCAGCTTTCATGACATGTCATACATACAGTGTAAGTAAACTGCGAGTCAGCCGTAGCGTCTTCAAGACTTTCATCGGAATTATGACAAGTCACACAGTTTGCAAGCGATTGAGGATAGTGAACACTAAACTGCTTGGAGTTGATTGTTTTATATCCATTTGTACCTTCGCCGGAGCTATGTATGCCGTGTACGTATTGCATAAAAGTTGTGCCGCTGTTGCTGTCATATCTGGAATGACAAACTATGCATGATTCGGCACCTTGCGGTGTTGATCCGTGGTGATACGAATTTGTCGCTTTGTTTGTACCGTATTGCCAGATAAAATCAGAGTGGCAACCGAGACAGCTTGCATCTGTTATTGAAGGGTTAGGAGATTCAGGATAGTCTTCAACAACTTCAAAATTGTTTGTATTGGTTGCGCCGCTGTTGCCGTATGAAAGCCAATACCTGACATCAGTACTCGTGAGATCAATCTTGCTTGTGAGTGTTGTATCTGCGGATATGTCTATCACGGATGTGTAAGTTCCGTCTGAATCAGGTCCGGTAGTTGTAACATAAGAATCTATACCGTATCTGTTGTATCCGCTGTTGGCGGAGTCATAGAAATACAAAGATCCATGCCTAAGCCCGATTGTGTCAGTCCTATTTACACCGTCTTTAGCAGCCTTAAACGTTAAAGTGGCTTGCGTGGCCGAGTTAATTGTAAGAGAAACACTTGCTGCTTGGTAAAGACCCACAGAAACTTCATGTATATCAGATGAATCGTGGCACACGGAGCAGGATTCAACCTGAGAAATTTTTGAAGAGTTGAGTTGAGATTGGAGATCCGCTATGGCATCTTCATATTCCTGGATAGTGATTTCACCGCTAGCAAGCTGCGCTTGCAGTTCAGCTATTATAGCCTCAGTATCTGCGCTTGTGCCGTCAGCACCGTCAGAACCATCCTGTCCGCATCCTGTAAGCACAAAAGCACAGGTGAAAGCGAACAATAAAACAAATAAGAATCGCTTCAACATAAATTAGCCTCCTATATATAACTCTGCTTGTGAAAAACGCACAGGATCAATAAATTAGCCTCCTGAAAATTTCCTGCGGTCTCATCATTGGCAAGAGTTTGTTGCCATATGGAAAAATACTTGATAGAGTTTCAAAAAAGCACCGGAAGCCATCACTTTTGTGTGAAAGTGAGAATAAGATGTTAAAACCGATAATTTGGAGGCTAACGGCTTTTGCATCTCCGGCTTCCCGTGCAAACTTTCAGTTGAGGGGTTTTAAATATTATTTTTTCTTACCACGCACTTAATCGTTTTAATCAGATATATTCTCGAACATAGAGCAATAGATGTGCCTGATAGTATATTATTGATATTATTAATGAAAAATTTTAAACAGAGTTGTTTTCACCATATTTGGTGATTAATACTGCCGTATTTGGCAAATTGCTGCATACGTTCAATAGATTTATATTTCGTATCTTTCGGTAAAAAAGCATTATCAGGAAGTTATAAACCGAATTTGCAGTTTCTGTTTTTCGCTTTTCTCAGCTTACCTATAGGACCTGTTTGCTCTTCTGTTAATTTCATATAAAAAAGGGGCGCCGTAAAGCGCCCCCAGACTGATGACAAAGAGGAGAAAAGACTAGATTGCTTCGCTTCGCTCGCAAAGACGGAAAGAAAAACCTGTCTCTGCGAGGGCTTTAGCCCGAAGCAGTCTAATGGGTTTGTATGAATCTGTAGTTTGTCAACAACCTGGGGGCGCCGTAAAGCGCCCCGTGTGTGATTATCAAATCCGAAATATCAGCTTATAAGAGCGAGTATTTCTTCCTTAATCATCTTAACGTAATACCCGAAAGTTCTGGTGTGAGATGTTGTCGATACGGTATCCGAAATACTTCCTTTGTGACAGCTTGTACAAGCTGCAGCATTGGGTCCGATAACCGTGTCATCATCATGAGTTGTCAGATCATCGCCCTGATCAACAGTCACAGGAATTGCCTTTGACTGATCAGCGCCGAACTGACTGTCATTAATGTGGCATGCGTCACATGATGCAATTGATCTGGGATATTGTATCTTAACCTTATTCCAGCTAGTGCTTCCGTCTCCGGTTGTGCCGAAATCAGAAGGCAGCGTGGAATCATCTCCGTTATAGAATGCGTAAATGCCTCTTGAACGGTATACAAAGTAAGGAGTGCCAGTGAAAGTCGTTGAGTGGATGTTGTGGATCATGACTTTCAAGTCGTAAGACTGCTGGGTTTTTCCGTCTGCAGATGTGTCATAGCCAAGAGCGGCAAGTGAAGTTCTTGGCGAGGCATCAGTGGCGTTAGGGTTGTGGCAGAGTACGCATGTTTCTATGCTGTTGACCCTGCTGTGCCCGTGACCGAGAATGTCGGTGTGACAGCTTTTGCAAAGTTCCATATCAACAACCTCACGACGTGCATCTATATCAGAGCCGTCGGAGACTTTGAAGTTTTTAGAAACAGAATCCACTATAGCAAGAAATGCTGTGCTGGTGTTGTTTACAGTCGCCCAAACTACAGGAACGCCTTCAAGAATCACAACCCCGTTTTCTGCGGTCACTGTAGACGGAATTGTAAAGGTTGTTTCATAGTAGCCGGTATCTGAGCTCGCAACAGTTGTTGTCGCATTTATAGCTACAGACAGGGTAGGCTGCCCGCCCTGAGTTGAGTTACCCTGATTGGTAATATCATCACCGGTGTAAAAACCGAAGCGGAATACGGGAGTGTAAGATTTACCGCCTCTGCTTTCGGAATTGATGTTGTTGAAAACCGGCGCAGAAGTCGAAGTGCTGAGAACATTCTGAGCAACTCCTGACTTAGTCGCCTGCCATTTTATAGTACCGGTGCTGCCGGAAACGCTTACAGAGTCGATGACATATGCAATATCTTTACCCAGTGAAACTTCCATATTATGAGTGTTTTCTGAGTGGATAGTTTCAAGTGTGACCGTAGCTGCGGCACCTGACGCGCCGTCGTGGCAGCTTGTCTGGCAATCGGTTGCACTTGTATAGTTTTTATGGAAACTGGGAAGTGTTCCTGCATCAAATGCGTCAACTATAGGGTCGCTGTCCCAAACACTGTCTCCGTGGCATGTGGCGCAGAGATCAAATGTGAAGTTAGTATTATCTACAGCGTTTGCAAGCTGAGTGTCAGTTGTGTGGCATACTGAGCAGTCTGACATATTGCTGGGTGCATCAACTTCATAGCTGCTTGTATAGCTGTATGCTCCGTCTGCCGCGTGAATACCGTGTATCTTGGTAACAAGCGCAGATTTGAAGTTACTTGCAAAAGTTGTGGGGTTTTTAGCAGTTGTGCTTGCGCCGATGTGGCATATCTGACAAGCATCGCCGTCAACTGTCACATAGGGCATAGTGTAAGGATTGTGAGCATGAGAACCTGAAACAAATTCAAACTCGCCTTTGCCGTGGCATTTTGCACAGCTGGGGTCTGAACTGTTATCGCTATACAGGTTTCTCGGGTTTTCATCAGAATCCATTGCGTAAATAGTACTGTTTTTCACTATTCTGACAATTGCAAAAGAATTTTCCCCGCTTGCATATGCAATACGGATCATAAATGTGTCGTCAGCAACACTGGTTGTTGTTATGTCAGTATCTGTAACTACTGCCTGATACTGGTTTTCAGTTCCTGTTGCAGTAATTGTTGTACTTGTTCCGCTGGCGCCTGCTGCATCAGCAATTTGCGACCATCTATTTGTAGTTGAGTCGTAGACGTTAAGAAGAACACCTATACCAGAGGTTGAAAAAGCATCGCCTGTGCTGGTAACAGTGAACAGAATTGTAGCCGTGTTTGCTGTACCATCCATCGTGACACTGTCAAGAGTGGTTGTCCAATCGTTAGTATAATCGACAAGAGTTCCGGAAGATGCCAGTTTTCCGCTATGACCGGGCTCATAAACTGAGCCTTCTGCGTGGCATGTATCGCAGGATTCAACAGATGAAATTTTTCCTGCTGCTTCAATCGCAGCCTGCAGTTCAGCTATTGCGGCCTCGTATTCGGCAATAGTGATTGTTCCGTCTGCAAGCTGCTGCTGCAGTTCCGCTATTATAGCTGCAGTGTCTGCGCTCGTGCCGTCAGCACCGTCAGAACCATCCTGTCCGCATCCTGCAAGCATAAAAGCACAGGTGAGAGCGAACAATAAAACAAATAAGAATCGCTTCAACATAAATTAGCCTCCTATAAATAACTCCGCAGAGACAGGCACAAGATAAATAAAATTAGCCTCCTGAAAATTTTATGTGCTGTTGTCAGTTAGCAGGAGTTTGTTGCCATACAGTAAAATAGTTGTTGCACTTCAAAGAAAGCACCGGAAGCCATCACTTTTGTGTGAAAGTGAAAGGCAGATGTCAAAACCGATAATTTGGAGGCTAACGGCTTTTGCATCCCCGGCTTCCTGTGCGAACTTTCAAATGATACTTTTAAAATTTTTCTTTTTCCTACCAAGCATTAAATCGCTTTAATCAGATACATTCCTAAGCATATGAGCAACAGATGTGCCAAACGATATGCTATTGATATTATTAATAAAAAATATTACACGGAGTCGTTTTCGCCGTATTTGGCGATTAATGCTGTCGTATTCGGCAAATTGCTGTATGTGCCCAACATCACATGAAGAACATATTGCTGCATGGTATTCAAAAGGTTAGTGGCTAAGATATATCCGCAAGAAAAACATATTTAAAATGTTGACAGATCGCTACATATGTAAATAATTCTTATTTAAGACAGTGAATTATGAGGTACTTTTTATTATGCTGTATCTAGACGGTTTTGCAGATAAAGCCGCCCATATCTGCTTTAATAGTAGCAATGTGGATGATTTTCTGATGAATTTATACAAACTTCTTCGTGAATATATGCCTATTGATTACATCAAGATGGCATGTTACGTGGAAGCCACGAATCAGATGTATAACATCAGTCAGGTTGAGCGTGGTGTTCTGCTGAAGTCAAATGTCGCAACTGATATGCCTTCCAGTCTGAGTGAGAAAGATATTTGTGTCGGAGATGAAGACGTTTTCTATATGAGTTATTATAATTCCCCCCTTCCGAGCGAGTATCTTGATTTTATCGGGCTTAAAGGCAACTCGGACATTGTTTTGCAGATAAAGGGTTCTTCAAAAGTAATCGGCGCGCTTGTCATAAGAGCTTTTGAGGACAATGTATATAATGATCATCATAAAAAACTGTTGAAGTGTCTTGTCAATTCAGTTTCAAAATTCTTTTTCAGTGCTCTGGTCTATAATAAACTGATTGAAGATAATGTCAGACTTATTGGAAGAAGCCACGATCTTATTGAGTTTATAAATAAGAATGTTGAGAAAAATGCATTTCTGGTCGGTGCAAACGGCGGATTGAAAAAGGTTGTTGAAATGGCTTCCAGCATCGCAAAGTTTCCCAGTACGGTTCTTTTGACCGGAGAGACGGGTGTCGGAAAAGATGTTATAGCAAATTATATACATATTAATTCATTGAGAAAGGATGAACCATTTATAAAGGTCAATTGCGGTTCCATTCCCGAATCTCTTGTGGATAACGAACTTTTTGGTCATGAAAAGGGCGCCTTCACCGGTGCGGACACTGTTAAGAACGGTCGATTCCATCTTGCGCATAAGGGTACTCTGTTTTTTGATGAGATCGGAGAACTGCCGCTTGCGTCGCAGGTTAAGCTGCTTCGTGCCATTCAGTTCGGCGAGATAGAGAGACTTGGTAACGGAAAAACAACAAAAGTTGATGTGCGCATAATCGCAGCAACAAACAGAAATCTCAGGGAAATGGTCAAGGACGGGCGTTTTCGTGAAGATTTGTATTGGCGTCTGAATGTATTTCCCATAGAGATACCGCCGCTGAGAAAGAGGAGAGAGGACATACCTGAGTTCGTCAGATATCTTGTCGAAAAGAAATGCAACGCTTTTGGAATAAAAGATATTCCAAAGGTTCCTAATTACGTTGCGGAAAGAATTAAGCGGTATGACTGGCCAGGCAACGTCCGCGAAATGGAGAACATAATAGAACGCGAGCTTATCATCAACAAAGGGAAGCATCTGAAATTTGACTGCGTAATAGAAAACGACCCCTGCGCCTCATTTCCTGAAAGTTCGGAATGTCTTGACAGTACAGTAAAGAAACATATTCTTACGGCACTTAAGCAAGCCAGATGGAAAATAAGCGGAGATGACGGAGCTGCGGAAAAACTCGGAATGAATCCCAGCACTCTCAGAAATAAAATGAGAAAACTTGGTATAGAATTTAAGAAATCTTAAACTGCGCATTATTTCACATGCAATCAACAGATTTTTTGTCCGCGGGTTGCCTTTCCCTGTTTCGGCACAGCTTTCATCAAATATTATTCTTGACTTTATCACTGTGCATTGCTATGTTATTTGCTCTTCGCCTGATATTGGTGCGTCCTGTTGCGCCCGAAGATCGCCTCAGGAAGCCGATGTAAACGCGAAGCAATATTTACGGAGGTGCGACGTTGCCTACACTGAATCAGTTGGTAAGAAAAGGCAGAAAAAAACCGGTCGAAAAGACCAAGTCGCCCGCCCTTCAGGGAAACCCTCAGAAAAGAGGCGTTTGTACAAGGGTTTACACAACTACGCCTAAGAAGCCTAACTCGGCTCTTAGAAAAGTTGCAAGGGTGAGACTCACTTCAGGGATTGAAGTTACGGCTTACATCCCCGGTATCGGTCACAACCTTCAGGAACACTCCGTTGTTCTTGTTAGAGGTGGCAGGGTAAAAGACCTTCCCGGTGTTCGTTATAAGATTATCCGCGGGGCTCTGGACGCAGAAGGCGTTAAGAACAGAAAGAAAAGCCGCTCCAAATACGGCGCGAAAAGACCTAAATAAGGCAAGGTGAACTAATATGGCAAGAAGAAGAGTAGCCAAGAAACGTGAGGTTCTGGGCGACCCCGTATACGGCGACACTCTGGTGACTAAATTTATCAACAGCCTGATGTTCGATGGCAAAAAGTCGGTCGCCGAGAGAGTATTCTACCAAACGCTTGAGCTTATCAAAACGAAAACCGGCAAAGAGGGAATAGAAGTGTTCCGTCAGGCGGTTGAAAACGTTAAACCTCAGCTCGAAGTTAAATCAAGAAGAGTAGGTGGTGCAACTTATCAGGTTCCCATCGAAGTTAAACAAAACAGAAAACAAGCGCTCTCAATCAGATGGCTCATTAATGCCTCAAGAGGCAGAAAAGAGAGAACCATGGTTGACCGTTTTGCGTTTGAACTTATCGACGCTTCCGAAAACAAAGGAAACGCCTTTAAAAAGAAAGAAGATACTCACAAAATGGCTGAAGCAAACCGTGCGTTTGCTCACTTCAGATGGTAACGGAGGCTCACTGTGGCTAGAAAAGCTCCTCTGAATATGCAGAGAAATATCGGTATCATGGCGCACATCGATGCCGGTAAAACGACCACAACTGAGAGGGTTCTCTTTTACACCGGTGTTAACTATAAAATCGGCGAAGTTCACGACGGCGCCGCTACTATGGACTGGATGGAACAGGAACGTGAGCGTGGTATCACCATCACGTCCGCTACTACTCAGTGCATGTGGAAAGACCACGTGATAAACATCATCGACACCCCCGGACACGTTGACTTCACTATTGAAGTTGAACGTTCTCTTAAGGTTCTCGACGGTGCGGTTGCTGTCTTCTGTGCGGTTGGCGGTGTTGAGCCCCAGTCCGAAACAGTTTGGAGACAGGCAGACAAATACCATGTTCCCAGAATCGCATTCATTAACAAGATGGACAGAACAGGTGCGGATTTCTTCAACGTCGTTTCTCAGATTGAGAGCAGACTGAAAGCAAGACCGCTGCCTATCCAGCTTCCTATCGGTGCCGAAGATAAATTTGAAGGTATCGTTGACCTTGTTAAAATGAAAGCGTTCGTCTGGAACGGTGAGGAACTCGGCGCAACTTTCCGCGAAGAGGAAATTCCCGCTGACCTCCTTGCACAGGCAGAAGAATACAGAGTTAAAATGCTTGAAATGATCTGTGAATCTGATGAAGAGATGATGAACAGATATTTTGACGGCGAAGAATTTACTGAGGAAGAAGTTAAAGCGGCACTGCGCAAAGGCGTTATCGCTATTGATTTCATCCCGGTTATCTGTGGTACTGCGTTCAAGAACAAAGGTGTTCAGCCTATGCTTGACGCTGTTGTCGCGTATCTTCCCTCTCCTATGGACATCCCGCCTATCAAAGGTGTTAACCCTGATACGGGCGCTGAGGAAGAGAGAGCCGCAGACGACAACGCACCCTTCTCCGCTCTTGCATTTAAAATTATGACAGACCCCTACATGGGGCAGCTCACATATTTCAGAGTTTACTCAGGTATGCTTGAAGCAGGCAACTATGTTGTCAACTCTACAAAAGGCAAAAAAGAGAGGATCGGACGTCTGCTTAAGATGCATGCAGACAAACGTGAAGAGATTAAAGCTATCTGCTCCGGCGATATATGCGCTACCGTAGGGCTTAAATATACCATCACAGGCGATACTCTCTGCGACGAAAGCAAACCGATCATCCTTGAGGCTATGGAATTCCCCGAGCCGGTTCTTTCAGTTGCCGTTGAGCCTAAAACTAAAACCGACCAGGATAAACTGTCCGTGGCTCTTCAGAAACTTGCTCAGGAAGACCCCTCTTTCAGAGTACGCGTTGACGAGGAAACCGGTCAGACAATCATCGCCGGTATGGGTGAGCTTCACCTTGAAATCATCGTCGACAGGATGATGAGAGAATTCAAAGTTGAAGCTAACGTCGGTAATCCTCAGGTTGCTTACCGCGAGGCCATTACCAAGTCTGTTTCCGGAGAGGGCAAGTACATTAAACAGTCCGGCGGTCGCGGTCAGTACGGCCACGTCTGCATCGAACTGCATCCTCAGGAACCCGGTACAGGCTTTGTCTTCGAGAACAAGATCGTGGGCGGTTCAATTCCGAGAGAATATATTCCCGCTATCGAAAAAGGTATCGGAGAAGCTATGGAAACAGGATGCCTTGCAGGCTATCCCCTTGAAGACCTTAAAGCAGTCCTCTTCGACGGTTCATACCACGACGTGGATTCAAACGAGATGGCGTTCAAAATCGCGGCATCCATGGCCTTCAAAGAGCTTTCCAAAAAAGCAGGTCCCGTTATCCTCGAACCTATCATGAAGGTTGAAGTCGTTTGTCCCGATGAGTACACCGGCGACGTTATGGGCGACCTTAACTCAAGACGCGGCAAGGTTGAGGGTATGGATATCAGAGGCGGCGCACAGGTTATCAAATGTATGGTGCCTCTGAAAGAGATGTTCGGGTATACAACTCAGCTCAGATCAATAACTCAGGGTAGAGCAACCTCTACAATGCAGTTTGACCACTATGAGCAGGTTCCCAACAACATCGCTGACGAAATAGTTAAAACTCATTCAAAATAAGAAGTTAAAAGTTTTAGGAGGACTTAAATGGCCAAGTCTAAATTTGAAAGAACGAAACCGCACGTCAACGTCGGAACAATCGGCCACGTTGACCACGGTAAAACATCCCTGACAGCAGCAATCACGAACATCCTTTCTAAAAAAGGATTCGCACAGTTCGTAGACTACGGTAACATCGACAAGGCTCCGGAAGAGAGAGAAAGAGGTATTACCATCGCGACAGCCCACGTAGAGTATGAATCCGAGAAACGTCACTATGCTCACGTTGACTGCCCGGGTCACGCGGACTACGTAAAGAACATGATCACCGGTGCCGCACAGATGGACGGAGCAATCCTTGTTGTTTCAGCCGCTGACGGTCCCATGCCCCAGACCCGTGAGCACATCCTGCTCGCCCGTCAGGTAGGCGTACCTTACATAGTAGTGTTCATGAACAAAATAGATATGGTAGACGACGAGGAACTTATCGAACTCGTTGAACTTGAAATAAGAGACCTTCTTTCAGCTTATGAGTTCCCCGGCGATGATACTCCTATCATCAAAGGTTCAGCACTTAAAGCACTTGAAGACGGTGACAACCCCAAATGGTCACAGCCTATTCTTGACCTTGTACAGGCACTTGACGACTATATCGCAGAACCTCAGCGTGACATAGATAAAGACTTCATCATGCCTATCGAGGACGTGTTCTCAATATCCGGCCGCGGAACAGTTGTAACAGGCAGGATCGAGCGCGGTAAAGTAAAAGTGGGCGATGAAGTACAGATAGTCGGAATCCGTGACACCCAGAAAACAATAGTAACTGGAATAGAAATGTTCCGTAAACTTCTTGATGAAGGTGTAGCAGGCGATAACGTGGGTATTCTTGTCCGCGGTATCAAAAAGGATGACGTTGAGCGCGGACAGGTACTTTCCAAACCGAACGCAATCACTCCCCATAAGAAGTTCAAAGCTGAAGCATACATCCTGACAAAAGAGGAAGGCGGACGTCACACACCTTTCTTCAGCGGATACAGACCTCAGTTCTACTTCAGAACAACAGACGTAACAGGTATCATCACTCTTGCCGAAGGCGTAGAGATGGTAATGCCCGGCGATAACATCTCCTGTGATGTTGAACTTATCACACCCATCGCAATGGATCCCGGTCTTCGCTTCGCAATTCGTGAGGGCGGACGTACCGTAGGTGCAGGCGTGGTTGTTGAGATCTCCGAGTAATAGGCGAACTAATGGAAAATCAGAAGATAAGAATAAAGCTTAAAGCTTTCGATTACAGAATTCTGGATAAAGCAGTGAAAGACATCGTCAACACTGCGAAACGTACAGGCGCAGAGGTAGTGGGACCCATCCCGCTGCCTACTTCGATTGAAAAGTTTACTATCCTCAAGTCCCCACACGTTAACAAGGACGCGAGAGACCAGTATGAAATAAGGACTCATAAAAGGCTCATCGACATTTTTGAGCACAACCCTCAAACTATTGATGCCCTTATGAAACTGGAACTTTCCGCAGGCGTTGACGTAGAAATAAAACTCTAAGAGTAGGAAAAGACGAAAATGGCAAAAGCAATTATCGGCAAAAAAGTGGGTATGACACAGGTCTTTAAAGAAGACGGAACCGTAGTGCCTGTCACCGTTGTGCAAGCTGGCCCCTGTGTTGTCACCGAAGTGAGAAGCAAAGAGAAAGACGGGTACTGTGCCATTCAGCTGGGTTTTGAAGAAATCGTTAAAGACGGCAAAGTAAACAAACCCATGACCGGATATTTCAAAAAACAGGGCGTTGCGCCCCACAAGTATCTGAAGGAATTCAGAACTGAATCCGGCTCGGAAAAAGCTGTCGGCGAGCAGGTCAATGTCACAATCTTTGAGGAAGGCGATCTCATTGATGTTCAGGGAACATCCATTGGTAAGGGCTTTCAGGGTGTTGTTAAAAGATATGGATTTGCGGGTGGTCCCAAGACCCACGGTTCACACTTCCACAACGTACCCGGCTCGATAGGGATGTGCGAATTTCCCGGCGAAACAGCAAAGGGAAGAAAGATGCCCGGCAGAATGGGCGGAAAAACCGTTTCCGTACAGAACCTGCAAGTGGTGAAAATAATACCTGAAACAAACCTGCTGCTTATTAAAGGTGCGATACCCGGCTATGAAGACGGAGTCGTCTACATCAAACAAGCAGTTAAGGCTAAAAAGTAATCTGAGGAACTAATGGCTACTTTTGACGTGAAGAACGTGAAAAACGAAAAAATAGGTCAGGTTGATCTGAGCGACGAAATTATGTCGTATCCTGTAAAACCTGCCCTCATGCATGAGGTGGTAATCATGCAGCTTGCCTCAAAAAGAGCAGGCACGCATTCCACTCTCAACAGAGCCAGAATGGACGGCGGCCGAGGCGCAAAGCCTTGGAGACAGAAAGGTACAGGCCGTGCCAGATCCGGTTCTAAAAAGTCTCCCCTCTGGAGAGGCGGAGCTATAGCATTTGGTCCCCATCCCAGAGACTATGCTTACACTATGCCCAAGAAAAAGGTTAAGAATGCTCTTAAATCTGCAATCAGGGCAAAATCCGAAGCGGGTTCACTGCACATTATTGATGCACTGAGCGTTGCAAACGGCAAGACCAAAGAAGCGGTTGAAATCCTTAAGAATTTCTCTGCCGACAGAAAAGTTCTCGTAGTTTATGCAGGACTCGACGAGAAAGCTGAAAGAGCTTTCCGCAACCTGCCCTACGTTGACCTTCTCGATGTTAACGGTCTGAACGTATACGACGTTATGAACGCCCGCACTATCCTGCTTTGTCAGGATGCAATCGGACGTATTCAGGAGGTTCTCGTATGAGCTTACTCTCAATGTACAACGTAATCAAAAAGCCCCTCATAACAGAGAAGGCCGTTGAGATGAAAGAGAACCTTAATCAAGTAACTTTCGCAACTGACGCCAGAGCATCTAAAAAGATGATCAAAGAGGCTATTGAAAAACTTTTCAACGTGAAAGTGAAAGATGTCAGAACTATGAACTACAAAGGCAAAGCAAAACGTTTCGGACGCACAATGGGCAAAAGAAGCGACTGGAAAAAAGCCGTTGTTGTTCTGGCTGATGGCGAAAAACTGGAGTTTGTGTAAGAGAGGAATCTTAAATGGGAATCAAGAAGTTTAAACCGACTTCAGACGGTGTAAGGTTCAGAACCAACAGCGACTTCCAGGATGTGACCACTGATCAGCCTGAAAAGTCACTGCTCGCGCCTCTGTCGAAACATGCAGGTCGTGCAAACAACGGCCGCATTACAGTCAGACATAAAGGCGGCGGTAATAAAAGAAAATATCGTCTGATAGATTTCAAAAGAAACAAAGACAGTGTTGAAGCAAGCGTTAAAACAATCGAGTACGATCCCAACAGAAGCGCAAGAATCGCTCTTGTGTTCTATGCTGATGGTGAGAAAAGATATATCCTTGCTCCTCTTGGTCTTAAAGTTGGAGACAAAATACACAGCGGTGCTGATGCGGACATCAAACTTGGCAATGCAAAAATGCTGAAAGACATGCCCGTGGGTACAGTTGTCCATAACGTGGAAATGAGGCCCGGTAAAGGCGGTCAGCTTGCGCGTTCCGCAGGAACATACGCACAGCTTCTGGCTAAAGAGGGAACCTATTGCCACGTCCGCATGCCTTCCGGTGAGATCAGACTTATCAAGGCCGAGTGCAAAGCCACTATCGGTCAGGTAAGCAACACCGAGCATGAGAACATTCAAATCGGTAAAGCGGGAAGAACTCGTTGGAAAGGTGTTAGACCTACTGTTCGAGGCGTTGCGATGAACCCTGTTGATCACCCCCATGGTGGTGGTGAAGGTAGAACTTCCGGTGGACGTCACCCTGTGACTCCCTGGGGTGTGCCTACTAAGGGTTACAAAACAAGAGCCAAGAATAAGCCCTCTAACAAGTACATAGTTTCCCGCAGGAAGAAGTAGGAGGATTGACAAGTGCCTAGGTCATTGAAAAAAGGTCCTTTCCTTGACGACCACCTTGAGAAAAAGGTGATAACTGCCAAAGAAAGCGGCGATAAAAAAGTCATTAAGACTTGGTCTAGAAGAAGCACCGTGATTCCTGAGATGGTCGGCCTGACATTTGCGGTCCACAACGGACAGAAGTTCATCCCTGTTTTCGTAACAGAGAACATGGTTGGCCATAAACTTGGTGAATTCGCACTCACCAGAACTTTCAGAAGTCACAAGAAAGACGACAAAAAGGTAAAGGGTAGGTAATATGGAAGCTATAGCTCGTGCAAGATTTCAGAGAGTTTCTACCAGAAAAACCCGCCCGGTAGCTGACCTTATAAGAGGTAAAAAAGTTGAGGAGGCTCTTACCATCCTTAAATTTACCCCTAACAAAGGTGCAGAAGCTCTGTACAAAGCCGTTAAATCCGCTGCGAGCAACGCAGAGGAGAACCACGGGGCTACAGATGCAAGCCGCATGATTATCAAAGAGGTCAGAGTGGATGCAGGTCCCGCTATGAAAAGGTTTACCCCCAGAGCATACGGCAGAGCGTCCCTTATCCGCAAACCTACTAGCCACATTACTGTCGTGCTTTCAGACTAAGGGAGGTAATTGGTGGGACAAAAAGTAAATCCTAACGGATACAGAATTGGCATAAACAAGCCTTGGAAATCAACTTGGTATGCCAATAAAAAAGAATACAGACAACAGCTTCTTGAGGACATCAAAATAAGAAAGTACCTCAAAGAGAAGCTTATGCAGGCAGGTCTTGCCAGAATCGGCATCGAGCGTATGGGTAACAGAGTGCGCATCACTCTTAACACTTCACGCCCCGGTATCGTCATCGGCAAGAAAGGCGCTGAGATTGATAAACTTAAAAGAGAACTGAAAAGATTTACGGCTTCCGAAGTGCTTCTCGTTATCAGAGAAGTGAAGAAACCCGAAATCAACGCTCTGCTCGTGGGCGAAAACATCGCCATGCAGATTCAGAGACGTGTAGCTTTCAGACGCGCGATGAAAAAAGCCGTTCTTCAAGCTATGAAGTCAGGCGCTCTCGGTATCAGGGTTGCTTGTTCCGGTCGTCTTGCAGGCGCCGATATGGCAAGAACAGAATGGTACATCAAAGGACGCGTTCCGCTTCAGACACTTCGTGCTGACATCGACTACGGCACCACAGAAGCACTTACAACCTACGGTATCATCGGTATCAAGGTTTGGGTCTTCACAGGTGAAGTTCTCGAAGACAGAGGCAGAACAGAGGCAGGTGAGTAATGCTTACACCCAACAGAATGAAATATAGAAAGCAGTTCAAAGGCCGCATCAAAGGTGTTGCGTCTAAAGGTCACTATGTGGCTTTCGGCGACTTTGGTCTTGCTGCAGACGGCAAAGCTAAACTTACAAGCCGTCAGATAGAATCCGCGAGGATTGCTATCAACAGATACCTGAAAAGAGGCGGAAACCTTATCATCCGTATCTTCCCTCATAAACCCGTTACCTCAAAACCTCTTGAAGTCAGACAGGGTAAAGGTAAAGGTGCCGTTGACCACTACGTTGCTCCCGTTAAAGAGGGCACAATACTTTATGAAGTGGGCGGCGTTACAGAAGAACAGGCAAAAGAGGCGTTCAGAAGAGCTTCACACAAACTGCCCGTTAAGACTAAATTTGTCAGACGTGAGACAGTGGAGGCGGCACAATGAAGACAACAGAACTGAGAGAAATGAGCGCCGTCGAGCTGAAAGCCAAAGAGCTTGAACTCAGCGAAAACATCTTCAGAATGAAGTTTAAACTGGCAACAGGCGATATTGAGGATTCCTCACTTATCAGAAAGGCTAAAAAAGACATAGCTCGTATTCAGACCATCCTGAACGAGAAAAGCACTGAGGGCAAATAATGGAAGCCAGAAACGCTAGAAAAGTAAGGAAAGGAGTGGTAGTCAGCGACAAGATGGACAAAACAGTCGTTGTTAAAGTCCAAAGCCTGAAACTCCACCCCCGCTACCAGAAGTTCATCAAGAGCACGAAAAGTTTCAAAGCTCATGATGAGAACAATGAATGCAAAGTTGGCGATACTGTGGAAATCGTAGAAACAAGACCGATCAGCAAAGACAAACGCTGGAGAGTGTCTAAGGTTCTGCAGCACTCTATCGAAGCCGCAAGCGAGGAGTAATATAACATGATACAGGTAGAATCCAGACTCAGAGTTGCTGACAACTCCGGAGCTAAGGAAGTGCTTTGCATCAAAGTCCTCGGCGGATCAAAAATCCGCTACGGAAGAATAGGCGACATCATCGTGTGTACCGTTAAAGCGGCAGCTCCCGACAGCAACATCAAAAAAGGTTCTGTCGTGAAAGCCGTTATCGTTCGCACAGCGAAAGAACAGCGCCGCCCCGACGGCACATACATCAAGTTTGACGACAACGCGTGTGTGCTTCTGGGTAAAACCAATCTTGAACCTATAGCAACAAGGGTTTTCGGACCCGTTGCCAGAGAGCTGCGCGGAAAGGGCTATCTGAAAATAGTTTCAATGGCTCCCGAAGTACTCTAAGAGGGTTTGTCAATGAGTGTTAAACTGAAAATTAAGAAAGACGACCCGATTATCGTTACCACCGGTAAGGATAAAGGACAGAAAACAAAGGTCGTTAAAATGGACAGGGATAGCGGAAAAGTGTTTTGCGAAGGCGTTAACGTCTCCAAGAAACACGTAAAGCCTAACCAGTTCAACCCGGACGGCGGCATAGTTGATAAAACAATGCCTCTGGCGGTATCCAACATTATGTACTACTGCGAAAAATGCAGTAAAGGCGTAAAGCTTGGAATTAAGGTTCTCGAATCAGGCAAAAAAGTCAGATTTTGCAGAGCCTGTGGCGAGATAATCGATAAGTAACGGAGACTAAAAAGAAATGGCGGAACTTAAAAGAATCTATAAAGAAGAGGTTGTGCCGAAACTCATTCAGAAGTTCGGTTACAAGAACGTCATGCAGGTTCCGAAAGTTGAGAAAGTCACTCTTAACATGGGCGTAGGCGAGGCAGTTCAGAACTCCAAAGCCGTTGAAAGCGCTGTCAGAGATATGACTCTCATCGCGGGACAAAAGCCGGTCGTCACCAAGGCTAAAAAGTCTATCGCCAGCTTCAAACTGAGAGAGGGGATGCCCATCGGCTGTAAAGTCACTCTCAGAGGCGACGCTGCATACGGCTTCCTGTTTAGGCTGACAAGAATCGCTCTTGCAAGGGTTAGAGACTTTTCCGGGGTTAACCCCAAATCTTTCGACGGCAGAGGCAACTTTGCCATGGGTCTGAAAGAGCAGATCGTCTTCCCTGAGATCGATTATGACAAGATCGACAAGATCAGAGGATTTGACATCATCGTCACAACAACAGCTAAAACAGATGCAGAGGCAAGAGAGCTTCTTAGAGAGCTCGGTATGCCTTTTGAAAACCCGGAGGCGTAAGTGGCTACAAAGGCTAAATACAACAGCGGATTTCAGAAGAAGAAATTCAAAGTACAGGAATATAACCGCTGCCCCATCTGCGGAAGACCTCGTTCTTTTATGCGTAGGTTCAACATGTGCAGACTTTGCTTCAGGAAGTTCGCGGCTGAGGGAGAAATCCCCGGCGTAAGAAAGTCCAGCTGGTAATATAAGGAGACTAAAGTCATGGGAATGACAGATCCTATCGCTGATATGCTTACAAGAGTGCGTAACGCTCTTATGGTTAAACATCAGGAGGTTGTAATGCCTCACTCTAAAATGAAAGAGGCAGTTGCCACCCTGTTTAAAGACGAGGGTTACGTTAAGAATTTCCGTGTGGTTACAGACGGAAACAAGAAAAATATAGTGATTCACCTTAAATATAACGATAGCGGCGAGTCCGTTATCCGCGGGCTTAAGAGAGTATCTAAACCCGGTCAGAGAGTGTATGTGAACACTAAGAACCTCAAACCTGTACTTGGCGGACTTGGAAACGGTGTTGTTTCTACTTCCAGAGGTATCAAGACCGTCAAGCAGTGCATCGCTGAAAAAGTCGGCGGTGAGTACATTTGCCAGATATGGTAACGGAGAGCGTTAATGTCAAGAATTGGTAAAAAACCTATAGATATTCCCTCAGGCGTGACAGTTGCTATTGATAGAAACACTGTCAGCGTCGCGGGCCCCAAAGGCAAGCTTGAGCAGGAAATCCACTATAAGGCTGTTGTAGCTGTTGACGGCAACGTTGTGAATGTGGACAGAAAAGACGAGACTAAGATCTCCAAAGCTGTGCACGGACTCACCCGTACACTGATAAGCAACATGGTTACAGGCGTTACACAGGGTTATGTGAAAAAGCTTGATATAGTCGGCGTGGGTTACAGAGTAGCGCAAAAGGGATCAGACCTTGATCTGTCCCTTGGCTTCTCACACCCCGTCGTGTTCACTCCTCCCGCAGGCATCGAGCTTAAGGCGGAGAGCCAAACCAAGATCGCCGTTATGGGTATCGACAAACAGCTCGTTGGACAGGTTGCGGCTAACATCCGCAAGCTGAGAGCACCCGAACCTTACAAAGGTAAAGGTATCAGATACGAAGGCGAGTATATACTCAGAAAAGCCGGCAAGACCGGTAAGAAATAAGGGGAGTTGAAATGGCTGTATTTTCAAGAGCGACTGCCCGCGCAAGAAGGCATGTACGCAACAGAAAAAAGGTACAGGGCTCAGAAATCAGACCCAGACTGGCTGTTTTCAAAAGCAACAAATACATCTATGCTCAGGTTATAGACGACAATAAAGGTACAACGATAGTTGCTGCAAGCTCCCTTGAAAAGGAGCTTAAAGAGCAGTTTAAAGGACGTGTAAACCTTACTGTTGCAAAAGCTATCGGCGCAGAGGTTGCTAAAAGAGCTTCCGAAAAAGGAATCAGCAAAGTTGTCTTTGACAGAGGCGGTTTCCTTTATCACGGCAGGATCAAGGCGCTTGCTGAAGGCGCCCGCGAAGCCGGACTTGAGTTCTAAGGAGGTAACCTATGAGCAATGCTAACGTAAACGGCGAAAACCAACTTGTAGATAAAGTGGTTAATATAGGCAGAGTTACGAAAGTCGTTAAAGGCGGTCGTATATTCAAGTTCACTGCTCTTGTTGTTGTGGGTGACATGAACGGCAAAGTCGGCATAGGTCACGGCAAAGCAAGAGAAGTTCCGGACGCTATTAAAAAAGCGCTTGAGAACGCTAAAAAGAGTATGGTGGAGGTTCCCGTTGTTAACGGAACCATCCCCCACGATGTCATCGGACGTTTCGTTTCAAGCGAAATCGTTATGAGACCCGCCGCAGCCGGTACGGGTATCATCTCCGGTGGTGTGACCCGCTCACTTTTCGAGCTGGCAGGCGTTCAGAACATCCTCTGCAAATCAACCAGAAGCAGAAACCCCTACAACTCGCTTTATGCAGTTATGGACGGTTTTAAGAACATAAGAACCCTGGACAAGGTTGCCGAAATGAGAGGCAAAACCATTCAGGAAATCATTAAGTAAGAGGATACAAAGATGGAACTTCATGATCTGAGACCGGCTCCCGGTGCCAATAAAGACAGAAAGAGACTCGGAAGAGGCAGCGGTAGCGGACACGGTACTACTGCCGGCAAGGGTACAAAAGGTCAGAAAGCCAGAAGCGGCGGAAAGATCAGACCCGGATTTGAAGGCGGTCAGATGCCTCTTAACAGAAGACTTCCTAAGAGAGGTTTCAACAACGCTAAGTTTGCAACTGTTTTTGAAACTGTAAACCTTGAAGCCATCAACAACGCATTCTCTGAAGGAGAGGTAGTTTCTTCTATCACTCTTAAAGAGAAAGGTCTTGTGAAAGGCAATAAGGACGGAGTTAAAGTTCTTGGCGACGGCGAAATCAGCAAAAAGCTGAAATTCGAGGTTGACAAAATCTCCGGCTCTGCAAAAGAGAAAGCAGAAAAAGCAGGCTGCGAAGTCGTTGTTCTGGGGTAATTGATGTTTAGAAAATTAGAAGAAATCTTCTCAATAGCAGAACTCAGGAAGAGGATCCTTTGGACCCTCTTCTTCCTGTTTGTATATCGGGTGGGAGCACACGTTCCCACACCCGGCATCGACGGCGAAGCTCTCAGCCAGTTCTTTGCCCAGCAGTCCGGAAACCTTCTCGGTTTCTTCGACATGTTCACGGGCGGGGCGCTGTCAAAGCTGACAGTCTTCGGTCTCGGTGTAATGCCGTATATCTCCGCATCAATCATACTTGAGCTTATGACGGTTGCGGTACCTCACCTTGCTGAACTCAAAAAAAGAGGTCAGGAGGGAAGGGACAAGATAACCAGATACACTAGGTATGGAACCGTTATCATCAGTATGATACAGGGTCTCGGTATCGCCATCGGTCTTGAGGGGATGACATCCCCCGGCGGAGCGCCTGTGGTCATGTTCCCCGGAATGGGTTTCAGACTGCTCACCGCTCTCACGCTGACAACCGGTACGATATTCCTTATGTGGCTGGGAGAGAAGATTACTGAAAAAGGTCTCGGTAACGGTATGTCCGTTCTGATCTTTGCAGGTATCATCGCCGGTTTCCCCTCTGCGGTAAGCCGCTCGGTCACCCTGCTTAAATCGGGCGAACTCCAGCTCATCATACTTATTTTTGTGCTGGCACTCATTTTCCTTGTCACCGCGGCCATAGTATTCATGGAAACTTCACACAGAAGAATACCCATACAATATGTCAGAAAAGGCGGAAGCGGCAGTTCGGCTGCAACAACATCCTATCTGCCGCTGAGGCTTAACCCCGCAGGGGTTATACCGATCATCTTCGCGATGTCAATACTTGCCTTCCCCAGCACCATGGCTACTTTCAGTCAGGATCCGCTGGTTCAGAAGATAAGCTATTGGTTCTCACCCAGCCATGTGTTTTATTACATAGTGACAGTGGGATTCATCGTATTCTTCACATATTTTTATACGTCCATCATCTTCAACCCTGATGATATCGCCGACAACATAAACAAGTCCGGCGGCGTCATTCCCGGAAAAAGACCGGGAGCCGAAACTGCGAAGTTTATCGACTTCACCCTTTCAAGGCTTACCTTTGTGGGCGCAATATACCTCGGTGCTGTTGCTATCCTGCCGCAGTTTATAATCCACAGTTTCAGCGTGCCTTTCTATTTCGGAGGTACGTCTGTTCTGATCGTTATCGGTGTCGGTATGGATATGATAGCCAAGATTGAGGCTTCTCTGGTGACAAACAACTATGACGGCTTCCTGAAAAAAGGAAGAATCAAAGGCAGAGGTGGCATGTAATGATCAATCTTATCTTTCTGGGCCCTCCCGGAGCGGGTAAAGGCACACAGTCGGCAAAGATCATAGAAGATTACAAGGTTGTGCAGATATCCACCGGCGACCTGCTGAGAGCCGCTGTTAAGGCGGGTACTGCTCTTGGCAAAGAAGCAAAGGTGTATATGGACGGCGGACAGCTTGTTCCCGACAGCCTTATAATCAATATGATGAAAGAGCGTTTTCAGGCGGATGACTGTCAGAACGGTTTTATCCTCGACGGCTTTCCCAGAACAACTGCGCAGGCGGAAGCTCTGGACGCCATGCTTGTTAACGATCTTAAAACGTCGATAACTCACATCATCAGTCTTGAAGTTGATGATGAAGTGGTTGTGACACGCAACACAGGCAGAAGAGTCTGCCCGAAATGCGGCGCCACTTACCATATAAAATTCAATCCTCCCAAACACGGCGGTCAATGTGACAACGACAGCGAAACTCTTGTTCACAGAGACGACGACAGAGAGGAAACAATCCGCAAAAGACTGGCGGTATACCACGGAACCACCGCTTTGCTGAAAGACTATTACGGCAAAAGCGGAAAGTTCTTTGAACTCAGCGGTGACGATACAACCGACAACGTTTTTGCGGCTATTAAGAAGATACTGGGATAATGGTTGTAATTAAGTCAAAAGCCGAACTCGACCTGATGAGAATTGCCGGTTCCATCGTAAAAGAGGTGCTGGAAAAACTGGAAGAGTTCATAAAACCGGGACTTTCAACATTAGATATTGACAAATTCGCAGAGAATATTATATCCTCTCGGGATGCTCTGCCCTCTTTTAAGGGATACAGAGGATACCCAAGTGCTGTCTGTGCATCAATAAACGAAGTTGTGGTTCACGGAATTCCCTCTGACAGAAAAATAGTCGAGGGCGACATCATCAGTGTTGATGTTGGAGCATACAAAAACGGTTTTCACGGAGACGCTGCCCGCACATACGCGGTGGGCAAAATTTCCAAAGAAGCGGAAGATCTTATAAGAGTGACGAAAGAGTCATTCTTTAAAGGTATAGAAAAAGCCGTAGACGGCGGAAGACTTACCGATATCTCGCACGCTGTGCAGGTACATTGCGAGTCTCACGGTTACGGAGTAGTCAGAGATTTTTTCGGTCACGGAATCGGCAGAGAAATGCACGAAGAACCGGCGATCCCCAACTATGGGCGACCAAATCGCGGGTTGCGGCTGCGTGCAGGAATGGTCCTCGCTGTAGAACCTATGGTTACTGCAGGACATTACAGTGTTAGAACCCTCAAAGACGGCTGGACCGCTGTTACAGAAGACGGCAGTTTAGCGGCACATTATGAAAACACTGTGGCCATTACCCCGAGCGGACCGGAAATACTAACCATGTAAAAGGCATATGGGAAAAAAAGAAGACGTTATCGAAGCCAGCGGGACAGTGCTTGAAGCTCTCCCGAACGCTATGTTCAAGGTTGAGCTGGAAAACAAGCACGTAATCCTGTCGCATCTCTCAGGCAAAATGAGAATGCACTTTATCAGAATTCTCCCTGGAGACAAGGTCACTGTGGAACTTTCCCCTTATGACCTGTCCAGAGGACGAATTACTTACCGACATAAGAAATGACGGGGTGAAAAATGAAAGTTCGGGCTAGTGTAAAGCCTATATGCGCTAAGTGTAAAGTTATCAAACGTAAAGGGGTAATACGCATAATATGTGAAAACCCCAGACATAAGCAGAGACAAGGTTAAAGGAGGCTTTTTGTGGCACGTATTGCTGGTGTGGACATTCCCAACAACAAAAAAGTCGAGGTTGGCCTTACAGGAATTTACGGCGTAGGCCGTGAAACTGCTAAAACGATACTTGGCGTAATCGGCGTAGACCTGTCCAAAAGGATAGGCGACCTTTCTGAACAGAATATTTCTGAAATCAGAAAGTACATCGAGGAAAATCTTAAGGTTGAAGGTGATCTCCGTAAAGAGATATCCCTGAACGTTAAGAGACTTATGGAAATCAGCTGCTATCGCGGCCAGAGACACAAGATGCACCTGCCTTGCAGAGGTCAGAAGACCAGAAGCAACGCAAGAACAAGAAAAGGTCTCGCCGGTAAGCGCGGCATTAAGAAAAAGTAAGGATTGAACGAAGATGGCTAAAAGAGGCTCTAAAAAAAGAGAGAGAAAAAACGTCCCCAGAGGCGTTGCTCATATCAGGTCAACTTTTAACAACACTATCGTAACATTCACCGATGCACAGGGAAACACTGTTTGCTGGGCAGCGGGCGGCGGCGTGGGTTTTAAAAACTCCCGTAAGTCCACCCCTTTCGCAGCACAGATAGCCGCTGAACAAGCTGCTAAAAAAGCTGCGGATAACGGTATGCGCGAAGTGGAAGTTAACGTTAAGGGTCCCGGCGCAGGCCGTGAAAGCGCAATCCGTGCTATCGCCGCTGCCGGAATGAAAATCACCGTTATCAGGGACGTTACACCCGTTCCCCACAACGGATGCAGACCCAGAAAGAAGAGAAGAGTGTAACGGAGGCTTAAGTTGGCTAGGTATACAGGTGCAGTATGCAAGCTTTGCCGCAGAGAGGGCATGAAGCTCTTTCTCAAAGGCGAGCGTTGCTACAAAGACAAATGCGGTTTTGAGAAAAAACCTTACGCTCCCGGTCAGCATGGCCAGGCACGCAAAAAACTGAGCGACTACGGTACTCAGATGCGTGAGAAACAAAAGGTTAAAAGATTGTACGGCGTTCTTGAAAAACAGTTCCGCCGCTACTTCGATAAAGCTACCAGGATGCAGGGCATCACCGGTGAAAACCTGCTTCAGCTTCTTGAAAGAAGACTGGACAACATTGTTTACAGAGCAGGATTCGCAGGAAGCCGTAAAGAAGCAAGACAAATGGTTGGTCACGGTCATTTCCTTGTGGACGGCAAACCCGTTAACATCCCCAGCTTCCTCGTTAAAGCAGGAAGCATTGTTTCCGTGCGCGAAAAATCACGCGAAAACACAAGGATTAAAGAATGTGTCGACACTGCGGAAGGCAGAGGCGTTTCTGAGTGGCTCACACTCGATAAGGGCGCTTATAAGGCATCTGTTCTCAGAATGCCCGCTAGAGACGACATAGGTTATGAAATTCAGGAACACCTGATAGTGGAACTTTACTCCAAGTAACGTTTTACACGGAGGTTAGCATAATGATCATCATGAATTTTCATGAAATCATAAAGCCCAGAAAGATTGAAGCTCTGGGCGAAGTCACTGACAGAAAAGGCGTATACATTGCAGAACCCTATGAAAAGGGATTCGGCACAACTGTAGGCAACGCCCTGAGACGTGTTATGCTCTCATCTATAGAGGGTACGGCAGTCACCGCTGTTAAGATTGACGGTGTAAGCAACGAGTTCGCCGCACTCGAAGGTGTTTATGAGGATGTCGTTGATATCCTTCTGAATATCAAAATGCTGGAACTGAAACTGCACACGCATGAAACAAGACGTGTGTATATCAGAAGAAGAGGAGAGGGTCCCGTTACCGCAGGTGACATCACCGGCGACACAATGGTTGAGATCCTTGACCCCGGACAGCACATCTGCACATTGACCGACCCTAACAAAGAGCTTTATATGGAGTTCGTTGTTAAACGCGGTATCGGTTATGTGCCTGCCGAAGAGATTGAAAAAGAGAACGATGAAGTTGATATGCTTGCTGTTGATGCGGTTTTCACACCCATCAAAAAAGTGAACTACTTCGTTGAGGACGCCCGTGTCGGTCAGAGTACGGATTACGATAAACTTACTCTTGAAATCGAAACTGACGGGTCTATCAATCCTGAGGACGCAATAGGGTTTGCGGCAAAGATCATCAAAGATCAGATGAACCTTTTCATCAACTTTGATGAACCCGTGGTTGACGATTCTGTTTCAGAGGACGCAAGCCAGAACGACCATCTGCTCGACCTGCTCGACAAAAGCATCGAGGAACTGGAACTTTCCGTTCGCGCTTACAACTGTCTGAAGAATGCCAACATAAAAACACTTGCAGAACTCTGCATGAAAACTGACGCAGAGATGCTGAAGACTAAGAACTTCGGACGCAAGTCACTGGAAGAGATCAAAAAAGTTCTTTGCGAACTTGGTCTTTCCCTCGGCATGGATCTGGAAGCCATCGGTTATAACAGTACAGATTCGGAGGAAGAATAGATGCGTCACGGCGTAAGTGGAAACAAACTCGGCAGAAAACCTGCCCACAGAAAGGCTATGGTGCGTAACCTTGCCACTTCTCTTGTGGACAACGGCCGTATCGAAACAACCGTAGCTAGAGCAAAACAGCTTCGTATGTTCATCGAGCCTTTGGTGACACTTGGCAAAAAAGGCGATCTTGCTGCACGCAGAACAGCACTCAGCAAGCTCCCCAATATCAAGGTTGTTCATAAGATCTTCGACGAGATAGCTCCTAAGTTTAAAGAGCGTCCCGGCGGTTATACAAGAATAATCAAAACAGGTTTTCGTCAGGGCGACAATGCCTCAATGGCGATAATTGAATTCGTAGACTAATCATAAAGGGAGCTTCGGCTCCCTTTTTTTATTTCTTTTGTCTTTTATAACACTTCGCATTTCTTCGTTGTTCTCGCAATAATATTGCTCATGTATTTATGCGTACACTGCGCACTGCTGCGTCAGTTTCTCTTCGGAACTGCTTACATACTTATGTATGCTCGCAGCCCTCTCATCACTTCTTCATTGTACTGCTTGCATCTAAACAAAAAATTTAAGATGGTTTTGAGCATTTACGCATTTTATGAATAAATATCAAAATCAAAACGAATGAGATCGCTTCGCCGCTATGCTCCTCGCGAAGACGTTTATTTCTACCCGTCTCTGCGAACCTGCAGGGGTGAAGCAGTCTTTGCAGGCTACAGCAATTCTCTCATACACTTCATATGTTCTGCTGCTGTCGTGTTCCAGTCGAATTTTTTACACTGTATAAGACCGGATTGTGAGAGCCGTTGTGCGAATGATGTGTCTGTAAGTATTTTGATAAGCCCTTCCCGTATACTTTCAACGCTGTCAGGATCGACATAAAAAGAAGCGTCTCCGCATACTTCGGGCAATGATGCGCGTGGTGAGACCAGTGTCGGACATCCGCACGCCATGGCTTCCAGCGGCGGGAGACCGAAACCCTCATAGTGCGAAGGATAGGCAAGTAAAGATGCGGCTCTGTAAAGGGTTGCGAGTTCGTAATAATCAACATATCCGCCGTGAACCACATAAGGCGAGTTATTGTTAATCAGTTGCAATATCTCCTCATTGCTCCATCCGGTGCCCCCCACAAGAAGCAGCCTGAAATTCTCTTTGATATCCAAGGGGAGCGATGAGTAAGCTTTCAGAAGACCTGAAAGATTTTTTCTGGGTTCAAGGCTGCCAGAAAAAAGGATAAACTCGCACCCGCCTGTATACTTATTTTTAAGAGCGGAAGATACCTCATTATTGCAAATGTTGTGAAAAAGATCGGTGTCATACCCCAGATAAATCGTTCTGACGCTCTCCTTCGGCAGGTTGAAATATTCCGTTATCTCATTGTTGGAAAACCGGGAGTCAGTGATAATAAGGTCAGCTTTTTCAATACTGCGCCGAAGGCGGTTAGCGAAAAGCTCCACGCGCTTTTTAGGATGCCATTGCGGATGTTTAATAACTGAAATGTCGTGGAGAGTATATAGTCTTGCGCGTGCCTTAAAAAAATCTTCAATCAGATTGTTTGGTTCCCAGTAGAGATCGTACCGTTTGGGTGATAAAGAAGCGGCAGTTGTCAGCATCTTTTTGGCGATTTTTCGGATCAGTACATTTGAAAGCATTTTGGTATTTTTCACATTATCTGATGTGTCAGGAAAACGAAGTGATTTAGAATTGTAGCCGTAAAAATATGTAAAATCGGCTTCTAAAAATGCCGTATCAAGACGTCTGCATAATTCCAGCGTATATCTTCCGACTCCGCTAAGTGGCGACAGTAAAGGAATTGCGTTGATTATGCATGTTTTCATAAAAGTATGATATTTTGCATATATTTCTGGGATCTGTCAAGTGGATGAAAATAAGAAAAAGCTCATAAATCACCTACCTACTAGAATTGGTTGGTTCGGTTGAATTATGTATTATTACAATTGTTTACATAATTTCAGGCATCAAAATATACATAATGTGCCGATATTGAATGATAAGATAAATACATTAGTATTGTTTAAATATGATATTATCAGGATAATAAAGCTGAAGTATGGATGGGTAAAACTCTTACATAAACTTTTTGTTTACGTAAAGCGGAATGTCAGGAGCCGGATTGCTACAAAAATATTAGTTATTTTTTTATCCTTAATCTTGAATATATTCCAGTATTTGACTTGGTTTTTTCCATGCTTCAGGTTATGCGAATTGTGTAAAAAGAAATTAAAATGATGATAAATCTTGCACATATGGGTGATATTTTTAGCTGTTTAGTGTAGTATAAAATAATTATTATTAATTAAAGGTGACGTATGTCAGCATCAAGCCAAATTACATTTGTTCTTAACAATGTCTCAGATTATGAAGCACTAGTGAGTGAAATAGGGGATTCCTCCACAGTTTATATAATTGATGCTTCGTCGAATGCGCTGGCGCAGATGGCGGGTATATTGGATGGTTATCAGGATCTGAGTGCCATACATATCATGTCCCACGGTGACAGCGGGCTGATCGATCTCGGGCTTGTTCAGCTTACCAACGATAACATTAGTGAATATTCGGATTTGCTCGGTCAGATAGGCGCTTCACTTTCAGAAGACGGAGACATCCTTGTTTACGGGTGCGAAGTTGCAGCGGGAGAAAGCGGGAAAACGCTGATAGCAACTCTTGCTGAGGCGACTGGCGCAGATGTTGCGGCGTCTGATGATATTACAGGCTCCGCAGACAAAGGCGGCGACTGGGTGTTGGAGTTTGCACAGGGAACTGTCGAGACGGACGCACTTGCTGCAAGCGGCTACGATAGTGTCCTTGCCGTACCTGCCGATGGAGAATATACGTTCGCAGGCGCAACGGAGCAGACCGCAGGTACATTTGTTACCGCAGATGGCTTTTTCCTGATTACTGCGTACGACGGAAACGGACAGGACAGCCTTGTTTCGGCTGATGAATATGGTGCTTATATAAACGAAAATGATGCTGCTTCCACCGGGACTTCTTATATAAAAATCAGTATTAACGGTACCGGCAGTTTCAAACTGAATGATGCTGTGTTAGGAGATTTTGATAATTTAAATACTGATTTCACAGATGTGCATGTGGTTGGGTACGCCAATGGGGTTCAGGTAGCAGATACAGATCACCATGGTAGTGTCTCAGTATATGAAGCGGACTACAATCTTGATTTCTCTGCATTCAGCGGCGTTATCATTGATGAAATCCGCGTGTACTACACATGGTTAACAGGTACGCCTCAAATTCAGTTCAACCTTGTTAATCTGACGATTTCGGATGCCTCAACAACAGCGGCACCATCATATACAGCTCCCACGCTGACGGCGACGGGCGGCACTCCTACGTATGACGAGGCGCAGGCATCAGCCGTTGACCTTTTCAGCGCAGTAACCGCAGACACTGTTGACGACGGACAGAGTTTCACAGGCTTCACGCTTACTGTTACAAACGTCAGCGACACAACTGAAACCCTTACCATTGGCGGTGTTGACGTAGCGCTTGCAAACGGCACTACGGCACTTTCAAGCGGCTCTGCTTCCGTTTCAATGTCAGGTTCGACAGCGACGATAATTGTTACGGGACTGACGGCAACCGAAGCAGCCATGGCGTCTCTTATAGACGGCATGAGCTACAAAAACACTGACGCGACGGCAACATATGGCGACCGTGTCGTAACGATAACTCAGATTAAAGACAACGGCAGTTCGAACAACACAGCCGCACCCAATATCTCCGCAACAATAAATGTGACCGGACCGATTGATATTACATTCGATTTTGAGGCAAACACTAATCCTCCATCTGACAATAGCCTTTCCAGCGGGACTGCAACAGTGACACAGACTAAGGATGGTGAAGTTATACAGATTGTATCAACTGGCGGGGATTTTCAGGTCACGGATCAGGTTAATGAATCATATAATTCTGCAAACCTTTCAGGTAATTTTTTGTTTTATGATGTTTTTGACTCTGATAATGATAGTGCAATGGCATCGACAAGGGTGGATGTGTCGCTGCAATCCGGATACGTTTTTACTTTACAGTCAATAACAATTTACGATGAATCAGCTGCGGCGCATTCAGGGCAGTCTATTAAGATTATTGCAGATAATGGAACAGAGTATACAGTACCAATAAGTTATACTGGCGATCACGGATATTATAATGCAGATCTGTCAGGTCTCTCCGGATTCGAGGGAATCTCAAGTTTTTATATATACGCCGGCGGACTGAATATGGCACTTGCAGTGGACAACATCGCTCTTGTTGATATTACTGCTCCTGCCGCAGACACAGCTCCCACATTGACAGCGACAGGCGAAACCCCCACTTTCACCGAGGGCGGCAGTGCTGTCGATCTTTTCAGCAGTGTTACGGCAGATACGCAGGACAGCGGTCAGACATTCACAGGATTTACGATAACCGTGACCAACGTCACGGACAGCGCAGAGTACCTTACCATAGGCGGAACAGACGTTGCCCTTACAAACGGCAACTCTGTATCAGTTTCCGGCGGCACAGCGAGCGTAAGCATTTCCGGAGGCACCGCAACGGTCACAATAACAGGGCTTGGCGCGGATAATACATCATTTGGAACTCTGGTAGACGGTATAACATATAAAAATACTTCTGAAAACATTTCGGCGGCAAATCGTGTTGTAACGCTCACACAGATTATTGATGACGGCAGTTCAAATAACAGCTCATCACTTTCTCTTGCCTCAACTGTTTCCGTGGCACGTGATGATCTCTTGACAAGCGGAGATATAATATCAAGTTCACAAGGTTTTACAAAGTCTATCAGTGGTGTGACCTTTAATTTTGATGCCCCTGCAAATGCCTATGTTGAGTTGATAGATGAAACATCATTTTCTGGATTGTACATTTACGATTATGATGTTACGTCGGACGCAGACCCATTAAACGACAGTGCCACATTCGTCAAATTTTATGCAGAAGGATACAGTTTTGACCTGAACGGTTTTGAATATTATGTGGACAACAGATGTGCACAGATAGAGGTGATAGTTACATACGGAGACGGCTCCACTGCCACTCAGATTATTGACACCACAGGACAGGACGGAGTGTTTAATTTTACTTCGTTCACAATATCAACCGATGACGTGACCATGGTTGAATTAATAAGCGAAGATTACATTCTTTATAATAACATGGACATAACTGATATAAAGCAGTCACCATGGACGATAAACTTTGATTTTGAGTCAAATACCTCTCCAGTCAGTGATGATACAGGTGCCACAGTTGCATCCACAGCAACGCAGACAAAATACGGTGAAACCATTGAGATAGTTTCAACAGGTGGAGATTTTGCTGTAGGAGCAGAGTCGGTTATCTTCGGAACAGATATTGGCACCGGATTCAGCGGAGATATTCTTTCATTTGATATGATGGATGGTGATTCGGATTCTGAATATGCATCGACACGTATAGATGTGGCTCTTCAATCCGGTAAGTATTTTACCCTGTCGTCTCTGTCTATATTTGACAATTACAATGTAGACCACAGCGGTCAGGAGATCAAGATAATAGCGAGCAACGGAACCGAATATACTGTTGTCATCGATTATGCGGGAGACGATAACGGCGGCGTTACAATAGATCTTTCCGGTATAAGCGGTTTTGAGAATATTACTTCTTTCTATGTATATGCAGGCGGCATGCCGATGCAGCTTGCGCTTGACAATATGTATCTTACTAATATTTCATCCAGTCCTGTAATCACATACCATGTGCCGACACTCTCAGCGGTGGGCGAAACGGTGAATTTCTCGCAGGGCACTTCAACAGGTGTTGATCTGTTTGACACTGTTGTTGCCAGCACTGAGGACAGCGGTCAGACATTCACAGGGTTCACCATAACCGTGACTAACGTTTCGGACTCTTCCGAGTATTTGACCATGGGAGGAACGGACGTTGCCCTCACAAACGGCAACTCTGTATCAGTTTCCGGAGGCACGGCAAATGTGTTTGTTTCAGGAAGTACAGCCACAATAACAGTATCCGGCATAAGTCTTGCCAACAGCGTTTTTTCAAATCTTATTGATGAAATGAGTTATAAAAACACCGACGCGAGTGTGACAACCGGCGACAGAGTCATAACTATCACACAGATAACTGACGACGGCGCCACAAACAGTTCCGCGACAGTCTCCGGTGTTTCTGCAACTGTTTCGGTTGTGATACAGTTAATCACGTCTGCAACATATGACGCTTCAACAGGTACTCTTGTTGTTACAGGAACCGGAATGAATACCGGCGACCCTATAGACACCAGCGTTCTTACCATCACTGGTGAAGACGGCAACACATATACGCTTGCCGGTTCATATACAGTAACGGCATCAAGTGCAACCTCTTTCACTGTAGTGCTTGACGCCACCGACAAACTGAATGTCAACGGTATACTGAATAACAACGGAACAGCCTCGGCAGATTCGACAACGTTCAATCTTGCCGCCGGAGCAGACTGGGTCAGCGGTGCCGATGCCGATTCAACGGGCAACGGTATCACGGTTTCCAACATAACTGCGCCTGCGATAACGAGTACGGCATACGACGCCTCAACAGGTGTTCTTACAGTGACGGCGACAAATCTGGTGCATCTGTCCGGTTCGGCTAACGATATAGACGCGACAGCCTTCACTTTTACAGGAGAGGGCGGCGGAACATATACTCTTGCAGACACTTCAGACGTTGAGATTACCTCCGCAACGTCTTTTACAATTACTCTCAGTTCAACGGATAAGGACAGCGTAGCTAACCTTATCACGGCAAACGGGTCTTCGTCTGATGACAGCACGACTTATAATATCAGTGCTGCAGACGACTGGAACGGAACCGTGACAGGCGGGGATATATCTGACACAACAAACTCTGTTACGGTCACAGGCTTCACAACGAACGATGCGGCAGTTTTAGACCTTAACGGTGCGGATACCGGAACCGACAGCTCCGTCAGTCTCGCAGATGCAGGCAGCGGGCTTGTTCCCGACGCAGCGATAAGCGATACGGAGAACGATTCCGGCGACTGGGACGGCGGCAGCATAACAATGCAGCGTGTGGATTCCAACGGTGCTGCGGACGGCAACGCCAACGACGTATACACTTTTGTTTCAGGCGGAAATTTTACTGTCACAGGAACCATCGAGCAGGGTTCGGATTCAACCGGAACCATTTCAAGCGGCGGCACTCAGTTTGCCACATGGAGCTATACTTCAGCCGACGGCAAGCTTGTTGTCAGTTTTGACAGCGACGCTTCAACCGCTGACGTGAACGACGTTCTGGCACATATAGGCTATGAGAACGATACGCCTTACGGCGACGCTGTCATTGAGGTGGCTGTTAATGACGGCACTGCCACAACCACAGCTGAAGTGACGGTCACAAGCACTGTGATACACGTTACACAGACGGATTACGACACCGACGGCGATACTGCGGACGGTATGAGTCTGTATGAAGCCCTCGCCATTGCGAAGGACGGAGACACCATCCTCATACACGACGGGGTTTACAGAGGACAGTTCAACATAACCAAGAACGTCACCATCGATGCTTTGAACGGTGAGAACGGAAACGTGGTGATAGAATCGCCGGATTCAGCCGACCTCCAGCAGGTTCTTCCCGATCAGCTTACAAACAACGGCAAATGGCGTATGCCCGTCATCAACGTCGATACCGATACTACAAACGGTACAGTTGTCATAAAGAACATTACTGTTGACGGACGTGATCAGGCGGTTGTTGACGAATACAACGGCAATAAGGATTTCATCGGTATAGCCATAGTAGACTCGAACGTACAGATAGATAATGTGACGGTCATGAATATCCGAAGCGACGAGAGCGAGGATCAGTGGGGATTCAGCGAAAACTACGGTATTCTTGTCGAAGCCGGAGCCTCTCTCGGAGAAACTGTTAACGTATCCATAACCAATTCGGAAATATATAATTATCAGAAAACCGGAATCATTGCATGGGGACCCAGCCTCAACATCACGATTGACGGCAACGAGATAACCGGTATGGGCGTTGCCGGGGAATGCGGTCAGAACGGCATACAGATAGGTTCCGGAGGTTTGCGCACAGGCACCACCGCAACCATAACCGACAATACTATAGAGAACCTTGCGTTCGATCATGCAACTTATGCATCAAGCGGTATTCTTCTGGTTTATGCCGACGATTCCACCATAACGGGCAACACCCTGAACGGTGCTGCAGGCGGCAATTTCAACGGAATAGATATTATGTATATCTATGACAACGGAACGGTAGTGAATATTTCTGACAACACCGTTTCATCTGCAGAAATCGGCATTTTGAACGAATCTGATGATGCTTTTACGCTGAATGTCGGCAGTAACGATCTCAGCGGCGCCACGGTGGCTTTCTACGACGGCTATGACATTTCCGACCCGCTGACGGAAACACCTGTTGAAAACCCGACCACACTGAACGTAACCAGCGTTTCAGCTCCTGCATCCGGCGCGCTTTCATATTATCTGTTCGGCGGAGACGACTCGTTTACCGATAACGGAATTGTGGATTCGATAGTTTACGGCGGTGCAGGAAACGACACCATAAGCACAGGCAGCGGCGATGACATTCTTGTGGGCGGTCTCGGCGATGACACACTCACAGGCGGAAGCGGAGCTGATGTTTATATGTATCAGCCGCAGGAGCTTAACTCAGGCGGCGATCTGGTGATGTACAATGTTGATGATTACGGAACCGACACCATAACCGACCTTGAGGGGAACGATGTGGTCAGGGTCTCCGGAGCCGACTTCACCGACGATACTGTTGAGGCGGGGGACGGTCTTAACGTTGCCGCCAATACTATCGAGGTGGTGGCTGACGGAACCGACACTCTTCTTTATATCGACACGGACGGTATTGCGGGTGCTGATCTTACGATAAAACTTAACGGGGAATTTGAAGCGTCCGACTTTGTTTTGAGCGGAACTGACATCACCGTTGATCTGAATATTCTGCCTACAGTAACGGCAACGGCTGTGAATGGTGCCGTGGCATACGGAAGCACAACGTCCTCCGCAGACCTGTTCAGCAGTGTAACGGCTGATGCGGGCGAAACTGATCAGACTTTCACAGGTCTTAAACTTACAGTGACAAATGTGGCGGATACAACAGAATATATAACTGTCGGCGGTGTGGACATTGCACTGACAAACGGAACGACTGCAACCGTTTCAGGCGGAACAGCTAGTGTTTCAGTGGTGAACGGAACGGCTGTTGTCACTTTGACAGGGCTTAGCCTCACCGGAACGCAGTTAGGTTCGCTGATTGACGGTGCAAGCTATAAAAACAGCGATACAACACCGACTTCCGGTGACAGAACCGTAACGCTGACCGAGGTTTCCGACAGCTCTACCGGAAATAGCACGGCATCATTGAACGTATCAACCACTGTTACCGTGGGTGACACCCCTGCCGTAACATCCGCGTCATACAACGCCGAAACCGGAGTTCTCACCGTTACAGGTACGGGACTGGTTGCAGGCGATATCATAGACGCTTCAAAACTCAGCGTCACCGGAGAGGGCGGAAACAGCTATACTCTGGCGGGAACCTATACGGTTGCCGCAACGGCGGCAGGTTTCAGCCTGACGCTCACACAGACTGACCAGATAAACGTAGAAGGACTGCTGAACGTCAACGGAACTTCTGCCGCTGGCGGTGATGTTTTTGATATTGCCGCCGCAGACGGCTGGAACGGAACAAGAGCCGCCGCCGCAGATTTGACAGGCAATGCGGTGACAGTGGAAAGCTTAACCGCTCCTGCAATAAGCTCGGTATCCTATAATGCTGAAACCGGAGTAATCACCGTAACAGGCTCGAATTTTGTTAAACAGTCAGGCTCTGCCAACGACATAGACGTTTCAAAATTCACGTTTACGGGAGAGGGTGGAAACGTCACCCTTTCAGCCACTTCCGATGTGGAGGTATCATCCGCCACAAGTTTTACCATAACTCTGAACTCTGCCGACAAAGCGCTTGTTAACGCTGTTCTGGACAACAGCGGAACTCAGTCTTCCGGCGGAACGACATATAATCTTTCCGTTGCTGATGACTGGAACGGATCTGTGACCGGAGGAAATACCGCCGACACGACAAATGCCGTGACGGTTACAGATGTGAAAACCGTGGAAACGGTGGACGGTGTAGACGTTACCACCGAGACAGTGAGCCAGACCCAGACATATACTGACCTTGAAGGGAACACTGTCACACGCGTTGTCACAACGGAGACCCTGACGGTTGATCCTGTTGAAGATACAAGAGTAAACGACACCGGTGCGGCAGGCACTGCGGAGATACCGCTTTTCTGGGGCGAAAGCTCAAGAACGGAATGGGCAACAACCGCAAGTCTTCCTGTCGGTGTGGGTATCACCACCATAGGAACCCGTTCGCCTGTGGACAGCAGAACACTTAACGACGCCATCGGCGATCTTATCTTCTATATCGAAAGCACGGCGTCCGACGCTGATGCCGGAAGAACGGCTATGCTTGACGGAGGCGCGGATTTCCTCAGTTCTTTGTCGGATTCCACAAGCACTCTGGTCGTCAATAAGATTGTCCTGTCAGTATCAGGAAGCGACGTTCCCGATTCGGCGATAGTCATTAACGGCACGTCCAATACGGTTTCCACGTCTGACGGGGACGCAACGCCCAAGGAGGCGGTGGTCATAGATGCTTCGGCTCTTCCCGCCGGAACGGAACTTGATCTTCAAAATATCGAGTTTGCCGTGATAATAGGCAGCGGGATCACTGTGCGCGGCGGCGACGGCGCGAACATTGTTTATGCAGGAGACGGAATTCAGGACATTCTGCTCGGCGCGGATGATGACGAACTGCACGCGGGTGCAGGCGACGATATCGTCGGTTCTCTCGCCGGCGACGACATCATCTACGGTGAAAGCGGTAACGACCGCATGTCAGGCGGCGACGGAGACGACCTTCTCCACGGCGGAAGCGGAACCGACACGGTTGTTTACAGCGGAAGTATGAGTGATTACATAATAACACGCGACAACGGTCTGACCTATGTCAGCCTTGTTTCAGACCCTTCCGAGGTTGATACTATCCTCAACGCGGAGACGATAGAGTTTGCCGACGGCACATACGAAATCCAGAACAGTGACGAACTCACCTTCATCGCTTCTCTGTACGAGCAGGTACTCGACAGACAGCCGGAGGTTAACGGATTCCAATACTGGGCGGATGTGGTTGTTGACAAAGATCTTTCTGTCGGCGACATGACCATATGGTTTATGAAATCCGCCGAATATCATGACGCCACAGGTGTTGACTTTGCAGCCCTGTCTGTGGATGATCAGGTGGAGCAGCTTTACGTTGCCCTGCTTGACAGACCGTCCGATGCGGATGGCAAAGCTTACTGGATAGACTGTGTCGAGAGTGGACACTCCATAGCGGAGGTTGCGGAAAGCTTCGTGACATCAGTTGAGATGCAGGGCATCTATAACCTGCCTAACGAATGGGATTTCACAGTTTAATTAATATTGCGAAAAGCTCCGGAGCGTCTTATGCGCCGGAGCTTTTTTATCGCCGCTGCTGAATATTTTTTGCCTTTGCGGGAACAAATGAAAGATACTTTTTTTCAGATATGGCGTTTCAGATATTTTATAATAGGGTCTGTCATTACGGGATTTCGGGTGAAGTTTGCCAGAAGCAGGCTCGGCGGTCTTTGGGGCGTGGTAGCTCCCCTTTGCCAGTCGGCGGTCTATGCGCTTGTCCTGTCCTCCGTTCTTTCCCCTAAGGGCAATTCCGGCGTTTCATATGCGGCGTATCTGCTTGCGGGAACGCTCGGCTGGGCGTTTTTCTCCGACGTTGTCCTCGGCTGTGTTAACGTATTTACCGACAACGCAGGCATCATCAAAAAAGTTTCGTTTCCCTCTGCCGCCCTGCCGCTGATAGCCGTGGGGACGTCATTGATAAACGCTGTACTTTTCATCGCGGCAGTCGGCATAGTGTTCGCATTTATCGGTCAACCGCTCACCTTGAATGTCTTATGGCTTGTTCCGCTCTACGGTGCGGCTTTGCTGTTCGGTCTCGGTTTCGGCGCAATACTCGGCATACTTAATGTTTTTATCAGAGATATCAAACATATGATGCAGGTTGTCCTGCAATTCTGGTTCTGGCTCACCCCTGTGGTTTATATGGAGAGCATTATTCCTGCCGCATACAGGCATCTTCTGAAACTCAATCCCATGTATCCGGTTGTTACAGGATTTCAGGATGCGCTTGTTTTCGGCAGGCAGCCGGAGCCGTTTTCCGTCCTGTTCACGGCGGTTTTCGGGCTGGTTCTGATATTCTTTTCATTGGTGCTTCACAGAAAAGCGGCGGCTGAGATGGCGGATGTGCTGTGAGCCTGCTCAGTGTGCAGAATGCCGGAAAAGTGTACCGTACATACGGTTCCGGTCTTCGGCGTGTGCTTTCTTGGTTCGGCACCGGAGGCGGCGGATATACTGACAGCCGTGTTCTTGAGGGTGTCAGCTTCACCATTGAAAAAGGCGAGGCTGTGGGCATAGCGGGACACAACGGCGCCGGAAAAAGCACATTGCTTAAGATGATAGCGGGCATGACGCGGCAGACCGAAGGAACCATCGAGTACAGCGGAACAGTGTCTGCCATCATAGAACTGGGGCTTGGGTTTCATCCCGACCTGACAGGCAGGCAGAATGCCGCGCAGTATCTTGCCATGAGCGGCTTTCAGTCCGGAGCAATAAAAGAGGGTGTCAGTTTTGTTGAAGAGTTTTCGGAGCTTGGCGGATATTTCGACAAGCCTGTAAGAATATATTCCAGCGGCATGCAGGCGCGGCTTGCCTTTGCGGCGGCAACGGCTTTCCGTCCTGACATACTTATGGTGGACGAGGCGCTGTCAGTGGGCGACGCCTATTTTCAGCACAAGAGTTTCGGCAGGATAAGGGAGTTTCTGAACCATGGGACTGCTGTTCTGCTTGTTTCTCACGACAGGCAGGCAATGCAGAGCATCTGCGGACGCGTACTGCTTCTGGACGGCGGAAAGCTGGTGATGGACGGCAGACCTTCGGAAGTTCTGGACTATTACAACGGACTGATGGCGAAACGCAGCGGCACCGCAGTGAGCCAGACCGCCGTAACAGGCGGACGGATGCAGACAGTATCCGGTACGGGCGGGGCAAAGTGTGTTTCGGTTGAAATATACGACAGTGAAGGAACCCCTGTGACACTTCTGCACGTGGGCAGACAGTATGAACTCCGCGTGAGAGCGGAAGTTTATGAAGACATAGACGGGCTGGTGTTCGGCTATATGCTGAAAGACAGACTGGGGCAGACGGTTTACGGCACTAACACATGGTTCACAGGGCAGACGCTCAACGTTAAGAAGAGCGACAGACTGATTTTCAGAGTGCGCTTCAGGGCGGATATCGGCGTGGGCAGTTATTCTGTTTCAACTGCGCTTTCAGGCGGGATGACCCATCTTGACCTCAATTTTGAATGGCGCGATTTCGCCATGATGTTTGAAACCGTAAACACTGACAGAACGCATTTCGAGGGGCACAGCTACGTCCCTTCAGAGATTGAGACAGAATATGAATAAACAGACGATAAAAGCGGCGGTGCGGCGCATATGCGGCATAATTTTCAGGATACCGTACGGCAAAAGAGTGTTTTTCGCCATTGTGCCTGAGGTTCTCGCGGAAAAGATGTTTCTGAGGCTTGGGATTCCGTCCATTAAACCCTCCCTCAGCCGTGACGGCAGGGGTGTGCTGAAACGCCTGAAAGATATAAGAAGCGGGCGCACATGACAGATTTTGTCCGTCTGAATGATGAAACCGATATGACGGAGAGTGCTGTCCGTGTGCTTTATTACGGTAAAGACCCGGCGGGCATAAGGGAGCAACTGCGCGGAAAGGTCGCGTGGGACAGACTTCTCGCCATTAAAGATATAGGTGTTCCGGAGCTTGCGGATTACGCGGAAGCACTGATGACTACGCCGAAAGTGAATGTTGCAGGCGGCGGAAAACTGCTGGCGATTGTTTCACCTCTCCCTCCGCTTAAAACTGGTATAGCGAAGTATACGGTAGAGCTTGCAGAGGGGCTTAAAGAGCATTACAGGGTTGAGCTTATCACAGACCAGACCGATGCGTCGGATATTCCCGACGGATGCGCTGTCAGAAGCGTTTCGTATTTTAAAAAGAATTACAGACGCTATGACCGTGTGCTTTATCAGATGGGAAACTCAGGATATCACGCGCACATGCCGCGTCTTATGAGGAATTATCCGGGCGTCACCGTTCTGCACGAGATATTCCTCGGGCATTTTGCCGCGTGGATGCAGTATATGGAACACGCGTCCGACTTCCATACGGAGGCGGTGCTGTTCTCCCACGGACTTGCGGGACTGAATCTTCTTGCACGGGAAGGACACGAGGCGGCGATGGAGAAACTGCCTTCCTGCAGGGAGTTTTTTGCAGGAAGCGTCGGAGTGCTTGTTCATTCGGAATATGCCAAATATCTGTCGCAGAAGTTCTTCGGTCAGGAATATTCGGAGAGAACGCGGGTTGTTCCGCAGGTACATTCTTTACCCGAACTTATTAACAGGCGGGATGCACGCGAAAAGCTGGGCATTGCGCAGGATGCTTTTCTGGTGTGCTCGTTCGGGCATGTGACGGAGCTTAAATACTGTGACAGGCTCGCGTCCGTGCTAAACGGAATACCGGATGTTACGACCGTATTCGTGGGCGGATGTATGGAAGCTGCGTATGCGGAGAAAATGGCGGATGCGTGCGTTACGGGCAGTGTTGACGACGGGACATACGCGCTTTATCTGAATGCCGCGGATATTGCCGTTCAGCTCAGAAAGGCGGGCAGGGGTGAAACCTCCCGCGCCGTTCTGGACTGCATGGCATACGGCGTACCCGCTATAGTGGGCGGCGGCGGTGCCATGAGCGGACTGCCTGATGACAGCGTTTTCATGCTCAATGCAGAATTTTCCGATGACGAGCTTGCAAATGCCGTGCTTCTTCTGAAAGGGGACAGACAGCTTCGTCAACGGCTGGGTGAAAAAGGCAGAAACCATGCGGCAGGGTTGACCCCGTCCGCTGTGGGCAGGCTGATCTGCGGTGAACTTGAGAGCCTGTATACGCAGGACACGGACACGCACTTTGAAGAGTTTCTTAAGAAGGCGGAGCAGAAGATAAAAACTATGGACGACGCGGCGCTTGAACAGCTTTCAAAGGCGGTGATGCACTGCCGGAGCGCTGTCGGACGTAATAATATATACTTTGATATCTCGGTTATCTGGCACACAGACCACAGAACAGGGATTCAGCGGGTGGTTCGTTCGCTTTTGCGTTCGTTTGCGCTGGATTTTGTGTCCGCATACAAAGTTGTGCCTGTTTACATCTCCTCGGCGGGCGGTCGCAGATGCTACAGAAAGGCGCCGGAATATCTTTTGAAGCTAATGGATGAATTTGATGAAAAACCCTGCCTCAGGGAACTTACGGATATTGATGAGGCGGGGGATATAATAGAACCCAACCAGAACGATATTTTTCTGGGTGCGGATTTTGATTCGGTCAAAGTTTATGAGGCTTACCGCGACGGGCTTTTTATGGAATGGCGGGAGAGGGGTGCGAGGATTCATTTTATCGTGTACGACCTTCTGCCTCTGAAATTTCCCCAGTTCTTTCCGCATCATGCGGCTGGGACGCACGCGGACTGGTTATGTGCCATTGGAAAATCTGCGGAAAAACTTTTCTGCATATCAAAGGCAGTGGCGGACGAGCTTGAAGAATGGCTGGTTTTGAATGTGCCGGATGCATCCGCAAAGGCGGACTGGTTTCATCTCGGTGCCGACATTGAGGCTTCGGTACCCACAGGCGGTCTGCCGGACGATGCCGGAAGCTTTACAGAAGGATGCAGGGCTGTAAAAACTTTTCTGATGGTCGGGACTGTGGAACCGCGCAAAGGGCATTATCAGGCGGTGAAGGCGTTCGATGTGCTTCTGGACGGTGGAGCGGATGTCAGGCTTGTAATTGCAGGACGGTTCGGCTGGATGGCGGACGAGGCGGTACGCGCCATACGCAACAGCAGACACTTCGGCAGTGGCATTTTCTGGATAGAGAATGCCAGTGATGAATATTTGAACAGCCTGTACGGAGCTTCGGTATGTCTCCTTTCGGCAAGCTTCGGGGAAGGGTTCGGACTGCCGCTGATAGAGGCGGCGCAGAGAGGGATACCCCTTCTGTTGAGGGACATTCCTGTATTCCGTGAGGTTGCGGGCGGCAATGCCTTCTATTTTGAAGGTCTTACGGCTTCGGGACTTGCAGAGAGTGTTAAACGGTGGCTTGGGCTTTACGACCGCGGCGAACACCCTGACAGCGGCGGAATAGAATATCTGACATGGTTTGAAAGCGCAGAAATGCTCAGAAATAAATTGGATATAACAGAGGGGTAACGGTTATGAAGAGGTTAATTGCCGGTTTGGTAGTGTCGTCCGTACTTTCGGCGGGTTTTGCCTATGCGGACACAGGAATAAAGGAGGCGTATGACCGCGCCCTTGAAAACGACAGTATCCTCCAGTCCGCGCAGCACTATCAGAAATCTGCCGAGGCGGTGCGGAAACAGACGAGAGCCGGGCTTTTGCCGAACCTTTCGGGTCAGTATACGGCGCTGAAATATGACACGGACAGATACGGGGATTACGATACAAAAGAACTTACGGTGAATCTGGTTCAGCCCGTTTTTGATATGGGCAAATATCTGCAGCACGGACAGAGTAAATATACGCTCCAATCATCCGGTGCGAAGCTGAAATCCGCCGAGTCAAATCTCATTGTGCGGGTGGTGACTGCATACATGAACGTTTTGTTTGCCAAGGATAACATTGACCTGATGAAATCTAAAAAACAGGGTGCGCAGGAACAGCTCGTTCAGGCGGAAAAGATGTACCGCGCAGGTATAGCCGCCGTTACGAACGTACACGAAGCGCAGGCGAATCTTGACACTGCTGAATATGACATTGTAAACGCGGAGAACGCATATCTGAACAATATGGTGGAACTGGAATCCATCTCCGGAAAGATAGAGGGCATCCGCTGTCTGGGTCAGGGGTTCAGCTATGCCGACCACGACATAGGCAACCTCGAAAGCTGGATCGGAACCGCCATGCAGAACAGCAGTGAAGTTAAATATTACAAGGCACAGAGCAGATATGCTGACGAAAGCGTGAAAATAGCCAGAACCCAGCATATCCCCACGCTTAATCTTATCGCAACCTACAGGAGATCCGATCAGGTCAGCAACATCAAAAGCACCGAAACTATTTATAAAAGCGTAGGCGCTCAGTTGTCCGTGCCGATATTCAACGGCGGCTACACATCCGCCAAAGTTATGGAAAATAAAGAAAGATTCTATCAGTCCGTAAGCGACATGAACACTGCCGTGAACGAGATGAAAAAGAACGTATCTGAAAAATATACGTCCCTTCTGGGCAGCAAGGCGAAGATAGCTGCTCTGGAAAGGACGGCAGCATCAAACACTCTCGCCTATGAATCGAACAAAAAGAGCATGGCGGCTGGCGTTGTCACCCTTGTGGATGTCATAAATGCCCAGAACAACATGTTCGATGCCCTCTCAAGGCTTTTGCAGGCAAAATATGAATACTTTACAGGATATATTGACCTTAAATACTATGCGGGCGTGCTTATGCCCGCAGATGTGGATTTTCTGGAATCGCTCATAAACTCTGAATGCAAGGTGAACTGATGAACAACAAAAGGCATATGCCGGGCGGGATTCCCGCTGGAGAACTGAAAAACATACTGATGGGTTTCAAACGCACATTCATTGCGCTTGCGGGTTTCAGCTTCGTGATAAACATGCTGATGCTCGTCCCGTCGATCTATATGCTGCAGATATATGACCGCGTCCTCACCAGCCGCAACAAGGAGACGCTCCTTGTCATAACCCTCATTACACTGTTTATGTTCGTTGTGCTTGCGGCGATGGAATGGGTGCGTTCGCAGATAATGATAGTTGCGGGAAACCGCATGGATGAAACCCTTTCCGGCAGAGCGTTTGCGGTGGCTTTTGAAAACGCGCTTAAAAGCGGTTCGGGTGCGGCTTCACAGATTTTTCAGGATGTCACTGCTGTCAGACAGTTTCTGACAGGACACGGGCTTTTCGCGTTCCTTGACGCTCCGTGGTCGCCTATATATCTGATAGTTATTTATCTTTTACATCCTGCGCTTGGTGTTCTCGCCACGTGCGCGGCGATACTGCTTATACTTCTGACAGTTCTGACAGAATATATGAGTAAGAAACCCATTGAAGAGGCCAATATAAATTTCCGCAGGGCTACCATGTTTGCCACGACAAACTTCCGCAACGCGGAGGTCATAGACTCTATGGGGATGCTTGAGAACGTCCGCAGACAATGGCTTCCGAAGCATCTTGCCTTTATGAAGCTGCAGAGTGTGGCAAGTGAACGCGCGGCGGGAATAAACGCGCTGACGAGGTTCATAAGGATATCCGCACAGTCGATGGTCTATGCCGTCGGTGCTTATTACGTTATAAACATGGATCTGACGGCAGGCGCCATGATAGCCGGCTCAATACTTATGGGCAGGGCGCTTGCACCCGTTGAGATGATAACTTCGTCGTGGAAGGGCTTTGTTTCCGCAAGGAACTCATACCACAAGCTGGGCGAACTTTTCGACAGTTTCCCTGAGACGGGTGAAAAGATGAAACTGCCCAGACCTGCAGGCGCGGTTTCCGCGAAAGGCATCATAGCGACGCCTCCCGGTGCGAACATACAGGTACTTAAAAACATAAACTTTGAAACTCCCGCGGGCGACCTTGTGGCTGTTCTGGGACCCAGCGCTTCGGGTAAATCTTCGCTGGCGAGGGTTCTGGTGGGCATATGGCAGCCTGTTGTCGGCGATATGCGGCTCGGCGGCGCTGATGTATCAAAATGGGATAAGAGCGAGATGGGCAAATATATCGGTTATCTGCCGCAGGATATTGAGCTTCTCGAAGGTACGGTTGCCCAGAATATTGCCCGTTTCGGCGAACTGGATCCTGAAAAGATAGTCGCTGCGGCAAAAATGGCTGGCGTACACGAGATGATACTGGCACTTCCCGAAGGGTATGAAACCTATATCGGCGAGGGTGGAACAGTGCTTTCCGGCGGACAGCGCCAGCGCATCGCACTTGCCAGAGCGGTTTATGACGATCCGGTTCTTCTGGTTCTGGACGAACCGAACTCAAACCTTGATGAACCGGGTGAAATGGCGCTTGTGGAGGCTTTGAAAAGACTGAAAGCCATGAACAAGACCATATTCGTTATCACACACAGAACGCCTGTGCTCTCCGTAGCGGATAAGATAATGGTGCTTAACAGCGGAACTATCCAGATGTACGGACCAAAGCAGGAGATAATGGACACAGTGCGCAGCGGTATGCAGGCGAAAGTTATGCATACAAAAGCAGTCTAAGGCGGATAAACATGAATATTGACAATAATATAAGAAAAGATTCCAGAAGATTTATCTATATAGGGCTTGCGGTGCTTATCATCGGGCTTGGATTTTTCGGCATGTGGGCGTTCACAGCCCCGCTTAGTCAGGGGGTGGTTGCGCCGGGTACTCTTGCTTTTGTCGATAAACGCAAGACAGTTCAACACCTTTACGGCGGAACTGTTCAGGAAATATTGGTGAAAGAGGGCAGCAGCGTGAAATCCGGACAGGTTCTCATGAAACTGGACGATTCCGTTACAAATGCGAAACTGAGCGGCGTTCGTTCGGACTATTACACCAACCTCGCACTTGAGTCCAGACTGACGGCGGAAAGGCTGGGCAGATCATCAATAGAATATCCGAAGGTGCTTAAAGACGCGGCGTCAGACCCTGAGGTCATTGATATGATCAGAACCCAGAATGACCTTTTCAGAAAACGCAGAGATTCGGTCATGAACGAAAAGCGGATTCTGATGAACCAGAAACATGGCGTTATAGACTATGTTGCACAGATGGAACAGCTTGCCGCATCCAGAAAAAGGCAGGTGGCTCTGCTTGAAAAAGAGATAGAATCCGTCAGAACCATCGCAGACGAAGGCTATTATCCTAAAAACAAGATGATAGAACTCCAGCAGAATCTGCAGGGGATGGAGGCAACGCGCAGTGAAGAGCTTGCCACCATTGAACGCACCAGACGTAATCTTTCCGAACTCGACCTTAAAATGCTTCAGGTGGACAGCGAGTTCAGTAAAGACGTCGAAACCGCACTTACGGACGTCCAGAAGCGCATCGCAGGACTTAAGGAAGAATACAACGCCGCGCTCATCAACCATGAATCCATGATAATAAAGGCTCCGGAAGAGGGCATTGTCCTCGGTCTTGCCGTGCATAACGCAGGCAGCGTAATTACACCCGGGCAGAAGATAATGGACATTGCGCCCATGCACGAGGCACTTATCGTTCAGGCGGAAATATCCCCCAGAGACATAGATTCCGTGCGGGCGGGGTTACAGTCGGAGGTGCGCATATCGGCACTGGATATCCACAAAACCCCTTCGCTGTTCGGCGAGGTCATTATGATCTCTCCCGACGTTTTCCTTGAGCAGAATTCCGGCAGGTCATATTATATCTGCCAGATACGCATACCGGAGAAAGAGCTTGTAAAATTAGGTTCGGTGAACAGATTGCAGGCTGGGATGCCTGTGGAGGTTATCATAAAGACGGGCGAACGGACGTTTATGGAATATCTGGTACGTCCTTTTATGAACAGATTCGCGATGTCGCTTAAAGAGCAGTGATAACGCGCGGTCTATATCTTTTTGACTTCGATGCCGTATTTGGCGATGCGGTAGTTGACCTGACGGACGGTCATGTTCAGCATGCGGGCGGCTTTCGCCTGAACCCATCCTGCTTTCTGCAGGGCGAGGAGAAGCTGAGTCTTGTCTGAATTGCCTTCGTCAGCAATGGGTTCGCCCCCTTCGGGACATTCTTCGCCGATGACGTGTGAAAGGCAGAAATCGCCCCGTGAGCAGGAGATATGTTCGGTTTTTATGAGTCCGTCGCCTGCTGTCAGCGCGGCGCGTTCGAGGCAGTTCTCAAGTTCGCGGATGTTTCCGGGCCAGTTGCAGTGGGACAACGCCGCCACTGTGCTCGCGTCCAGAGTGTAGTTTTTGCCGTATGATGTGTTGAGCTTTCCGAGGATCACCTCGCAGATGACCGGAATATCCTCTTTCCGCTTGCGCAGAGGGGGAAGGTCTATGGTGAATACGTTCAGTCTGTAATACAGGTCGAGACGGAATTTACCTGCCTGAACAGCCTCTTCCAGATTTTTATTTGTAGCCGCCAGTATCCGCACGTCAACCTTTGTGCTTTCAACGGTTCCGAGCTTTTCGATGGTTTTGTCCTGCAAAACACGCAGAAGCTTGCTCTGTGCCTCCATGGGCATGTCGCCCACTTCGTCCAGAAATACTGTTCCGCCCTCCGCCTGCTCAAATTTCCCTTTTTTCTCGGCAGATGCCCCCGCAAAAGCACCCTTTGCGTATCCGAAAAGCTCGCTCTCTATAAGGTCTGAAGGTATCGCGGCGCAGTTCACCGCCACAAAAGGCTTTGAGCTTCTGTCGCTGTTATAGTGTACGGTTTTGGCGACAACCTCTTTTCCAGTTCCGCTTTCGCCGCGGATAAGCACGGATGCGGAGGTGTTTGTTACCATTGTTATTTTATCGAATACTTTTTCCATGAGCTTGCTTGTTCCCGCAAGACCTTTAAAGCTGTATTTTGATTTTATTTCGTTAATGAGGCTCAGGTTTTCCGCCTCTATGCGTATTTTTTCATCCTGAACCATTGAGAGTTCGTTCTCGAAAAATTCGTTTTTATACAGAAAGGATGCGATGAGGTTTGCGATCATCTTGAGTATCTCGACCTCTGTTGTGACGCTGTTCATGCGCGAACTGAACTTGTCCACAGCCAGCACGCCCAGAGTGTTAGCCTGAAACTTCAGCGGAACCGCAATAAAAGAAGTTTGCTCAGACGCTGGAGGACGCTTGAGCTTGTTCAGAAACTGCGGTTCCCGCTCAATATCCGGAATGAGGATGGGTACCCCCAGACGAAATACCTTGCCCACCATGCCCTCGTCGCTTTGAAAAGAGACCGACGCCGCTGTTGTCTCGTCCAGTCCTGCCGACGCCTCGAGCATGAGCCTATGCGTGTGCTGGTCGTGCAGAAGTATGAACGCGCGTTCCACCGAAAGTGTGTTCTGCATCTGTTTCACAACACCGTAAAGAGCGTGTCTTCTGTTGGTCGAACTGTTCAGAATAACGCTTATCTCATAGATACTGTTAAGAGCGGTCTTAAAATAGTTGAGGTATTTCATACATAAATGCGAGCAATATATGTGCCACGCAATACCTTGCGAACGATAAGGGTTGCAGAGAAGTAAATATTAAAAAGTGGTTAAAAAATAGACAGCGGCAGAGTAAAAAGTATTCAGAAAAAAGTCATGTGGTTTGTTTTATTCTGGTTTAACGGCGGTATCAGGAGCATTTTCTAAACGGCACAGAGATTGCTTGCTAAGCAGTGTCACTACTAACAACCGCCAAAGGAGGGTTATAAATGGCATTCATTACTGGAACAAGAAAAAACGGAAAAGATTGGACTCCCAAGTTTATCATGGAACTCAACAAGGAATCCTGCATTGCTTGCGGACGCTGCTTTAAAGCGTGTGCATACGCCTGCCTCGCACTTGAAGAATACGAAGACGAAGACTGCGAAAAAACCTATATGACAATAGTGGATGATGGCGCGTGCATAGGCTGTGAAGCCTGCTCAAAGGCCTGCCCCAAAAGCTGCTTCACACACGCACCTGTAGAAGCGTAACAACAACATGTCCCCTCCCTTTTTCGGGGAGGGGCTTTTCTTTTTCAGAGGTGAGATATGGAACTTAAAGTCAATCAGAAAGTTCTGGTAACAAAAATGATAAGAAACGACGGCACATGTGCCGGATGCAAAAGAGGCACCCCAGTCGCCTATGAAGGAATGGAAGGATTCATCTGCGAGATAACAGAATTCCACTTCGAGCCTGTATATGTGGTTCATTTCCTTGATATAAACAAAAAACTCGGCTTCCGCGCACAGGAACTCGAAGTTGTTGAGGACTTTGACGAAGAAGAGGGCAAGTGGATAGTTCTGGGCAAAAAATCGGCGTAAATCTTTTTTAGATCGCGTCGTCGCTCTGCTCCTCGCGAAGACAGCCAAGGTTTCAGTATGAAACCTGTGGAGAGGATTTCAGGGCTTTGCTCTTAAATCTGACGAAGCGTTTCTATTAAAAGCACAGGACGTGCTTTTAATAGTAGGTCACTATTGTATCGTAGCGCCCGCCGAGGACAAGATATTCTTTTTCCCCGACGAAACTCAGGGTAGGCAGGACTTCCGAGAAGAAAACTATCTTGGTGTACGGTATTTCCGAAGTCAGGATATAATCGCCGAACTGGGATGCGATGTCTTTGTCGGATGTGAAAGACACGAGTGAATTCTGTTCTATGCAAAGCCTTGTCCTGTCATATTCCTTGACCACAAGGTGCTCCGAAAGGTCGTTAACGCCTCTGTACAGAGTGATTTTCGGCAGAGAATCCTTATAGAAGGTCTGGAGGATGCACTGGGTATAGGTGTAGAGGAGATCAAGCTGATGGAAGATAAGATTTTTGTTATGTTTGCTATCCATCTTCTCAACCATGTATCCGTAATATTCCTTGCTGTTGACATCGGGGATGATCTCTTTATGAAAGAAAGGCAGGATGCCGAAGCGGCTTTCCACCCATCCCTTCATGACGGCACCTTCGATGCTGTTGGAATCGAAAAGCCATCCTTTCAGCAGTCGGGTGTAGCTTCCCATTCTTTTACCGTTGTGCTTTTCGGAAAGGGAGAAGAGCGTGTCCATCGCGTTAGTGAAAACTTTGGCGGCATTTTCAATTGTATCAGCCTGTTTGATGGAATTGAAAATATCGGCATAGTATTCCCACACCCCGCTTATGGTGATAGGCATGACGTTCAGATTGTATTCGTTGCTTACGAACATGTAAGTAGGGATATTGATGAGGTTGGAGTAATGGTAAAACCTCTTCAGATCCTTAAGGCGGGATATGCTGCTTTTTTGTTTTTCTACACCCATGATAATCAAATAGAGGAAATCCGCGGAGTTTGCAAATGAAAAATGAGCTTCTCCGGAGAGCGCTCGGAAGTTACCTCGGATTCGCGGTCGGCGACGCCCTCGGCGCCACGACAGAGTTTATGAATCCGCGGGAGATAAAAGATCAGTTTGGAGTGCATAACAGGATAACAGGTGGCGGCTGGCTTAAGCTTCGCGCGGGCAGAGTGACCGATGATACGGAGATGTGTCTTGCGCTCGGCAACAGCATAATCGAACAGCAGGGATTCAGACTGACATCCGCCGCCGATCACTTTGTGAACTGGATGAAATCCAAGCCTGTTGATATCGGCTCCACCGTGCGCCGCGGATTACGGGACTATGTGACCACGGGCAGGGTGGAATCACCCTATTCGGAGCAGTCCGCCGGCAACGGAGGCGCTATGCGCAACCTGCCGCTGGTGCTTTACAGCCTTAAGGACTGGTCAATGTTTGAAGAGATGTCGCTTGCCCAGAGCAGGCTCACGCATAACAACGAACATTCCGACCGCATTACGCTGGTTTTCGGCGAGATGATGCGGGAGTTATTTACAAGCGGCGACAAATTGAAGTCGCTTGCCATAGGCAACAGACTCATAAGGGAGTTCCCGAAGTATTCGTATTCAAATTACAAAGGCGAATGTTCAGGATACGTCGTGGACACCTTTAAGACAGTGATGCATTATTTTGCAGAGGGCGAATATTTCGAGGACACTCTGGTGAATACCGTCAATCAGGGCGGTGATGCGGATACCAACGGCGCCATTGCGGGTATGCTGGCAGGTGCGCTTTACGGGGTTAACAATATTCCTTCAAAATGGCTTAGAAAGCTGGAAACAAAAGTTGTGGATGCCGTTTCCGAACAGACCGGCAAACTTTTAAATCTGGAAGTGAGGGTGCATGATGCAATTTGAAACGGGTGATCTTCTGGACCATGTGGGCAAAGATCCGGTTGTGATAACCACAAACGGCACTGTGAGAAAGAACGGCAAGGCAAATCTCGGTTCCGGAAATGCGAAACAGGTGGGTGAAGTGCAGCCATGGCTTGATGCGAAGCTGGGGTATCTCGTTGACCAGTTCGGCAATCACGTGCATCATCTGGATAATATGATAGTCAGCTTCCCCGTTGAACACAGCTGGCAGGAGCGTGCCGATTTGGGGCTTATAAAGCGCTCCGGACTGGAACTTGTGATGCTGGTGGATCAGATAGGCTGGGAAAAGGTATATATGCCGCTTCCGGGATGCGGAAAGGGCGGTCTTCGCCCGTCAGATGTGATTGCCATTCTCGCGCCGATACTTAATGAAAGATTTATAGTGCTTAATAAAGAGTAAGGGCGGTTCAGAGACCTCCCTCAGACTGATGACAAAATCAGTAAAATGCGAGATCGCGTCGTCGCATGCGCTCCTCGCGAAGACGTAAATTGCTGTCATTGCGAGGAAGCTGTAGGCTGACGCGGCAATCTCATTAACTTTTAACAAGTTTGTCAACAATCAGAGGGCGGTTAAGAGACCGCCCTTTAAGTTATTGAATACTGCTGACCGCTATCCTGTTATCGGTTTCTATTGAGTGAAAGCGGTGCATGTCCGGCAGCATAAGATTTGTGACTATGCCGTTTCCATGCTCAATTGCCACAGTGGCGCTGACATTAACTCCGCCCATAAGTGTAGTCCCGTCCTTTGTGACTATTTTGACCACTTTCATGAACGTTCCGTTTGCAGCCTTGTAAAGTTTGTTTTCTATATTATGAATTGCCTTTATACCTGAAACAGGTACTTTGAATTGAGTCCCGTCTTCTCTGATGAGAAGAAGACTTTTGCTGAGAGCCACAGAAGCTATCTTCGCTTCGTAAACCTTTCCCGTCTTTCCGACAGCCTTAACCGTATCGCCTATCTCAAAGGCATCCGCTGTGTGAACTGTAAATATTACAGCGAAAATCATAAGAAGGCAGTGTGTCATCTTGTGTATCATAGCACACCTCCATGACTCTTATATAAACCATTCAATGTTTAGTTCAAGAGTAAAACTGATTTACATGTGTTCAGCTTCTGGAAATGATTGTGGCGGTTAAAAATAAAAAATGTAAAGACTGAAAAACATATAGTTATTGTCTGAATATACTCTGTGTTTGATGCTGTATTGTGAACAGAAGTGAGCTGCTCTCTGAACACTGAATTATCGGTCAGACAGAAAAACCGTTGACCGGAGAACAAAAAATAATCAGTTGATGCTTTTTTAATCAGTAAAGATTCATATTTGAATGTGTAATAAACATTACAATTTTTACCAATAGGGTCAGGAAAACTGACGAAATCAGAGAATAAAAAATCCAAAAATAGTGCTGTCACGTTCTAAAACACTTAAAATAATAACTTTTATCGCCATTGTAAGGTTTGTTACAAATTGCGTTGAGCATTTATCGGGCAGATACGCGACGAAAACGGCACGGAAAATGCAAATGTATGAATAGCAACGTTTTATCAGTAAGTTGCAAAAACTGGCACGGCTAATGCTACATAATACCCGACAACGATAAAATAGGAGGAACCTAAATATGGCTCTCAGACAAATTGCATTTTACGGAAAAGGCGGTATCGGTAAATCTACAACTTCACAAAATACTCTCGCTGCTATGGCAGAGATGGGCAAAAAGATAATGATCGTGGGCTGCGACCCTAAGGCAGATTCAACACGTCTTATCCTTCACGCCAAAGCACAGGCTACAATTATGGAACTGGCTGCTGAAGTCGGCTCAGTTGAAGACCTTGAACTTGATGACGTGCTCAAAGCAGGATTCCTCGGCATACGCTGCGTTGAGGCAGGCGGTCCCGAGCCCGGTGTCGGCTGCGCAGGACGCGGAGTTATCACTGCTATCAACTTCCTCGAGGAAGAGGGTGCGTATGAAGAAGATCTCGACTTCGTTTCATATGACGTTCTCGGCGACGTTGTGTGCGGCGGTTTCGCAATGCCCATTCGTGAAGGCAAAGCTCAGGAGATCTACATTGTTACATCAGGCGAGATGATGGCTATGTATGCAGCTAACAACATCTCCAAAGGTATCCTTAAATACGCTAACTCAGGCGGCGTTCGCCTTGCAGGTCTTATCTGCAACGAAAGACAGACAGACAGAGAAGACGAGCTTATTTCGGCTCTTGCTTCAAAAATAAATACTCAGATGATCCACTTTGTTCCCAGAAACAACATAGTTCAGCACGCTGAGCTTCGCAGAATGACTTGCGTTGAGTACGACCCCAACTGCTCACAGTCAAATGAATACAGAACTCTGGCTAACAAGATCATCAATAACAAAATGTTCAACATCCCCACTCCCGTTTCCATGCAGGAACTGGAAGACCTCCTTATGGAATTCGGTATCATCAAGGAAGAGGATGAGAGCATCGTAGGACAGAAAAAAGTTTCCTAACCCCATAGGAATTAAAAAGAGTGGGAAGTCTCAAAGTGCCTTTCCTATTCGGCAGACCGCCGGATTCTTCAGGCATTTTCGAGACACCACGTTTAATCAGCGACTGTACTGAAAATTAAGAGGTCAATCTATGTCTGGTAAAAATGTACATGAACACGGCGTTGAGGTCATGGAGGAAATCCTTGAAGGCTACAACGACGGAACCAAAAAAGACAGAAAGAAAAAACTGGAGGTTGTTAAATCCGAAGACGTAAAATGCGGAATTAACTCCAACAGAAAAATACGTCCCGGCGTTATGTCTATGAGAGGCTGCGCATATGCGGGAGCAAAAGGTGTGGTTTTCGGACCCATCAAAGATATGATACACATCAGCCACGGACCTGTTGGCTGCGGTCAGTATTCATGGTCTGCAAGACGTAACTTTGCAAACGGAACCGCAGGAATCAACAACTTTGTGACTATGCAGATAACATCCGACTTTCAGGAAAAAGACATCGTTTTCGGCGGCGATAAAATGCTCACAAACCTCATAAAAGAGGCTAACGAGCTTTTCCCTCTGAACAAAGGCGTTTCCGTTCTTTCCGAATGTCCCATCGGTCTTATTGGTGACGACATCGAAGCGGTTTCCAGAGCGACATCCAAAGAGATCGGAAAACCTGTAATCCCCTGCCGCTGTGAAGGTTTCCGCGGTGTTTCCCAGTCACTGGGTCACCACATCGCAAACGACTCACTTCGCGACTGGATATATGAAAAAGACGTTCAGGGTGTTGAGATTGAAGACAGCCCTTATAACGTGGCTCTGCTTGCCGACTACAACATCGGCGGTGACGCATGGAGCTCAAGAAAAATACTTGAGGAGATGGGACTTAACGTTATTTCCCAGTCCACAGGCGATTCAACTGTAAGCGAAATTGCGAACCTTACAAAAGCAAAGGTTGTACTTCTGCACTGCTACCGTTCAATGAACTACATATCAAGATATGTGGAAGAAAAATTCGGTATCCCGTGGGTTGAGTTCAACTTCTTCGGTCCCACTCAGATTATAAAAAGCATGAGAAAGATAGCTTCTCATTTTGATGAAAAGATTCAGCAGCAGACTGAAAAAATAATCGCTGAGAAATTTCAGCCTCAGTTCGATGAAATAGTGAGCAAGTTCAAACCGAGACTTGACGGCAAGAACTGTATGCTGTTTGTCGGCGGTCTTCGCCCCAGACACATCATCCCCGCTTTCCGCGACCTCGGTGTTCAGGTTGTCATCACAGGTTATGAGTTCGCTCACAACGACGACTACGCAAGAACCCTTGAATATGTTGAAAACACTACGTTCATCGTAGACGACATGAACGAATACGAAATGGAAAAACTCCTTGAGAACTTCAAACCCGACCTTGTCGGTTCCGGTATCAAGGAAAAATATTCAACGCAGAAACAGGGTATCCCCTTCCGCCAGATGCACTCATGGGATTACTCAGGCCCCTACCACGGCGTAGACGGCTTCAAAGTATTCGCAAGAGATATGGATATGGCTGTAAACGGAGCCATCTGGAAAAAGATCACTCCCCCGTGGAAATGATCTGACCGGAAATTAAGGAAAGGAGATTAAAATGAGTGAAAAAATAAAAGACCACGTTTCCCTGTTTAACGGCTGCGAATATCAGGATATGTTTGCTGAAAAAGCAAAATATGAAAACGCTGAAACAGACGCAAAAGTTCAGGAAACACTTGAGTGGACAAAAACACAGGAATACAGAGACCTTAACTTCAAAAGACAGGATCTCGTCGTTAACCCTCTGAAGGCTTGCCAGCCCTCAGGCGGTCTGTTCGCAGCAATCGGTTTTGAAGGCACTATGCCCTTCGTACACGGTTCACAAGGCTGTGCGTCATACTTCCGTTCGCACTTTATGCGTCACTTCCGCGAACCCTTCCCCACATCATGCGACGCCATGACTGAGGATGCAGCGGTTTTCGGCGGACACAATGCACTTTATCTGGGTCTGCAGAACACATATGAACTCTACAGCCCTAAAATGATAACAATAGTAACATCTTGCATGTCAGAAGTTATCGGTGATGACCTTAACTCTTTCGTAAAAAACTCTAAAGAACAAGGATTCATCCCCGCCGATTTCCCCGTGACATTTGCACATACCCCCTCATTTGTGGGTTCTCACATTGTCGGCTATGACAACACAATGATGGCTATCCTTCAGCAGATGGGCGTTAAAAAAGAGACCAAAAATGACAAGATCAACGTTATTATGGGCTTTGACACCTATCTTGCAAACTATGACGAGATCAAACGCATCTTCAAACTGTTCGGTGCTGAGATAAACCTGCTTTCAGATCCTTCTGAAACACTTAACTCACCCACCGACGGCGAATACAAAATGTACAGAGGCGGCACTCCTCTTGACGACCTCAGAGATGCACCCAACTCCAAAGGCACACTTCTGCTTCAGAAATGGTCTCTCATCAAGACAGCAGAGTTTATCGAAAAAGAGTGGGGACAACCTGTTAAAGTGGTCAACCCTTACGGTGTTGAAGGTACTGACGAACTGGTAATGGCAATCGCCGAACTGACAGGCAAGCCCGTTCCTGCTGAACTCGAATACGAAAGAGGTCAGCTTGTGGATGCCATCGCGGATTCCTATTACTGGATCCACGGCAAAACATTCGGCATCAACGGCGACCCTGACCTTGCGTACGGTCTTTGCAGAGTCGTTATGGAAATGGGCGGCGAGCCCATCCACGTTCTCGTTTCAAACGGTTCAAAAGACTGGGAAGCTGAGACAAAAGAAAACCTTTCCAAATATGAGTTCGCCAAAGGCGCTCAGATCTGGGCAGGAAAAGACATGTGGCACTTCCGTTCACTGCTCTTCACAGAGCCTGTGGATATGATAATAGGCAACTCATATGCTAAATATCTTGAAAGAGATACCGGCATTGCTCTTTGCAGAATAGGCTTCCCGCTTCAGGACAGACACCACCTGCACAGATATCCTACAATAGGATACAAAGGCGGACTTCAAATGATGACATGGATAGTAAACCGTATGCTTGACGACATAGACAAAAAGACTATGTACACAACAAGCTACGACATCCTTCGATAAGTCTATGAAGGTGACACTTAATAAAAAAGGGGACGTATACTCAGTATACGTCCCTAAAAAAGACATGGAACAGATAGTGGTCTCTATTGAGCAAAAGGGTGCATGGGGCGGTGAATTTACTCTGGCAAACGGCTGGGTGCTGGAGTTTGAAACATTGGACGCAGAACCTGTACTGCCGAGAACTATGGAGGCTAAACTGCTCACCAGAGGAGACTGAAGTCTCTAAGGAGAAGCTATGAGACTGGCAATTCAGCAGCTTACGGAAGAGCCGGGCTGCGATCATAATCAAAAGAAAACGGCAGAGCAGAAAAAAGAAGCATGCAAAAAGCCCACTCCCGGGGCGACAGCAGGCGGATGCGCTTTCGACGGCGCACAGATAGTCCTGCTTCCCGTTGCGGATGCGGCACACATCATTCATGGTCCGATAACATGCTGCGGACAAAGCTACAACAACAGAGGTACCCGCACACATGTGGGCAACCTCCATCAATACGGCATGACCACCGATATGAACGAGCTGGACATAGTGTTCGGCGGCGAAAAAAAGCTTAAGGAATCGGTGCGCTATGTTGCACGCAAGTTTAAGCCCAAAGCTGTCTTTATCTATTCAACATGCGTTACGGCTATGACAGGCGAGGATATCGATACTGTCGCAAAAGAGATGACCGATGAACTTGGGCTTCAGGTCATTCCAGTGGATTCGCCCGGATTTTCCGGCAGCAAGAACCTCGGAAATAAATTTGCAGGCTATGCGCTTTTTAACCACGTCATAGGAACGAAAGAACCGGAGAACGTACCTATGTTCCCCATAAACCTTATCGGGGAATACAACATCGCAGGTGAGCTTTTTCAGGTTGAGCCGCTTTTTGAAGAGCTTGGCATCAGCCTTTTCAGCAAGATGACAGGCAACGCCACGTACGACGAACTGTGCTATGCACACCGCTCGAAACTCAGCGTGGTCATATGCAGCCGCGCTCTGATATCGCTTGCGCGTCAGCTCGATGAAAAATACGGAATACCCTATTTTGAAGGCTCATTCTACGGTATGGGCGAAACAAAGAAAACACTCATGCAGATAGCGGAGATGATGGGCAGCGACCTGCTGAAAAAGAAGGTCGGGGAACTCACCGCCAGAAAAGAGAAGGAAACAATGGAGCAGCTTGCTCCCTATCTTCCTATAATGAAAGGCAAGAAAGTGCTTGTGTATACAGGCGGCGTGAAGAGCTGGTCGATACTCAAACAGCTTGAAGAACTGGGCATGGAAGTTATCAAATCCAGCACCAGAAAATCAACGGAAGAGGATATCGCCAGAATACTTGAATACTTTGAAGGAAACGAAGACGGTCTGATGCCCAAAGGGGACGGAAAGACCCTTCTGAAATATATGAAAGAATACGATGCCGATCTGTTCCTTGCGGGCGGACGGAATATGTACAACGCCATGAAGGGACAGGTTCCTTTCGTGGATGTGAATCAGGAGAGACACTTTGCATTCGCCGGATACGAAGGTTCGCTGGTGCTTGCGCAGAAAATATGCGGAACGCTGACATCCCCCGTGTTCTCCATAGTTAAGAAGCCTGCTCCGTGGGAGGTCAGCTTTGGTTAAGATAATCGAAAAACCGCTGTCTGTTAACCCGCTGAAGAAAGGAGCCATAATGGGTGCTATAACCGCTTTCCTCGGTATGCACAGGGTTATGCCTCTGGTTCACGGCGCGCAGGGATGTATGGCATTTACAAAGAACTTTCTGACACAGCACTACAGAGAGGTCACTCCCATGCAGTCCACCGCTGTGTTTGACATAGCCACCATCATCGGTGACGACAGCAACCTTCACGAAGGTATCGCAAACGTCATTGATAAGCAGAAGCCTGATTTCATAGGGCTTGTCACCACCGGTATGACAGAGGTGCGCGGGGACGATATCAAAGGAAGCCTTATCCGCTTCCGCGAAAAATATCCCCGGTACGACAGCACACCTGTCGTTCCCGTCGCATGCCCCGATTTCAAAGGGGATGCCGAGACAGGGTACGGAGCTGCCTGCGCGGCTACGCTTGCTCTTCTGATAGAGCCTGCGGTGAGAACCGACTACAGAACCAGAAAGATGGTGAACATCCTTGCCGGTATGCACCTGACGGCAGGCGACATAGACTGGATGAAACGTACGTTTGAGGCTTTCGGGCTGGATGTTATTGTTTATCCCGACCTGTCTGCAAGCATGGGCGGTCAGGTGAATCACTTCTACGGTCTGCCGGAAGAGGGAACGTCCATCGACACTATCAAAAAGATGGCTCACGCCGATTTCTCAATAGTTGTGGGCGGCTGTATGGAAGCTTCTGCGGATATACTCCTTGAGCGCTGCACGGTTCCCTATAAAAAATTCGACACACTCACAGGTATTGAGGCGACAGACGAACTCATTTCATGGCTGATGGACTACACGGGCAAACAGGCTCCCGCATGGATGCGTATCCAGCGTCAAAGAGCTGTGGATGCACTGCTTGACGCTCATTTCAGTTTCAGCGGAAAGAGCTTTTCAATAGCGGGTGAACCCGATCTGCTGTACGGTCTTGGGAACTATCTTACGAAAGAGATGGGCATAAGACTTGAAACGGCAGTGACAACCTCGCGCCACGGCGTGTTTGAAAACCTGCCGACGGAGAATATCATAATGGGCGATCTGGAAGACCTTGAGGAATATTCAAAGGCTTCCGACTTTATAATAGCCAATTCAAACGCTACACCCATGTGTCACAGGGCGCACAAGCCGCTCTATCGCGTAGGCTATCCGGTCAAAGATTATCTGGGACACTTCCACAGAACCTTCATCGGTTACTACGGCGCTATGATGCTTGCTTTTGACATAGGAAATATATGCATGACCCTCGACATTGAAAGGTCGGGTCACTAGGGGGAATATTATGAAAATCGGTTTTTGTACGAACGATCTTAAAACTGTTGACGAGCATTACGGCAGAGCGACGAAAGTTGCCATCTATGAGATAGACGAAAAGTCATACTCCTTAAGCGAAGTGCGTGAGTTCGCAGAGCAGGAAGAAGGTGAAGAACATAAACTCGACACAGGCTCGAAAGCTGAGAAACTTTCTGACTGCGCAATACTTTATGTTGCACAGATAGGCGGACCCGCCGCCGCGCACGTAATCAAGAATAAGATACACCCCGTTAAAGTGAACGACCCTGTGCCGATAGCTGAAATACTTGAGAACCTCAAGACAACTCTGGGCGGAAACCCCGCTCCGTGGCTTAAAAAAGCTCTGTACAGAGACAGACAGCCGGAATAAGGATTCTTTTATGGCGAAAACTTTTAAGGACGCACTTATAACAAAGATCCGTTCCCACGATCCGCACAACATATGGAAGAACGTGGCGGACGATACGCTTATGACCAGATATTATGTCCTCACGAAAGAGGATAAGAAGAAGATAGATGTCTTTGCCTCCATCTCACCTGAGACTGTAGCAAAGATACGCCTTTATTACGAAGCTGTTGCCCTTTATGCTGAGGAACAGTGCGGAAAGATGGTAATAACAGTTCTTGATATCAACACCGAAGGGTTCGGCAGGGCTCTTCTGGTTTACGAGGACTATATTTTCCTGCAAAAATTCCACCGCAATGCCCATAAATTCGGGTTTTCTACGCTTGAAGAGGTGGTGGATGAAGGCGAGATGCTTACTGTGAAAGCTCTTGAAAATGCAAAACGCATCGGAGTTTTTTGACCTGTATTTCGTTTCCCGTTTTTTTTGTCGGGGTTATATACTAACCCCGGCATTAAAGATGAAGTCTGTGAACAAGTCTTGAAAGAAAACTTCCATTTCTGTAGTGTATTTTTTGACCGCGGCGCCTTCTGATGTGTTTTGCAGTCGGTTGTTTTGTGTCCCCGGCTGTTCTCATGATTGCACCTGCCGGACAAATATCAATGCATAACCCGCATAAGGTGCATTTACCTGTGTCAATTGCATAACCTTCCGCCGATTTCATAATAGCTCCGGCAGGACATTGTTTCATGCATTTGCCGCATGCAGTGCAGCTGTCTGTTATAATCACACTCATTCTTTTTCCCTTTCCCTTCTGCATTGTCTGTGGAGAATTCCCATACCGTTTTCCCCTGCCTGATGCATGGCATGATTTCTGTGTCCGCAGCGACCTCCATGGTGATGTCCGATATGATCCTCAGAATTAAGATTACCGACCTTATCTTCAAGATTTGCAGTAAGTTTGTCCATCAGCATGAGAAACTGTGCCTGTTCCTCTTCTGTGAGCGAACCGAAAACAGCGTCCGACATTTCAACTATTGCCGCTTTTGATGCCTTGAGGGCTTTTTCACCCTTCTCTGTCAGACAGACTCGCATAACGCGCTGATCCTTTTCGTCCTGCTTTCGTTCAATAAGTTCAGATTGTTCAAGTTTAAGAAGCATTTCTGTCATAGATGACGGACGCATATCAAGTATTTCAGCGAGTTCGGACTGTTTCGCTCCGCTGTTTTCTGCTATGAGCGAAAGCAGATGTCCCTGCCCGTGATGCATTCTGTGATCGTGCATCTCGTGTGCGTGTTTGTGGCTTTCTCTGTGTACCAGCCTTGAAAGACGGATGAAACCTGAAAGTATTTTGCCAGAATTTTTATTCACTATTTTACCTCGTGATTTAGTTTAGGTACCTTAATAAAAAATAAGGGGAGAGATGATCAAAGTCAATAGATAAATTTAGGTACCTAAATAAAATTCAGGGTAACAGAAAAAAGGCTCTGTTATGAGCAGAGCCTTCAGGTTGTTGACAAACTCAATTTTGATGAAACCCAATGAGACTGCTTTAGCTCACGGCAAGCGGCTCGTTCAGCCTGCGGCTGGTGTCGCCTGCTCCTCGCAGAGACGGTTTTTTTCTTTTCGTCTTTGCGAGCACTAGCCGAAGGCTGAATGAGTCCACTTTAAACTATTTGTCGAATAAAGCGAAGCAATCTCGTCTTTATAAACCTTTGTTATCTGTCTGAAGGCTCTGTTATGAGCAGAGCCTTTCAAAGAACAACTTATATGGTTTCAAATTTGTAGCCGACTCCGTAGACGGTCTGTATCACGTCCTTGTCGTTAAGCACTGCGGATATTTTTTTGCGCAGGTTTTTAACGTGGCTGTCGATAGTGCGCTCATAGCCTTCAAATTCATAACCGTGAACGTTGGCTATCAGGTCCGTTCTGGAAAAAACTCTGCCGGGCTGTTTCGCCATGATGTAAAGGAGTTCAAATTCGCTTCTGGTGAGCGTCAGATCATTGCCGTTGACAGTCACCTGATATTTTGACGGCTGTATGACCACAGGACCCGCCGTAAGAACATCTTCCGCTGCTTCCGGGGTGAGCCTGCGAAGAACTGCTTTCACTCTTGCAACGACCTCTCTGGGGCTGTAGGGCTTGCAGATGTAGTCGTCTGCGCCCAGCTCCAGACCGATCAGCCTGTCAATTTCCTCAACCTTTGCCGTTGCTATGAGCATCGGTACGTTTGAAAATTTGCGAACCTGTCTGCAAATTTCCAACCCGTCCGTGTCCGGCAGCATAAGGTCAAGAATAACGGCGTCCGGCACCAGCCTTTTTATTGTGTCCACCGCCTTTGCACCGGAATCCAGAGTATGCACCTCGAATCCGGATTGTTGAAAGTAGTCCTGCAGGATAGATGCTATCTGAGATTCGTCTTCAATAATAAGCACTTTCTTATTCATGTTTATCCTCTTCGGGGAGATTTATTTCAATTCTGAGACCGCCCATGCTGCCGCTTACGGCCTGTATGGTGCCTCTGTGTTTTTCAATAATATATTTGCATATGGCAAGCCCAAGCCCGCTGCCTCCTGTCTGTCTGTTTCTTGAAGTGTCGGAGCGGTAGAGCCTGTCGAAAAGCATGCAAAGCTGCCCTTCTGAAACCCCCGGACCTGTGTCTTCAATGGTTATCCCTACGCCGTTTTCATTTTCGACACAGGAAATGAAGATTATGCCCGGACTTTTACCGTGTTTCAAAGAGTTCTCCATAATGTTTATAAGAACCTGCCTGAGTCTCGAAACATCGGCGCGTATAAGCTTGCCGCTGCACTTTATCATTGTCCGCAGCTGAAAACCGAACTCTTCCGCGCGGCTTTTATAAAGGTCTACAGTATCCTCAACTATCTGACGTACATTGATTGGAACGAAGTTGAACTGCATATTGTCGGATTCCGCCATGGTTATCTCATGGAGTTCATTTACCAACTTTATTAACCTTGACACTTCACTGTGAAGAATGTTCAGTGTTTCAGTGTCAGTATTTCTTACGCCGTCCTGCATCGCCTCAATATTACCCAGAAGAACAGACAGCGGTGTACGCAATTCGTGCGATATGTCGGATATCCAGCGGTTCTGTTTTTTCTCGTACATGCTGAGATTATTTGCCATTTTGCGGAAATTCAGCGCAAGGTCGCCAAGTTCGTCGTTGGACATCTGCTGAATATCCACCGTAAAATCTCTTGAAGCCAGCTTCCGTGTTGCGTTTATCAGCATAGGTACCGGTGCCAGCAGCCTTTTAGCAAAAAGCCATGAGAGAAAGCCTGTCAGAACTATTATGATAAGCGCGCAGAAAAGCATCATACTGAGCTGCTGACGCAAAAAACCGATAGCAAGGGGGTGTGTAACCTGCGGCGGTTTCCTTACACCCAAATAACCTACGGTTTTTTCATGTGCTTCGATGGACATCAAAACGAACTCATCTTTATTTCTGCTATATTCTTTACCGACAATTACCTTCTTATTCACGTCCAGCATTGTCAGGAAGGGTCTGAAATGGATGAAAGACGCCACGTTGAGCTTATTGTCTTTTGTGAGAAAGATCTTTTTCAGCATCTCTATATCATCGCCAGGTGTATTTTTGTGACCTTTATCATCAAAACCTGGGGGAGGCGGAGGCGGTGGAGCGAAGGTCATTGCCCTGCCAGGGTTTTCCATTACCTGCTTAATTTCGTCGAAGCTGCCGTGGGTTTCGTAATATTCACCCAGTTTATCAGTAAGCCACGATAATTCCTGTATTTTTGACTTAATGAGATACTCTCTGAAATTAAAATAGCCGAAATAACCCACCATGAGTATCATGATGGACATACTTACGACTACTGTAACCAGAGTTAAAGCGAATATTTTATAGAAAAGCCTTATTTTCATGTATCACCTGATATAAGATAGCTCTGCGGATCAGCAAAATCCAATAAAAAAATATAAACGGACGTTCAAATACACATTTTCTTCATATTTTATCCATAATCTTGTGTTATCCTTTTTGAAAGGAAAAAGGTAACGATACCTTTTATAACCTCCTTTAAAAAGTACTCCTTGCACGCCTTAGAAAAAGCGGCTGAAGAGCCGCTTTTTCATTTGTGTAACGTCTCAGACCATTCTCCCTGCTGTTTCTCAGTTATTACGCCTCAAAGGAATTCTGTGAATACAATCCCTGAAGGAGTTTATCAATTGTGCTTTGGTAGTATGCGGTTTCTGTTGTCTCATCCGAATCGTCGGATTGAAGCGACTGGAGCATACTAAGGTAATCTGTTGTACCGGAGTCACTGCTGCTGTCAAAGTACGAATCGGACGAGCTTTCGGTATCTTCTGCTGAAAGCAGAGCCGAGAGGCTGTTCTGTATGGAAGTCAGCAGACTTATAATGCTCTCAGAGCTGTAGTCGCTGTTTTCGTCCTCATCCTCTTGCGCCGGAGGAGGTCCCATGGGTGCGCCTTTCGGCTTTAGGTCTTCCGACTGCATAAGGCTTTGGAGTTCATCATCGCTGAAACTTCCGTCACCGTCCGTGTCATACTCGCTGAAAAGGGACTCTGTGTCCACATCCTGTCCTGTTTTGGACGTAATGTCGTCTACCAGTGCAAGGAGTTCACTCTTGTCTACTGTCCCGTCCTGACTTGTGTCAACCTTGCTGAAGAAAGATTCCGCGCCGTTTTCCTGCTGTTTTGCCGAAGAGAGCTTGCTCTGGGCATAGCTGTAAAGGGCGGAACTCTGGCTGTTTATGCTGCTGATACTCATTCTATCCCTCCATTGTCTAGATAGGAGCAGCGAGAGAACGGGTCTGCGACATGATATAATATAGTCTCAGGTTGTGTGCATGATTTGAAACAATTATGTTTATACTATGGATAAGGAGAAAATTCGTTCAAAATATGGAAAACTTTGTTCAAAATGCGTGTTGCTTTAGACCATAGATTCTAATATTATTAATTAATGTCAGCAATGGGGCGTAAGAGTCCCGTTTTAAAGGGAAGCGGAACCATCGCAGATGAATAAATATCCTTTTGTAATCATAACGTTAGTTTTCTTTGTGCTCCTTTCCTGCTATGAATTGTATCAAGGTTATTCCAATTTTCGCACCAGCGTTCTTAATAAAGCAAGGGATATCGCCGATGTCAACCGTGCATTCGGCTATTGGAGCGCAGAGGTCGGCACCATCTATGCTCCTTCAGAAAACATTTCCGGTATAAAGGATCATTCAGACACAAACAAAGAGCGCACCGATGAGGGACTTAGTCTCACAAGGATAAATCCCGCATATATGATGCGTATGTCGTCTAAAGAACTCAACGTTGCTACGGGTATGAATTTCAGACTGATAAGCGACAAACCGATTAATCCCCTGAACGCTCCCGCCGAATGGGAAAGGCGGGGATTCAAAGCCATCCGTGCAGGTGATAAGGAGTATTCCGGACTGGAATATACTAATTTCCATAACATCCGTTTCGAGTACATGAGTCCGCTTTTGATAAACAGCAGCTGCCTGAAATGTCATGAATACGCCAATTACAAAATCGGAGATATACGCGGTGCCATAAGCGTGAGTTTTCCGGTTGCCGGAGAACACAACAGACAACTCGGCTTTACACTTCTGACAATATTGGCTTATCTGCTGGTGACGGCTTTGGTCATAAGGCTCATTGTGCTTTCCAGCCGTGAACTGAAAAAGGCATGGCATGAAAAACTTAAAAATATAGCCGAACTTGAAATCGAGATGCAGCGCAGGGAGATGAGCGAGGCGGCGCTTATACACAAAACCCGCAGCTCATCTATAAACGAGATACTTCGTATGGTAGCCCACCATTGGCGGCAGCCTCTTAACAACATAGGACTTCTGATACAGACCATTCAGGTGGCAAACACCAGAAAGGAAGAGGAAGATGCGGCAGTTCATGCCATCAGAATAGTGCGCGAGATGAGCGAGACCATCGACCTTTTCACATCCGCTGTGAAAGCGGAGAATAAGGTCAGGATGGATGTCAAGGAGATGGCGTTCGACACTTTGAAACTGCTCCGTCCGGAGTTTGAGTCCGTGGGTATAGAGGTCTATGTCGTCTGCACCATGGGCGGGGATCACGAGGATATACAGATGACCGAAGAGGAAAATCTGTTCCACTCCTGCGGACGCGGGCGGTTCTTTTGCGACGACGTATGCGGATTCAGCCACGTCTACGTTTACGGCGAAGAATCCATGTTCAAACAGATTTTACTGATACTGCTGAAAAATTCATACGACTGCCTTATTGAGAAACCACATGGCGAAGAGAAACTCATCACTGTCCGGTTTGTGAAAAAAGGCGAGTATGCCCAGATAGAGATATGCGACAACGGTATGCCCATTGACTTTGATGTGAAAGCCAGGCTGTTCGAGCCGTATTTTTCAACCAAGGGCTGCGGAGCCGGCAAAGGAATAGGGCTTTTCACCGCACAGAATCTCGCGCCTAATTTCGACGGCGGAGACCTGTTCTTCGACGACACCAACGGAAAATGTTTTGTTTTCCGCTTCCTTCCCTGCGGACACGATTAAAAAGTGATTAAAAAAAGGCGGTCGCTTGACCGCCTCAGACTGATGACAAAGAAGAGAAAAGACCAGATCGCGTCGTCGCTGTGCTTCTCGCGAAGACGGAAAGAAAAACCTATCTCTGCGAGGGCTTTAGACCGAAGCAGTCTAATCGTTTTATATAAATCTTTAGTTTGTCAACAACCAAAGGCGGTCAATTGACCGCCTTTGGTTGTTGACTAAGTCATAATTTTCATTTTTCTCCCTCCTTTAGCAAAAGGAGGGTCGGGGTGGATTTGATTGATATTTAATCAAAATCCCCCTTAATCCCCCTTTTCTAAAGGGGGAGAGAGGAGCGTAAAATCCAATTTATCATCAGTCTGCGGCGGTCAATTGACCGCCTTTATGTTATTTACCGAGAGATTTTCCTCTGGCTGTGTGTCTTTCCTGCGCGGAAAGTATCTTTTTGCGAAGTCTGATGGATTTCGGCGTAACCTCAACCATCTCGTCGTCAGCGAGGAAATGTATCGCTTTTTCGAGCGTCAAAGGGGGGACAGGGGTAAGGATGATAGCCTCGTCCTTTCCTGATGCTCTCATGTTTGTAAGTTTTTTCTCTTTGCAGGGGTTGGCGTTCAGGTCGTTATCCTTGTTGTATTCACCGATGATCATACCTTCATAAACCACGTCACCGGCAACTATGAACAGGGTGCCTCTTGGTTCGAGGTGGAAAAGACCGTAAGCAACGCCTTTACCCGCGCGGTCGGCAACTATAGAGCCTGTGAATCTGCTGGGTATGTCTCCTCTGTGGGGTTCGTATCCAAGCAGGAGCGAGTTCATGATTCCTGTGCCTTTGGTGTCGGAAAGGAATTCGTCACGGTATCCGATAAGTCCGCGGCTGGGGATTGAGAATTCTATTCTTGCTCTTCCGGTTCCGTTGTTAATAAGGTTTATCATACGTCCTTTGCGGATGGAGAGTTTTTCGGTTATAACTCCGACGAAAATCTCTTCGCAGTCGATGAAGAGGTGTTCGATGGGTTCGCAGAGTTCGCCGTCTATGGTTTTGCAGATAACTTCGGGTCTGCCGACGCATACTTCAAAACCTTCGCGGCGCATGGTTTCAAGAAGAATAGCCATCTGGAATTCGCCGCGTCCCTTGACGATATAGCTCTCTTTGTCGGGGCTTTCTTCAACTTTAATAGCGACGTTTTTAAGTGTTTCCTTAATAAGTCTCTCTTTTATCCTGTTAGACTGCACCAGCTTGCCCTCACGCCCTGCAAGGGGACCTGTGTTGGGGCTGAACTTCATGGACACTGTGGGTTCGTCCACGGTGATTCTGGGCAGCGCCTTGGGTGATTCTTTCGTACAGATGGTGTCGCCTATTGCGATGTCCTCGATACCGGAGAGAACGACTATTTCGCCGGGTTCGGCAAAGTCCACTTCTTTCGTACCGAGACCTTCGTATATCTGAAGTTTGCTTACACGCAGAGATGCTGTGTTCTCAGCGCCTATGCGGACAAGGGATTCGTTCGCCTTAGCAGAGCCGTTGATAACCTTACCGACGGCAAGCCTTCCGAGGTAGTCGGAATAGCCGAGGTCGCTGACGAGCATCTGGAAAGGTTCCTCGTCGTCGAATTCGGGAGCGGGTATCTCGTTAACGATAGCCTCAAACAGCGGTTTCATGTCTGTTCCGCGCTCTTCAAGGGTTTTCTGGCAGATACCTTCGCGTCCTATGGCATAGTAAACGGGGAATTCTATCTGCTCATCATCAGCGCCCAGATCGATGAACAGGTCGTATACCTCGTTCAGAACTTCGTTCGGTCTTGCATCCTGACGGTCGATCTTGTTCACCACCACGATAATTTTAAGTCCCGCCTCAAAAGCTTTTCCGAGGACGAATCTTGTCTGGGGCAGGGGACCTTCGGAAGCGTCCACAAGGAGTATCGCACCGTCAACCATAGAGAGTGCACGCTCAACTTCGCCGCCGAAATCGGCGTGACCGGGGGTGTCGAGGATATTTATCTTAACGTCGCCCCAGCGCACTGCGCAGTTTTTTGCGGAGATGGTGATACCTCTTTCGCGCTCGAGGTCCATGCTGTCCATGAGCCTGTCTTCAACCTGCTGTTCCTCGCGGAAAAGTCCGCTTTGTTTGAACAGTGTGTCGACCAGCGTCGTTTTGCCGTGGTCAACGTGAGCAATGATAGCTATATTTCTTAGCTTCTCGTTTCTTTGTTTTGACATTTTACACCTGAAAAAATTTGAACCTGCCAGTATTCAACAGATTTTGAAATAAGAAAAGGTTTTTTTAATATTCTGACCGAAAAATTACAAGCAGTGGGCGTTTTTGTGCAGAGTGATCTCCATGGTGACCCCCCTTCCGTTGTTTCTTGCGGACAAACTGCCGCACATATATTTTTCTATGACGGTCTTTGCCATGTAAAGACCGATGCCGGTTCCTTTGCCCGCTTCCTTGGTTGTAAAGAATGGGTTGAATATCTTGTCTATAACGTCGTCGGGTATACCCGTTCCGTTGTCTGTAACGGTTATCCTTATTATTTCACCCTCTATGCCTAAATTTATCATGATAAGTCCGTCGGGAGATTCGTTCTCTTCCGCGTACCTTGTGCGTATGGCGTCCACAGAGTTGTATATTATATTCAGGAGTGTCTGCTTGAACTCGTTCAGGAACCCTGTTATACGTGTGTTCCCGAATTCGCATTCCGGCATCCGTTCAAGGAATATACAATCGAATTCCTTCTGGGCGCATTTACAGCTTACCATCAGTTTAATATTCTGTGTTGCCAGTGTGGCGCTGAGGATTTCGCCTATCTCGCGCAGAATGTCTATGACCTCAAAGCTCTCCTTTTCCACACTGGGTTCAAAGAAGGTTCTGTATTTGTCGATGGATTCGGAGAGTTTATTCAGCAGGTTCATATTTTTCTTCTCGAATTCTTCGATATACTGGGTGTTCAGTTCGCCGCTTTTGTACGCTTCCGACAGATCCTGCACATAAAGACCCACTGCGTTGATGGGTTGCCGCCAGTGGTGGGCGAGGGCGGAGAGCATAAGTCCCATATCCGCGACCTTCTGCTGCTGATTAATTATCTGGTCTTTTGTGCGGCAGTTTTCAACCTCTTTGCGGATGCGGTCCTCAAGTCCGGTGTTGATATCTTTAAGCTGTTTCATCACCGTTTCATGTTCTTTTTCAAGCTCCGCGATGGAATCTATAAAGCCTTTGCGCGCCACATAAATGATTAGCATCAGTCCCGCTGTGCAGATTATCAGCACGTTGTAAAAATGGTTCAGCATCCATTCTTCCATTCCGCCTGATTTTGAGAGGAATATGAAATTGCCGACGTTCTTTCCGGAATAGTCGTAAAGTTTAAACCCTTTTACTATTTCATAGCGTCCGTCCGGTGTGCTGACCGAATCTTTCAGATTTTCACCGTCCAGCATCAGTCCCAGAGGAACCTTGCTGTTGTTGAAATAAACGGTCTGATCAAGTCCGTCAGTCTTCATGTTCAGAAGCTTTGCGACGTCGTTGTTCACTGTTATCACGCTTTTAATGTTCGAGATGCCGGCTACTCTTTGTGCGACGAAGTTCAGATCCGCTCCGACCTCCATAACGCCAATGACTTTACCGCCGCGCTTTACAGGTGCCATAAACCTTTGCCCCAGCAGTTTTGTGCAGACCTCCAGCCCTGAAAGGGGCTTTTCAGTCTTAAGAACTGTTTTAAGCATCGGACGGTGGCCGGTACTTCTGTCGCCGAATTTATTAGGGTCAAGGGTTCTCAGAAACACTCTGCCGCCTGCTGTATGGAAAGTGAGCACAACGGCTGAACCCGGAAATGATTTTTCAAGCAGAACAACATAGGGTTTGAGCTGATCGTTCAGAACTTCTCTGTTGCCTTCCGCGTACGCGTCTATGACGTGATGATCGTTTACGATAAGGTTTGCATAAGCCTTGAGAATTGCGGTTGTGCGCTTTGGTATGTTCTCATAATATCTTGTGACAATGGAGATATGCTCCTGACGGATGATCTGAAGATGCTTTTCATAGCGGTACCATTCGTCGAACAGGTAAAAACCTGTGATGATGAGTATGATACCCACAAGCATGTAGATAGTTCTGTTTTTCACCTTCAAAGTATACCCCGTCTATTTCGGCATATACTCAAGTATACAACAAAACAACTATATGAACCACTGATTAATAAAAAAAAGCGGGGCGGAGGACAGAACACTCCTCCTAAGTACAAAGAAGATTAATCTTTTGTGGGGGTGACAGACCTTCTTTGTACGCCCCGCAAACATTGCATTTTATCAGATCGCGTCGTCGTTGTTACTCCTCGCGAAGACCAAAAACGTCTCTGCGAGGAAGCCTTCAGGCTGACGCGGCAGTCTATTATTTATTCAGTATCTTCCGCATCATGTAGTTGATATCGCGGAAAACGAGAACGTCTTTGCCGTTCATCAGGCAATAGATGGGTCTGCCCACCTCGGCGCCTGAAAGTTTTACGTCTTTCACAGGCAGAAGAAGAGAGACCAGTCTCTGACCGGAGCGTATCTGCATACTTGCTGTGACATGCCCGATGTCAATATCTTCCACATAGCCCTTGATGAGTTTGTATCCGTCATTTTTAAGCAGTGCGGATATATCTGCTCTGTTTGTAAGTTCCGGTTGCATAATAATAATTCCCCCTGTCCGTTATGCCGTTTTTGAACGGTTCATTTCGGCGAGACGTTTGCTTCCTGCTTCCCATGCCGCCTCTTCGATGCCTTTATAGGCTTGTCTGGTGTCAACATGGATGCCTCTGCGTTTCATATCCACGTAGGCGTTTTTACCTGCCACGGTGCATACCATCGCCGCGCAGTCTTCAAGGAGTGCGGCAACGTTCTTAAGGTGTCCGGAGAGTTTTATGCACGCCTGAGAGTTGTCATAGTCCAGTGTGCGTATTTCGCGCAGGTGCGCTCCCCATCCGGATACTTCATATACATAAAAGTTTCTTGCATTTTTGAAAGAGATGTCCGCCATGCGGTGATTGTTGGTTGCAACTGCGACAAGCACCATCGTGCTGCGGTCGTAAGTTCTCACCTTCCATTCGCTGTGAAACTGCTCGGAAAAGCTGTGTCTTCTGCTGCTTATGACCTGAGCTTTCAGCATTGAAGCGGCGGCTTTAACGTCTTCTGTGACGTTGTTGAAATCCCAGTCCTGACCGAGTTTGCCTATTGCGTCTGCACGGCACTGACGGCAGTGCTGCATAACGGAGTCAAATCCGCCCATTATCTCAGCGCACTGGAAGCGAATCTTTCCGATAAGCTCCGGAGTGGGTTCCGGTACGCCGTCGTTGGCAAATTTTGTTCCGTATTCGGGTTTGCTCATCAGCGGGATTATGTTGTGGATGAACACGCCCAGTTCTTTTATCTTTTTGGCGACTTCGCCGATGTGGGCGTCGTTTATACCGGGGATAAGAACAGTGTTCACCTTAACGAGTATTCCGCGCTCAACAAGTCCTCTGATACCCTCTATCTGGCGTTCCATAAGAATGCGGGCGGCCTCGACACCGTGATACGTCCTGTCGTTGTAGTGTATCCAGCTGTAGATTTTCTGACCGATCTCGGGGTCAACTGCATTCATGGTTACGGTAACGTGTCCTATTTTAAGCTCTGCAATGTCGTCCAGATGGTCGGGCAGTGCCAGACCGTTTGTGCTTATGCAGGGGATAAGTTCTTTGTCATATGTTTTAAGAAGTCTCAGCGTCTCGAAAGTCGCTTCGGGGTTCGCAAGTGCATCGCCGGGACCCGCTATGCCAACCACGGAGAGATTTTCGATTGAATGTTTCACCATAATGACTTTTTCAAGGGCGTGTTCTGGTGTCAGGATACTGCTGGTCACGCCGGGGCGGGACTCGTTTGAACAGTCGTATTTCCTGTTGCAGTAGTTGCACTGGATGTTGCATGCGGGCGCAACAGGCAGGTGTATCCTTGCAAATTTATTGTGGGCATCCTTGCAGTAGCAGGGGTGCTTATCAATTTTAGCTTTAACTGTGTCTCTATCCATTTGTCACCTCACACTCTGGAGTGAGCAATGATCGTGCCAAGAAATAATAAATATTGAGACACAGTCATTCTTATTCTTACTCCCTCCTTTGACAAAGGAGGGTTGGGGTGGATTTTATTAATAATAAATGTAAATCTCTCCCGACCCCTCTTTGCTGAAGAGGGGAGATGGTTCATTTCTATCTGGTCATTTCTTGTGCATTCGTCTGTTTTTTAATCAACGGATGAGTATGGCACATCTTTTGCAAGTAACAGTACAAGGGAGGCAACCATGATAATAGACGACACTACACTCAGAGACGGTGAACAGACACCCGGAGTGGCGTTCACCCGCAAGGAAAGGCTGGAGATAGCCCGCAGACTGGACGCTATCGGTGTTCAGGAGATAGAGGCGGGGATCCCTGTAATGGGCATTGAGGAGTCTGCAATGTTCGCGTCCATCATGGACTTAGGACTCAAAGCACGCATCATAGCATGGAACCGTGCGCTTGTGAAAGACGTTCAGGCATCGGTCATCGCAGGTGCAGACTCAATAGAGATATCACTGCCCCTTTCGGATATACAGATAGAAACGAAGCTGGGCAAAACAAGGGAGTGGGTGCTTAAACAGATAGCAGAGGTGCTTGATTATTGCGCAAAATATAACCTCTATGTTTCTGTGGGCGGCGAGGACGCTTCAAGGGCGCATCCCGATTTCATCGAGCAGTACGTTCAGACGATAGAGGCGCACGGGGCATCCCGTTTCCGCTTTTGCGATACGGTAGGGATTCTCGATCCGTTCCGTACATATAATATGACAAAGAGGATTCGCGAATCCACAAAACTCGACCTTGAGGTTCATACCCACAACGACTTCGGCATGGCGACAGCGAACGCTCTGGCGGCTGTTCAGGCGGGTGCCACACATGTCAACACCACCGTTATGGGACTTGGCGAGCGGGCGGGCAACGCGCCTCTGGAAGAGATAATCATGGCGGCGCGCCATGTCTACGGAAATCAGGACACTTTCAACACCAAACATCTTCGTCCTCTTTCCGAATATGTGGCACAGGCGGCGGGCAGAAATGTTGATCCCCAGCGTCCAGTTATCGGTGAATATATGTTCACCCATGAATCAGGCATCCATACCGACGGCGTGCTGAAAAATCCGAAAAATTACGAAGCTTTCGATCCTGATGAACTGGATATGAAAAGACATCTTGTGTTCGGCAACCAGTCCGGTCTGCACGTTCTGGAGCATATGCTTGCGCAGGAGGGCATACACCTTGACCGCTGGCAGCTCACGGGGCTTCTTTATGAAGCGAAAAAACTTGCCAGAAAGAATAAGGCGGTTCTTAAAAATAAAGACGTGTCCGGTCTCTGCGAAAAAATGGGACTTTGTATAGGTGCATAAAAAAAGGCGGTCGGCCGACCGCCTTCAGGTTGTTGAGAAACTTGTTAAAAGTTAATGAGATTGCCGCGTCAGCCTACAGCTTCCTCGCAATGACAGCAATTTACGTCTTCTCGAGGAGCGCATGCGACGACGCGATCTCGCATTTTCCTGACTTTGTCATCAGTCAGAGGCGGTCACGCACCGCCTTTCATCTTATTTACATATAATTTTCCACTCTCTGGCAAATATGCGACATTTCTATTTCATTTTGACCATATGCTTAACCGTTGGATATTCTGACGGAGGTCAAAATGAAAAAATTACTTCTGATGTTTATTGCGATGCTTACTTTCGCAATGTCTGCTTTTGCAGGGGAAATCACGGTCTACACAGCACTTGAGGACGACCAGTACCCTGTATACCTCGAATCATTCAAAAAACAGTATCCCGATATCAAGGTTAACATTGTAAGGGATTCCACAGGAATAATAACTGCCCGTCTGCTGGCTGAGAAAGCCAATCCTCAGGCGGACGTCGTATGGGGACTCGCCGCTACGAGCCTTCTTGTGCTGGACAGCCAGAAGATGCTTGATCCCTATGCCCCCAAAGGTGTTGAGAAGATACTTCCTCAGTTCAAAGACAACAAAAAAGTTCCCGCATGGGTGGGTATCGACGCATGGATGACAGCTTTCACTGTGAACAAGCCTGAACTTGAAAAACGCAATCTGCCTATCCCCGCAAGCTATTCCGATCTGCTGAAACCCATGTATAAGGGTCTCATCACCATGCCCAATCCTGCTTCATCAGGCACAGGATACCTTACGGTCAACGCATGGATGCAGATATATAAAGAGAAAAAAGCATGGGAATATATGGATAAACTTCACCAGAATGTCGCCATGTATACACACTCCGGTTCCAAACCTTCAAAAATGGCTGCAACAGGCGAATATCCCATCGGTGTTTCCTTTGGCTACAGAGGCATCACAGAGATGAAAAAAGGCGCTCCGGTTGCTGTTGTTTTCCCCAAAGAGGGTTCCGGCTGGGATCTTGAAGCCAACGCTCTTATGAAGAAAAAATCCATCAGCCCCGATGCAAAAAAATTCCTCGACTGGGCAATATCCTCCGGGGCTATGACCGAATACAACAAGAACTTCGCTATTATCACAGTTAAGAACAACAACCCTGTTCCCGCTGGATACGTTGCAGAGCCTCTCAGACAGATTATCAAAAACGATCTGAAATGGGCAGCCCAGAACAGAGAAAGAATACTTAAAGAATGGTCTGCAAGATACGACGCAAAAAGCGAACCCAAGAAATAACACTCCTTATGCGGGGAGGGTCTTTTTGCCCTCTCCGCACCCCTTTACCCGATAGGACAAAATGGAAAACGAATATCTGAAAACCTGTAATATAACAAAATCGTTCGGCGGAAAAAGAGTGCTGAGCGATGTTTCTTTCACCGCAAAACGCGGTGAATTCATCTGTCTTCTTGGTTCTTCCGGCTGTGGAAAGACAACTCTTCTGCGCATCATAGCAGGTCTGGAAAGCTCTGACAGCGGTTCCGTCTTTTTCAGAGGAGAGGATTTCTCCCCTGTTCCCGCATCACGAAGAAATTTCGGCATAGTGTTCCAGTCGTATGCACTGTTTCCCAACCTGACAGTTGTGCAGAACATCGCATACGGTCTCAGAATAAAGAATATAGGTAAAAGAGCGGCTGAAAGTATTGTCAGCGAAATGCTCGATATAACCGGACTGCACGGCGAAAAGGAAAAATATCCTTTTCAGCTTTCCGGAGGTCAGCAGCAGAGGGTTGCGCTTGCCAGAGCACTTGCGCTTAAACCCGGTATCCTCCTTCTGGACGAACCGCTTTCAGCTCTTGATGCAAAAGTGCGCGAAAAACTTCGCAAAGAGATACGCGCCATTCACGACAAAATGAACATAACGACAGTGATGGTCACTCACGATCAGGAAGAGGCGATTACCGTTTCAGATAAGATAGCTGTCATGAACAACGGGGTTATAGAGCAGTTCGGCACGCCGGACGACCTTTATTTCTCCCCTAAAACAGAGTTCATAGCGGGCTTTGTCGGTATGATGAACTTTCTGCATATAGACGGCAGAAAAGTGGGCGTCCGTCCCGAACAGATACATGTGAGCACGTTCAGCAACGAAGGCATAAACGCCGTCGTCAAAGATATTGAATTCCGCGGGGCTTTTTTAAGGCTTTTTCTGAAACTGGAGAACATAAAGACCGATGCGCCGCTGGTGGTTGATGTCAGCTCTTGCGACCCTGCCATGCAGAGGCTCAGGGCTGAAAGTCTCATCAAGGTGCAGATACCGGAATCTGCCATCAGTTTTTAAGGAACAAAGATGAAAGCCAAAATCGTGACACCTATCCTTATAGGCTTGATAATACTCTATTTTATTCTCTTTTTCTTTCTGCCTCTTGTGAGTATCGGCAGACTTGCGTTCTGTGATTCCGATGGTTCGTTCATCGGGCTTAAGAATTTCGCCGAATATTTCACATCTCCCAACATGATATCTTCGTTCAAAAATTCATTCGTTGTTTCGGGGATAGTGACTGTCGTCACCTTTTTGCTGGCGTTTTTTTATGCGTTTTGTATTTCGCGTATTCACATGCGCGGCAAATATGTTCTGCGCTACATCTCCATGATCTCGCTGTTCACTCCGACAATGCTCCACGGTATCGCTCTGGTATATCTTTTCGGGCGGCAGGGGATAATTTCAAATGTGCTGATGGCGTGGCTTAACGCGAAGATGGGGACAAGTCATGCTTTCCCTTTCGAGATATACGGTGCAGCGGGCATCATCATTTCAGAGGTTATCTACACTTTCCCTCATGCATATCTGATACTATCCGTATCTTTTGCCATGAGTGACTACAGACTTTATGAGGCGGCGGAAACAATGGGCGCGGGCAACCTGCGCAAATTCTTCACCGTTACGCTTCCGTCTGTGAAATACGGAACCATATCGGCACTTACGACCATCTTCATACTGAGCTTCACCGATATGGGCGCTCCGAAGATTGTCGGCGGTCAGTATAACGTTATGGCGGTTGATATCTACAAGCAAGTGATAGGTCAGCAGAACTTTTCCATGGGAGCGACAGTTGCTGTGCTTTTGCTGATTCCTGCACTCATAGCGTTTTTTATCGACAGACTGATACAGCGCCGTCAGGGTGCGACATTCTCCTCAAAATCAGTGCCCTATGTTATCAGGCGCAGCCTGTTCCCGGAAACTATTGCGGCTGTTTATTGCTGGGGTATAGCGCTCTGCATCTTTTTTGTTATCGGAACTTCGGTGTTCGTATCGTTCATGAAATTTTTCCCTTATGACATGACGCTGACGCTGAAACACTATATGTTCAAGTATGTGGCAGGTGATTTTTCGTCATATCTGAACAGCCTTAAGGTGGCGCTGGGAACAGCGGCGGCCGGAACAGCCGTTGCGTTTGCCGCGGCATACACTGCGGAAAAGACAAAGGTGAAGGACTTTTTGCGAAAGGTGCCTTATGCCCTTGCCATAGCGACGCTGGCTGTGCCGGGGCTGGTTATTGGTCTGGCGTATATTCTGTTTTTCAACAGCCCTTCAAATCCGTTTTCTTTCATATACGGCACCCTTGCCATACTGGTACTTGCAAACATCATCCACTTCATCGCCGTTCCTGTGATGTCTATCACAAGCTCACTGAAAAAACAGGACAAAGAGTATGACAACGTTGCGGAATCTATGGGAGTGGCTCCTGTGAAAACCCTGTTCAGGGTCACCCTGCCTCTGTCTCTGAATGCCGTAATGGAGACCTTCTTCTATTTCTTCGTGAACTCAATGGTGACAATCTCTGCAGTGATATTCCTTTACGGGCAGGACACGAAACTTGCCACCATAGCCATCGTCAGCATGGATGATGCGGGCGATACAGCGTCTGCCGCCGCTATGGCGAGCCTGATACTGTTCACCAATATGGGTGTGAAAATAATTTATGACATAGCTGCCGGGATGATACGAAAAAAAACTGCCCGCTGGCAGACCATACAGAGGGAAAAATGAATCTTAAAGCAGTTATATTCGACTGGGCGGGAACTGCGGTCGATTACGGATGTTTTGCTCCGGTAGCCGCCATGATATCAGTTCTGGCGGAAGAGGGGATAACCGTTTCGCCGGACAGCGTTCGCCTGCACATGGGGATGAAAAAACGTGACCATATCGGTGAAATATTCCGTATGAATGACGTTGTCGCGCAGTTTGAAAAAACACACGGACACAGCGCGTCTGAATCTGAAATAGATGCCATATATGAGAAGGTTGAGAAGAGGCTCATTGAAAGCCTGCCGGACTTTTCGACACCGATAGAGGGAATCCTTGATGTGGTTGCTCAGATACGCGCTATGGGACTTAAGGTTGGTTCCACCACAGGATACACCAAAGATATGATGGTTGTGGTGGCTGAAAATGCGAAGCGTCAGGGGTATGCACCCGACCATATAGTAGCGTCTGACGAAATGCCCGCAGGCAGACCTGCGCCGTGGATGTGCCACGAAAATATGAAAGTGATGAACGTTTCCCCGGCGTCTTCATGTGTTAAGGTGGGCGACACTGTTGCCGACATAAAAGAGGGCGTGAACGCCGGAATGTGGTCCGTCGGGCTTGTTATGGGGGGCAGCGAAATGGGATTTTCACCCGAAGAGGTTGAGACCGTTGACAGTTATCTCCTGATGAAAAAAGCTGACAATGTTGCCGAAAGGCTTTATGCGGCGGGGGCACACTATGTTGCTGTTTTCAACAGCGAACTGCCCGCGATACTGAAAAAGATAGACGCACGCATTGCAAGGGGTGAAACCCCTTCTGCGGCTGACAGAAGCCTCGTTGCAGAGGGCGAATCCAACACTTCCGTTTTGCGCTCGTTCCGCAATGCGGAGCTTTCGGGAAAGTCCGCTGAACTTGTGCGCAGAGACGAAGCTGTGTTTCTTGGACAGGCGCTTTCCTCGCCTTGTCTGGATGCCGTGATTGAATGCCGGGATGCAGGGTTCCTGCTGGCGGATGGTACCGACGTGCTGGATTTTCACGGGAACGGTGTGCACCAGATAGGATTCGGGAATGATCATGTTATAAGCGCAGTGGCAGATCAGATGGATACTATGTCGTTTTGTCCGCGCCGTTATACTAACGAAAAAGCGGTCAGGCTGGCTGAAAAACTTACCGAACTGACAGGCATGGAGCGGGTTCTTTTCGCTCCCGCCGCGACGCTGGCGGTCAGCAGCGCCATAAAGCTTGCTATGAAAATAACAGGTAAAACCAAGATACTCTCTACATACGGTTCCTTCCACGGTGCAAGTCTGGATGCACTCTCCGCCGCGGGGGATCCGGGGTTTCTGAAAGGGATCAAAGGATTCGATACAGGTGAAAACTTTCTGCCTTACGACAGCTACAGATGCATGTTCGGCGATTGTTCCGCATGCGGGCATAAATGTCTTGATATGCTGGAGAAACGTATAAAAGATAACAACAACGTAGCCGCCGTGATACTTGAGGCGGTGCGCTGTACCACAGTTCACGTGCCTGATAAATTGTATTTTGAAAGACTGGACAGCATATGCAGTAAGTACGGAGTGCTTAAGATATTCGACGAAACTGCCGCAGGGCTTGGCAGGTCGGGCAAATGGTTTTCATATCAGCATTTTGATGTGAAACCTGACATGATAGTTGCTGGAAAAGGTCTCGGAGGAGGAGTGATGCCTCTCGCATGTTTAATGGCACGCGAAGGACTGGACGGAGTGCAGGATATTTCTATCGGGCATTACACTCACGAGAAAAATCCTGTTGCCTGCGTGGCAGGGCTTGCCGCCATCGACTTCATGGAGAAAGAGAGGATACCGGAACAGTCCGGCAGAAAAGGGGACTTTTTCGCCGGAATTCTGGATGGTCTGCATAGTAAATACCGGCATACGATTGGCGGTGTTCGCCATCTGGGTCTTATGGCGGCTGTTGAAATAGATAAAAAACTGGAAGAACGCAACTTCATCGCGGAATATGTGATGTACGAATCACTCAAGGCTGGTTTGAGCTTTAAAGTATCCGCAGGAAGCGTGCTCACTCTTTCGCCTGCACTCACCATAACGGAAAACGAACTAGAACAGGCGGCTGATATTCTGGATTCGGCGCTGGCTCAGGTCAGGATATAGGAGAAAGATATGCACGGATTTGACAATAATTACCTTCTTTTGACCCCCGGACCGCTCTCCACAACAGAGGGTGTGCGCGGTGCTATGATGTTTGACGTTCCCACCAGAGACAAAGAATATTTCGCTATGATACAGGATATCAGAGCGGAGCTTGTTAGTCTTGCCTCAGATGCCGCTGACGAATTCACTGCTGTTCTTGTGCAGGGGTCGGGGACGTATGCAGTGGAATCCATGCTGTGCAGCGCAGTCGGGGTAAACGACAGAGTTTTGATAGCCATAAACGGTGCGTACGGGTATCGCATGGCGGAGATAGCAAAAAAAGCGGGATTGCAGTTTGAGACCGTTGTTTTTGAAGAGGACGAACCCGTTGACGTGAAGGCGGTTGCGGACAGGTTATGGAGCGGTGACTTTACTCACTTCGCCGTTATCCACCTTGAAACCACCACGGGAATACTGAATCCCGTACTGGAACTTGGCAGATTGTGTGCAGAATCCTGTACTGTTTTTATGGCGGACTGCATGAGCAGTTTCGGTTCGGTTGAGTTTGATATGAAAGAGTGCGGGATGTCGTTCATGGCGGCGTCTTCCAATAAATGTCTTCAGGGCGTGCCGGGCGTCGGACTTGTGGTATGCCGCAGGGATGCAGTTGATAAATGCAAAGGGAACAGCGGGTCTGTTTCTCTTGATCTGTACGATCAGTATTCTTTTATGGAATCCACCAAAGGGGGATTTCGTTTCACCAGCCCCACTCACATTATTCTCGGACTGAAACAGGCTCTCGAAGAATTGAGGGAAGAGGGCGGGGTGAAGGCACGCAGTGCCAGATACAGAGAGAATCAGAGAATCCTTTCCGAAGGTATCAGAGCATTGGGTTTTAAACTGTTTCTGACAGAAGGTGTTCAGTCTCCCGTCATCACGACCATAGAGTACCCTTCGGATGACTTTAATTTTGAGGGGATGTATGCGTATCTGAAAGAGAACGGTTTTTACATATATCCCGGTAAACTGACAAAAAAGGCAACCTTCCGTATCGGAACAATAGGAAACGTTCATCCGGATGATATCAGAAGACTTTTAGGGTTGATGGAACACTGGATTGAAGCATAGATGCCTACGGGTAAACTGTGAGAAACATTTATCGAGGTTTATAAACGTGGTCTTCTGTCTGCTTAGCGGATTAATAAAAAAAAGGCAGTCGGCCGACCGCCTTTCTGACTGATGACAAAGTCAGGAAAATGCGAGATCGCGTCGTCGCATGTGCTCCTCGCGAAGACAAAAAAAAGTCTCTGCGAGGGTTTTAACCCGAAGCAGTCTAACTAGAGTCTGTGTAAATTTAGTTTGTCAACAAACAGAAAAAGGCGGTCAGTTGACCGCCTTTTTCTGTTATTTTGTAAATGATGCTTCGTTTTCTATCCTGCATATTCTGATGCGGTATTCTTCATACCACTTGCTTATTCCGTTCTGCTTAGCCTTCGCATGTTCGGCATTGTTCTTCCATGCCTCAATGCTCTCCATGCTGTCCCAGTATGAAACGGTTATTCCGAATCCGTCTGTGCTGCGGACACTCTCCGCACCCAGAAAACCTTTGAAGTTCGACACCAGTCCGACGATACTGTCGCCGGTTTTCTCATATCCGTTGTCACCTTCGGTGCGTTTGGATGTGAAGATTACGGCATAGCGACCGGAGCCGCAGGTATCGGCAAAACTGCTCAAGGCTTATGCCTCTGAGGGTGCAAGGTCACTGCGGAGAATTTCGATTATCTCTGCGGCGGAGATGCTGTCTCTGCCATCTTTGATGAAATCTCCTATCTTTTTCAGTGTATCACCGGCAGTTATAAGGTAGTGCTCGATGTATCCGTTCTTATAGATGGTGGGCAGTCCGATATTTGCCACCAGAGCGTTGCAGAGGCATTTTCTGCCCTCTGTTTCCTCTTTAAGTCCGCCCTTTGCCAGATAAGAGTCAACGGGTTCCGCTGCGCAGCGGTATCCTATTGATCCATCAGCTTTTTTATAAAGTGAACGCAGATATCCAAGGTTGCATATTCTGGGTCTTTTCAGATATGTCTCAAGCTCGGAAAGGGTATCCTGAATTCTCGCCACTTTGAAAGGGAATCCCGTGGGGGATGCTTTCGGGTCGGTGAAAACGTCGGGGATATGCTGTATTATTGCTTTTTTGATGCTGTCCACAAAACCGGACTCTCTGCACATGGCGAAGATGGTTCCCACCTGAATACCCTGTGCGCCGGCAGCTATTGCGGCTTTCAGTTTGCCGGGTTCGCCCCATGAACCGCCCAGCCAGAAGGGAACGCCAAGTGACTGAACCTTTTCAAGTTCCACTTCGTCCTTTTCCGTGTAGATGGGTTCACCGTGAGCGTCAAGCTCTATTCCGCCTCTGGGGGGGGCATTGTGACCGCCTGCGGAGTTATGTTCTATAACAAGTCCGTCAACCGGAGGCTTTGTTTTTTTGACCATTGTTGTCGCCAGAATGTTGGATGACACGATGGCGTAGAATTTGGGTCTGTTAAGTTCTGTAAGGTATTCGCCCATTATTTCTTTAGGGCTGAAAGTTATCCTGTAGTCCTCGTCCTTTTCTGCACCGGCAACGGAAAGGCGCAGGCTTGCATTTTCGCCCTTTGCGAAGCTGTCAAGAACTGCGGGGATCTCTCTGGGGATTCCGGCTCCCATGACAATGTAGTCAACTCCGGCGAGCATAGCGCCGTAAATGGAGCTGAGGTTCGGGAGGATCACTTTTTCCATCAGGTTGATGCCTATGGGGTTGCTGTGTCCCTCTTTCGCCAGATAAACTTCACAGAAGTTAGACGCAACGGTAAGCTCCTGAAGTTCTCTGGAAGGTGTCATGGTATACATTTCAATCTGTTTATAGGGGGCTTTTTCGTCTTTGCCGCCTTCAATGAAGTATGTTTTTACTATTCTTTCTGCTATTTCTCTTATAGGAAACGCGGCGAGCGCTTTGCGCATCTGACCGTCCTTGTCTCCGTTCTGCAGCCTGCGTGTCAAAATAACGTCCATAGCGGTGCCGGAAACAACGCCTATCTCACCGCTTTCCCCCACGGCGCGGGCAAGACGCCAGTCGGAAACACCTGCGCCCATACCGCCCTGTAAAATTCTGTACTCTTTCATCCTTGCCTCATCTGTTAAGCGGCAGACGCCGCCTTAATGCTTAACCCCATAACATTATCTTATAGTATGCCCACATGCAAGAGACTATTTCCGATACTTTAAAAATAATTTGTTTTACTTACTATTTATGTCCTTTTTTTTTAAACGTTTTAATATATAATGCGGTATCAACAGACGGAGACGTATATGCAGGTCAATCTGGAAGAGAGCAACAACATAACAATCGAACGTGAAGGGACTTCCGACAGTTTTATCATGTGCATTGATTCCAGAGTGACCGTGAAGCTGTCAAAGGCTGAGATGAGGCTCATGCACGCGCTTATCGGCGCTCAATTGCAGGATAACCCGAAGCTTGGCAAAGACGCACTTAAAAAGGTCATGGCGGACGCCCTTGTTTCAAACAAACCGAAGGTGCAGGAGGTTCTGCGCCGTATGAAACAGGAGGATATCGCTTTTGTTGTCTGGTATACGGGAGATCTGCGGCTTGCCCACGAGATTCTGGGCAATATGTCAAAACGTGCCGCGGACGACGTTCAGGAGAGTGTGCGGGAAGGTATCGAACGCCGTATTCGCAAAGAGCGTTCCTCAGGCAATTCTTCGTTTGAAACCCAGATGGCTGAATACGGCAAAAACGCCGTTACGGTATTTCTTAAACAAGTGTTTGAGACTGACAACCTCCCTGTTTAATTTATGTGCGAAGTTTTGATCAGATAGATAAGTTCCGCTTTTTCAGTTTTTGAATACTCTTCTTTGTTCAGAAAATCTGTGTATCTGTCCAGTATGTCCCTGCATTTCTGTATTTTCCCTTTCCGCGCATAATAGCCGTATGCCAGCGAGACCATGTCCGTTTCGTGCATGAAGCTGTTAAGAAAAGTATCGAAAAGACGCTCCGGATTGAAACATTCCGGCAGAAAATACCAGAGGCAGTTCATAAGTCTCAGCATATTTATAAAACTGGCATCGGTCTCACTTCTTTTGCCCTCCACAGGGACAATATCTGTGAGCCCTTCAAAAAATCTATTTTCATAAATAGTTTCAGCCTCTGCAACGGAAATAGCCGTAAACATGTATTCACCGCGGGTATAGCTTTCTGAAGCCGATTTTATGAGGGCGTTGAATCTCTCCAGATCACAGTTGACGTTATGCATTTTGAGCATCCCGTTCTGAAGGGTTATATAATTTTTCGGGTCTATGCCAATGAACGTGTCGGTTAAAAGTTTTCTGAAACGCGACAAAAGGTTGTCAAGGCTCCTGCGAGCGTTCTCCTTGCTGCTTTCCGGCCACAGATACACCTGCATCTGTTCCTGATCAATAGAGAAGCCGTGACTTGAAAGCAGGATTGCGAGCATCGTGCGGAACTGAACGCTGATATCGGAGCAGTCCAGTTTATATTGCCCGATTGAAATGGACAGGCTTCCGAGTGTTTTTATGTGCATGACAGGAATCGGGCGCATATTCCTGTCAAACGCGATATCGACTTTTGCACGGGCTATGTCCGCCGCGAAAGAGGAGACGGACGGTTCGTTCACCGTATAAAGGCAGGCGTTCAGAAGCACTTCGGGCAGAAGGGCGCTAAGGTGGGTATAGCCTGTCTTTTTCATCAGCCGCATACAGAATATGGCGTGCTCTCTGGCGAGCATTTTGTCGCCGATGTTATTGTAGAGGTATGAAAGATAAGCGTGGGCGCAGGCTGCGGCATTATCGTTTGCGGACGGTTTTTCCGGATTTGCCGCTTTAGTAAGGTGGAGTATCGCCTTTTTATGGTTTCCTGAAAATGTGTAGGCGGCTCCGGCAGACACCTCACCGAATGCAGTAAAAAACGGGTTTGCTTCGCTTTGCCTTGTTTTCAGTGCTATCTCTGCAATAGCTGCTGCGCTGTCGTCGCACTCGTGCGCCATGGTGATCGCTTTGAAGCTCAGAAATATAGCCGCTAGATGTTCCGGCAGGTTTTTGACGTTGCTGTCGGGGAGCCTGCCGAATATCATTTTTGCGTATTCTATATCGCCTTTTGAAAAAGCGTTCTCAAGTTCGCAGATGTTGGAAAATCCGGACAGTCTGAAACTGTGTTCCATGTGCAGACGGTATTTCCTGCGTATCATGTTCATGAGAAGATGCATGAGATGGAACTGTCCGGTCAAAGCTAGATAATGGTTCAGCAGGCTTAAAAGAGAAAGTTTCAGAAAGCTGTCCTGTTTAATGATGGTCAGTTTCTGAAATATGAGATTGCAGTATTTTTCCGCCAGCTTCTTTTCGCAGGCAGTCATGTATGCTGAAACTAAAAGTGAATAAAGGTAAAGCTTAAAATTTTCCGCGTTATATTTTTCGGCGATAGCAAGTGATTTGTTGAGATATTCCGCGGCGAGGTGTCCGCTTTTGAAATTCATACATCCCTGACCGTATGCCGCGCAGACCACCATTTTAAGAGGTTCTTCAAGTTCGCTGCAGGTTTCTGTCATCATGGACGATATTCTGACGAAATATTTTTCCCCCTCGGACAGGTCTCCGGCAACTCCGCAGTAATAGCTGAGCATTCCGCAGGCGGATATTATGGTTCCGGAATGGTTTCCGAACGCTGTAAAGGTTTCGAGGGTGTGCAGGAAGATGTCCTTTGTTTTTTCCGGTGAGACGGAAAGCAGTGCATATCCGAATGCAAGAGGTATCCACGCCCTGTTTCTGAAAACGTCCGCAGGTATCTCGGAAAACACGTCAACGAGATGTCCTCTGTTCTCCTGCAGTATGAGGTGTTGAAAGTTTTTCTGGAGATAATCTTCGAGCCTGTCAAAGCTCTCCGCCGCGATAAGAAATTCTACGACAGAGGCGAGGTTTTTTCTCTCTTCCTCGTATGAAGCCGCCATATCGTAAAAAGTCTGGCGTTCACTCCCCGCCAGCCGTATCATCGCCTCGCTCCTGAGCCATTCGCGGAACAGCCGGTTGAATCTGTACTGCTCGTCTCTGTTCCTGTGTATCAGCACTGTCTTTTCATTCAGTCTTGTTATGAGTTTTTCTGCGATGCCTGTATGGTCGATCAGATTCAGAAGCTGTAAATTGAAGGAAGGCAGCAGAGCAAGTTTCAGAAGATAGTGATACTCGTCCGGCATCAGTCCTTTTATGGTTGAACTGAAAATGCCGCTGCAGGCCTCCTGTGCAAGCTCTGATGAAAAGTCCGAATCTGTTTCGGAAAGCATATCCAATATCTTAGACGCATAGGAAATGACGCCTTCGGTCATTTCGTACATTTTGTCGAGTGAGCGGAAAATTATCTTATCCGGCAGTCTTTTTACAGCCAGTTCCCTGAATTCTTCATGGGTAAGCCTGAGGAAGTTCTCGTCTATTATGTATGCTTCTTTATTAATTCTCGAATAAGTCCCTGAAAAGCCTTTGGTTCTGTGCGTGCTTATGGCAAACGACAGCGTTCCGCCGGCGAGGGAAAGGGTGGACATCACGGCGAGATATGAAACGCCGATAACAGAGAGCATCTGGAAGTCGTCCAGAATTATGAGTGTTCTTATGCGTGTTCTTTTTTTGTATTCACGCATAAGCGAAAAGAGAAGGTTTCCGGCTTCCAGAGGGGCTATGCCGAACATTTCCGCCTGTTCCATGTCGTCTGAGACGAAACCGGGAAACATTGTCTGTACGGCTCTGTAAAGATTATGGCAAAGGTGCGCAGGTGTTTTGTCCTTCTGTGTTATCTGGTAATATATTGTCCTGTCGAAAAAATTCTTTCCTATATCAAGTGCAAAGCTGGTCTTTCCCGTCCCTTCGCCCGCTGTCAGCAGAAAAATATTTTTAGTATGCAACTGGCTGGCAATTGCGGACAATTTTGCACTTCTGTTTAAAAAGATATTTTCCGTCAGTTTATTTTTATTCATATGATACTAGTAACAAAAGAATATAATGCCTGCAAGTTATTTATTTAAGATTTTTTTAAGATGCGTGTGGTAATCTTCGTCTAAGATAATATTCCGGCGTAATTGCAGGTACTCCGGATCCGGCTTTCTAAGCCTATTATCCCTGAATTCAACTCCTATCTTGTTTCCATTTGAAATCCCCTCCGTAACACCCCTTCGGAGGGGTTTTTCTATGTCCGCTTGACAACTTCGGATTTATCGTTCAAAATCACCTTGCAGTCTGACAAGGGTGCAGGCAGAAAAAGGGAAACCGGTTTAAATCCGGTGCTGTCCCGCAGCTGTAAACCTGACGAAACCCCGATTTATTGTCACTGCGCCGGCCGGCGCGGGAAGGCAGGGGGATTAGAATGACGGTGAGCCAGAACACCTTCTTTGCCTATGAACTTTACGAGGATAGAGGAACCCCGTTCCACGTTCAAGAACACCCTTTACAGTTTAATATTTTTCATGGAGGCGCTGATGCGTAAATTTATCACGTCCGTAGTCGTACTCCTGCTGGCTGTTTCGGGTGCCTTTGCAGCGGAGATGAATATGGAAAAAGAGAAAGCGAAAGAGAAAAGTGCGGTTGTTATAGCCGCATTCGGAACCACTTACGAATCCACACTGGATTCACTTCTTAAAATTGAACAGGATATCAAAGCCGCGGTGGGGAAAGACGTTCCCGTCCGCATGGCGTTCACATCCAATATCATCAGAAAAGTCTGGCACGAAAGACAAAATGACACCGCTTATAAAAATGAGCATAAAAACGTGCCCGCGTACCTTTACAGTGTTAAAAATGTGCTTGGCACCATGGCGGATCTTCAGAACGAGGGATACCGCAATGTTGTGGTGCAGCCCACGTATCTGACATCTGGAGAGGAATACAGCGACCTTAAGGCCTATGTCGACGGTCTGGACGGCATAAAAACGCTGAAAGACAAATGGAAGCCTTTTAACAAACTCGCTGTCGGCAAACCCATCACAGGAGACTACGACTATCACGAAGACCTCAAAACCTTCGCTGAATCCCTTAAAAAAGACGTTGATCTTGCGGCGTCATCCTCGTCCGCTCTGGTCTACATGGGTCACGGCAACGAGCATCTTTCAACCGGAATCTATTATGAACTGGAAAAGCTTCTGAACGAAATGTATCCCAAAACTAAAATATATGTGGGAACTGTCGAGGGTCACCCTGATCTGGATGAAGTTGTCGGAAAACTGAAAACCGATAAAATTAAAAAGATAACTCTGAAACCTCTTATGATTGTTGCGGGCGACCATGCCAACAACGACATGGCAGGGGATGAAGAGGACTCATGGAAAACTATCTTCACCAAGGCTGGAATTAAGGTTGTGCCTATTCTGGAAGGTCTTGGCGAAAACCACATGGTTAGAAAAATAGTAGTGGACAATATGCTGAAAGCTGCTGCTGAAGCAGATATAAAGCTGAAATAACAGCCTGTTTTGCAGACATTGCGCCGGAGTGCCCTCACACTCCGGCGTTTAAAAAAGAGACGTAAATGAAAAGAGAACTTATTATAATCGGAGCGGGGCTGGGAGCTAAATCCATCACACTGGAAGGTGTTGAGGCTCTTAAAAGTGCAGACAGCGTTCTTTATGACAGACTTCTGCATCCTGCCGTTCTGGACATGATACCTGAAACTGCCGAGCGCGTCAGCGTCGGCAAAGACCCTTATAACAAGCACTGCATCAGGCAGGAAGACATAAACGGCGCAATTTGCGAACATCTGAAACGGCACAAACGGGTTGTAAGGCTGAAAGGCGGAGACAGCACACTATTTGCCCGTTCGCTTGAGGAAACTGAAACAGCCGAATCCTGCGGAGCGTCCGCGAGGATAATTCCAGGCGTGACATCAGCATCCACTCTGGCGGCGAAGATATCAAAAGCACTCACCGACAGGCGCAAAGTATCCGGCTGTGTGTTCATCACAGGTCACTCGAAGAACGGTGACTGTCCTTACAGCTTTAAGGCACTCGCAGAGCTTGGGCTTACCATTGTTGTTTATATGGGTGTGAAAAACGGCGGCTATATAGCCGAACAGCTCATGAAATACGGAATGAGCGGCAACACTCAGACAGTTATCGGAAGCAGGCTGGAATCAGCCGATGAAAAATTGTGCATAACGACACTCGCCTCTCTTGGCGAAGTGCTGGCAACGGGCGAGTATGATCACCCGGCAACCATAATAATAGGCGACGTTTCCGGTTAACCGCAGCAGGCGGCGCAATACTGCTTCTCTACGTTGCCGAGGTAACGCTCACACTGTTTTGTAACGTCGTATCCGAGCAGAACGCCCAATATGAAATCCTCTTTTTCGTCGAAACCGTTAAGCGGCTTATCGCCAAAGCTTTTTATTATGCTTATGCACGGGCAGTCGCCGAAAAAGAAGTTTATACGTCCCTCTTTTGCGGGGGTTTCGTGCCAGCTTATATTGCTTCTTTTCAGTTTAATACGGCATACGTCCGCCTCTTCAATCCGCGCTGTGTAAAGGACGAGGCGGCGTATGCCTTTTTTGTATTCATAAAGAAGGTGTGAAAAAAGTCTGTTCTCCCCGTTGCTCATCAGTTTGCTCTCTTGGATTCGGCGTGGAACAGGCATCCTTTACAGTTGTCTTTGCATCCCATTGCTTCTTTTATGGCACAGCTTACGGATTCGGGGCTTGTTCTGTCTATGCAGATGAACGGGATATCGTGTCTGCGGCAGATGTTTTTCGCTTTATTTATCATGTTGTGACTGGAAAGAGTAGTGAGAAAGACCACGCAGTTTGTGCATTTGATGCTGTTCTCAAAAGAGTTGCTCATTTCGTTGAACACTTTCGCTTTTACTCCTATCTCTTTACATGCTGTAAGATATTCATTCTCTCTTCTTTGCAGACCACCTATTATACAGACTTTCATAAATATCTCCTCGTTTGGCAGTTAATGATATTGATACTTAATATCAATAAGAGATAAAAGTCAACAGGTATTTTCTATTTATTTTGTCCGTTTTGCAGATTAGTATATTTTATAACAATTTCAGAGGAGGCAGAAATGCTGGATTTAATAAAGAAGACAAGGTCTTACAGGCGCTTTAATAATTCGCGCAAGCTCGACGCAGAGTTTATGTCGGGGCTTGTGGACGCGGCGAGACTTTCTCAGAGCGGAGCAAATGCACAGCCTTTGAGATATGTTACCGTCAGCAGCGAGGAAATGTGTGCAAAGATTTATCCTGAACTTCGCTGGGCGGGCAGGCTTAAAGACTGGGATGGACCTGTAGAGGCGGAACGTCCCGTTGCATACGTTGCTGTGTATGCAGATACCGAAGCGCCCTCAGTGGCGATGCCGCAGGTGGATTCGGGCATAGCTATGCAGAATATGTGCCTTTACGCCATGGCAAAAGGTGTTGGGAGCTGTATGATAGGCAACTGTATGAAAAAAGAGATAAACGCTCTTCTGGGTGTTGGTGAAAGATATAATCTGCTCTGGATAGTCGCTTTCGGGTATCCCGTTGAGAACGTTGTGCTGACGGACTGTACGGGCGACGTTGCTTATTATCGCGATGCCGAAGGGAATCATTTTGTGCCGAAATACACTGCAAAAGATGTGCATTTAGCAAGTTTCTGATGCTGGTTCAGATCGCGTCGGGCATAAAGCCCTCGCGAAGACGAACAGCCGTCTCTGCGAGGAACACTAGCCGAAGGCTGAATGAGTCTACTTTCAATTAATTGTCGAATATAGTGACGAAGCAGTATGTGTTTTACTGTGAAAGCTCTTTCAGGGCGAGGCGGAAGAGTTCGTCAAACGCCGCATCGGTCTTATACACCTTCGTAACAGCCTTGCGGCAGTCGTTGACCGAATAGCCGAGGTTTGTCAGCGCACTGACCAGATCTTCGGTGCCTCCCGCCGCCTGTGAGCCTTCCGGCTGCATGGCAAGCTGACCGAACTTATCCTTAAGCTCTACAATTATTCTTTCCGCTGATTTTCTGCCTATCCCGGGGATGGTGGCAATGAGTGTTATATCGTTCTGCACCACTGCATTCATGAATTTTTTGGCTTCCATGGCTGACAGTATGCCAAGAGCTATCTTCGGACCTATCTTTGAAATAGTGTTCAGCAGGAGGAAGAGTTTTTTCTCTTCAATGGTGGCGAACCCGTAAAGGGCGACCGCATCCTCGCGCATTACGAAATGGGTGTAAAGCCCTGCTTTTTCGCCTGTCTGGGGCAGTGTGCGGTAGGTTGCGGCCGAGATGGATATCTCAAACGCCACTGTTCCCGTGTCTATAACCGCCGTAGTAGGGAGCTTTTCAACAAGTAAGCCTTTAACGCTGTATATCATGATACTAACCTCCCCGTAAGATTGAGACCGAGACAGATACCGCAGGCTAGGGCGTCTGTTGCGTCCATAGGGACGTTGCCTATCTTGCGCCCCAAAAGTATCTCGACCATGTGTTTGACCTGCGATTTGTCCGCTTTTCCATAGCCGACAACCGCCTTTTTTATCTGCAATGCGGTAAACTCGCGCACTTCAAGCCCGCTTGAAAGCAGGGTGGCGATTATCGCGCCGCGCGTCTGTCCCAGAAGCATGGCGCTTTTCACGTTTACCGAATAAAATACGTCCTCAACAGCAGAATATGAGGGTTTGAACTCGTCCACAGCTTCACGGACTCCGGCGCATATGACAGCCAGCCTTTGCGGCAGGGTCTCTTTCGCGTTTGTTCTGACAACTCTGTGGGCAACATATTCGACCTTGCCGGGCCATACCTGAACTATGCCGATGCCTGTGCAGTTAAGCCCGGGGTCAACCCCCATTACTATTTCAGGCATTATTCTTCCATAGCCGCCATTGTTGCCTCGTCGGCGTCGAAGTTGGAGAATACTTCCTGAACGTCGTCAAGGTCTTCCAGTGCGTCGGTTATATTGAAAAGTTTTCTGAGGTCATCTTCGCCGATAGTGACGGTGTTCTTCGGCTTCATCGTAACCTCGGAATAGTTTATCTCGTATTTTTGTTCTTGAAGCGCGGTTTTAACTGCGAAGTATGAACTGACCTCGGTGATAACCTGAAAAACGTCGCCTTCGTCTTTAACATCTTCAGCGCCAAGTTCCAGAGCTAGTTCAAGGAGTGTTTCCTCGTCAGCTTTCTCTTTGGGTATCTCGATGATTCCTTTTGATTCAAACATCCATGCAACGCATCCTGCTTCGCCCATGTTTGCGCCCTTTTTGTTCATTGTGCTGCGCACTTCGGCAACAGTACGGTTTCTGTTGTCGGTGAGCGCTTTGATAAGGATGGCGACGCCGCCGGGTCCGTATCCTTCGTATGTGATCTCTTCAAACGTGTTTTCGTTGCCTTCGCCTGAGCCTTTTTTGATTGCCCTGTCGATGTTGTCTTTGGGGAGGTTACATTCTTTTGCCTTGTCCAGCGCCAGTCTGAGACGTGAGTTCATGTCCGGATCTGCGCCCCCCTCTTTAACTGCAACGACTATCTCTTTTGCAACTTTTGTGAAAGCCTTGCCTTTTTTCGCATCCTGTGCCGCTTTGCGGTGCTTAATGTTCGCCCACTTGCTATGTCCTGACATCTAAAAAGTCCTCCGATATATTCTTTAAATTTGTTCATTTAATTTTTAGGATAAAAACTATAACCGAAAAAGTGCGGATAAGTATATTTGAAAATGAGATGGAAAGCAAGAAAAAGGCGGAAACCAGAAGATTTCCGCCTTTAAGAATTTATTTCGTTGTTTTGAAACGCCGGATAAGCCCCTGAAGTTCAGAGGCGAGCTGGCTGAGCTGTTCAACGGCTCTTGCTGTTTCCTGCGAAGCGTTGGAGTTTTCACCCGTAACATGTGAGATGTTCTCTATGCTTTGTGCCATCATTTCCGTTGCAGAAGCCTGTTCGTCCGTTGCGCGGGCGATCATAGTGACTTCGCTGGAAACGTTGTCCACGTTCTTCATGATGACATCAAGAGCTGCTTTTGCCTCTTCCGCTTTTTTTGTGCCGCTTTCAACCTGCTGAACGCCTTCGTGCATTCCTGCAACAGCGCCGCCTGTATCCGCCTGAATGGACTGGATCATATCGGCTATCTCCTGCGTTGCCTTCACAGTTTTTTCGGCGAGCTTGCGTACTTCGTCTGCAACGACAGCGAATCCGCGTCCGTGTTCTCCCGCTCTTGCCGCTTCAATGGCTGCGTTAAGCGCAAGAAGGTTTGTCTGGTCTGCTATGTCGTCGATAACCTGAATTATCTGACCGATCTGTTCGCTGCTTTCGCCCAGTTTGCGAACTGTTACGGCGGAATCGGAAACCGTACCGGCTATCTGTTCCATCATATTTCTGGTTTCCTGAACAAGCGAGTGACCTTTTGAAACCGAATTACTTGCTTCTTCAGCACTTTTTGAAACGTTTGCAGCGTTATGGGCAACCTCTACAACCGTTGAGCTTACCTCTTCAACTGCGGAAGCGGTGGCAGCAACCTGTTCGGACTGTTCGATTGCGCCTCTGGCTATTGTTTCCGCGTTGCTGGAGAGTTCTGCTGATGTGGATGCAATAGAGGCTATCGAGTCCGTCACCACCATGAGCGCGTCATTGACGTCCGCGGTCATTTTGTTGGTGGCTTTTTCAAGTTCACCGACTTCGTCGTCGCTTGAAACCTTCATGCGTACAGTGAAGTCGCCTGCCGCTATCCTGGTGAGAGCTGTGCTTACTTCCTGTAAACGGTTGAAGATGTATCTGGAGTTGATCATATACAGTATTATCAGAATAACTATTGTAACCGGGAGGAAAACAAGGAACGATACGGTAAGGTTTCTGTATATCGCGGCATAAACGGGTTCTGTTGGCAGATAAACCTCGAAAGCTCCGTGGAGTTCACCGGCTTTCCAGTTTTCCATTTTAACGCCGGTGGGGTCGAGACCATCGGAATTGCCCCAGAGAGCCTGCGATGTCGCAGGGTCTCCGTGGCATTTTAAACAAACTTCCGTAAGCCTGATGGCTTTGTAGTATCTTAACTGGTGGTTATCTTTATCGTGGTAGACATATTCGGGGCTGATACCCGAACCTTTGTCTATCTTGTCAAGTTCCTTAAGAGCGATAAGATCTATGCTGTCCGGTTCGTTCACCGGATTTCTCGGCGATATCTTCGGAACCTTAAATTTCAGTCCCGCCTCTTCCGATTTCAGCTCCATCGCCTTCATCGAACCTACGATGGGTACTGTCAGCAGAAGCCTGTTAATATCGTTTTTCAGTTCATCGGTTTTATAAATATCCGCCGCCGAAGCGAGTCCCATGAACTCTCTCACACCCTCTGCCGCCAGAACGAAGCTTCGCGCCTTTGCAACTTCATCCTTAAACATATTATTCTTAAGCATGAAGAAGTTTATCGTGAAAAGCACGGTCATTCCTGCGAAGACCGTAACGGCAACATATAATAGAATCTTGACTTTTAGTTTCATTAATTCACCATAAATTGAAACTTTTTTACTTGGGTGATATTATTATATGCTTTTATTTATATTTATCAAGCATTTTATATCCCTTCAGGTAACCTCGGAGCGAGTTTTGACTCTTTTCTGGTTATGTATTTGTTAAGCGCGTCAAGGTATGCCTTTGCGCTTGCAACAACTACATCCGTGTCGGTTCCGCGTCCTTTGATGGAGTACCCGCATTTTTCAAACTCTGCCGCTATGGTAACCTCACCCTGAGCATCCTTTCCTTCTGTGAGAGCTTTGATGTTATAACTTTTCAGTCTGCCGGGGATACCTGCGATCCTTTCAATCGCCTTCATAACAGCGTCCACAGGACCGTCACCGATGGATGCATCCGTAATGAATTCGTTTGTGGCTGTTTTGAGCCTCACGGTTGCCGTGGGTATCGCGGTGTTGCCGCTGAACATGTTAACTCTGTCCAGATCAAAGTGTTTAGTTGTCTGGGCTGTCTGGTTGAGAACGATGTTCTCTATGTCCTCGTCAAAGACCTCTTTTTTCTTATCGGCTAAAATCTTAAAAGTATCAAATGCAGTTTGCATAGCTTCTTCAGCTATTTCAAAACCGAGAGCCTGCAGTCTCTGTATGAATGCGTGACGACCTGAGTGCTTACCCAGAACAAGGCTGTTTTCGGGATAGCCAACGCTTTCGGGGGTCATGATTTCGTATGTAATCCTGTTTTTCAGCACACCGTCCTGATGGATGCCCGCTTCGTGTGCGAAGGCGTTTTTACCCACGATGGCTTTATTGGGCTGAACGTGTACTCCGGTGATGGCTGTCAGCATTTTGCTTGAGCGGTATATCTCTTTTGTGTTCAGACCGAATTCAACGTCGTCGAAGATGTCCTTTCTGACTGTCATAGCCATGATGACCTCTTCCAGAGATGTGTTGCCCGCGCGTTCGCCGATGCCGTTTACTGTGCATTCAACCTGTGATGCGCCCGCCTTTATGGCTGCCAGAGAGTTTGCGGCTCCGAGACCGAGGTCGTTGTGGCAGTGGACACTTATGCGCGCCTTGTCGACGTTTGGAACTTTATTCATAATGGTGCTGATTATCTTATCAAATTCCATGGGAATTGTGTAGCCCACGGTGTCGGGAATGTTAACCGTGCTTGCGCCTGCCGCGATGACAGCTTCCACCACGCGGCACAGATAGTCCAGATCGCTTCTTGTTGCGTCCTCTGCGCTGAACTCAACGTCTTCACACAGGTTCCTTGCAAATTTAACGGCGTCTACAGCTATCTGAAGAGCCTCTTCTCTGCTCTTTTTCAGTTTATACTGAAGGTGGATGTCGCTTGTAGCTATGAATGTATGGATGCGGGGGCGGACAGCGCCTTTCAGAGCGTCCCAGCCCACTTCGATGTCTTTTTTATTTGCGCGGCAGAGACCTGCCACACCGCAGTTCTTGATGACGGCGGCAACGCGGCTTACAGCTTCAAAGTCGCCGGGTGAAGAGATGGGAAAGCCTGCTTCCATGACATCCACGCCCATTTTTTCAAGCTGGATTGCCATCTGAATCTTTTCTTCGGTATTCATGGAGAAACCGGGTGCCTGCTCTCCGTCTCTCAGTGTTGTGTCGAATACGATGATCTTTCTTTTTGACATTTTTCCTTCTCCTTATTTTGATGAATTAATCTTTTTCAGTCTCTGCGAGGAGCGACGCGACGCGGCAGTCTCAATGCTTGGATCGCTTCGTCGCTTCAGCTTCTCGCGAAGACGTTCATTCTTTATTATTTGTTTCTCAGTCCTGATAGCATCGTTGTTTCCTCCTTCTTTACAAAATCGAAAAAAAAAGCCCCAACCCGTTAGGGCTGAGGCTTCGGTTTAACATAGATGTGAAATCACACTTCCGTTCCGAAAGGTTCCTCAGAGTTCCCCGCAGGGTGTCTTAGCCGTTTATACGCGAATAGCAGCAGTCCGCTGAACGCGTAGCCGACGGATAGAACAAATAGTGATAGTTCGGGGATAAGTCCTATAACGAAGATAGCCAGAACGAACATAACAAGTACGTTGTATGATTTCTGCTGGAACAGTGACTTCCCGCTGTAATATTTAACGTTGCTGACCATCAGGAAAGCAAGGATGTATATTGTGAAAGTGAACCAGACAGGGAGCGTTATATCTTCGGGGTTGCCGATATATTCTTTTACAAAAAGGACACTGGCTGCAACAACACCCGCAGCCGCAGGAATGGGCAGTCCAATGAAGTATCTGGGATCAATTTTTTTGGTCATTACGTTGAAACGTGCAAGACGCAGAGCGCCGCATGCAATGAAAAGGAACGCCGCCATCCAGCCAAGTCTGCCGTAGGGTTCAAGCGCCCATTTGTATACGAGTATAGCCGGTGCGACACCGAATGAAACGAGGTCGCTCAGTGAGTCGAGCTGTATCCCGAAATCACTTGTGGCGTTCATCAGTCTCGCTATCTTTCCGTCGATACCGTCAAAGACGAATGCAACAAGGGTCGCACTTGCCGCAAGGGTATACTGTCCTTTCAGGGAAGCGATGATAGAATAGAAACCACAGAAAAGCCCCATGATGGTCACGAGGTTCGGCAGAACATAGTTTTTGTTCTGAACAGCACTGTTCATTGGTTATGCACCTGTATATTTGGCGAGAACAGACTCGCCTGCTTTGACAATATCGCCGTTTTTGAGTGAAATGTCAAATCCTTTCGGAACGAACACTTCGAGGCGTGAAGAGAATTTGATTATCCCCAGCCTGTCGCCGATGGGCAGTGTTTCGCCCTCTTTGGCATAGCAAACTGTTCTTCGGGCGATGAGTCCGGCTATCTGTTTTACGGTGATATTGCCGAATTCGCTCTCTATTTCAATTACGTTCTGTTCGTTTTCATAGGATGCGTCGGGTCTGTCCGCGGGGAGGAACTTGCCCTCAATATGCTTAACGGAAAGTATTTTTCCGGTGATGGGCATACGGTTGACGTGTACGTTGAACACGTTCATGAATATACTTATTTTGGTGACAGACTGACCGTTGTGTTCGGACTGAAACACCTCTATGACCTTGCCGTCGGCAGGGGAGACAAGCACGTCTTTAAACGGCGGGATGCTGCGTTCCGGATCGCGGAAGAACCACACGCAGAAGGCACAGAATATGCCTACTATTAATATTATCAGTTTTACCGGAAATATTACCAGTACGAGAAAAACAGCAAGCGCGCCAAGAACAAAAGGAAATCCCTCTTTAGCTATCAACCTTTTCACCTCAGAATTTTGCTATAAAATACCGCGCTCTTGTACGGTTTGCAAGAAATACATTTAAACAGCGGTATAAATAACTGTTATTTATGATAAATCTATTAGCCTAAAGTCTGTTTCAGTTCTATCTGTCTTTTGAAAACATACTTTATGATAAGATTGCGGTCAGATTCCTTTGTGAAGTCGAAACGGAAGCTGACTTCCGTGCGCTCCTGAATCCTTTTAACGCGTATCGCTGTACAGGGTGCGTTATCTAGTTCAGGTATAGCTTCCGACATATCCAGAAGAAAGGACTGCCTGTTCTCCATCCATGAAGAAGTTATAAGCTTTCCGCCTCCGCCGGAGACGTCCATCACCATGCAGTCTATGCTTTTATGCGGTATCTTCATATTCTTGTCCGGCACAGCGGCATAGAATATCTTGATTTTTCCTTTAATGCGGGTTTCCACCCTGTAAAACTCGCGAAGCTGGTTTCTTACCATTGTTTTCGGTTTTTCAACAGCCACAAGCGTAATTCTGCCCTGCGAGCTTCTTCCGGTAACTTTTGTCTCGAACCGGAAGCGTCCTTTGCTGTTCACAAATTCGATGTGGGCTATGGTTCCCGGCACCATAGGGACAGGTACGCCTTCTGATGAGGGCTGTGATATATAGATGTTCTCTTCGTCGAAGTCTTCCACGCGGGAGTCGTAAACGCCCTGATAGTTCGCGTTTTGCACAGCGACTGATATTTTGGTGTTAACCGACAGATGTTCTTCTATGTTTTTAATATCTTCTTTCTGCACACCGTCACTCTCCGCAAAAACAAAATCCAAACTGTTTTCGTCGTGGCTTTTATTTATATTTATATAGTCTGACATCTTATTGAGCACAAGGCTAAACATATTTTACACTCCTGCGGAAATTTCCTGATATATAATATAAATCGAAAATCGTGAACTAATATTAAGCGAAAGATTATGAAGAAATTATAGTATTTAAAAACCTTTTCTAAAATGAGTGATTGAGTTATATTGTTCTTGTTCCGATAATGATTATACTTTATATGGTATTTTAGGTTATTTCAGGAGTTATGAATGGAATGGGATATTACGGCAGACCAGATTAACGGCGGGGAACTGACATTCAGCCTCACCGAATTCACTAATAAAATGTTTAAGATGGTCAGCTCTGAGGTTCGTCAGTCTGTAACTGTGTCTTCAGACGCGGAAAATCCGGCTGAACCGATTGAAAATTATTTTGTTCAGTATTACGTTTGCTTTTATAATTATATGCTATGTCTGGCAACGGACAGGTCGCGTTGGGGATTCGTATCCCACACAAAACGCCTGATGATAGATCAGGATATTAAAAAGAGATTCACAGACAAAAAGTATCTTATCCTGCTGGCGGAGGAACAGAAGGAAACCGTGGATATTTTTAAAGCTGTGCTGAAAAGATTTGTTTCAGACCTCATTGAGGCGGGCGTCAGCACGAACAGGCTGCCGCAGATGATCTATATGCAGCAGCTTAATTCTTTCTCTTCTATCATTCCCAGCATCATGAAAAATGAAAAAGCGAGAAAAATGCTTGTGCGAATCGAATTTCACAACAGCTTTTTCGGAAGCCTCAAGAGTCTCTTTAAAATTCCCATAGGTGGATGATGGGCAAGGAAAAAAACAGCGATATCAGACTTCTTAAGCTGGTTAACAAACTGACGGAGACCAGAAAGGTCACCATGGGCTATATGCTCTATAGCCTTGAGGTTATTCGTACCAACACAGAGGTCACTTACAGCATCTCTTTCGTTCCGATAGCGAAAACAGGTCCGGAGGGCGAGGCGGAAAATCTGCCTGAAAATGAACAGCCTTCGGAAATAATGAATGGGCTGGAGAACGAATTTAAAAAGGACAACAGGCTTTCTGCCGTTGCCGATCTTCTTACGCGTACGATAAGATTTCCCCATATCAATAAATTCAAACTGTCTCCGACCTACAGAGGGTACGGGCTTGGCACCTATGCGATGAATGAACTTGCGGGGCTTCTGAAAGGCAGCTTTCCCGATTTCGCTGTCGAACCGGTATTCTTCTATTTCGATTCAAAACGTGAGGACGACGACAGAGGCGCTTTTTTCTCATTCATGGAGAAGTTCGGTTTTACATTCAGCTTTGACGACGAGAACAACAACAAAGGACTTCTGAATATGGAAAAAGCGGATCTTCTGCGCATAAACCCTAAAAAGGATAAATGCGCCGAGATAGAGCTTGCTCCTTTCATCCGCACGCTTTTCAGAGAGCGCGACGAGTTCCGTCAGGAACTTGGCAGAATCAAAGCGGAATATAAAAAGAATAACACTTTCATGAACAGGTTTGAAAAGGATCAGGCTATCAAGTTTCTTACAAATGTTATTATAGCGCTGATGCTTATTATCCTTATGCTCATCTTCATATAATTACAGGTGATGCGCGGCGTTTATCTGCGTCGCATTACTGCGTCATCCACTCCTCAAAACCGCTCACATACTTATTTCTATGCTCGCAGCTCTTTCGGAGCGTATTCCTTGTTCTGCCCGCATTTAAACACCGCTGCTGCTTTTTCTGTCTTCGCGTGAAGCGGAGCGACGACGCGATCTACCACATTCAGACTGCTTCGTCACTTCATTCCTCGCAGAGACAAACAGCTGTCTTCGCGAGAAGCGGAGCGACGACGCGATCTACCACATTTAGACTGCTTCGTCACTTCATTCCTCGCAGAGACAAAAAACCGTCTTCGCAAGGAGCATCGCGACGACGCGATCTCCAACAATGAGACTGCTTCACCCCTATGGGGTTCGCAGAGACTGGTGGAGATGAATGTCTTTGCTGGGAGCGGAAATATTTCCTTACCCATGCACAAAAAAATCCCCCGTTTTAAGGCGGGGGATTTTCTGTTTATTTACTGTTATTAAGCTTAGTCGCTCAAAACTTTCTTTGCTGATTCGATTATGGAGTGCGGGTCGAAACCGATTCTGAATGCGCCCCAGTGTTTGTTGCTGACCACTATCGGCATACTGATGTCGTTTATTACCTCGCCTGTGTCTCTGGAATAGGTCTGAATGAGGAAAGGCTGAGTACTCTGCGCGGCACGCAGACCCGTGTGGTCGTTGAATATTCTCTTGTCTCTGCTGTGGGCTGTGTCCGCTTCTTTGTTGCCTGTGGGTTTGGCGGAATATTTCCTGTTGTGTGTCGGCGCATAGCCGTTCACGTCAACGCACAGGGCGAAGATGATGCCGGACTGTTCCGTAAGCACTTTGTCGTAAAGAGGCTGGAACAGTGATTCCACTTTGGAGTCGTATTTAGTGGAATATTTCGCAGGGAAAACGTTGGGTATCTGTTTGTATTGTTTGTCAAAGATGTCGATGCCTTTGTCGGCAAGCTCTTTCAGAACAGATTCAAACTTCGCTTTGTATGTTTCGCCCAGCTGGAGTATTTTCTCCATCTCGCCCATTCCAATCTTAAATTTTGCGACGTTGTCCTGAATATCCTCGATGTGCGAATTCAGAGTCAGAGTGTTTTTGTGAGATTCGTGCATCATGTGGTCAACAAGATATGCCGCATCTTTGATGGCGGTTATGTTGGTGTGTATCTCCACGTTGTTGTCGGTGAAGCTGTCCAGCGACGCGGTAATCTCCTGAATGCCGTGTCCCGTCTGCTCGAAATCCTGAACCATTGTGGCGAAGTTTGTAGATGTTTTGTCCACAACGTTTTTGGTTTCGTTTATGTACTGGTTTATTTTGTTTGTCTGGTCGGAGGTATGGCGAACCTCGCCGATCATCTGGTTGATATTTGACGAAATCTCTTCAGTGGCGGATTTGACCCTTTCCGCAAGCTTGCGCACCTCGTCGGCAACAACTGCAAACCCGCGTCCCGCCTCTCCGGCTCTTGCCGCTTCGATGGCGGCGTTAAGCGCCAGCAGGTTTGTCTGGTCGGAGATATCTTCGATGAGTGATACTATCTCTCTGATGGTTTCCGAGTTTTTCGTAAGATTGCCGACAGTCTGCTGGAATTCGCCCAGCATGCCGCTTATCGCGTCCATATTGCAGGTCAGCGTTTCCATCTCGTTTTTGGAGCTGACCGCTTTGGCGATGTTGTCTTCTGCCGCCTGACTGATGCTTGACGAGTGACCGCGTACGGTTTCAACAGCATCCGTTGAGCGGGAGCTTACTTCGTATATCCTTTCGGAAAGCTCCGTCTGGTTGTTAACCTCGACAAAGGTTCTGTCCGTGTTGTGGACAACCTGTGCCGATTCCACGCCGATGCTGATGCTTATCATTCTTATTTTAAGAATGAGTTTGCGCAGTTTCATCATGAAAAGGTTGTATCCTTCTGCAAGATCGCGCATCTCGTCGTATGTCAGAAGCGGCATGTCTGTTGAAAGGTCGTTGCCGCCCATGCCCATTTCTTTAAAAAGCAGTGCCATTCTTTTTATAGGGTGAACTATCAGAATATAAAAAAAAGCGAGTATGAAAAATAACGCAACGATCGTAAGCACCATTAGGAACAGGGCGGTGCCGAACCCGTGGGTGCAGGCGTCCAGAATCTGCTGCTTCAGTACAGGTTCAATATCCATCAGGGTTATCTTTTCTATTATGTTGTTCTTGTAGTGCATAAACGAAAAGATGGCTATCGCCTGAATGGATGTAACGAACAGGATATTTCCGAGCAATTTCCGGGCAATGGTGTTGAAAAATGATTTTTCTAATGATTTATATATTTGCATAAACATGTATTACCCCGCAAACTAATGAGCATCTTTTGCAAAACCTGGACATAATTTAGCACATTAGTTAACTTTTGCAAACACAAAAAGGGTAAGTTCTGAAAATAAAAATCAAACGTAAGATTCTGTTATAAATGGAATTTCAGACCATTTGTTTCCTTTATTTTAGTATATATATTTTGCAATTCGTCAAAATTTTCAACCTCGACGGTTATGGAGATTGAAGTGTAAGTGCCTTTTGTACTTGTCTTTTCTGATACTAATGCGGACTCGTATCTGACAAATATGTTTTTTATGTCGTTTCGGAAAAATTCCGTATTTTCCCCCATCGCTTTAAAGGTAAAAATGGTCGGGAATTCCATCATCTCTTTCATTGAATCACTCATTATTACTAGCCTCCAGTGTCAAGACCATCCCCTCAACGGCTGTCACCCTTGCGGAATCGTTTTTATTGAAATTAAACGAACTTTTAGCCTTCCAAAGTTCACCATGTATAAAAATATGACCCGTGTTATTCTCCCAATCCATGATCGTTCCGGTCTCGCCTATAATTCCCTCTTTGCCTGTGACAGTTTTTTTTCTGAAGTCTTTAATCAAAAGCCTGCCCAGAAAAATGAAAACTGCGGCTATTGTTCCAATAACGCCGAAGATGAGCCAGAAGGAGACTCCGATACCCATGTTGCCCTCCCTTGAGAACATAAGATACATTCCGAAACCCATGCAGACCACAGCCGCCAGAGTCAGAAGCCCGAAGCTGGGGATGAAAACCTCCGCTATCAGCAGACCGAATCCCGCCAGTATCAGAAGAAGGGCGAGTGAATTGACAGGAATAATGTTTATCCCCGCCAGAAACAGCACCAGCGCGGCTATGCCTATGCCTGCGAAAACGAATGTGCCGGGCATCTTAAATTCAAGAAATATCGCTGCAATGCCCACGAACAGCAGGAGTATCAGTATGTTCGGGTCGCTCAGAAAAAACGCCGTCTTTTGCATTGCCGAAGGGTTGAGCGCAGTTATGCCGCCGGCCTCAAAGCCTAGTTTTGCCGCCGCAAGTTTAACAACCCCGGCGTCAGTATTTGCTATGCCGTCTATAATTCCTTTTTCAAGAGCCTCTTTTGATGTATAGCTTACGGAGTTTGTCACGGTTTCAACTGCCGCTTCGGCATTTCTGCCGCGTTTTTCCGCTATGGATTTCATAAACGCCACGGTGTCGTTTTCAACTTTTTGCGCCATGTTCCCCTGAATATCCTTGCCGGAGATGTCGACAGGATGGGCTGCGCCTATGTTGCTGCCCTCCGCCATTGCCGCATAGTTTGCTGAAAGGGTTATGAAGGTTCCTGCTGAACCTGCCCGCGCTCCCTGCGGAGCGACGAACACTATCACAGGGGTTTCGGATTCAAGGAACATCTGCACTATCTTTCTGGTGGAATCCAGAAGTCCGCCCGGAGTGTCCAGACGCACAAGAAGAACAGCGTCCTCGTCTGCCGCCTTTTTAAGTGCCTGTTTCAGGTAATTGTGAGTATACCCGCTGATTATGCCGTTTACTTCGCAGACAAGCACCTCTTTCGCCTGTGCGAAGGAGAATGTCAATATCATGGCAAAAAGGATGAAGAGTTTTTTCATGTCACTTCCCGTCGGTTTTTTTAAGGCGGAAGAAGCTGACCCCCAGTTCGGGGACGAACTTCCTGTAATATTTTGTCGGCAGGTAGTCGTCCAGCCTGTCAATATACATAGTATTATATACGCTTTTTAATTCTTTAACAGGTTTGAGATTCTCAGCGATTTCCTGCGCATAGTCTATCTGATCGGTAGCCATGCAGAGAGTGCCGCCTGTTTTAAGTTTTTTTGTAAGCAGTTCGATAAACTCTGTTTTCAGCAGTCTGCGTTTCAGGTGCTTTTTTTTGGGCCACGGGTCGGGGAAGTTTACATAGAAGTTGTCCACACATCCGTCCTCAAGAATGGACACGATGAAGGTCGCATCGAAATGTATGAGCCGGATGTTGTCGTTCTCTATCTGGCGGGCTTTTGTGACGGCGCGGTTGAATATGCGTTTCATAACTTCAAAGCCGAGGTAGTTGTGGTCGGGATTAGCCTTTGCATATTCACTCAGAAATTCACCGTTTCCTATACCTATCTCGATATTAAACGGTTTGTCGGTATTGAAGAAGTTCTTTGGCGAAAGCCTCTCGTAAGCTGCGTATTCTCCGCCGTGGCTGAACTTCTGAATCTTTTCAACCTGCGGATAAAGGCTTTCCGAATAAATAAATAGGTCATTCTGAAAATTTAGCTGGATTTTAATCCTGTCTTCTGTCATTGTGTTCTTCCTTTGTAAAAATACATGCAAAATAATGCTTGTTTGAATACAGAAGTTATGCTAACATTTTAAGCTCTCGAAATCAAGGAGGTAGGTACGATGGCCAGAAGATGTGAAATCTGCGGTAAAGGCCCCATGTTCGGTCACCAGATCAGCCACGCTCATAATGTATCAAGAAGGGTTTTCTATCCCAATGTACATAAAATCAGAGTCGTTGTGGACGGTGAAGTCGTGCGCAAAACTGTCTGCACGAAATGCATGAAAGCGGGCAAAGTTCAGAAAGCTTAAGTTTCTGTCCTGCCTCTGCGGTCTTTAAATCAGAAAAAATTCATGAAAGCCTGCCTTTGAGCAGGCTTTTTTGCTTCCATTATCCAGTCAGTTAAATTTTTTGTATAGCGTATTGAATCATTTGACATTGATTAATGATAATGATATCTAATATCAGTGATTTTCATAAAGAAATACCTGCTATTTTTTAGGGGTTGCGTGAACAGGTTCGGTACTGGTAAAATTAATAAATATAAAACTGATTTTCATGTATTCTCCTATTGCGGAATTTTAGCTTTTGCTGACATTGGTTTTCTTTTATCCGATAATTTTGCCGAAGGCTGTGATTGCTTTGACAATCATCCGTCACGGCGCTAAAATGTAGCAACAAATATTTATTTAATATTGGTCGATTGATGTACGGGGAGGCTCGCCGGTTTTCCGGTCTGGATATTTTCAGTAAGCCTGTATCTGAATCGACAGTATTTATTATGCTGTGGAAATTTCATTTGATGCAGGGGGATGGTCGATGATATCTTTTACAACTGTGGCAGTGTTTGAGTTTGTTCACGTTCTGGTTTTCATTCTTCTCGGTGACGTACTTTTTATGAACGAACCCAAAATGAGGCTCGCGTATTATATCGTTATGGGTGTTTACATTATTGTTCTGGGTTCTCTTTCTCTGTTGAACAGAGGGGACGAACCGGAGCTTTGTGCTTTGGATTCCGTAGCGAAACTGGACAGATTTCTTTTCGATTTCAGCAGGAACAATACGATCTCTTATGTCGGCATATATGTAGTTCTTTTCGGTTCGTGTCTTTTTGTCGGCAAATTCATCATAAAATCCGTGGGGATTTATTTCCCAGCGTAATTTTTTTTGGGGGGGGGCTATGGAATGGTATCTGAAGGTGTGGAAAGACTGGCTTGATTTCAGAAGCAGATCCACAAGAGCGGAATACTGGATGTTCACTCTGTTTAACGTTGTGATACTGTCTTTGATCTCTTTCATCGGCTATTTTATTGATACCGACCTGATAGATATCCTTTATTCTCTGGCGGTGATTATTCCCGCCTCTGCCGTCAGCATCCGCCGGCTGCACGATACGAACCGTTCAGCATGGTGGCTGCTTATCATGCTTGTGCCTGTTATCGGTTTCATAGTTCTGCTCGTTTTTTACTGTCAGGACAGCAGAGAGGACAATCAGTACGGCAGAAACCCGAAAAAACGCCCCTTGGAGCAGCCTGCTTTCTGACCACTTGCGGGAATTTTGTTTAGAATGTAATATCCTCCTATGATAAAACGTCTGGCGCTCTTCATCAGTATCCTTGTGGCTCTTGTTCTGCTCATCACCACGGGCATCTACTTTTCACAGTCAAAAAGCCTCATTACGGAAGATATGAACGCTCAGGCGGATATTATTCTCCGCCTCAAAAAGAACGGTATCGACGATTTCCTTATACGTATACGTTATCTGATGCTTGCGCTTTCCGAAAACAGCGCCCTGAAAGAGTATTTCGAGGGGAAGACAGACAGGCAGTCCATTGAGAAACTGTTTACTATATATGCTGGAAAGATGTCCGACATTCAGGCGATGCGGCTTATTGACCTTAGGGGAAATATCGTCGTGTTCTGGCGGGAAGGCGAGCTTGTGTCGGCAAAGCCGGATTATAAACCTATCTTCATAGGCGACAAAGATTTTTTCCAGCTTGTAAGCAGAAACCCTAAGCACGAACCCACGTTTTCCGATTTCGAGCGTGGTCATTTGCCCGACGCGGTATCCTTCTGCCCTTCGATGATACGCAGTATGCTCCCCATATTTGAAGGGGACAAGGTCATCGGCTATCTGATAGTGAATTTATGGGGCAAGAAGCTGGGCGAGACCGCCAGCCAGCTCGACACGAAAAGGGGTTATTCCTTTATCGTCGAGATGAACGGCAGGGTGCCTGAGCGCAACGGTGTTTTCATCTTCCATCCCGACCACAAATATGAATTCGCAAATCAGTTCGGCACGGAATATTTTTTCGACACGGTATACGGCAAAGATAATTTCAAAACTCTGGCGGCGGCTGAACAGAATATGATTCCGCTGAAAGATGGTTTCATGTTCTTTTCCACCTATTACCCTTACGAGGATAAACGGCAGTCATGGAAAATATGCACTGTTATGTATAAAGATTTTTTCTTTCAGTCGCTTACGGCACTTCGTCACGAATTCATAGGAGTGATGCTGTTCTGTATAATCTTAAGTATCCTCACGGCGGCTGTTTTCAGCAAATATTTCATGCGTCCGTTTGCGGAGATAAAGAGAGCGGTGACAGCTTACAGCCGGGGCGATTTTGATTACCCGCTGGACGGCAAATACACAGGCGAAATAGACGAGATAGCAAAAAGCATCCGTTCTATGGCGGACAGCCTGAAAGTTTATATCGAAGACCTGAAGAACACCCAGATGCGTATGGAGCTTATGAACCGTCTTTCGGCGCTTGGCGTAATGGCGGGCGGCATAGCGCATGAACTGAATACTCCTCTTAACTCGATAATAATACTCACAAAACTTTTGCAGCAGGAGACGGGTGACAACGAAGACCTCGCCACCATTGAGCATGAGGCGAAAAGATGTGTGGATATAATAGACAACCTTAAAAAGCTGGCGCCGGACAAAGAGGGGAGTTCCGAGCCTCTGCCGGTGCATATGAAAGACGTAATTGAAAAAACGCTAAAATACATGAACACAGATGCGCTCATAGAGACCGATCTTGATGACGTAGTGGTTTCAGGTTTCCCCACACTTTTACAGCAGATGGTGCTTAATCTGGTTCAGAACGGGCTGGATTCACTGGGGGACAACGGCAGGATCCGCGTTAAGCTGAAACGCTCGGAAGGATATGCCCTGCTGTCGGTTTCCGATAACGGCTGCGGGATACCGACGGACGAGATAGACAGGATTTTTGACCCGTTCCACACAACAAAAGCGCCCAGCAAGGGCATGGGGCTTGGGCTTTCGCTGGTGCATAAGATAGTGAAAAAGCACGGCGGACAGATATCCGTTGAGAGCGAAGTGGGCAAAGGAACCGAATTCAATATCAGACTGGAGTTGAGGGATGAAAGTAGTTCTGATTGAAGACGATGCAGTTCTTAACCGCACGCTGAAACGTGTGGTTGAGAAGAACTATACGGTGATGTCGTTCGTTTCACCGCAAATGGCTGTGGAATATGTTGCACAGAGCGGTGCCGACGTCGTTGTGTCGGACATCCGTATGCCGGAAATGACAGGGTTCGACGTTCTGGAAAAACTGAAATCTGTCAGTCCGGAAACAGTGCTGATACTTATGACGGGTCAGAGCAGTATTGACGAATCCGTGAAGGCTATTAAGTCAGGCGCATTCGACTATATTCCGAAACCTGTGGATACCGAGCTTCTGACATATAAACTTGACCTTGTGAACGAGAAACTGGCGCTTAAGGCGCTTGCGGACACCGCCGCAAGAAAAAGCGGTATAGTCGGCGTTTCCGCGAAGATGGAGGCTATACTCAATACCGCGGCGCGGGTTGCCAAAACCGATTCAAACGTCCTTGTTACAGGCGAAACAGGAACCGGTAAAGAGGTGCTGGCGAGATTCATTCACGAGAACAGCGAACGCAGCAAAAGACCCTTTGCCGCCATAAACTGCTGTAATTTGCAGCAGCACCTTTTTGAAAGCGAACTTTTCGGGCATAAGCGCGGAGCTTTTACGAGTGCCGACAGTGACAGAAAAGGGATAATTCAATCGGCATACGGCGGCTCGCTGTTTCTGGACGAAATAGGCGAGATGCCCCTTGACCTCCAGCCGAAATTTCTGCGGTTTCTGGAGACTAAAAGTTTTTATCCCGTCGGCTGTCCTGTGCAGGAACAGGCGGATGTGCGAATTATCACCGCCACAAACCGCGACCTTTCAGTCATGTCCGATAAGGGAGAGTTCCGTCAGGATCTTTTCTACAGGCTGAACGTTATAAATATAGAACTCCCGCCATTGCGCGAAAGAAGGGAGGACATCCTGCCACTCGCGCATCATTTTATGGAAAAATACAAACACATCAATACACATATCAAAGGGATTGAGGAATCGGCTCTCAGCTGCCTGCAAAGCTACGATTACCCCGGCAACATCAGGGAGCTGTCAAACATCATCGAACGCGCCATGATACTGGAACAGGGCGAACTTCTGGGCTGCGAATCGCTGAATCTGGGATGCCCTATTGAGGCGGACACGCTGAGCCTTGACGCAGTCATGAAGCGCCATATCCTCAAGGTTCTGGACATCGCAGGAGGCAACCGCCAGAAAGCGGCGGGGATTCTGGGCGTTGACACCTCCACCGTCTACCGCAAACTGAAAGAATTCGGTATCGGGTAATAATCAGTATTCGCATTTTACACATTTGCTGACGATGTTTTTTGCAATTTGCAAAAACCTGAACGAAAACTGCGGCTTTCGGATGCGGTTTTTCGGCACATATGTTGCAATTAAATATTCAACTATGGAGGTGCGTAATGCGTTTTGCATTTATCTTTATTTTAACGGCTCTCTTTGCCGTACCTGCGTTCGCCTTTGATGCCGATTCTTCCTGCGTCAAATGCCACGGAAACAAAGAGATGATAACCAAACTCGGTTTCCCCCAGATGTACCTTGACCCCACGGAAGTGGACAAAGAGGTAAACATGGGCGGAATCGCCTGCGAATCCTGCCACCTTGGCAACCCCGCCGCAATGGACAAGGATGAGGCGCACAAAGACATGCCCAGACCTTTTTATGCGGCTGTGGGCGCAAAATACAAATATCAGGCTGTGGGCAGAGAGATAACAAACTTCGCTCCCATCACTCCCAAAGGCACGGACAGAACAAAACTTCTCGGCGCTAAACCCGATCCCAAAAAGGGAGAGGAAATGGGCGTTAAACTTCTTCCCATGCTCAACTGGCACGACCGTGACCCCAAAACAATGGCATATAGCCCCGAAGTTGCTATGAAAACCTGCGGACAGTGCCACGAAAACGAGGTCAAAGACTATAACAAAGCCGGAATGGGTCTCCAGAAAACCCAGAGAGGCTTCACCCACTGGTCATCAGACAAACCCGGACCCCAGAACTGCGGTCCATGGTTCGGTGACAACTACGAAGAGCTGAAAGGCGAATGTGCGAGGGGGGAGGGCTATACTAAAGCTATGGCAGCAGGCAGCGACAGAGGATGCAACAAATGCCACGCAAGCTGCAACGACTGCCACTATGAAGGCTTTAAACAGTCAAAAGCACGTCACACATTCACCAAAAAACCTGAAACCCTTTCCTGCTATGGCGGCGGACGCGGCACAATATGCCACGCAGGTCCCATGGACAGAAGACGCGGTGCGGGATATATGCGTCAGGAATTTGCGTTCCCCGTGAATGAACTGCATGACGACGTACACTTTGCAAAAGGTATCCAGTGTATAGACTGTCACGAGTCTAAAAACCACTCATACGGTCACATCGGCTCTGAAAGCGCCAGAAAATCATGTCAGAAATGCCACGCGGAAATCTATGATGCCGCACAGAAAAGTGAACACGGAAACGTTGACTGTTCATCATGCCACGTTAAGGCTGTGGGCGCGTATCAGTATACCTTCTGGGGACCCGGCAAATCCGAAGGGATGCCCAACCTTTATACAAAATATAAAGAATATTACGGCACAAGAGACCTGCCCACTATCGTTAAACAGCCCAAAACAGGACTCTGGATACCTTTGAAACCCTATCCCATGGGCACAATGAACATTGCGAAAAAACCGAAGGTCACTAATAAGCTTCTGCTTCGCGACATCCCCAAAACAACTGTTAAAGGCAACACCTCTATCGGTCAGCCAGAGAGCTTTGAAGTTGAAAGAAGCGCCGACGAAGTGAACGATATGTACATCATCACAGGTCTTTACGGCGGTTACAAAACAAACGATAAAATGCTTGCATGGGTTCAGATGGACAAAATGTCTCACTCAGTAGGCGAAGCGAGAGACTGCGCAAGCTGCCACGCTTCACATGAACAGAAAGCTACCTCATGGTATACATTTGACCTTGCAAACGCTGTTAAGAAACCGTTCAGCGGTTCTTACACAGTTACGGCAGGCAAAAAAGGTATTAGATTTGAGAACATGACCAATACCGAAATAGTCACTGCAGACGGTGTTGATGTTGAAGACTTCGCTCCTTTCCTGAAAAACCCCGAAGCATGGAATGTAAAAGGTATCGACTTTGAGATCAAATTTGACGACAAAAAGTATGCGAAAGGTTTCGGCGAATATCAGAATCTCTATGCCACTCTGCATGGCATGATAAGCAAAGAGAAAGACCCTGCGAAACTTGCGCAGCTTAAAAAGATCAAAGCCGTTCTGCCCCACAACGTGGCATATGCGGCGGAGATGCTGAAAAATATGAAATAAGGCATAGTTAGCCTCGTGCCTTTAAGGGTCTTCGTTAACGCGGAGACCCTTTTTTTGAGACTCCGTTTATAACCATCGCATTTCTGCGTTTTAAGCAAAAAACACTTGCAAAATAAGCAGGATGGAGTATTCTTTTTTACTCTTCCGCAGATAAATCCGAACTGCGGCGTGGGCGTGGGTAAGGGTTCAGGATGAACCCCGCTTGCGTGAGCTTAGCTGAGGCTTTTGCCGATGCGAAGCGTTGGCAGAAAATCCTAGGACTGGATTTTCTGCAAAACTTTACGGGATGTAGCGCAGCTTGGTAGCGCACTGGTTTCGGGTTCCAGGGGTCGGAAGTTCAAATCTTCTCATCCCGATTTA
>JBFWLW010000001.1:0-633106 GCA_050251945.1 Deferribacterales bacterium | reverse complement strand
ACTACACCCGTTCCCATTTCGAACACGGAAGTTAAGCTCTCCAGCGCCGAGGATACTGTGTGAAGATTAACACATGGGAGAGTAGGTCGCCGCCAGGGATTTTTTACGTTTAAAATTAGCCTTTATCCACATCGTATAACTTCGTTGTCCTCAAAAAACCTTCCTCATGTATATCTATATACACTCTTCGATTTTTTATCGTCCGCCTTGTTCTGCTCGCATCTAAAGACTAAGTCTAAATCATATGCTGTCATTGCGAGGAACTGCGTGACGACGCAATCTGAAATCTTTAGATCGCTTCACCCATAAAGGGTTCGCGAAGACAAACAGTCCATTGTCTTTGCGAGGAACAACGTGACGACGCAATCTGAAATCTTTAGATCGCTTCACCCATAAAGGGTTCACGAAGACAAACAGTTCATTGTCTTTGCGAGAAGCGAAGTGACGAAGCAACCTATTCTTGCTTGTATTATCAACTCTTGAAGAAAGCACGTGATTGTACTTTAGATTTTTTGTCGTTTATTATGGCTTAAATGAAGATATTTTTGATTTTTTAATAATAGCTGGTTTTCCTTTTGTAATGTCGTCTTTTATAAAATGATTGGAAGAAACCCCATTTTCATCAAAGCAAGGACCAGTATATATTTCTGAAATAAAATTTGGGACAACTAAATTATCTTCTTTCTGCTTTTCCACTACTTCAACAAAAGGGATTTCCTGTTCATTTCTATTTTTGTATTGGATAGCGTTCTTTGCTAATTCAGTTTCTATTATTAATCTTATTTCCCTCTCATCTCTGTAATCTTTGGACTTGAATACAGATGCAATTTGATTAAGAGATGATGAAATTAGTTCATAATATTGTATCAAATCGTCTTCTGAAAACATATTTTCCTGCTGGAAATTTAATATGCTATTCAGATAATTAACAACTATTTGGCTTTGCTTGCGTTTTTCATATATTACTTTGTACATTTTTTTACTTAGAGAATAGTTATATTGGTTATCTCTTTTTGGGTGTTTTGAATAATCATCAATATTTTCTGATAATATTCCAATGCTACAACCTTTACAATTGTCTCCATACAACCTCCATAGTGTCAGATTATCGGGGTTTATTGTTAGACTAAGAACAAAAAAAGTATATGAATTTTCTTTTTTATTCTTTAAACGAATAGCCACGTCTTCTTTATTGTACTTCATAAAATAATCTTTAAGTGATTCAGCAAAAAAATACTTACTTTTATTATTTTCCAATGTATCAAGAATCAGGTTTTGTCCATAAAATAATTCTGTTGAGTCATTCATACTGTGTATATTTGATAAATGTAGTGATCTGCTTTCTAAAATATTGTTAAGAGTATTAATTGATGTGTAGTGATATAAGACTTTATTTGAGTTGTAAGGTGTTATTATTAAACTTAAATTTAAAATAGGGTCTATATGTGTTACAAATTTTCTCAAATTGTCTATTATTTCAAAATAACCTGAAAAATCTTGAAGTTTTTCTTTCATAATAGGTCTCATATCAAATTAATTAAAAGTGCTTTTATATTAAAATATATATTTTGATAAATGATATTTCAAATATAAATATGATCAATAAAAACTTAAATGAATTTTAAGGCGACCCCGATAGGTCGCCTTTTGTTTGTCAGCTTACCAGTGATGCGCCCAATTCAAAAGCCTTCTGGCGGTCTATGGGAAACTGGGTTTCTCTGCTTTCTTTCTTAGCCACCGGGTCGAATGCAGAGCATTCGTATTTTGAGTAATCAGTGAACTGATATGTATTGCAGGCGGTGATATATTCGCAGGAACCGAATATCTTGCCCATGTATGTCTTGTTCATGTCGAAGAAATACTCGTAACCGCGTGCCTTCATCATCTCTTCTTTCTGGTTCATATCATATATAAATCCGGTCTTTATTTTTTTGGGAAAAAGGCTGGAATAGTTTTTGTCATACATCATGAACGGATAGAAAAGACGTTCCATGAATGAGCGGGTCTCTCCGGTCACGTCGGCGTAATAAACAGGCGAGCCGATGACGAATGCGTCGGCATCTGCTATTTTCGCCAGAAGGGGCGTCAGACCGTCTTTAACGGCACATTTGCCGTAGCTTTTGCCGCCGATGAGTTTGCAGGCGAAACAACTGTGGCATCCTTTGAAATCAAGGTCATAGAGGTGCACAATTTCCGCATCGGCGCCTTTTGATCTTGCTCCCTCTGCCGCGCTTTCAAGAAGCATAGCCGTGTTCCAGTTTTTTCTGGGGCTTCCGTTAATTGCGATGAGTTTCATTTTTCCTCCCGAGTTAAGTTAATATAACACTTCTAAACCCACTGAAATATTATGTAAACTTCTTTTTGATACAGAAATAAATTGTTTTGTTTCTCAGACAGATAATTTACGTCCTGTGATAACAGAGAAGTTTTATCATCAGCGTATTATGCAAATATTGAAATATTTTACCAGATATTACACTTATGTTGCTTTACAAAATTTACAATACGGGCAAATACTGCTTAAACATATGAATAATTTACATGCAAAATTATATTGAGATTTAATGAATCAATGAATAATTAAATATGTTTGATCAGGTGTATAATTCACTATAAGTCTATGTCTCAAATTTCAGGAGGTTGCTATGAAAAGTAAAAGTGAAAGCGGTCTGTCAAGACGTCGTTTCTTGCAGTCCGGAATGACAGTCGCGGCGGTAACGGCAAGCGGTATGGCGATGAATCTTTTATCACCCTCCGAAGCGGAAGCAGCACAGAAGAAGATCCCGACAAAATGGGATAAAACGTATGATATCATAGTTATCGGTTCAGGATTTGCAGGGTTGGCGGCAGCAGCGGAAGCCGCAGCTGCAGGCAAGGACGTTGTAATCCTTGAAAAGATGCCTATGTATGGCGGTAACTCAATCATCAACGGCGGTGAATATAACAGCTGGACCGATCTTCTTCATCTGCGTGAAACCTTGAAGCTTGGTGACGACAGCGCGGCTCTTCATAAGTCGGATACTCTCAAAGGCGGCGACTTTTATGGAAACCCTGAACTCGTGCAGATACTTACCGATAATTCCAGCGACGCTTTGAACTGGATGGTAACAGAGGGCGGACTTAAACTTCGTCCAATCCTCAACCGCACCGGAGGACATAGCGCATACAGGACGCACACATGTGTTGAGGGCGTCGGGCGCGGGTATACAGAGGCTTTGAAACGCATTGCAGAGAAACGAGGAGCGAAGATAATGCTGAATATGCCTGTAAGCTGGATATGGCGTGAAGAGGGTGAAAACAAGCCCGTTCTCGGAGTTGAAGTTGACGTCAAAGGCAGAAAACGCAATTTTAAAGCTAAACAGGCGGTAATCATGGCGAGCGGAGGTTTTTCACGCGATATAAAAATGCGTGCAAGTTTTAACCCTGCCATTGTACCGGAATTTAACTGTACTAACCAGCCCGGGGCGACAGGCGAGATGCTGAGATATGCACAGGCGATAGGTGCAGACAGCCTGCAAATGTGTTTTATCCAGCTATATCCTTATGCCGAACCAGAGACAGGCACGCTGGACAGTCCTGCGGTATATCCGTTCAGAGGTCCCGGATACGGACTTATCTATGTTGACAAAAAAGGAAAAAGGTTCGTAAACGACCTTGAAAGAAGGGACGTTGTATCTCATGCTGAGATAAACACAGGAATGAAACCCACATATTCCATCTTATGTCAGGAAATGATCCCGCTTATGGGAACACAGGAAGAGGTGGATAAGGGCATTTCCAAAGGCAGGTTCTTTAAAGCCGATTCGATAGCTGAACTGGCAGGAAAACTCGGTCTGCCCGCTGATACTCTGGTTGCGACAGTCAACCAGCACAACCAGTATCTGAAAGACGGCAAAGACCCCGACTTTGGTAAACCCATAACATCTAAAATGATCCCCATTGAAAAGGGACCGTTCTACGGAATCGCTCAATGGCCGGCAGTTCACCACACAATGGGTGGTCTGCGTATAAATGATACCGCGCAGGTTATAGATATCTGGGGTAATTTGATACCTAATTTCTTCGCATGCGGCGAGTCAACAGGCGGTATCCATGGTGACAACAGGCTTGGAGGAAACGCAATTGCAGACTGTGTTGTTTTCGGCAGGATAGCCGGACGCAGCGCGGCGAAATAAATTATTAAAGGGCGGGGTGTTTTGCCCCGTCCTATCTTATTTAAGGTGACGCCGTGAAAACTTTGATAATTATCATTATGCTGTGTATCTCCGGCATTGTTATTGCGGCTGAAAAGCCCGCCTGCCTTGAGTGCCACCAGCCTGCGGACGTATTGCCGAAAGACCATAAAAAGGTCAAATTCCAGCCTGTGACCTGCCCCGCATGTCATAAAGGCGTGGATGCAGGCAAAACAGACCCGTTCGCTTCCGGCATTCACCTGAAACACAGTGACGGTGTGGAATGTACTGTCTGTCACGAGATGAAAGGAAGCGCTCCTTTCACAGTGAAGGGCGGTAAAAAAGGTAAGGTTACAGAGGAGACCGACCTTATCAAAGACATGACGGTCAGCTGGCAGACATCAGAGTTTATGGATAATAAGCACGCTAAGGCGCAGGTGTTCTGTACGGGCTGCCATGGAAAAGAATTGCCTGTATTCGCCGCTGAGGTGAGCAACGACGTTTGTCTGGCATGCCACGGTTCGCTTGAAGAGCTTCAGAAGAAGACCGAACCGGCGGAATTCAAGGACAGGAACCCGCATAAATCGCATCTTGGAGATGTAGCGTGTTCCATGTGCCACCACATCCACACTGAGCAGACGGCTTATTGCATAAGCTGTCACCAGAAGTTTGAAATGACCATGCCTAAATGAAAAAAGCCGGAGTTTTCACTCCGGCTCAGACTGATGACAAAGTCATGGAAATAGGAGATCGCGTCGTCGCATACGCTCCTCGCGAAGACGTAAGCTACTGTCATTGCGAGGAAGCCATAGGCTGACGCGGCTTTTGGAGCGAAGCGGAAAATGGCGAACTTGTTTCGCCTTCATCTCATTGGTTTTAAATTGTTTGTCAACAACCAGAGCCGGAGTTTTCACTCCGGCTTTTCTTTAAACGTGAGCGCCGATATATTCTTTGATATCTTCAATACTTATAACAGTGAAACCGTGCTGCACGGCATATTCGGTTATCTGAGGCAGTTTCATCATTGTCCCGTCGGGATTTGTCAGTTCACAGAGAACGCCGCACGGTTTATAACCTGCGAGTTTGACCATGTCGATGGTCGCCTCCGTGTGTCCGCCTCTCTCAAAAACACCGCCTTCGCGTGCTACAAGAGGAAAGACATGACCGGGTGAAGCGAGTTTTGCGCCGTTCATAACAGCCTGTATGGTTGTGAGCCTGTCTTTGGCGGAAACGCCTGTCGTAACGCCTTCTGCTGCCTCAACGGACACTGTGAATGCTGTGCCGAACTGGCTTCTGTTGTTGCGGGTCATCATCTCAAGACCGAGAATTTTGCGCTGTTCTTCTGTGATGCATACGCAGACTATGCCGCTGCAATCGCGGATGAGCCTTGCCGTTTGGGCTGCGGTGAGAGTTTCCGCGGGATAGATGATATCCCCTTCGTTTTCTCTGTCCTCATCGTCGACAACGATGATTCCCTCGCCTGACCTCATCGAAGCCAGAGCTTTTTCCATCCGTTCCTGTGAGTTTCCGAAAATTTTAAGACCTGTCTGATTCATGGTTTACTCCTTTGTACATGAATCAGGGCGTTGTGGGAGAGTAAGATAGCCGCGCGGACGCGTGACATGTTCAAATATCCTCTTCCATCCGGACTGTGACCGTCGGCTACGGAATCTAACCGTATCTGCTGTCTCTGCTGTGAGGCAGACGCTCGCGGGCTACCCGAAAAGGGATTACCGCCGGTGGGGACTTGCACCCCGCCCTGAGAATAAAACTAATATACTTATTTTACAGAAAAAAGCAACTCAGCAAAGTTTATCTCCGCATACAAGGTTTGAAAAATCTTTGGCGCAGCATGGTTTGCCGAACAGATATCCCTGACCGTATGCCACTTTGAAAGACACCAGATATTCGATCTGTTCCTGTTTTTCTATGCCTTCGGCTATTACCTGTGACCCGATGCTGTTGGCTATGTTCACAATATCCGGTATAAGATTTGATTTTATAGAGCCGTGTTCAATTTCGCGCACAAAAGAACGGTCTATCTTTATGTAGTCCGCGTTTATTTCCCGCAGGTACGAAAGGCTTGAATATCCGGTTCCGAAATCGTCGATGGATATAACGTATCCTTTTGCCCTGAGTTCGTCGATGGCGACTGAAACCTGTGCAAGTTCAATAAGTTCATCTTCCGTAAGTTCAAGGTTTATGGTGAGTTCAGGGTGTTTTTCTCTGTAGCTGTCTATCATATTAACTATGGTATCCGTTTGAAAATCAGACGGAAAGATATTGAACGATATTTTGAATTGAGGAATAGGGCTAATTATGGGGGTAAGTTCAGCAAAGCTTTTATCTATGATTATTTGTGTTAATTCTTTTGTTTTGTGCTGTTCTTTGACTATGTGCAGGAACTCGTCGGGAGTTGCGACCCGTCCGTCGAAATCCACCCAGCGGCAGAGCACCTCGCAGCCTATCAGTTTTGATGTTTCAAGCTCAACAATGGGCTGGTAATAACAGAGTACCCTGTCGGCGGTGAGCCCGAATCTGAATCTGTTTCTGAATCCCTTGAATTTGTTCAGCAGATCGTAAAGAAACTTCATGAAAAATATCGTACTGATTGCGGACAGCATGACTATGCCGAAGATCATCGGTGCTTCTTTCTGTATTATTTCCGAATATGAAACGTACACGGCGGCACAGATATTCGATGTTTCCGAACATTTGATTGTCTTCATGCCGTGCATGTCGTAAACCGATGATTTTGGGATGAACCTGTCGATGGTCAGAGCTTTGTTGCCACCGTAGAAATAAGGCGGTTTATCCTTTTGTACCACATAAATGGCAAGATTGGACGCTGATATGTCTTTTTTATCTATTTCGCTTGTGTTGAAAACGGCGTTGAAGTGACCTATACGTACAACGTGCGCCATTTTCTCAAAATCGAACAGTTTGATAGGTACTTTAAGCCAAACCAGCGCGCCCTGAGGAGTAACGAGATCAGGCGGAAGCTCGTCGAAAGGTTTATCCAGTTTTCCAAGCCCCGATGTGCAGATCAGTTTGCTGTCCACACTATAGCCGATATCTTTTATATATTTCGATTCAAACTGAGCGAAACGAAGCTGTTTTATCATTTCACTGTCGCAGTCTTTCAGATTCAGACCGTTCAGTTTGGTCAGAGTGATTCTGATATCCGAAGATATCCTGTCCATTTCGCTTATATATTTATGGGCATAGCTCTCGTTCTTTTCGGCGTAATCCTCCAGCATAATAGGCACCGCTCCGCCGACAAAAAAAAGAAAAAGAAAAACGGACATGAAAAAAATCAGCAGTCTGATGGAGTAACGCCGATTGAGAAATCTAAAAATAAAATTCATTTACCTACCGCAGAATCAAATTTATTCATAATACCATATAATATCAAACATGGAACAGTGACTTGAAAAATTTGGTAATCTTAACCATACGAATTGAAGTAAACATATCCGTTGCGAAATAATGAATATTAAATTAAGCTCGGGTATATAATCCTGAGGTGTTGGCAAAACATGAAAAACAGTCAAGATTTTATATTTGCTGCGATGAATGCGTTACCAGATCCTGTGTACGTTTTTTCCGAGGACGGAGATTATATCGACGTTATCGGACGCAGTGCGGGTGACGGAAAAACTCTCATAGGCAGAAATATATATGAAGTGATAGACAAACACCTCGCCGACAGGTTCATAGCCATTATCCGCGAAACCATAACTAATGATGAACCGAATATTTACGAATATGACTTTGAGGAACAAACGTGCAGCATGGGTGCCGCGGAACCGGGTAAGGTCTGGTTCGAGGCGCGTGTTGCCCCTTTCAGTTTTATGGATAGAAGATGCGTCATATGGCTCACAAGGGACATAACGGAACAGAAGAATATTGAGAACAAGCTTAAAGAAACGTCATTTTCCGACCCGCTGACAGGCGTTTATTCCCGCAGTTTCTTTATAACGGAGCTTAACAGCTTTTATCACAGGTTTCTGCGCACCTTCAGAACCTATTCCGTGATATCCGTTGACATGGACGGGTTCCGCGAAATGATGGAAGTATACGGACAAAAGGTCTGTGATTCTCTTCTGGTGCATATTTCCAGAGTTCTGCAGCGAGTTCTGCGCCAGTCTGATGTGATTGCAAGGCTTGGCGGCGACAAGTTTTCTGTGCTTCTGCCTGATACCGACGTTAAGGGCGCTGAGATGCTTGCAGAAAGACTTAGAAAGGTTCTTGAATCCAGTGATATAACCACTCCATCGGGTAAGCTCAGACTTACTGCAAGTTTCGGCTGTTCGCAGGTGTCCGCGCAGGACGACGCCTGTGAAAACACGGTTTCCAGAGCGGAAATAGCGGTGAGTATGGCTAAACTTGCAGGAAAAAACACGGTTCGCTCTATTCTTTAATATCATTTCTCACTGTTTTGCCGATTTCGTGGTAAAATTAAATAAAAAACGGTGAGCTTATGTTTCTGCTGAAAGATATCCCTGATAAAAAAGCCATCAAGGCTGCCGCTGGCGATGATAAGAATGTTGACGCTTCGTCCGTGTCTTCTGTTCTGGGGGTGCTTAAGGCATCCAGCGATATGCTTGTGGAAATTGAGAAATTTTTTTCTGAAAATAATCTGTCTCTGAGCAGATATACGGCTCTCTCCCTTCTTTCCTCTTATCCCGAAGGACTTTTTCCATATGAGCTGGCGGATCACATGGGCATCTCACGTGCAACGGCGTCTTCTGTTATAAAAGGGCTGGAAACAGCCGGTTATGTCGGAACCGTTAAATCCGGCGACGACAGACGGATGAAAAAGATTACCGCCACACAGGAAGGGTTGGTTTTATACGTTTCGCTTGTTTCAAAATTTTATGCACTTTTGACTTCACTTTTCGGTTCTAATGATAAAAAAGACGTTAAATCGGTTAATATTGTAATGAAAACTATAAGTGAACGTGTGCAGAATTACAAAAATAACAGTTAAAAAACACTTCGTTTTCTGCTAGGTTTCTCTATTCTGTTTTTAGGATAGGTTCATATGGACAAGATACTGGTTGTAGAAGACAGCAATATTCTGGGAACTCTCCTGAAAAAGAGGATAGAGCTTGAGACCGGTCTGGAGGTTGACCACGCCGTAACTTATGCGAAGGCGATGGAGTACACATCTGCTTTTGGCTATTTTGCTGTGGTTGTTGACCTGAACCTTCCTGATGCCGCACAGGCTGGCATGGTTGATTTTGCGCAGAACAAAAAAATCCCCGCCATCGTATACACCGGAGACTATGACGATACCCTCCGCGAAAAAATATGGAAAAAAAACATTGTCGATTATGTTCTGAAAAAAGATCCAGACAGTGACATCTATATTGCTAAGCTGCTCCGGCAGATGATGCTTAACCGAAATATCGACGTTATCGTTGCCGACGATTCCCGACTTATGAGAAACAGGATAAAGGCTCTGCTGGCGGCGCATCTTTTCCGCGTGCATACCTGCGAATCCGGCAAGGAAGCCTTTGATCTTGCCATGAAGCTTGATAATTTGAAAATAGTTATAGCCGACTATCTTATGCCCGAGCTTTCCGGTTTCGATCTGGTGCGTCTCATCCGTAAGAAATTTCCCAAAGACAAAGTGGCGTTCATCGGTATGTCCAGAGAGGGGACGGCGGAGCTTTCGGCAAAATTTATAAAATACGGTGCAAACGACTTCCTTCTGAAACCGTTCAGCCCTGAACAGTTTTATTGCAGGGTCAACCAGAACCTGCAAACTCTGATGCTTATCGACCATATCCGTGATATGTCTTACAAAGACTATCTTACAGGGCTTTACAACCGGAGATATTTCTTCATGCATATGAACGAAGTATTTGATATCGAGAAATCTAAGAGCATTGCGGTGCTTGATATAGACCATTTTAAAAGGATAAACGATTCTTTCGGACACAATGTCGGTGATTATGTGCTGAAAAACATTTCGCAGGCGATCACGGAATATATCGGCAAACGCGGACTTGTTTCACGTTTCGGCGGTGAGGAATTCTGCATATACATCGAACCGGGTGCGGACGGGGACTATTTTGAAGGTCTGCGCAGTATGATAGAAAGATCCGGCGTTTCATATAACAGCATTGAAATAAACGTTACCGTGAGCATTGGAGTCTGCTCGAGCTACGGCAAGGGGCTGGACGACATGATATCCGCCGCGGACAACCTGCTTTACACTGCAAAAAAAGAAGGAAGAAACAGGGTCTGTTCGGCAAGCTGAAAACTCTTGTCCCGCTCTCTGTATTCGAGTAAGATAATTCCATTACGAACAATATCTTCGGGTGATTAATGAGAGACAGGCTTTATCAGGAATTTCAATTCAGAAAGAACCACATTGACAGCGTTATTGATCTTTATCTGGAAGGCAACACAGTTCCCTTTATAGCCAGATACCGCAAAGAAATGACGGGAAGTATGGATGCGGAGGACATCCGCAACATTATAGAACGGTACGAGTACCTTGGAAACCTTGCCAAGCGCAGGGAAGAGGTTATTGCCGCCATTGACGAGCGAGGCAAACTCACCGATGAACTGAGAAAACGCATCCTTGCGGCGGAAACGCTGAAAGAGGTTGAAGACCTCTACGAACCATACAAATCCAAAAAGAAGACAAAAGCGGACATCGCCCGTGAAGCGGGACTTGAGCCTTTGTCGGTCTACATCAGATCAAACGAAAATCTTTCGGGACTTGACGATGAGGCGGCTAAGTACATAAACGAAGCGGTCGCCGACGCACAGACAGCCATTACCATGGCGGCGGATATCATCACAGAGGACATTGGTCACGATGTGGATGTGAAGAACCGCATCCGCGAACTTTATACTCTTTACGGTGTTCTGGAATCTTCGCAGAAAACAGAGAGCAAGGAGCGCAGCCCGTATGAAGACTATTACCAGTTTTCACAGAAACTCAGCGAAATCCCTCCCCACAGGGTGCTTGCAATGTTCCGCGGCGAGCGTGAAAAGATACTTAAGCTGAAACTTATAATAGATGAAGAGATGTGCCTGAACGCCATTCAAAAGGTGTCTGCCGACAAAGGCGTTGTTAAAAACGATATTACCGTTAAATGCGTAAGACAGGCGTTCAAGAAGATGATAGAGCTTTCACTCGAACTTGAGTTCCGCGGCGAACTGAAAGAGAAGGGTGAGCTTAAAGCAATTGAAGTTTTTGCGGACAATCTCAAAAACCTTCTTCTGACACCCACGGTGAAGAGCAAAACCATTATGGGCGTTGATCCGGCGTTTCGTACAGGATGCAAATACGCCGTGGTTGACCCTACGGGTATGCTTCTGGGATATGGGGTGATGTATCCCACAAAACCACAGGAGGACGTTGAAGGCGCGCGCAGGATATTCTTGAAAGCGGTGAAAGATTTCGGCGTTAACGCCGTCGCCATAGGCAACGGTACGGCAAGCCGTGAAACAGAGGAATTTATCGCTTCCGTCATAAAATCCGACAGTCTCGACATACGATACACCATCGTCAGCGAAGCGGGAGCAAGTGTGTATTCCGCAGGTGATGTGGCTAAAAAAGAATTTCCCGACCTCGACGTATCCATCAGAGGTGCAGTGTCTATTGCAAGACGCGTTATCGACCCGCTGGCGGAACTGGTTAAGATAGAGCCGCAGGCAATCGGTGTGGGAATGTATCAGCACGACGTGCAGGGCAAGAAACTTGATAAAACTCTGACAGAAGTTGTTGAAGATGTGGTGAATAATGTCGGTGTCGACCTGAACACCGCCAGCGCGTCCCTTCTGTCTTATGTTTCAGGTCTCAGCGCATCGCTTGCTGAGAAGATAGTGAAATTCCGTGAACGCATTGGTCGTTTCACCTCCCGTCAGGAGCTTATGAAGGTTGACGGAATAGGGGAGCTGACATTTAAACAGGCGGCGGGTTTTCTTAAGGTATACGGCGGTCAGGAGAAGCTGGACAGCATGTTCATTCACCCGGAAAGCTACGGCGCGGTACACTCGTTTCTCACTGCTATGAATCTCAGCGTGGACAAGTGCGAGATGGTCAAGCTTGCCGTTAAGGGAAAGGATCTTCCTGCAATGGCGAACAAGCTCGGACTGGGCGAGTACACCATAAAAGATATTCTGGACAACCTTGAAAAACCGGACAGAGATATAAGGGATGACGTTGACCCTGTTATTTTCAAGGCAGGGGTCATAAGCATAAATGAACTGAATGTCGGCGATATTCTTACGGGCAAGATAAGCAACGTTGTGGATTTCGGCGCTTTCGTTGACGTGGGACTGAAAAACGACGGGCTTGTTCATATTTCCCAGCTTGCGGATAAGTTCGTAAAGGTACCGTCCGAAGTGGTTAAAGTCGGACAGATAGTCAAAACCAAGGTTTTGAGCATAGATAAGGAGCGGGGCAGACTCTCTCTGTCCATGAGGATGTGATGTTTATACTGGACAAACCATATGTGTCAAAAGTGCTTCTGGATACTATCAGACGCAACAATTATCCGGTGCTTGACAACGATACCGCGAAGGAGCTTCTGGGCGAGGGCTGTAATCTTTTAAGTTCTGAAAGATTTGCCGACAGGTTTCGCAGTAAGCCTGTGATATATACTAACTCTGAAAACGCTGTGGCGTGGATAAACGAGAACCTGATGTTCTCGGATATTGTCGAAAAAGTTGATCTGTTCAAGAACAAAGTTAAATTCCGCGATCTTTTGAGCGGCATGTTTCCGGAGTTCTTTTACAGAGAGGTGCTTTTCCACGAAATAGAAGCGCTTAAGGCGAAAGACCTGCGCTTTCCCTTCATAATAAAGCCGGCGGTGGGCTTTTTCAGTCTTGGGGTGCATTATGTTGAGGACGAAAGGGCGTGGAAGACCGTCCGTCCGCAGATAATCACCGAGATGGAGAAAGTTCGCGATTACTACCCCGACGACGTTCTGAACTCTCACAGCTTCATCATTGAAGAGGTGATAGAAGGGACGGAATATGCCATCGACGGATATTACAATGCAGAGGGCGAACCTGTCATACTGAATGTTCTTAAACATTATTTCTCCGGGGCATCGGACGTTTCCGACAGGGTGTATGTAACCTCCGTGCCGATAGTTAAAGAGATATCAGAGAAGGTCAGAAAATTCCTCGTGTCACTGGGCAGACTGGCAGTGGTTAATGATTTTCCGTTTCATATAGAAGTGCGTATAGACGACAGCGGCAGGGTTGTTCCTGTTGAGCTTAACCCTCTGCGGTTTGCCGGATGGTGTTGTACGGATATTTCTGTTTTTGCATACGGGATAAATACTTACGAATATTTCGCAGAGAGCAGGGTTCCGCATTGGGATGAGATAGAAGATATCTGCGGCGACAGGGTTTACGCCATGGTTGTCGTTGAAAAAAGCCCGAAGATAGATGACAGTCTGCTTCTGGGATTCAATTATGAAAAGCTCAAGAACAGTTTTTCTCATGTTCTTGAACTGCGTGAGACGGATTTCGTGAAATACGGAGTGTTCTGTTTTCTGTTTGCTGAAACGGACAGGGAAGACGCGCCTGAACTCAGAGCTATTCTGAACTCTGATCTGTCGGAATATCTTTTATACTGCTGAAATAATTTTCAAGCATATCGTCAAGTTTCTGCCTGTCGCCGCATTCGTACACGCTGTAGCGCAGTGATGCCGCGCCGGGCAGTCCTTTCATCAGCCAGACAATATATTTCTTTGAAACGTCGAGGTATCTGCTTCCTCTGGCGTTCTGCATTTCGTAATCCATGATGGTGAAAATGAGGTCTTTCAGTTTGGCGGTCTCAAGGAAGCCGTCGGGATCTTTGCCGTCGGCAAGCGCCTTGAATATCCATGGCTGTTTCATCATCCCGCGCCCTATCATAACACCGTCAACGCCGGTTTTAAGCATATTGCTGTAAGTTTCCATGTCTACGATGTCGCCGTTGCCTATAATGGGGAGCTTTGCGCGTGATTTAGCGTCGGTTATCATGTCGTAATGAACCTGTCCGCCGAATCCTTCCGCCTTTGTGCGACCGTGCAGTGTTACGGCTGACGCACCCTCTTCGTATGCTATTCTTATTATTTCGTTATAGTTGATGGAATTGGCGTCCCAGCCGAGACGTATTTTGATTGAAAGAGGGACTGTCTCACATGCCGATCTTGCCGCGCGAACCACTTTGGCAATGTTCAATTCGTCGCGAAGCATCGCCGCGCCGCTGTTGGTCTTTATCACTTTTTTTACGGGGCATCCCATGTTGATGTCAATCACAGCAGGAGTTATGGTGCCAAGCACAACCTTTACGGCATCTGCATAGCTTTCGTGTTTACTGCCGAAAAGCTGAACGCCCAGCGGTTCGTCGCAGTCGTTTGTGCGCAGAAATACCATGGTGCCGGAACCTTTGCGTATCAGTCCTTCAACGCTGACCATCTCCGTGAAAATAAGCCCTTCGTTGAACAGACGCACGACTTTACGGAAAGATGGCGTAGAAACCCCAGCCAGCGGCGCTCCGAACATGGGTCTGTTTTTAAGCATTTCAAGGTAGTTATTTGTTGATGTGCTGTGCTCTGTCATGTGCCGTTTCTAAGAGTGATGAAAATTTCCTGTGTTTGAAAAATCTGTATGCGGCGAAGGCTATCATATCCCCGTTGTCGGTGCAGAGTTTTTTAGACGGAAAATATACGTTAAAGCCTTTCTGCTGCGCGAAAGTCTGACGGATGTATCCGTTGCAGGCAACGCCGCCCGCAACCACTACGTTCTTTCTGCCTGTTTCCTTCGCAACGCGAAGTGTCTTCATTATGAGTGTTTCGGCAACTGTCCTCTGAAAAGACGCCGCTATGTCGGCGTGTGATACGCTGTTTTCGTTTATCTTGTTCATCACGGCGGTTTTAAGTCCGCTGAATGAATAGTTGTTCTCTTTGCGCATGGCTATCGGAAAATTCACAGCCTTTTCGTTGCCTTCCTTTGCCAACGCCTCAATGAGCGGACCGCCGGGATATCCGAGTTCCATCATCTTTGCGACCTTATCGAAAGATTCCCCCGCCGCGTCATCAACCGTTTTCGCAAGAAGCTCGAAATTGTATGCCGCGTCAACGTCATAGATGTGGGTATGTCCGCCGGAGATGATAAGCGCTGTGTACGGAGGTCTCAGTTCCGGATTTTCCAGTTCCGCAGCAAGGATATGAGCGGAAAGGTGGTTAACGGGTATGACGGGTATTTTAAGAGTATAGCCCAGAGCCTTTCCGAATGATACTCCGACAAACAGCGCACCGATAAGCCCGGGGGCTGTGGTTACGGCTATTATGTCTAGGTCTTGGGGAGTGAGTTCCGCCTTTTCCATACATTTGGAGAAGAGTTCCTCAATTTTCAGTATGTGGTTGCGCGACGCAACCTCAGGCACAACTCCGCCGAATTTATTGTGCAGTTCTATCTGGGAGTTTGTGAAACTCGCCAGAATCCCTTTTTCCGAGTCAAACACCGCAAGCGAGGTTTCGTCGCAGGAGGTTTCTATTCCTAAGATTATCACCTTGCCGCAAGCTCCTTAACGGGTACAATATCCACGCCCATTGCCTCCAGTTCCGGAAGCATAGTAATCAGAACGTTCACTGTTGCTTCGCGCAGGTGACCTATCATGATTATGGAGCCGTTTGCCTTCGCAAGGTTAACGCCGTCCATTATCTTGCCTCTGATATATTCGGGGTCTGATTCGTTGTCGATGAATTTATTGTTTATGGCGCATGTCATGCCCTCTTTCCGGCACTCGTCGTATGCTACGGTTTTGGGCGACGTGTAGCTGTCCACATAGAAATCTGTATAATGTTTCATAACACCGAATACCTGCTGCATCTTTTCGCGGCTTTCTGTCAGTCCCGAACCCATGTGGTTGTTGAAACCGTCTATCTTTCCGCCGAGGTCTTCAACGTTCTTGCGAAGTGATATCTCTATGAGGCTTTCCGGCATATTGAGGAGTATAGCTCCTTTGCCGGGGTCGTTTTGCGGGTATGATTTTGGTTCCATCGGCTGGTGAAGGAAAACTGATTTGCCGAGCTTACGGAAGATATCCGCTGATTCTTTACTGTGGGGTGTGTAGGGAATTATTGCCATGGCGAGAGGATATTTCACCTTGCCCAGTTTTTCGGCAAGAGAGAGGCTGTAGCCGCAGTCGTCAATAACGAATGCAACCTTCACACCTTCGTAATTGTGCTGAACGGTCGGTTTTTTCGCGGGTGTCGCCGATTTTTCGGCTTTTCTTTCAATGAAATCTATTAAAGCTGAAAGGCTGCCGCTTTCAAAGGAGATTGATTTACCGACCTCCGGCTCAACGTTCATTGCTTTAATGCGGTCGGCTATACTGTTCTTAAGCTCTTTGAGGTTAGCATCGCCCTGATCTATTATTACATGCAGTTTCAGAACGTCGCCGTCCTGCGTTTCCGTAGTCTCTTTGATAGAGCTGTTGTCCATCCCGTTATCAAACAGGGAGAGAGCTATTGCGTCCATGACGGCGCGCTTGTCCAGCCCAATGGCGTGGGGATTGTCGTCTTTTGCAATGTCTTTGGGTGCGTTAACGGGAGCCTGCACTGTTTTTGCCTGTTTGGGCGCAGGAGCGTCGTCTTTCAGCAGAAAGTGCAGTATACCCATGGAGGCGAATATTGCCGCAACCACGGCAAAAGCTCCCACAATGAGGAGCTTTTTTATATCCGTTTTTTTGTTGTTGTCTTCAGGTTTGCGGCTGAAATTATTTAGCTGCTGCATTTCCTGACATTTCCTTGATCTTGTCCAGAGCCGTTTTCAGCTGAACGTCTTTGACAAGGTCAAAATCAGCCTTGGCAGAGTTTGTGGTGAAGTCTTTATCCAGTTCTTCATCCTCTTTTTTGTCCTGATGCTCTGCCGGGTCTTCGTGTTTGGCTTCAACCTTCACGTCGGGTTCGATACCGATACCGTGGATTGAACGTCCTTTAGGAGTGAAGTATTTGGCAGTTGTAAGCTTGATGCCTGAGCCGTCTGAAAGGTGGATGACATTCTGTACGGAAGCTTTTCCGTAGGTCTTCGCACCGACGACAACTGCTCTGTTATAGTCCTGAAGTGCTCCCGTAAGTATCTCTGCGGCAGATGCGCTGCCTTCGTTAACAAGCAGGACGATAGGCTTTTTAAGCTCTTTATTGAAATATGAAGTGGATTTGTAATCCTGTCTTTTCTGCGCTCTGTCCATTGTGTATACCACTATCTGATCGTTTGGCAGGAACACGCTGGAAACTTTGATCGCCTCGGTAAGAAGCCCGCCGGGGTTGTTTCTCAGGTCGAGTATGTATGATTTCGCGCCCTCTTTGTCCACAGCGCGAAGGGCTTCCTCAAGCTGACCGGATATATCGTTGCTGAACTGGATAAGTCTGATGTATCCGATGTTCTTGTCTATCATAGCGTATTTGACGGATTTTATTTTAATGATGGCTCTCTTGAGTTTAACGTCAAAAGGTTTATCAACGTTCTTCCGCACAATGGTGATTGTGACCTCGGTACCCTCTTTGCCGCGCATTTTGCTTACCGCGTCGTCAATGGTGATATCCATGGTGCTTTTCCCGTCAATTTTGATTATCTGGTCGCCTGCTTTGATGCCTTTTCTGAATGCGGGAGTGTCTTCAAGGGGTGCTATTACCGTAAGTATCTTGTCCTTCATACCGATGGTGATACCCAGTCCGCCGAACTCGCCCTGTGTTTCCACTTCAAACTCGTTAAGTGTTTTGGGATCCATGAAAGCGGAGTGGGGGTCAAGTTCCTGCGTCATACCCTTTATGGCACCGTAGATTATCTTCTTGTCGTCAACAGGTTCGACATAGTTGTTCTCTATCAGATAGAGAGCCTGTGTGAATATGTCAAGATTCTGATACTTATCCTGTTTCGCCGCGTATACATTCTGGGAGCGGAAGAGCGCCACAGAGGTAACGATGAGTGCGATTGTCAGCAGAAGTGTCAGAAACGGAAGAAATCTGAATTTGAATCTCATTTGTATCTCCTAAAATGTATCAAGAAGAGGCGAGCCATTCCAACGGGTCGACCGCCTTGTCATGTATGCGTATTTCAAAGTAAAGATACGGTGTATTCGTTTCATGGTCAATATCTATTGTTCCAAGATTTTGCCCTGTTTTCACTTTTTCATTCTTTGACACGTTTATTGCGTCCATATTTGCATACAGACTGTAAAAACCGGACGGGTGCGCAACAATGAGGAAATTACCCAGTCCCCACGCGTTGTCCCTGTGTATAACAACTCCGTCATACACCGCTTTAACGGAGTTTGATGATGGAACGATCTTTATCCCTTTTTTCAGTATCACACCCTTAAACCCTTCAACGGTCTTCACGCCGAATTTTTCGATAACGTGTCCGTGTACGGGCCAGATGAGCTTTCCTTTCTGTCTGCCGAATTCCGAGGACAGACCCTTAAAGCTTACGGGTGCAGATTTTGCGAAATCTCTCTTTATCTTGGCAAGCTGTGCCTGTAATGCTTTTTCGCGTTTACGAAGACGTGAAAGGTACTCTTTATGTACCTTCTCGTCCTTTACTGCATCACGGTACATCCTGTCTGTATTCTGTTTTTTCTTTTTATATTCGTCAAGGGCGGATTTTTTTTCTGCAACCGCCTTTGCCATATTTTTTCTTTTTGTCTCAAGTTCTGCGGCGTTATCTATAATTTCTTCCTTGGTGCGCTTAAGCTCCTGTACGGAATCGTAAAGCTTTGAATTGACCGCACCTATTATCTGGCTCATCGCCGCCGCGTCCTTTGCGCTGTCTGACATTATAACCGCTTCCAGCATGTCGTATTCGCCGGAGGAAACCATATATTTGTTTGCCGCTTTTATGGTTTTTATAAGTTCTGCGTGTTTACGTTCGAGTTTTTTACTTTTTGCAACGAGTTTCCGATGTTCAGACTTAATTGAAGAGTATTTAAGATTCATCCGCCGCACGGCGCTCTGCTGTTTTTGCAGGTTTTCCTGCGCCTGTTCCAGCTTTTCAGCCATCTTCTTTTTCTCTTCAGCCGCCTGTTTGACAGACTGGTTCTGTTTGGATATCTGCTGTCTTATGGTGGACAGCTTATCCTGTTTTGCCGCAAACGCGCTGAAACATACAAAAAGCGATATCAGAAGGACGCTATATTTCATTTATACTCTTCTGTTTCATAAGGAATGTCACGACGCTGTATATTGCAGAGACGCCCGAAAGGGACATCAGAACGACATATAATATAATGTTGTGCCACATCCCCGGTGTTGTCAGCACAAAGAAAGAATCCTGTAAGATATGATTTCCGGCAAATCCTACGAATATTTTATTGAGAAACCACGCCAGAGCGAAAGCGCACGTTGCCTCAAACTTTGATGAAACGACGTAGGGCAGTGTGATGAATCTTCTGGTGGCTCCGACGAGAGTGTATACCATGATGGATCTGTGGTGCCTGTAGAGGCTGAGCCTGATGTTGTTGAATACTATGAATGCGCAGGAGATGCCTGTCAGCAGAGTGAGCGTCAGTACGAACACTCCTGAGATGCTTTTTATCCTCTGCATCTTTTCGTTCTGCTTCCTGCCGGATTCCACCGACTGTACACCGTCGATCTTTGTTATATTGTCTGAGAGAGAGATGATCTCTGCATCGTTGTCCTCCGCGATAACTGTTTTGACCTCGAAAAAACGGGGAAAAAGTTCTTCGGGAAGTTCTTTGAGGTTTTCAGCGTTTGGAGCTATCTCCAGCACACGTTCTTTTGCATCGCTTCTGTTGAAATAGACCACGTCTCCGTCGATTTTAAGCTCGTTCAGTTTGGCTTTGACCTCTTTCGGTTCAGCATCGTCCTGTATGAAAACGCGCACAAGTCTGCTGTCTGTGACGCTTCCAATCGCTTTTGAAACGGAAGAGTTTACGGTGAACACTGCGAAATAGAGAAACAGCAGTGTGCCGAGTGTCAGTATGGACGGGACGCTGTGTTTCAGGTCTTTGCGAAACATCCCCCAGCCTTTTATAAATGCGAATTTATATTGTTCATACATCGGCGTTTCCTTGTGTTTTGCTGTCGAAAGCGAGCTTTCCGCCGTCAAGATGTATCACACGTCCCGGATATTCGCTGATTATCCTCTGGTCGTGTGTGGCAATAAGTATGGTGGTGCCTTTGGCTGATTTGTGCAGAAGCATGTCCATTATTTTGTCAGCGTTTTTCGGGTCGAGGCTTCCAGTGGGTTCGTCTGCAACCACTATCAGCGGGTCGTTCAGAAGTGCGCGCGCAACTGCCACACGCTGCTTTTCACCGCCGGAAAGTTTTTTGACGTCGGAATCCCTGTGCTGGAAAATATCCAGTGCTTTAAGGATATGATGTATCTTCGGTTCTATTATGTTTTTGCCGAGATAGAATATTTCAAGCGGAAGAACAAGGTTCTCATATACGGTCGCATCTTCCAGCAGTTTGAAATCCTGAAAGATAACGCCGACGTTGCGTCGCAGAAACGCCTTGCTGTTGTGGTTCATTCCGCCGATATCCTGTCCCTCAAGCTTAACTATGCCGCGGGAAGGTATGATGTCTGCATACATAAGCCTCAGCAGTGTGGATTTACCCGCGCCGCTGCTGCCGGTTACATAAACCAGTTCACCCTTGTCAATCTGAAGTTCAATGTTGGAAAGTCCCTTGTTTCCGTCCTCATAGGTCACATCGACCTTGCGGATGTCGATCATCATTATACCCCTGAAAACAAATAATACCATATCGGCGTGGTCAGAAGCGAAAGGGGTATCCCCACCCCAAGCATCATCACCGCCAGATCTTCGTCAAGTCCGTATTGAATAGATACTATTCCGGCTGTTATCATAGGCGCCATCGCTGATTCAAACAATGTCACCTGCATATTTTTCCCAGCACCGCCCAGTATCAAAACATACAGCACATAGAAGAAAGCCGGAGCGAGAAAAAGTTTATAGCCGAGACCAAAAAATAATTTATTTATTATTCCGCCGGATTTCACCAGCTTAAGCTGATAGCCGACGGAGACCATTGCAAGCGGGGTTATGGTCAGTCCCAGTGTCTTCATCGAAGATTCCGCCCACCACGGAATTTCAAACGAACGAAGAAGAACGGCAAGAAGCATTGCCTGAAACGGCGGGAAAGTAAATACTTTTTTGAGAAGTCCTAAAGGACTTACTGAGCCGGATGAGTAATATGCCGCCGTGGCTATGCCCAGAGTCGAAAGAACAAGGAAGCTGCCGGGCTGGTCGCAGAGAACGCCAACGCCCAGATATTCCGCTCCGTAGTATGCCGTTATCAGCGGAAACCCAACGAACGAAGTGTTGCCAAGACCCGCCGTAAGTATCATTGTTCCTGTCATTTTGCGGTCATATTTTTTCCATTTCGCGATCATGTAAAAAATGCCGAACGCCAGCGCAAAGTGTATCCACGGCATAAATACCGGAAACAGAAGCGATGTATCGAACTCCATCCTGTGAATGAAAAGGAAGGTTATCGCGGGCATTGAGAGGTTGATTATGAAATTATTCAGCACTATGGGCGTGGAAGAGGGCAGAAGCTCCAGCTTCCTCGCAACCATGCCGAACAAGAAGCAGAAAATAAGCAATACTAATGAGTCCATAGAAAACAACAATAGCAGATTTACAGCCGGATGCAAAATAATAAATTGACTTGTCATTTCCACTTTCTCCATTTATAAATTTGTTAGTCTGAACCGGAGAGGTAAATGTTTAGCAGTGTAAGAAACTGGACCGTTCTTTTCTTTGTGGTTCTATTTGCGGGCAGGGTAGGCGATGGCGACCTGCGCGGCGACAGCATAAACTACGCTTCTATTTCAAAAAACGTTCTTACAGGCGATAATCCGCTTATACTTACCCTTAACGGCGACCTTTATATGAACAAGCCGCCGCTCTTTTTCTGGCTGAATGCACTTTTCATAAAAGTTTTCGGAGCAACCGTTTTCGGTGCAAAGATAGCTGTGATCGTTGCTGTTGCCGGGATCGCTTGGGTGCTTTACACTATCGCAAAAAAGCTTTTCGACGATGAAGACATGGCTGTTGCGGCGCCTATGATGTTCTTCTTTTCATATGTGGTTTATAAAAATACGCAGATGCTTAAGATGGAGGCGCTTGTCTCTTTCTTTATCATCGCCTCTGTTATGTTTATGGTGTTTTATATCAAACAGCAGAACAGACTTTATGCCGTTGCGGCTGGTCTTTTTATGGGTCTTGCGGTATTTACCAAAGGACCGATTGGCTATACGCCCCTCATCACAGCCATACCGTTCATTTTCTTCGGCAAAGGCATCAACAGAAAAAGATATATAGTTGACCTTATTCTGATGTTGATCGTTTCCATTCCGGTATATGCGTGGTGGTATACATACGTTCTGATAAAAAATCCTTATTTTTATGAGCATTATTTCCTTGATCAGAATTTTGCAAGATTCGGTATAGAAGGTTCGCAGAAAAGATACTATATTGACCGTCCTATTTGGCAATATCTTAAATATATGTTCCTGCACGGCATCTATTTTACCCCCTTTCTGATATACGGCATATACAGGCTTTTCAGAAACAGAAAAGTGACGGAACAGATAAAATATATGCTTGTTACAACTGCCGTCTTTTTTGTTGTCATCCACTTTGCCAGGACAAAAGAGCACAGATATCTTTACGAATTTTATCTGTTTGCCAGTATCTTTGCGGCATACGGGTTTATATCTGTTGTCAGACGCGGACTGTCGCAATGGGTGCGCGCTGCCGTGGTTTTTCTGCTGGCGCTCTATGCTTTTCTGCCGCCTGTGACGAAACCCACGACTTATGATGCGCTTCTGTTTGCAAAAAAAGTAGCTGCAGAGAGGGGAATACCTGTTGTTGCGGCAAAGAGCGAGATAACCAATCCAAACGATGTCGCTGCGATGCATTTCTATTTCGACAGCTATCTGGATAAGCGTCCTGCGGATGGGGATTATGTTGAGATAGTCAATAAGAAAACCGGGATTTTCGGCGCAGAAAGATTGTATAAATTTAGAGACTTAGCGGTTTATCTGGTCACTCGGAGAGAATCTGCTTTATAGTCGGCAGCATCTCGCCGATGAAGTTACTGCTTTCATGTCCGCCTTTTTCGTATCTGTAGATGTTACATCCGAATTTTTCAGCTATACCGACGATCTTCTCGGCATCCAACACTTCATCGTCCGTGTTTATGAGAATATGGATGTTCGGATGCGTGTTTTTCAGCGGTTCTGTTTTAATGGCTTCAAGCTGGGCAGGTTTTATGAAGCTGAGCTTGTTCGGATATTTTTCCATAAGCATGGCGAACCGTTTGTCCAGATAGAGAGACGGGTTAACGCTTATGCATTTTTGTCCGGTGATGACAGCCATGTTAAATGCGAAATAGCCGCCGAATGATGAACCGAACAGCACGTCATACTCTTTTACCAGTTTTATGCTCTTCTGAGCGTCAAAATTGCGGTAATCGAAGATGTCGCAGTCGCATATCTGCATCAGGTGCACAAGCTTATAGCTTTGTGCATATTCATAGTCGTCAGCCAGAATAGATTGTACTCCGGGAAAATATAACAGTTTCATGAGACATATTACCATTTAAAACTATTATTTCAAAGATAATATTGTCAAATGATTATATGTTTTTTAGGAGGTTTTCGAGTTTTTCGCGCATTTTTTTTGTTTTTGACGGGTTTTTCCCTTCGGTTGATATAGAAATGACGAAATCACCGGATCGGATCACAGACGTTGTATGAAAATCCGAAGCCTCGGGGTCGTCGGCAATATTGGCGGGAATCCGCAGTTTTTTTGATATGTCAGCCGCCTTACTATTAACCTGTCTGTCGTTCGTACAGCAGAAAACAAAAGCATATTTTTCTGTTATATCAGAATCTTTAAACCCGCGCAGAATAACATTCGCACCGCTTTCGGATATATCCTGCGTCACCTCTTCAGCGATTACGGTTATGCGGCAGTTTTCTTTCAGCAATGCTTTCAGCTTGCGCTGTGCGACCTTGCCGCCGCCGATGAACAGCACGTCCTTATCTTTCAGATTAAAGCTGAACGGCTGCATCACATCACCTTCCAAATGGTGATAAGGCAGCATATCACAGCCCATATTACGGATGATGTTTCCATCAGCCTGACTGATTTTGTAATATCTGCAGTTTCCGGTATGCGTTCGCTGTCGCCGATATACGGTTTTTCGGTGAGTTTGCCGAAATAGCTCACGGCACCGCCCAGCCGGATGTTCAACGCCCCCGCGAAAGCGCTCATCGGGTGTGCGGAGTTGGGGCTTGCATGTGAAAGTCTGTATCTCATAAAGCATCTTATCGCATTTTTCGTGTTCAGACGGAGCAAGATGGATGCTATAACAATAGGGATAATCGACAATCTTGCAGGTATGAAATTCAGAACGTCGTCGAATCGGGCGGCAAACCTGCCGTAATAAAGAAATTTTTCGTTCTTATAGCCTATCATGGAATCCATGGTGGAGACGGTCTTGAACAGAACGGCACCCATGGGACCCAGAACAGCGGCAAAGAACAGAGGCGATACCACCGCGTCCACATAGTTTTCGGAGACGGATTCAATGTCGGAGGTTACTATTTTCTCTTTCGGCATATTTTCGGTGTCCCTTGAGACAATCTTTGAAAGCTCTTTTCTGCCTTTTTCGTCCGATTCTTCCAGTCCTTTCTGCACGTTTTCCGCGTGTTCCGCCAGTGAGCGGACGCTTATTGAGAAATAGATGATTATGGTGCTTACTATAAAGTACCAGAAGCTCCCTGCTTTCGCCGCGTAATAGAGTGAAACACCTGCGGTTGACAGAGTAAAGGTCAGTGTTATAAATGCTGAGAGAACACCTTCAAATATGGTTCCTTTGCGGCGCAGTGATTTTTCGCAGTAGCTGACTGCGCTTCCGGCAATACGCACAGGGTGGAACGGGATATCCGGTTCGCCCAGAAACCAGTCCAGCCAGAAAGCGGCTATCAGAGCCATGAAGTCAATATAAAGAAGAGAGGATAGTGTCGGTGTCAAGGTTCTGTTCCAATGTGTCGGCAAGCAGGTCAAGCTGTGCCTGTTTATTTTTATGATAAGAGTAATCTGGTTTTATGGCTTTTCCGGACATTGCTGTAACGCGTGAAGCCACGTCTGCGCTGTCGAAAAGCCCGTGTATGTATGTTCCTATAACCCTATTTTCAGTGTCGGCTATACATATATCTTTTTCCGTGCATAACTGCGTGTAGGCGCGTTTTGTTGATGATACGCCCATATGTATCTCGTATCCTGAGAAATTCAGACCGTCAAGCTGTTCTTTGCCATGATATGTTTTGTTCAGAAGCGTCTTTTCGGGTGTGATGACGGTTTCCATATCCAGAAGTCCAAGCCCTGCGCACTCTTTATCGTCTCCCTCGATGCCTTCGGGGTCTTTTATGGTTTTCCCAAGCATCTGGAATCCGCCGCATACACCCACTATCGGTGTTTTGCCTGCCATGGAGAGTATCTTCCGGTCAAACCCGCGCATACGCATATCCTTCATATCGGCTATGGTGCTTTTGCTCCCCGGGATAATGATTATGTCCGCTCCGGTAAGCTCATTGGGTGATTTTGCGTATATCAGGTTTATGTCGGGGCAGGAGGCGAGGGGAGCGAAGTCCGTAAAGTTTGACATTCGGGCAAGCCGTACGACGGCGACAGTTACGAAACCGCCTTTTGTGCTGTCGTTTATGCTCTGGCTGTCTTCTTCTTCAAGTGTGAGGTTCAGCATCGGCACAGTGCCGACAATCGGTACTGGAACAATATCTTTAAACATGTCAATGCCGGGCTGTAAAAGGGATATGTCGCCGCGGAACCGATTGATTATAAAGCCTTTTACCCGTGGTTTTCCATAGTCCGGCAGAAGGTCGTATGTGCCTTTCATCCATGCGAAAACGCCGCCGCGGTCTATGTCGCCTATTATGTACACGGGAGCGTCGGCAAATTCCGCCGTTCTCATGTTCACAATGTCTGTATTGTGCAGATTAATCTCAGCGGGGCTTCCCGCCCCTTCGATTATGATCACATCGTATTCCGCCGAAAGGCTTTCATAAGCCTCTATAGCGGTTTTAAGGTTGTCCTGCGACATTTCATAATACTGTCTGGCTGTGAAGTTGCCCACCGGTTTGCCCATGCGTATCACCTGACTTGTTGAATTGCCGATGGGTTTAAGCAGCACGGGGTTCATGCGCACGTCTGGTTCTATGCCGGCAGCCTGTGCCTGCAAAATCTGCGCTCTGCCCATTTCGCCGCCCTGTGCAACACCGCTGTTCAACGCCATATTCTGGGATTTGAACGGTGCGACCTTTACGCCTCTGCGCGCAAGCAGATGGCAGAAACCCGCACATATGACGGACTTGCCCACTCCGCTTCCCGTTCCCTGAAACATGATTGGTTTGGCTTTCATCAGAATATCCTGAAATAGGTTTCCGCAAGATGGCAGAAGGTGTCCATATGTACCTGTTCCTTAACGGCTATCCGGACATATTTGTCCGAAAGACCGGCAAAATTTGAACAGTTGCGGATAAGTATCTTGTGGTTCAGCATATATTCGCTGAAAGATGTAGCGTCCGATCTTTTAAGCTTTATAAGAATATAGTTTGCCTCGCCGGGCATGATATGAAGGTTTTCGTTATGCGCCAGTCTGCTCAATGTGTTTGCTTTTATCTGGCATACCTGCCTCATAGGGCTTGTGATATCCAGTTTAAGAGCTTTTTTGCAGACTTCCTGCGCAAGGCTGTTTATGTTCCACGGAGACATGGTGCTTTTGATCTCCGCCAGAAGATTTTTGTCCTGCGAAAAAGCGTATCCGGCACGAAGTCCGGGGATTCCGTACGCCTTTGAAAAGGAGCGCAGAACTATCATGTTGTGCAGTGTGCAGCCTATCAGTGTGGGGTTTTTGTCCACACAGAAATCTATATATGACTCGTCAATTACGAACATTGTCTTTTGGAACATATCGGCTATGAAGCGCAGTTCATCCTTGCTGATAAGAGTTCCCGTGGGGTTGTTGGGATTGCAGATGAAACAGACGTCTGCGTCCGGCAGATATTCTATAAGCTCGTTGTCGTCGAACGCGAATTTTTTTTCTGCGGTCATGGTGCAGTTGGTAACCGTCATGCCCGCAAGCTGTGCGTGCTTCATATAGTCAACGTAGGTCGGCTGGAGTATAACAGCGCGTTTACCAGCATAAAGTTGGCATATCCGGTGAATGAATTCCGTTGTACCGCTTCCCGTCAGAAAGTTTTCGACAGGCAGGTCATGGTAGTTCGCGATATCATTTGTCAGCGTTCTGCTGTACGGTTCGGGCAGGCGCGAAACGATATCTTTGACGTTAAGCCCTTTCAATAGCGCATCCGATGTAAAAGGAGATACGTTACTGCTTAGATCGATTATCTCGTCCACATGGCATCCCGCCGCCTCCGCCGCTGAATATACGTTACCGCCGTGCTGAAACATCACCATAAGCACACCGCCACCAGAAACAGAAACGCTTCGGACGATTCGCACATCGCACCGAGCATATCGCCGGTTATGCCGCCTATTCTGTTTCTATACAGTCTTGTAATAAGATAGACAAATATCAGAAAAGCGATATTGAAAATAACGAACTGGTATGCGCCGAAGAAATAGCTTATGCACAGCAGCAGTATACCCTGAACGAACACCAGCGGCGAAAAAGTCCCGAAGAACGCCGCCGCCGTACCTGTTTCCCGCGCATATTTAAACATGTAAAACCCGAAAACCATGCTGAACCGAGAATAGGCGGGAATCACCAGCAGGTAGAGCGGGTTTGATATGGAATAGACTGAAAAAGTTTTTATAATCAGTGCCATTACGATAGCCACGGCGCCCATTGTGCCGATGCGGCTGTCTTTCATTATCTCAAGCATCTTTTCGCGGTCGCGGAACGAGAATATACCGTCCGCCGTATCAGCCAGCCCGTCAAGGTGCAGTGCTCCTGTTATCAGAACGAGGTAAAGCACCGTTATTACAGCCATTGCCGTTTGCGGCAGGTATGCCTGCGCATAGGTATAGAACAGCCAGAGCGGCAATCCCACCGTTAAGCCGACAGGAACGAAGCTGTACACGGCTTTTCGTCCGTCGAAATCTTTGGTCTTAAACCTTATAACTGTCAGAAAGCTGAGTGCGTCGAGATAACGTTTAAAGATGTTACATCTCCTTGCCGGAAACGCCTGCTTCTGCGAATGTGGCAATCTCCGTTATGACCCTTACGCCCGCTTCCACGGAGTGCATAGCCATGACTGCTCCGGTTCCCTCGCCGAGTCTGAGACCGAGGTCTACCAGCGGTTCGAGGTTCATGTACTGAAGCATTTTTATCTGTCCGGGTTCAACGGATTTATGCCCGCTTATCATATACTCAACGGAAAGTGGGCAGAGACCGAAGGCGATGAGTGCGCCTGCGGCAGATATGATCCCGTCTATCATAACGGGAATCCTGTGGTATGCGCCTGCGAGGATAACCCCTGCGATAGCGCCTATCTCAAGTCCGCCGACCTTTGAAAGCACGTCAAGAGCGTCCTTTTTATCGGGTTTGTTCAGCTCTATGCCGCGTTTAATGGTGTTTATCTTGCGTTGCAGTGCTTCGTTGTCAATGCCGGAACCGAATCCGGTCATAACTTCCGCAGTTTCTCCTGTGAAAACAGCACCGATGGCGCTGGACGGGGTAGTGTTTCCTATGCCCATGTCGCCTGTGGCGATGAGGTTAAGTCCGTGTTTCTGTATCATCTCGGAGGCTATATCAAAACCCGCCATGACGCATGCTTCCGCCTCTTCGCGGGTCATTGCCGCACCTTTGGTGAAGTTTGCCGTGCCTCTGCGTATCTTTTTTATTATGAATGTGTTGTCGGGATCGGAGGGGACTGCGTTAACGTCGCAGACAGCGCCGATATCCGCCACGAGAACTTTTGATTTTGCCTGTTTGGACAGGATGTTGATAGAAGCCATTCCAGCCACGAAAGCGCCCATCATCTGACCTGTGACCTCCTGCGGAAACGCTGCCACCCGCTCTTCCGTTATTCCGTGGTCTCCCGCCATGACAAAAACCATGCGTTTGTCAACTTTGGGTTTCATCGTTCCCTGAATGGAGCATATCTTTTCGCCGATGTCATTGAGCCTTCCCAGCGCTCTGGGCGGCATGATCAGGTTTGCGGTTCTCTCCTGCGCCTGTTTGAAAATTTCTTTGTCTGCGGGCTTAACGGATGCAATAATCTCAGTGAGTTTCACTTTTTTCCTCCCTTAATGGCGAGCGGTATTGAAGATATCATAAAAACCACGCTGTCGGATGCCGCCGCAAGCCTTGTGTTCAGCTTACCCAGTTCGTCGGCGAATTTACAGCCTTCGGGGTTTGCAGGCATAACACCCAGACCCGTTTCGTTGGTTACAATGACCACCGGCTTTTTACATTCCGCCAGCCTCTCCATAAAATGCTCTATGTGTTTTTCAATATTAAGCTGTTTGTATATAAGGTTGTTCAGCCACATTGTTATGCAGTCGATAAGCACTACGTCCTGATTTTCAGCGTTATCGAAAACGCTGTGCAGGCTGACGGGTTCCTCTATTGTCGTCCAGCTTCCGTCCCGTTCCGCTTTGTGCAGGTCAATTTTGTCCTGCATTGCCTCGTCGAAAGCTTCCGCTGTGGCAACGTAGGTCTTTGAAGAGTATTCCCCGCAAAGTCTGAGAGCGTATGCCGTTTTCCCGCTTTTAATACCGCCGGTAACAAGTGTTATCATATGTATTCCCTGATTATTTCGTATGATCTGAGGAAATCGTCGTTGCTGAACATCTCAAGACAGACGGTCGCCCCGTTACATTTTGCATTAGCAAGGATGGATTCTAACAGATTGAGTTCTATATGCTCAAGACTTTTATGGTGTTTGCCGTTTGTTTCACCCTGAAGATGGTATTCGCGGATATGCGCTTTGTATCTTTCGTGGAATTCTTGCGCCTTTTCACCTGCATGGGGGTTGTCAAAACATAGTCCCAGCCCCATTCCAACCGCGTCGTCGAAAAAAGAACCGTAAAAACCGGTGTTTTCTATTATGATGTTGTGTTCGCGCCTTTTGTGCGTTTCTTTGATAAAAAAGGCACTTTCAGCGGGATGTATCACCATGCGCAGGGGTTTCAGAGGCTCTAGTTTTGCTATGTATGCGTCTATGACCTGCCAGCCTTCCGCAGTATTCAGGTCATTGTCTGTGGGCAGGTGTATGCTGTAATCCATGCCAAATGCCGCAAGCTCTGCAATTTCCGCGTCCGACGGCATGTCGAAATCGTGCCTGCTGTCGAAGAACAGAAGCTCTACCTCGTCTGTGTATGGCTTCAGATAAAGTACGTTGTTTGCCCTGCTGTCGGGGATGACAAAAGACGGCGCTGATATTTTCATGGAGTCAGGGTAGCCTTTTTTTTCTTCCCTTGCAAGATTATAGATAATGCAATAATCTCAGTGTATGTTCAGTTCATTCATTATAGCCGCCGACAAGAGCGGCTCCGGCAAAACCACTCTGACAACGGGCATTATCAGGTATCTGACCCGCACCGGACGTACTGTTGCGCCTTTCAAATGCGGACCGGATTATATAGACACTCTGCATCTGGAGCGCGCATCGGGCAGAAAGGCTTATAACCTTGACAGCGTAATGCTTTCGCGGGAAACAGTCCGCAACGTTTATGCTCACGGCTGTAAGGGTGCCGATGCCGCAGTCATAGAAGGTGTTATGGGCGTTCTGGACGGTATTTCCCATACGGATTTTAAAGGGAGCAGCGCCGATATCGCCGCGATAACTGATGTTCCGTGTATTCTGGTTGTGGATTGCTCCGGCAGTTCATACACTGCTGCGGCAGTGGTTCGCGGCATCACCGAGCTCGGAAAGATGCGCATAGCCGGAGTTGTGCTGAACAATATAGCTTCCGACCGCCACGCACTTCTGGTGCGGTCTGCGGTTGAGACCCATACAGACTGCAAAGTTCTGGGTACGTTGCCCAGAAACAGCGAAAACCTTCTGGGTTCAAGGCATCTCGGTATAAAGACCGCCATGGAGATTGACGACAGCTATCTTGATATGTGCGCCGACTTCGCATCGGCAAACGTGGACGTCGACGGGCTTCTGTCGCTGTGTAGTGCCGAAAGACCTGCCTGTGTGCAGGAACCTGCGGTTAAGCCTGATCGGGTGGCTTATGTTGCATACGATAAAGCTTTTCAGTTTTACTATAATTCAAACATGGAATTCCTTACTTCGCAGGGTTTTGACGTGAAATTTTTCAGTCCTTTGGCTGGCGATGGCATAGATGGTGCGGATTTTGTTTACATAGGTGGCGGATATCCTGAACTGTATGCAAAAGAGCTTTCGGAAAGCAGGACTGCGAAAATCATAAAAGACTATGCGGAAAACGGCGGAAAGCTCTATGCTGAGTGCGGCGGGCTGATGTACCTTTCACGCGGCATCCACACCGACGGCGGATTTTTTCCTATGGCTGGTATTTTCGACTGCGAAACCAGAATGTGCGCCAGACGGCAGGCGCTCGGCTACGTCCGCGCAGAGCTTGTAAAAGATTGCATAATGGGCGCAGGCGGGCAGAGCAACGTCGGTCACGAGTTTCACTATTCCGCCATGGAAGGCTATTCAGGCGAATACGCGTATAAACTGACGCGCATTACGGACGGTAAAATATCCCGCGACGGGCTGATATATAAAAATACTTTCGCGGCTTACACGCACCTGCATTTTTTGTGCGATAACCCGCTGATAAAGAACATTATATAAATTCAGATTGCTTCGTCACTCTGTTCCCCGCAAAGACGTCATTGCTAGAAGCGTAGCGACGTGGCAATCTCATAAAGTTTTCAGGAGTTGAAATGAAAATCTACGGAATAGGAATAGGACCCGGCGACCCAGAACTTTTGACAGTTAAGGCTGTACGCCTCATGAACGAAAGCGACGTTGTCGTTGTTCCCCAGTCGGACAAGACAGGCAGAAGTCTCGCAAAGGATATTATTAAAGGTATTGTTCCCGAAGAGAAAATATATATGTATTATTTCCCCATGACAGGGGACAAGGGTGACCTTGATACGAAATATGCCGCACTTGCCGCCGATATACACGGCATGGTGAAGGAAGGCAAAAAAGTCACCTACGTCACCATCGGCGACGCGCCCATATATTCGACCCTGAACTATCTGGCGCATAAACTGGAAAACTACGGCGTTAAAATGGAATTTGTTCCGGGTATATCCGCCATTTCCGCTGTGCCGAACATCCTTTGTATGTCGGTTACGGAGAAGGACGAGAGCTTCTGTACGGTTGAGATGAAGGACGACACGTCGTTCCTTAAGGAATGTACTGAAAAATTCGCAACCGTGTTCGTTATGAAGGTGCATAACAAGCTGGATGTGCTGAAAAATTTCGTCAAAGAAAACGGCATAAAGACCGCGTATGTGATTTCACGCGCGACCCTTGATGACGAGATAATACTGGATCTTAACGGCGAAGAGACAAAAAAGATAAATTATCTTTCCACCGCAATACTTAAAAAGGGCTAAGCATGAACAAGGGCGACAGAATTGAGAAGGAGTCTTTTGAGATAATAGAGGCGGGGTGCGACCTTTCGGCATACGACGAGAGGCAAAAACGCGTTGTTATGCGTCTGATACACACCACAGGGGATTTTGAATTCGCGAAAATGACGCTTTTCAGCCCCGATGCCATTGAAAGGGCTATGGATGCTCTTGAACGCAGACTGCCTGTGATATGCGATGTGAACATGGTGAAGACCGCCATTACGGCAAAATATACAGAGGCTGTGGGCATAGAGCGCCATTGTTTTATAACTGACAATAATGTGGCTGCCGAAGCGGCGGCGCAGGGCAAGACACGCGCGGAATACAGTATGGAATACGCCGCAAGGAACTATCCCGAAGCGATATATGCAGTGGGCAACGCGCCGACGGCACTGCTTAAGATAATGGAACTGCACAAAGAGGGGCTGATCAATCCCGCACTGGTGATAGGTCTTCCGGTGGGGTTTGTTATGGCGGCGGAGAGCAAGGCAATGCTCGCGGAGAGCGGGATGGGATATATTACAAATATAGGCACAAAGGGCGGCAGTCCCTGTGCGGGGGCGGTTGTGAACGCCCTTATAAAGCTTAAGGCAGGAATATGAGCTACGTTATAGTTATCATGGTTTTCATCGCCGGATGCCTCTGCGGGTTCGGCGCGTCCTATTTTCTTCGACGCAGGGAAGAGGAGATGGCGGACGGACTGAAAAACGTGTTCGCGCAGGTCTCCATGGACAGTCTTTCCCGCAATTCCGAGGAGTTTATCAGGCTGGCGAAGCTCACGCTGGATGCGAAAACGGGTGAGGGCGAGAGACAGCTCGAAGGCAAAAAAGAACTTATCGACGCCCAGCTTGTGCATATGAAGGACAGCCTTGAGAAACTGCAACTGTTCATGAATTCCATGGAAAAAGAGCGTGAGTCAAAGTTTGCGGAGATTTCCGAACAGATAAAAGGAACCGTCCGACAGACCGAGCGCCTTACGGACGTTGCTAACGACCTTAACCGCGCACTGTCTTCATCCGCCGAAAGGGGCAGGTGGGGCGAGCGGATGGCGCTGGATATAATCCGCGCCGCCGGGCTGATAGAGAACGTAAACTACAAAGAACAGACAACCATGAAGAACGGCAGCCGTCCGGATTTCACTTTCATGCTTCCAAAAGGTTTGATGCTGAACATGGATGTCAAGTTCCCTCTGGATAACTATGTCAGATTTTATCAGACGGAAGGTTCGGAGCGGGATGCATGCCTTAAACTGTTCATAAAAGACGTTAAAACCAAGATAAAGGACGTTAAGGACAGAGGCTATGTTGACAGGAGCGAAAACACTTTGGACGTTGTTCTTCTGTTCATCCCCAACGAGAGCGTTTACGAATTCATTTATGAAAATGACGACACTGTGATGGATTATGCGCTGGCGAATAACGTTGTGCTGACTTCGCCGATGTCACTTTTCGCTGTGCTGGCGGTTATCAGACAGTCGGTTGAAAATTTCGCATTTGAAAGCACTTCTGCGGATATGCTGAAACTGTTCAGCGAGTTTTATAAACAGTGGCGCATGTTTACCGACAAATTCGATACGTTGGGCAAGCGCATAGATGACGTTAAGAAAGAGTTCGAGGCGCTGACCACTACACGCACGAAACAACTTGAAAGACCGTTGGAAAAGATAGATACATTACGGAAGGAAAAGGGCTTAGAACTTGAATAGGCGGGGCGAAACCCCACCTTATGTTGTTGACAAACAAAAGATTTATATGAAACAATTAGACTGCTTCGGGCTAAAGCCCTCGCAGAGACAGGTTTTTATTTCCGTCTTCGCGAGAAGCACTAGCCGCAGGCTGAATGAGTCCACTTTAAACTATTTGTCGAATAAAGCGACGACGCGATCTAGATATAGTCTTTTTCTTCTTTGTCATCAGTCTGAGGCGGGGCAGAATCACGCCTTTTTTTGTTTTACTTAAGTTTCCACTCGGCTTTGCGCTTTTCAAAAAAGGCGCGGATACCCTCGGCGGCGTCCTCCGTTGCGCAGAGACCTGCGAAAACCTTTGAACCGTTATCTATAGACGCATGAAATCCCATGTCGTATGTCGCGCTCAGTCCTATCTTGCCTGCCGCCACAGCCAGAGGGCTTTTAGATGCCAGTTTGTCGGCTATTTCTTCTGTTTTTGCATCAAGTTCATCGTCAGGTACAACCCAGTTCACAAGCCCAAGCTCAAGCGCCTGCTGTGCCGTGAGCTGATCACCCAGAAGTATCATCTCCATAGCCTTCTTCTTGCTTACAAGTTTTGAAAGCGGTACGCCGGGACCTGTGCATATTAGTCCAATATTGACTGCAGTTGTGCCGAAGCGTGCAGATTCAGCAGATATCGTCATATCGCATCCGAAACTGAGGCTGGCTCCGTTTGCAACGCAATAACCCTTTACCGATGATATTACAGGGGTTCTCATGTTTGCGATGGTGTGGTTGTGCCTGTCCATAAGGGAGATGAACTCAATCAGTTTTGAATCTTCGACCTTTTCCAGTTCGTGCAGGTCTATTCCCGTGGAAAAATGCTTTCCGTTGTTCTTAACGATTACGACACGAACCTCGTCATCTCTGTCGAAATCTTCCAGAGCTTTGTTCAGCAGGAGTGCGAATTCTTCCGAAAATGTGTTGTATGCATCGGGGCGGTTCAGGATGATATAGCCTTTGTGACCTGATTTTTCAGCGATTATTACAGAATTGCCCATATTTTTGCCTCCTGATAAAACTATGTTATATTATATCTGTTTTTACAGGAGGCACAAGCAAAAAAAGGCGGAGCATATGCCCCGCCTTTTAAAGACGAAATATCGCCGCGATTACTTAGCAGTACAATTACCGCCTGAACAGTTTACATATGCGTCAAGGAAATAGAATCTTGACATGTCGGGCAGTTTACATGTGTCTTTAAGGAAGTCATAAACTTCCATTGCGCGTCCGCCGGAAGCACAGTGGAATATAACATAACCTGTTTTGGGAAGCTTAGCTGTGAAAGCGGGGCATCCGTTTGCAGTCTCTTTGGAAGAGATGTTGATGGAGCCGGGGAAAACGCCGTCGGAAAGTTCGTTTGCGTTGCGTACGTCAACGATGGTTACGTCTGCGGGTCTTTTTGCCGGATCTGCAACTGTAGAAACAAAGTAAGCTGTGCTTATGATACCCGGTTCATCGCCCTGAGGAAGTCCGCCAGTTGATGCGGGAGCAGCAGCTTTGGGTGCTTCTGCGGGAGCGGCAACTTTACCTGCGGGTGCAAGAGGATATCCTGCCGCCTGCCACTCAGGAACACCGCCTGCATAAACCTGAACGTTTTTATAGCCGAGTTTGAACATCTGCTCTGCTACAAAGTGAGATTTTTCACATTTAAATCCGCCGCAATAGGGGATGTAAAGAGCTTCTTTGTCAGCGGGAAGATTGACCTTTGCAGTTGCCCACTCTGTGTCGGGGATGCTGATTGATCCGGGGATTGAGCCTTTGGCAAAAATCTTTGCGGGGCGTGCGTCTATGAAGACTGCTTTGCCGTTGTCAAAGAATTTTTTGGCTGTGTCGATAGTTATTTCGCCGTAGTTTTTTGTCTGCCAGTCGGGCATACCGTCAAGATACATCTTAACGTTTGTATATCCCTGTTCTTTCAGATATTTTGCTACGATAAGAGACTTTTCGCATTTAACGCCGCCACAGTATGTAACTATGTAGGCATCTTTTGCGAGACCGAGTTTTTCAAATGCAGGCCAGTATTCAGCTATTGCTGTGTCTGACAGAAGGAAAGCTGTGGGAATATGAGATGCGGCGTATACCTTTGCGGGGCGCGCATCAACGAGTGTGCCTCTGGTTTTGTCATAGACGCCGTTACCGACTATCTTGTTGACTTCTTCAAACTTAACCAGTTCAACTTTGGCAGCTTTTGCCATGTCAGCAACGCTAGCTGCCTCGGCGGCCTTGGCAGGTGCGGCGGGAGCTTTTGCAGCTTCTCCGCAGCCCATAACAAAAAGAGCCGCAATCAGCGAGAGAACAATAAACAGTCTGCTCATAAAACGCATAAAACAACCTCCAACGTTTTTAATGCACTGTTGCCCATAAACTCAAACAAAGTTTGTTTCTGGTGTATATTAATATACAGAAATTCATATATTCTGTATACTGAATACAGTATGCAATCGTATTTAGCTTTACTTACAATGAAATAAAAAAAAGAGGAACTGGTTTGTGAGTATCAACTGATGTTTTGATTATACACATCTGTATATATTTTTCAATGCATATTGTATACATTATATAATATCAAAAAAAAAGGCAGCCCGAAAGCTGCCCTTTATTTTTATCTGTGAATATCTTAGTGATGTTCAGGTGTTTTCAGATCCAGAAATTTTTCTGCGCTGAAATACAGAACCATCGCCGCGCCTATTCCGAGGAGGAAAATGCCCCACTCGGCTATGGACGGTGAATATATCGCGAGACCGTTAACGTTTGCATGTACGCCTGAACCGTCGGTTGCCACACGCATAACGGGCATCTGACCTGCGACTATGTAGTTAACCCTTGTGAAATAGAGACCGATCATAAACACAAGTCCTGCTATGCCGTATCTTTTCGTGTTCCCCTTTGCCGTTACAAGCAGAAGAAGGGGGATAATAACCGCCAGAAGCATTTCGCCAATCCAGAAGTTAGCCGCCAGAGGTCCTGCTATGAGAGCCATTGCGGACTCATATGAACCTGCGGGCTGTGTGAAGATGGATGTGAGGAACTTCCAGACATACATAAGCATCATTATGCCGATACCGCCGCCCATGAGTTTTGCAAGCGCATTCATGGAAGGTTTGAACTCTTCGGGGATGCTGAATCTGTATGCGATGTTATGCACAAGCATAAGCAGAGCCGCACCCGCTGTTATGCCGGACACCACAAGGAACAGAGGGAAGTGTACGCCGTACAGCCAGGGACGTGCGGTGAGTGAACCGAACACGAAACCGAGGTTGCTTGTCGCAAGCGTACCGACTACCATTGCCGCAAAGCCGAGCATGGCGGCTGTTCTGTGGTCTTTTTCAGTGGGGTGTGCTTTGAAAGCGTAGTAAAGCTCCAGTGCGAGGATGACAAGTTCTATAGAATAGAACACGCCCATCCAGAGGATAGGAGCTGCGAAATTGGGTGAAAGCATCATCCAGATGATCATGCGGATGGGGTGTCCGAGTTCCATGAGTATCTGTGTGAAACCTGCAAGCAGTACCAGTGTTGCAAGGACAACTATGCGTCTGCCTATTTTTGCGAAGTTCTCAAATCCGAACGCGTGTCCGAGACCGCCGATGAAAGCGAGACCCGTTGATGTGATAACAAAATACGCGTATGTTCCGATGAGCATACCCCACGGTACCTCGCGGTTTACCGCATACATTTGTTCGTGACCTTTCACAAGCACTATAACAGCAGTTACAGCGCCTATGCCCGCCAAAACCAGACCTATAAGGATCAGGGGCATGACAGGGATATCTTTGTTGAAGGTTATCAGACCTTTGATGGTTGATATTATTCCTTGTTTTGTTTCAGTATCTTGTGCTGACATTCTTTCCTCCGTCCTTACTTGATGATGTAGAACAGTCTGGGTCTGGTGTTCTTCTCAGGCTTAAGCTGATATGTATCATGCTTTGCCAGCAGCTTCGCAGCTTTAGAGTTCGGGTCGTTCAGATCGCCGAAAACTCTTACCTTTGTGGGGCATGTTTCCACACATGCAGGCTCTCTGCCTTCGGGGAGTCTGTGATAGCAGAAAGTGCATTTTTCAATAGCGTGGTGAACCTCGCTTACGAACCTTGCATCATAGGGGCAAGCTGTCATGCATGCTTTGCAGATGATACATTTTTTATAGTCGATGAGAACCACACCCTCGTCTGTTTTGTACGTTGCGCTTGTGGGGCATACGCTTGCACAGGGAGTGTTTTCACAATGCTGGCACTGTGATGGTTCAAAATCCAGACGGAGATTGGGAAAAGTGCCTTTAAGCTCTTTTTCGGCAACCCATATTCTGTATTGTTCGTCGCCTACCTCAACGCCGTTCTCAAACTTACAGGCGACTGTACATGCCTTGCAGTTAAGGCATTTTTTAGCATCTAATACGATTCCGTATTTTTTCTGACTCATTTAAGCCTCCCTTAAGCCTTAGCGATTGATACAAAAGTTTCGTGCATGGCAGCGTTGCCGGAAATAGGCTCGAGGTAGTCCTCAAGTATAGCCGCCTGCGATGCGCCTTTTTTGTATACAAGGCTGAGCTGGGGTGAAAGACGACCGTAGCCGTGTGCAAAGAAAACGCAGTCTTTGCGTATCTTTTCTGTAGAGAAGACTTTTATTGTCTGTTCGCCGACAGAGCTTTTCACGGTGACATAGTCGCCGGAAATAACGCCTATCTTTTTGGCTTCTGCAGTGTTTATCCAGATAACGTTCTCTTTCTGGATCTCCCAGAGATATTCGTTGTTCTGTGTGCCTGTGTGAGTGTTGAAACCGTGACGTCCGAGGATCATACGGTATTTGCCGGGTTCGGGCTGGCGGGGTGCCGCATAGATGGGCAGGGGGCTCAGACCTTTGTCGGCGTATTTAACGTTTGCAAGCTCGATCTTTCCTGTTCTTGTTTTAAAGCGGAATTCTGGGTTGCGTGTTTTGCCGTATGAAGCTTCGTCGGTGAGGTAGAAAACTCCCTCTTTCATCATCTGCTCATATGCACCGGGATGGTCAGCGAGCTGATGTTTGATGTATTCTTCCAGAGGCTGACCGAATATATCTTCGGCAACGTCCATTTTGAAGTCTTCAACTTCCATTTCGTCTGCATCGTCCCAGAGTTCGGGCAGTTTCAGCATTTCGTTGATGATGCCGCCAGCTATCTCGAACATTGATTTTGTTCCGAATACAGGTTCTATAACAGGCTGACGGAATGTTGCGATGGGCCATATGCTTGCAAGGTTGTGAACCGAATCCCAGCGCTCAAGGTAGGTTGATTCCGGAATAATAAGGTCTGCGAAGTATGCAACCTCTGTCATCTGGATATCTATAACCGCCATGAACTTGATCTTTTTCAGCATCTCCATGGTTTTCGCGCGGTTAGGCACAGCTTCGATGAAGTTCTGTTTGTAAACGATCATAGCCTCAACAGGGTAGGGATCCTGTGCGATGATTGCGTCTCTGAATCTCAGCCAGCTTCCGTCCTTTTCACCGAGATATGCAACACTGTCAGTGGGCATGTTATCCGACCTTTTATCCTGAGGCAGTCTGTTTTTTACAGATGATGCAACGTCGATACGGTCGTCGGTCATTTCAAAATAAGGAAAGAGCGGGTCGAGGTTTTTAAGCGGTACGGACGCTTTGGGACATATTCCGCCGGGTGCATCCCAGCAGCCGCATATAGCTGTAAGGATAGCGCAGGCTCTGCGGAAATAAACGTCGTTGACATACCAGCTTGTTCTTCTGCCGGGATAAGCGACAGCCGCAGGTGCTGCTTTTGCGAATTCTCTTGCTACCCAGCGGATTTCAACAGCGGGGATTTCGCACTCTTTTTCCGCCCATTCGGGGGTATGGGGTGCGATCATTGTTTCAAGGTCTGCAAAACCGTCGCAGAACTGTTCAACAAAAGCCGCGTCGTAAAGCTTTTCGGTTATGATAACGTTGATAACACCGAGAACGAACGCAAGGTCTGTTCCGGGCTTGACGGGATACCATTTATCCGCCTTTGTCGCTGTGTTTGTGAAGCGGGGATCGAGATAGATGAGTTTCGCGCCTTCTGGTTTATATTTAACAAAGTCTATGGAGTCGGGAGTAACGATAGCTTCCGCTCTGTTTGCTCCGAACATGATAACGAACTTTGAATTTTTAAGGTCAGCATCCGGATATACGCCGTACACTGATGACCATCCCTGAATAACAGAGGACAGACAGAGAGTGGGGTGGCGTACGGTATTTGTTGAACCGTAAGACTGAACAAGGTACTGGAACATTTCTTCCTGAAAACCTTCTGACGATGCGAAGGCAACGGAGCTTCTGTTCTCGTTTTTAACTTTGAATTCTTTCAGTTTTTCTGCAACAAGCTTAAACGCCTCTTCATAGGAAATTTCTTTCCATTTTCCTTCGCCTCTTTCGCCCACGCGAAGCAGAGGTTTGGTGAGTCTTTCGGGGTTATATGGTTCTTCAGCGCCTGCGTTTCCTCTTGCGCAAAGCATGGCACGGCTCTTGAAAAACTTAGGATTGGGGTTAAGTTTTTTAAGTCTGCCGTCCACGACATGAGCGAAGAAACCGCATTTGTTAACGCACATTTCGCAGCTTGACGCTATGTGCTTCTCTCCTATCTCACCAGTGGGAGCGGGCGAATGTCCGCTTGCCACAGCTTTGAGAGTTGAGAGGTTTGCAGCAACGAGGCCGGCTGCAACAACACCGCCCGAGGCTGCGAGGAACTTTCTACGGCTAACATTCATACCGGAAAGCGTCATAGGGGGACCTCCTAATTGTGTAACAACATCAGTATCTTAAAAATACTATTCGTACATCTCTATGTATACGGTATACAATATACAGATTTTCATACATTTAAGCAAGCGATTTCTGGTGTTTTTTATCGATTTTTAAACGTTGTTAGATTTTTATATAACGTTTTAAGTGGTTCATATGAAAAGGCTAAAATTAGATGTATTATCGCCTTGTGTTTAAGTAAGCTCCGTCTAAAACGGACGCACGTGTATTCTCTTTTGTTATAATTTACTTAAATTAGGATGTATATGGTTTTATTTGAACGTATTGATTTATTGATGGAAATTTGAATAAAAAAAACAGAAAAAAGTATGAACGCCGTGCCTGAAAAAAAATCAGACACGGCTCAAAAATTTTAGATCACCTTATTTACCTTTAAGGGACATTCGCAGTATTTACCGCATCGTTTCATTTTGATGATCTCATGAGAACCGCATTTTTCGCATACGGTATCTTCCTCAGACTGGCAGAATCCCTGACACCATTCATGTCCGCATTCGATACATTTCAGGTCTCGTTCGCATATTTCTATGTTGCTGTCATATGCAATACTGAGGATAAAACCGTTGATCAGAGCGTAGGTTACTGATTGCCTTGCCTGTTCGATAATGCGTCCGAAGGTCTGTCTCGAAACACCCATCTGGTCGGCGGCGTCGTTTTGGGACAAACCCTCCAGGTCAGCGAGGCGCATCGCCTCAAGCTGGTCAGCCGGGATTGCGATAACTTTTGAATCTTTGGTCTCGTCAATGTTCACAGGACCGAAAGCCTTGTATGTCAGCCTGTGCTTGACAAGTCTCTTTTTTACAGGACGTGCCATATTTCTTCCTTTCGCGCATCGTAATAAAATAGTTAAAAATAAAGTTGATACCTTAATGCGCTGGTTTATTCTGGTTTATCAACAAACAATACGAAAAACTGATTTCCGCATCACATGAAGCGTCAGCACCGGTGCGTTTTGAAAACAGTTTTGTGTAATTTGCGATAAACTCTTGTTTACTTACAATGTACGCATATGTATAAACGCGCATAAATAAATATACTATCATCAATACCTGATTTCTATAGATATTCAAGAATTAAATTTGCAAAATTTGATTTATTGCTAAAAGTTATTTGTTGTGAATGGAAAAGAAAAGGCAGCCCAAGCGGGCTGCCCTTCTCACAAAAAACCTACAGGGGATCAATATCTGTAAGTGAAGGAAGCGTAAAATTTCTCAACTTTGTCAGCTACTGCGGTCATAGTGTTGAAAGCAGTTGCATCGGAAATTTTAACCGGTGCGCCAAGGTAGCTGCCTGAGTTGGTGTATTCGTAGTCGTAGTACTGGTAGCCGAGTGTTGCGAACAGTTTATCGCCAACGATGGGCTGGTGATAGTAAAGTTCGTAAACATCACCGCGGACAGCAAGTTTTGAACCTACGAGATCGTCTTCAGCGCCTGTCATAGCAACCCAGTATTTAGAACCGTGGTTGTACTCGAATCCGAATTTACCGCCTGTAAGGGGCAGTTCAGGAGTAGAGACGCCAACCCAGTAGCTCTGACCGTTTTTGCTGCTGTCTGAACCAAGAAGTGTGTCCTGATTCATGAACTGGTACATTGCGCTGTTTGATGTGTTGCCGTTGGGGTGAGATTTGCTCATAGAATATGATGCAAACCAGTCAAATCCGAAAGACTTGCCTTGTGCAAGGAATGAATGCCATTCCATGTCACCGAGGTCGGCAGTTGCTTCTGTTCTGGATGAGGAACCTGATGTGTTCATATCAAATGTGAATGCGTCATAGCTTCCGTCAAGGTCATAATCTGTACCTGTGATGCTGTAAGGCATAACAGTTGAACCTGTGAAACCGTCTGTGACACCGAATCCTCTGGCATAGTTGTACCAGAATTTGTAAGTTTCGTCGTCATAGAACTTAACGATGGTTCCGAAGAACTCAACGTCGTCCACAGAGGGCGTTGCGATAAGTCCGTTGTTTGCGCTTGTGGCGTTGCTTGAACCCCATCCGGATTCATAGCCTTTACCGTAGCAGAACTTGATGAATGAGCCGGGCAGTGCTTCGATAACATTTTCAAAGTCGAACTGGAGTGAACCGCCGTCGAACTGCCACTGGATTATATGCGCAAGGGGAGAACCACCCTGTGTTGCATTGTTGCGGAGTTCTTCGCCGGGACCGTAGTCGGAAGGTCTTCTACCGAAAGAGAAGTGATAGGGGATGGGACCCATATCATTTTTGTAAACGAAGTAAGCTCTTTCAACGTGGATTTTGTCGTCAGTGGGGATTGCTCCGGAGTTTCCGTCCATGTTCATGGAGTTGTACGTTCCGTTGAACCAGCGTGCGTCAGTTGAGTCGCCCCATGTTTTGTACATAACCAGACGACCGGTGAAAGAAAGGTTTTCATTAACAGTGCTGTTCAGACGTATACGCAGCTTGTTAGTGAAGATTGTGTCGTTGTTGTGGTCGTATTTGCGGGGTGACATAGCGGAAAACATTGATTTCATCATATTTGCTTCAGAAGCAGATATGGTGTTGCTGTCCATTACCTGTGACATATAAACCATAAGAGCGGCAATGTACTGACCTGTTGTTCCCATAGCCTGAAGGTCTGTGCTGGCAGAGTATACGTTTCCGATAGCCGTGGCGTTGTTTGTCTGCCATGTCTGCATATCGGAAGAGCTGAATGCCGCCTGACCTTCTGCTGATGTTACATAACCGTAAGCGAAATTCATGAAATCAGCGCCGTATGTGTTCATCCATGCGTCGTTGAAACCGTCGCCGTTTGTATCCCAGTCAGTTGTTACGCCGGTGAAGGCACCGGTGGAATCCATAGCGTCGCCGTTGATCATATAGCCTTGCAGCCAAAGACCCATCATATCGTTGGTCATAGCATCCATAGCTCTCATGTCTTCATAGCTGATGCTGTCAACTTTTGTTCTCAGTTCTATGCCGATATCAACTTTATCTTTGATACGGTGAACTTCGTTTTTGTCAACACGCTGAGACATTGTGTTGATCTGGTTTTGAAGATCTGAAATCTGACCTTTCAGCTCCTCAAGGGTGACATCCGCTGCATAGGCAGAAGCAGCAAACATCGTAAGGAGAATAAATGACAATACTTTCCTCATACAATACTCCCTATAGTATTACGAACGGTCTGTATGGAACCGCCATATATAAAAGGGCATAAAAAAGATTTACCCTTTTAATTACTTCATCGACTTCTTATCAAAATTTTTCTTCCGTCGTTTAAGCCTCCCTTTAACAATGGGAGGTTTGGAGGGATTTACATTAAATGCTAATCAAATCCACCCCGACCCTCCTTTCCGGTTAGCCCGGTGCAGAAACATTCGCACAAAAGAAGGCGAATGTTTTATATAAAGGAGGTGGTAAGACGAGACTGCTTCACCCCGCTGGGGTTCGCAGAGACGGAACGGAAGTTACGTCTTCGCGAGGAGCAAAGCGACGAAGCGATCTCATCATCTATCTGAAAATTTACTCCCCGTCGGAGAGTACATCCTTCAGAATCGTGTCGATATCGTTTAAAAAACTGTCAAGGAGCGCGGCAGCGGCGGCATAGAAAGGCATTTCTTTCCGCTCCTGCACAAGTTTTGCAAATTCTTCGGTCATAACGGCACCGTATGTGCCTGTAAGTTTGTAAAGAATCTGCAGGGTTGCGTACCACTTTTCTATGTTTTCAGGCTGAGCCAGCCTTCCGAATATTGCTGAAAGAAATTCAAGAACTATGAATATGTTGTCTTCGAGGTCGGATGTTTCGGAGTCCAGAACGAATCCTTCTGCCGCCATCCACTCTCTTATTTTGAAAGTGCTTTTGCCGTAGAGGGTTTTATTTTCTTCGGTGTAATATGAGATATAGGGAACAACCTTGCTCCCTTTGAAATCCTGTTTGAAGAGTTTTATGAAGTCGCTCTGCATCTCTGTCTGATTGTAAATTTGGGGAAAATCCTCAGTATATTCACTGATGAAGTCGCCGAATGAATCCCAATTGTCTTTTAAAAGGTCGTAAACATTATCGTCGGGATAACGAAAAAGCAGCGACAGAAACATTGATGAGTTAGCAAGTGCTGTGAAGGGGGCAGTGTCGATGTCGGCTTCTTTAAGCATCTCTTTGGCAGCCTCAAAGTCGCCGTCAGTAATATTCTTTTTAAAATCCATATATGTAAGCATACAAATAAACCTTTTAAGCGAGAGTTCTTTTAGACATGTGTTTCTGTCTTCATAATTCTATTTTCTTTTTTTATATTTGTAAAGCCAAATATATGTATTTTCCGCATACATGCATACTCTGATATGGAAATATAGGGTTATTTTTATGCATGAAAAACTCTATATGTTTCTGGGCTTTGACATATCTGAAACAGTCAAAAAAAGCCTGATTTCTGAATTTTTTTTGAAGAATAATCTTCGGGTTAGTGTAAGAAAAATGTAGAATATTCTGCATTTTTTATGAGCTGTTTTTATAAATATCTGACATTTTGCAGTTTCTTTTTCAGGCATATATGTTGCTTTAAATTTCATGAGAAATATTATGGAGGAATCAATGCGTAAATTTGTATATCTTCTTTCCGCACTTATTTTCGCTTTTATACTGTCTGCTTGCGGGCAAACCGGTAAATACAAAGAGCTTAAGGCTCAGAATGGATTAATAACCATCTCCGAATCGGAAGTGAGCGACACTCAGGCACATTATTACTACACTGTTGTGGACGGAAAAGAGATCAAATTTTTCCTTGTACGCGCAGAAGACGGCATAGTCCGCGCGGCTTTTGATGCCTGTGACGTTTGTTACCCTGAAAAGAAAGGATACAGGCAGGAAGGCAGCGTCATGGTGTGCAACAACTGCGGTCAGAAATTTGACACCAGCAGGATAAACGAAGTCAAGGGCGGATGTAACCCGTCACCTCTGAACAGAGGACTTGACGGCAAACAGATAACCATAAAAGTTGACGATATCCGCTCCGGCGGCATGTACTTCTAGGGTGATGCATGAACATATTCACGCTGCCTTTCAGAAATCTTAAGCGGAAGCTTCTGCGCACAGGAATACTTGTTGCTGTTTTTACGCTGGGTATCCTTTCTGTAGTGCTTCTTTATAATGTTTCCCGTTCCATCGGACATTCTCTTGAAGAGAAGATGACGGCGTTCGGCGCGAATGTGGTCATATATCCTAAGACTGAATCACTTAAGATAAGCTACGGCGGGTTTTCCATGGGAAACCTTGCATATCAGGTCAGATATCTGCCTGAGAAGGAGACCGTTAACGCTATATACGGCATTGAGCTGAATAAAAATATAAGTACCGTCGCCCCCAAACTTCTTGAGCTTATACACTATAAAAACAAACCGGTGGCGGTGGTCGGTGTTATTTTTGCGCAGGAAATGCGCATAAAAAGTTATTGGTCGGTCATGGGGGGAGTACCTGCAAAGACCGACGAGGTTATCGCCGGAAGCAGAGCGGCTGAACATCTGGGACTCAAAACCGGAGACACTATACCTGTAGGAAACAAATCATTCGTGGTTTCAGGTGTTCTTAAGCCGACTGGTACGGAGGACGACAACAGTATATTCGCGGATCTTCATAGTCTTCAGGCGGCGGTAAACAAGCCCAACCTGATAAATTACGCGGATGTCGCCGCCCTCTGCGCCGGCTGCCCAATAGAGGACATAGTGCATCAGATATCCGAAAAGCTGCCTGATACCGAGATAAACGCCATGCAGAACATAGTTAAACAGCGTATGGCGACAATCCAGACAGTTCAGCATCTTGTGCTTGGACTCGGCGGTGTCATACTGCTTACCGCCTGCTTTATGCTTGCGATGTTCATGCTTGCCGCTGTAAATGAGCGTAAAAACGAAATAGGCATATTGCGCGCTCTCGGCTATTCAGGTGGTAAGATATTTATAATATTCAGTTTTGAATCTCTTATAATAGGTGGTGTGTCAGGCATACTCGGTTATGCCGGAGGCTATCTCGGCAGCGGCGAGCTTCTGAAGATTCTGTCGCTTGGAGAGAACGCGCACATAACGTTCAACTGGCTCCATCTGCTTGTTACGGTTGCCGCCGTATCGGCACTTTCCGTCTGTGCATCGGCATTTCCGGCGCTTAAAGCCGCACAGATGCGCCCGACAGATGCGTTCAGCAGGATATAAGGGGGGGGATGATGCTTAATCTGAAAGATATACACAAGACATACACTGCGGACGGTGTTTCGGCAAAAGTGCTGAAAGGTGTCAGCATTGACGTTGCGGAAGGGGAATTTGTCAGTATCGTGGGGAAATCCGGTTCCGGTAAGAGCACGATGATGAATATAATGTCAACTCTTCTTGAACCCGACAGCGGGAGCATAATGTTCAAAGGCACGGAGCTTACAACAGCATCCTCATCGCAGATAAATCTGGTGCGGCGCAACGATATATCGGTAATATTTCAGGCGTATCATCTGTTTCCGTATCTGACTGCGGCGGAGAACGTTCTTCTGCCTTATATGCACGGTCTGAGACCCATCGGGAAAGAACTGCGCGAAGAGGCGAACAGGATACTTTCCAGTGTCGGACTTGAGGGCAAAGAGAACCGCCTTCCCGGAAAACTTTCAGGCGGGGAACAGCAGAGGGTCGCCATTGCGCGGGCTCTTATAAAAAAACCTTCCGTTCTGTTTGCGGATGAACCCACCGGAAGTCTTGATAGCAAAACAGGAAATGCTATAATAGATTTATTGAGGGAGCTGAACAGCACCGGACTTGCCGTTGTGATGGTGACACATTCACCCGAATACGCAAAGGCGGGTCACACGATTGTCAGCATGGAGGACGGGTTGGTAAGTGGAATCGAAAAGCAAGCCTGATAAAGACACGCTGATATCCATCGGCATAATATTGCTGTCCACGGCGGTGGTGACATATTTTCACTACAGCGTGCCGTCCCATTTCAGCGCCGTGCATCTGGCGCATTACTACATATTTTATATCATTGTAATATACGCCGCCTTTAAATTCGGTTTTAAAGGCGGTGTTATCGTTGCCGCAGCCATGACAGTGATATACAGCCCTAATGCTTATCTCGGTGTATTTTCAGGGCATTTCGGACATCATCATGTTCCTTCTCTTGTGGAGATATCCATGATATATGCAGTGGGCATAGTGTCCGGCTATTTTTCCGGCAAACTTAAGGACGAAAAGCGTAAGGTGGAGCAGATGTCTGCCGAAAAGCTTCTTCTTGAGAAGAAGATGGCGCATGACGACAGACTGCGTTCCCTTGGTCAGTTAAGTGCGGGGATAGCCCACGAGATACGCAATCCCCTTGCCGCTATCAAGTCGGGCATAGCCATGATAAAGAGCGGCAAGACCGACCCGCGGATAACGGATATTCTGGAATCGGAGATAGAGAGGCTCAACAGCTTCGTCAACAGGTTCCTGCAATATGCCCGTTTCGGTAATAACGACCCGTGCGATATAGTGATCTCTTCGCTTCTGGCGGAGGTTGCGGAGCTTTCAAAACTTTCTGCATCCCGCAGGGATGTCGCAATAACCGTTGAAAATCCTCTGCCTGATGGTTTTACTGTATTTGGTGATAAGAACTCGCTGAAACAGGCGCTTCTGAACCTTGTGCTGAACGGGGTGGACGCTGTTGAAGGTGTCGGAAACGGCAGAGTGACTATCTCCGCCGGGCATGAGAAGGACAGAACCTTTTTTGCCGTGGCGGACAACGGGAGCGGTATTGAGAACGCCGACAGGATATTCGAGCCTTTCTTTACTACTAAGGACGACGGGACAGGGCTTGGACTGCCCATTGCAGGGAGCATAGCCAATGCGCACGGCGGGGAGATAACCGTCAGCTCGGACGCAGACGGTACGGTTTTTACAATGTATATACAGGACAGGCATAAATGAGCGTTTTGATAATTGAAGATAACGTTTCCCTCGCGACGCTGGTTTCCATGTTCCTCACAGGTGAGGGTGTGGCTAACGAGGTTGTACACAACGGATTTGAAGGGATGGCAAAACTCACGGAAAGCAGTTATGATGTTCTTGTCACCGACATCCGCCTGCCGAAAATTTCTGGTATGGAGATATTTGAAAAATCGAAACAGCTATATCCCGATATGCCTGTGATTATAATGACTGCCTTCGGGAACATACCCGATGCAGTCGCCGCAATAAGAAACGGCGCATACGATTACATAACAAAGCCGTTCGAGAATGAAGACCTGCTCAACGCTATCAGGAAAGCCATTGAAATCAGCAGTATCCGCAGGGAGAACAGCAGACTTAAGCAATATATGAAAGAAACAAATATGCCGAGGATGGCGGGCAGCAGTCCTGCATTCAAGGCTATGCTGAAACTCGCCGAGACGGTGGCTCCGACGGATGCTCCTGTTCTGGTGCTGGGTGAAAGCGGAACGGGCAAGGAACTTGCCGCCAGATATGTCCATGTGAAAAGCGCCCGCTCCGATAAGCAGTTCATAGCCGTGAACTGCGCGGCAATACCCGAACAGCTTTTTGAAAGCGAACTTTTCGGGCACAGGAAAGGTTCGTTCACAGGAGCGGACAGGGATTATAAAGGCAAAATAGCGGAGGCTGAGGGCGGCACTCTTTTTCTGGACGAGATAGGGGAGATGCCCCTTTCAGTTCAGGTGAAGCTTCTTAGATTTCTGCAGGAATCGGAAATCCAGCCGGTGGGGTCGGCTCTGCCGGTTAAGATAGACACGCGGGTGGTTGCCGCTACAAATAAAAACCTTAAAGAGATGAGCGATAACGGAACTTTTCGGGAAGACCTGTATTACAGGCTGGATGTGTTCCCTGTGGACGTTCCTTCGCTGGAACAGCGCAGAGAGGATATCGGCGAACTTGTCGAACTGTTCTCAAAGAAATACGGTTCAAAGGTCACTTTTTCCAAAGAAGCGCTGACAAAGCTTGCCAATGCACGCTGGAAAGGCAATATCCGCGAGCTTGAAAATACTGTGTATCGTCTCTGTATTCTTAAAGGGCAGGGCGAGGTATCGGCAAACGATATAAAGGCGGACAGCGCGGATATCGTCACCTGTATGAACATGCATCTGCCGGATGAGGGGCTGGATCTTGAAGAGATGGAGAAGACAATCATCACCCGCGCACTTGCGAAATTCGGCGGGAACAAAAGCCGCACAGCGAAATATCTGAATATACCCCGCCATGTGCTTCTTTACAGGCTGGAAAAATACGGGATGGAATAATAAAAAATGAGCTATATCGAAAATATCGTTAAACCCGACGAAAAAGTCATCTGTATCAACAGGGTCAAGGTGTTTCCGCTTGTTCTGCCCATGATGTTCGGTGCATTTCTTGTTCTGGTTGCTTTCAGCGGATTTGCAGTGGTTTCTTCATGGGGGATTGGCTATAGAGGAATATATGCAGTTATCCTGTTTGCCGGGCTGTATCCGTTCTTTTTCACTTTCATGCATTTCAAGAATACTGAGATAGGTTTTACAGATAAAAGATTTATAGTGACGCGCGGGATACTCAGAAGAAACGTTGTTCAGCTTGATACGACAGAAGTCAATCTGCTGGTGGCGGGAAAGGGTATTTTCGGCAGGTTTATGAATTACGGAACAATAGCCGTGTTCGCCTCCGGCGGTCTGGCTGCCGTTGTTAAAGGCGTCGCTGACCCTGATGAACTTGTTTCAAAGTTACAGAATTTTCAGGACTACGAAGAGAGTCCGGATAAGGGCAGCAGGATTCTGCTCAACGGTCTTCCTTTGTAAAAAAAAAGGCGCTTGTATGCGCCTCAGGTTGTTGACAAATTAAATTTACAAAGACTCAGACTGCTTCGGGTTAAAACCCCTCGCAGAGACGTTTTTTTGTCTTCGCGATGAGCGTACGCGACGGCGCGATCTTTTTTTGATTTTGTAATCAGTCTTAAAGACGCTTTCATGCGCCTAGTAATGAGATTGCTTCGTCAGCCCGTCAGCTTCCCCGCAATGACAGTATCTTATGTCTTCGCGAGGAGCGCATGCGACGACGCGATCTCGCATTTTCCTGACTTTGTAAGTTGTTTTATGCACTCATTTTTTCGTAAAGCGGGTAAAGCTGAATTTCTTCCCTTCGGATGCGCATTTTGAGGGTGGAGACTATCCTGCCCAGTTCTTTCGCATATTCCATATCGTTTTTCGATGTTTCAAGCCTGTTGATGAAATTCAGAATAGAGCTTGTGAGCCCTTTCATTTCCACTGCGAATTCGTTTGCGGTAACGGCTGAACCGCTTTTTGCCAGCACCGGATAGAGTTTTATATCTTCTTTCATAAGGTGGTCCGCAAGGAGTTTTTTACCTTCCAGCAGTTTTTTACGTCCGGCATCGGTGACAAGTCCGAGATCCTGTGTTTCCTGAAGTATCTTAAGCAGTTGTTCGTGATCCTTTTTGAGTTCGTTTATAAGAGCGTTCATTACAGCCTCCGTGTTTCTGTTTTCTGAAGCTATAATAGAGGCTTTTTGAATGGTTTCCTTTGATTCAGGTCAATTATGACCTTATTATATTGAGTACCCCTGTTTTTATCATTTCAACGCCGAACGCGCCCATGAAAAAACCGTTTATACGGATGAAAATCCCAAGAACTTTGTCGAAAGCGATTGTGATCCTGTCGCTCAGGTGGTAACGGATTACAGCCAGAGTGCCCACCACCGTGAACGCTACTGCCGCCGCCGTAAGGTTGGCCGCGGCAGCTCCGGCAGCGCTCATTTTACTGCCGAGCAGGATACAGACGGATATGGTGCCGACGCCGGTCATGAAAGGCATGGCTATTTCGGATGCGAGGTCGTCCAGACTGCCGCGTATGTTTATCAGTGCGCGTCCGCCGTGTATGATGGACATAAGGGAGATGCTCAGAAGGACTATTCCGCCGAATATCCGGAACGAATTGAAGTCTATTTTAAGCATCGTTCTGAACATCCACTCCCCGCCGAATGTGAATATCAGGTTTATCGACAGGGAGATAATGGTTGCTTTAAAAAGTACGCGCAGAAAATCGCGCTCGGAAAGGTTCTGGCGTACAGGTGCCAGATACATAAATATTCCTATCGGGTTGATAATCGTTACAAGAAACAGTGTTTCCTGTATAAAGTTATTCATTCGTGTTTATACCACACATTCATACTTTCTATTCCGCCGCCGATGTTCGTGTTGTTGAACAGGGTGCCTGTGAAGGTGTATCCGCATCCGGCAAATGTTTTGTTCATGCCGTAGGATACGCTTCTCGCTATGGTATAATAGCATTTAACCCCATCGACGGAAAGGCTTTTCTCCAGTTCTTTGTTCAATGCCGCCGCAAGTCCGAGCCTGCGGTATTCTTCCAGCGTGGCAAAATCACTCATCTCCGCATACGTTTTGTCACCGTCCGTTTCCGCACTGGCTGCCGCTATGAGCTTTTCTCCAGAGAACACGCCGTAGTAGCGCATATTTCCAGCCATTGTTTCGCTCAGGTATCCTGATTCGTGTATGGGAAACGGATAGGTCTCAAACACCTGCCTGTAAAGCTCTGCAAGCGCATCTGCATCATGCTCCGTCAGTCTGCGCATATGCATATCCGTACTGTGGTATCTTATGCCTGTATTCTCCGCCTCTTTCAGTACGTCGGAGATTATCGTACCGTTCTTGACCGCTATACGTTCCGCTTTCAGGTATTTAACCATAAAAGATACCCTGTTCCCCGTTTTAAGCGGGAAGAAAGCTTCACATGTGTATCCGTTTTCAGCGAAAATACCGGAATGTCTGTCTTTGACCTTTGCGATTATCTTTGAGTAATCCGCTTTTGCAGCCAGCGTTTCGATTTTCGACAGATCAGACAGGCTGAAAGCAGATTTTAACTCAGTCAGATATACTCTGTCGCTGAATTTTCCGTGATGTATGGAGGCGTTGTATCTGTTTTCCATCCTGTCAGTCATTGGTTCTCCTCTTGATGCGTTCGTTGTCGTCCGGTATCAGCGCTATCCGTTCGTCATAGTCCGCCATGAGCTTTTCAATACCCACAAGCGGAAGATATTCAGAGCCTTCGGTGTTAAACTGCAGATTGCAGTCGGTACAGTTGCGGTCGCAGTAAACTGGTGTGTAGCTGTCAGGTTCCTTGTACGTGCAGATAATACCTTCATAGTTTCTCAGGATTACTTTGTTGGTTGACCATGAAACAATATAGTTCGGAGATATGGGAATTTTTCCGCCGCCGCCGGGTGCGTCAATGACGTATGTGGGTACGGCGAGTCCGCTGGTATGCCCGCGCAAAAGCTCGATTATCTCTATCCCCTTGCTGACCGGAGTTCTGAAGTGAGAAAGACCTTCGGAAAGGTCGCACTGATATATATAATACGGACGCACGCGGTGTTTCACAAGTTTGTGCATCAGGGATTTCATTATCAGAGGGCAGTCGTTGACACCTGAAAGAAGGACTGTCTGGTTGCCCAGCGGTATCCCTGCTTTTGTAAGTTTTCTCAGAGCCGCCACTGCGGATTCGGTTATCTCCCTTGGGTGGTTGAAATGCGTGTTTATCCAGAGATTATCGTATTTTGACAGGATATCAGCAAGCTTGCCGGTGATTCTGTAGGGAAGCACAACAGGCATCCTCGTGCCGATACGCACTATTTCGACGTGTGGTATGGAGGTTACCTCATCCAGAAGCCATTTTAGTTTGCTGTCGGAAAGCATCAGCGGATCACCGCCGGATATCAGAACGTCGCGAACTTCGGTATGCTCGCGTATATATTGAAGTCCGGCTTCCAAAATATCTTTGGAAGGGATGGTGTCCCTGTCGCCCACTTTACGTTTTCGCGTGCAGTGGCGGCAGTACACGGCGCACATGCTGCTCACATGGAAAAGCACTCTGTCGGGGTATCTGTGGGTGATGGAGTGTACGGGGCTGTCATTGTCCTCGCTCAGCGGGTCCGCCATGTCCCATGTGTCGATGTTCAGCTCTTCAACAGAGCAGAAAGATTGTCTGAATACCGGGTCGTCTTTAATGTTGTTTCTGTCTATAAGCGAAGTGTAGTAGGGGGTGATTGCCATAGGGAATTTTTCGAGGGTTTTCTGCATCATTTCCCGTTCCGATGGCTCGAAACATATGTCCATGATGCTCTCGAAATCCTCTATGGTGCGGATACTGTGGCGCATCTGCCATTTCCAGTCTTTCCAGTCGTTAATGTTTGAGTCAGGGTTAAGACTCTCAGCAATTTCCTGCTGATGCTTCGTATAAATCATAATGCCTCCGTTCTTAATAAATCCAACATATAAAATTTATGTATGAAATATATTATACGAAAATTTCTATTTTGTCAAGTTAAGTGAAAAATATAATTAACATTACATTGTGTTGAAATCCTATCCGGTCTGATGTAGTGTCATAAAAGGTTAATGAGGTTATTTATGAAAAAGAGAATTTTAGCCGTCACAACTCTTGTTATAATATTTTTTGCAGTATATTTCGCTTCTCCTTTCTATGCGCTGTATTCAATTAGATCAGCTGGAGAAGAGGGAAATGCCGATAAGCTTTCCGGATATGTCGATTATCCTAAGTTAAGGGAGAATCTGAAAGCGACATTTAATGCAAGGGTAGCAAAAGAGCTTGCAAACAGCGAGTATGCAGGGGCTTTGGGTGCACTTGGAACCGCTTTCGCAGCCAGTATTGTGGACCAGCTGGTCGACAGCCTTGTCACCCCCGAAGCTCTCGCCATGGTGATGAAAAACGGGATAAAGCCAAAGGGCGGAGACGATGATGCCGGACAGTCTGAAGATGGACAAAGTTCGGAAAACACCGCAAAAGAAAAGGATTCCGGTAAATCCGTGGATTTTTCAAGCGGCTACAGAAGCCTGAATAAGTTTGCCTTCACTATTACTCAGGAGAAGGAGAGTCCCGTCAGCATGATATTTGAAAGACACGGACTTTTCTCATGGAAACTGGTGGGGATGGAAATCTGATTCCTTAAACCGCTTAATATTTGTTTCAATAGCCTTTCAAAAGCCGACTGGAGACCTTTTTATAAAAAAGGCGAGTCGGCTTTTTTTATCAGTCAAATCACAATACTCAAGTAATTGAAAAAAACCACATTAATTGCATGGTGAACATATGTGCTGATCATGAAGAAATGTTTTCTGTTTGACAATTAATTTAACAGGTGGGTATGATTTAATATCTTATTGTTTAAGGAGGTTCAGCATGGGTGGTGATAAACCCGGAATAAGCTTGATGACAGTCGAGGCGTACTCTCTGGATTCAGCTTATGTCGTTCCCAACTCAACCCACTCTTTTGTGGTGAGCAAGAGCGACAGAAGCATCCAATGGACAAATTTCGGAAGGGGCTGGGGTACTTCGGATCCGAAAACACTAGTTGCAACCGTAAACTGTTATAAGGAGTGGCTGATGACTTACGTTCCGCCCGGCACGGAAGGCTCTAGGGGTGGAATACATTTTTGCGTGAACGGTGTGTGTCACACCCTCGCCAACAGAGAGCTGCTTGTTTGCGATGCTTCCGCCGACGTGCGGCAGGCGGCAAAAGACGAGTATGCGGTGTTTTTCTTCGGAAAATACGGAATGGGGCTTGATCAGCTCAGGCAGCTTCTGGTGACGGCTTACAATACTGTTACGGCAGGCTACACCGATAATCAGAATGCATATAACACAGTGATGAACAGGCTCAGCAGTTATATTGACGACGAACTTCTGGCATGGCGCAAAATTGCCATTGAAGAGGCGGGAATAGACGTAGACGGTATTCTTGCGAAAAGCCCTCAGGCAGGGCTTGCCATAGCCAGACAGCGTTTGCAGGCTTATGTGACGGCAAGAGAAGCGATCTATTCGGACTATCTTGCAGGCAGACTTGACCAGCACGGGGTGCAGAATAAAATCAAAACGACCATTATTCAGCACACTTCGGATTATCTGAACTGGCTCAGCACTATACACTATATCAGCGAATCGGACAGAAGCACATATATCAACCGCATCTCCGCGTTTCTTGACAGATATATACAGAGCGTTCGCGCAATGGCTCTGCATGTGGAAAGGGGCAATATGCTTTAACGGAGGTATTTTATGGAAAAATTATATTTACCAATAAAACGCGGTCTGCTTAAGGCAGTGCCGATGTTGAGTGACAGTATGTATCTGAAAGCGTCGTCAGAAATTGACGATGTGCTTAAAAAGATAAAGGATCTGGAACAGCAGTATTTGAAAAATCCGTCCAGTGTTTCCCAGAGCGACGCGGTTCTTATTATAAAACAGACCTATACCGTCGCTATTGAGATGTTTGAAGACAAGATACGCTCGGGATTTTCACTTCTTCCGGAAGAACAGGCGATACTTGATCTTTGCAGAAGGGAAGTGAACCGTCCGCAGATGCTTCAGGGAGTTCTGGGACTTCTTTTTCACTCAATAAGCAGGATAAGGGACGTTGTTGACGACCTTAAGGAGTGGTTCGGGATATCTTCTGATGATGATATAGCGGGCAGGTATCTTGCGCAGGCAGGCGACGTTCTGCTGCCGCAATACAGAGGTCTCATTCAGGGTTGTTTCACCGCCATTCAGGATTTTTTCACAAGGGTTTTTGAACCGGAAATTCTTAATATAGCGGCGGCACAGCTTGAGGCGGCTCTTTTCTATCAGGTGAAGCGAACAAATATTGACAAGCCGATGGCTTCTCTCATGCTGACGTTCGCTGATTTTGCCTATTCCGGAATAGACGCTTCAAAAAGCGGCGGATATGTGAATTTGAAGAAAGCGGAACTGCCGTCATATCTCCAGCCAGTATACGACGAGACCAAAGGACTTATCACCAGTTCCCGCGGGCTCAGGGCGTGGCTCGGCAAAAAAGATAATAATCTTGTCGTGTCATTTTCCGGTACGGACAGTCTTGATATGGTGTATGCGGATATCGAGCAGCTTTCCGCACCCAGTCTGCTTTATCTGAAAGCTGCCGGGCTGCTCAAAATAATTCTGGACAGCTACCCCGGTAAAAATTTTTATGTCACGGGACATTCCCTTGGCGGCGGGCTTACTCAGTTTTCTCTGACGGCAAACGCATCGGGAAATATCAGCCGCATGTCCGGTTTCGGGTATAATCCAGCGGGGCTTTCGGAAATTTCCATGATCCATCTTAAAAGCGACAGAATGGGGCAGTCGAAAAATAATATAGAGATATTTATGACAGCCTATGACCCCGTTTCAACCTTCGGAGGAAAGCTCGGCTGTCTTGTCACTTTGCCGAAATCGACGCACAACGGACACGGCATAAAAGACCTGATGGAGTGCATGGTCTTGTATCTGAACACAACGGCAGTTCTTAAATCTTTTGAACTGATGAACGTTCTCGGATATGAATACGTTAAGGATGATTTCATACCTTATGTAAAATGTGTCGGATTAAAAGATGTTTCTTCCGAAAACTATTGGCCATGTTTCAATCCTGACTACAAATCCGGTATGGCGAGAGCTTTTGCTTCTGTTCAGGTTTCAAAATCACTGCTGAATATGTTACAGCAGCCTAACGTTTCTTCGGATTACTGCGCCGGAGTATATAACAAGTTCAACGGATGCAGTCATTCCGCCGCAAACAGACTCCTTCTGGCGTCTTCAGGACAGGCTCCGGATTCAGTCAGCTCATCGGGCGATGCTCACGCGGCGATAATCTACGGTAAATTCGGCTTCGGGAAGAAAGCGTTCATTGACCTGCTGACCAAGGCGTTTGTTGAGAGTTCGTCAGTTTACGATGAATCCAGAAGCACGTATGAAATGGCTTTGGCGGCTGTCAGAAACCCTTTTCCTTATGAATTGCAGGCATGGCGCTACATACTTATAAACGTATTCGGAATAAGCAACCTTGACTCTCTGCTGGCACAGTATCCGCAAGCGGAGAAAGAGCTCGAAAGTCTGTTGATCAGGTTTGCTTCGGACAAGGAAGATTTGTTTGTTTCCATTTATCAGGACAGAGCGCCGGATCAGGATCAGAAGAACAGACTTGGCGCCGGGCTGGAACAGCTTGCCGTAAGCAGCACAAACCAGCTTCTTGATCAGGCGGTCGCATACGGCGTCATCTCAGGTGACAGGCGTAATCTTGTGAAACAGTATATAGCGGATTTTTGCAGTCAGATAAGAAGGGCTATCGCTAATTAAATTGAGTGATTCAGATTTGTCGGTTCAAGATGGCGCCGGTGTACGTCGGCGTCATCTTATGATATATAAAAGGAAGGCCGGCCTCCTGCCGTAAAGAATGATTGCCTTAAATTCGTAAATATCTAATACAGGCAAATATTATAGAATCATTATATTTGCTCATCTTTGCTTGTTTTTGTGAGTTATGGTCACTATTTGGTCACTGTAATTCTCTTCTCATGTGTTAATTTACCCCACCTGTCATTTCTATCCTAGAAACTCACTGGAGGGTATTATGGCTTATGTGAATCAACTTATAATCCTTGGCAACCTGACGAAGGACTCAGATCTTCGTTTTCTCCCTGGCAGCGACATCGCGGTGTGTTCTTTTACTCTTGCGACAACGCGTCCCAACAAAGATAAAGACAAAGAAAAACCTATATACATCGACGTTGAGGTCTGGCGTGAATATGGCGAAGCCATGCACAAGCACCTGACCAAAGGTCGCCAAGTCATTATTTTAGGAGAAATTGACTATAAGGTTTGGGAAAAAGACGGAAAAACACAGTCAAAGCACATCATAGTTGCCGATAGCGTTCAGCTGCTTTCAAAACCGAAATCAAACTCATCTTCCGAAGCTGAAGGCGCGTTCGACGAACCTGATGCCGACCATGGCGGCACAAACGAAAAAACTAAAAAACAAACAAAAAATGAAAAAACGGAGTGATAAAAAAACGAAAAAACAAAAAACGGAAAAACATCATGAATGACGCTGATTATAACGAAAACACGATTAACGCCTTCGTGCAGCTTAACGAAGCAAATAAAACGCTGAACAGCGTGAAGGATCTTGTCCTTCGTGTCGCTGTTCAGGCAGAAGACGATCGGGATTACGCTGCATTTTTTGACGACATCCTCATTATCGTAATGGAAGACGGCAATCAGGGGAGAATTGAGCTTTGTGGCTGAAAGCATATTTTGATGAAATTGCTTTCAAATACGGGCTTTGCGAGGATGAAATTAAAGGCATTCTCAGGCAGACAGCGGAGCAGTTTTATACTCACAAGCTCCGCTGTACTGTTGTTTGCGATTTTGCGTCGGGTGGATTTGTTCTCAGAAAATATCAAACTAATGGTTTTGGTGGAAAAGAATCTACCTTTTCTTTGCGCAGGTCTGACCTACGTCACATGGCGAAAGCTCTTCAGAATGCATTTCAGGCACAGGCTATCGTTTCAAGGCAAAGATATTTAAAGCCGTTTGTGGGTACAGCTGTCCATTGTTCTTTTCTGCGTTATGAGCAGGAAGTGGGAGTTTTTTACGCTGAAGCGTCAGAAGGTATCCGTATTCCCGCTTATTGTTCAGTGCGCAGCACTCCGGTCCACGAACGCAATACTTACGTTCACGGACAAACACTTTGGTTTCATGTGACGGGGCTTTCTGAAAAGGACAGAGAGGTATGCTTTATCCTGAGCCGTACAACAGAGCGTCTTGTGGACGAATTGTTCCGGCTTCAGGGGAGCACTGTGAGCTGTGTCCATCGGATATCAGGCGCAAGAAGCCTTGTGCAGACGGAAAAGTATATTCCTAAAGCACATATAGTCTTTACGGCTAATGAGCTTAAAGAACGTGTCATAGTGAGGTATGGCAAATGAAGACGTATATCGGACGCGGACACAGACTTGTCCAGCGGGACAAAGAAATAGATATCGCAATCAATGATGCTGATCTTTCCGGTCATTTTTGGTGTTTTGGTACCACACGGGTTGGTAAGACCCGCATGATAGAGAACATCGTTGAGCAGAGTATCAATAAAGGTTATTCGGTTGTTATTATTGATCCGAAAGGTGATGTTGAACTTTTCAGCAAGATAACGCAGGTGGCGCTGGAAGCCAAACGCGAAGATGATTTAATGCTGTTATCCCCGATTTTTCCACAATACAGCATCCAACTGAACCCGCTTGAACATTACTACATGATCGAGGAACTTGTCGGACACCTTATAGCCGGTATCGAGGTCGGAAAAGAGCCCTTCTTTTTCAACGTTGCTTATGAAACGTCTCTGATGATCGTGCAGGCGTTCATGGTACTTACGAAAAAGGAATACGGGGAGAGATTTAACTTTAACGATGTCAAAGACGTTGTGTCTCACCATGATCTTGAGACTTTGCAGAAAAAAGTTGAGACGATAGCGGGCGATGACAGCACACGTCAGCTCGCTGCGGATCTCAAAAAAATAGTGGACTCCGGACAGGATTATTACAACAAAGTTTCCAGTTCTCTTCGTGTTGCGCTGATGGAGCTGACATCCGGTAACATTGGACAGGTCATCGGACATGCGCGCGGCAATCCTGTTATAGACAAACTGGAGAGTGGTAAAGGCGTAATCCTTGTTGCGCAGGTCGGTTCATTGATAACAAGGAAAGCGGCGTTCACGGTCGGCAAGGTTCTGATTTCTATGCTTCAGGCTTATACCGGTCGTATTTTTTCTTCAGGAAGAAAAGTGCAGCCAACTCTTCAGATCATCATGGATGAAGCTCAAAACGTTCTTTATAAGGGCATTGACGATTTCTTTGCGAAAGCTGGCGGTGCAAATGTCCAGCTTTTTGGGTTCTGTCAGAGTGTCAACCAGATCTACGCCATGCTTGACAGGAGTTTTGGCAATTCAATTCTCGACAACACAAACAACAAAGGATTCATGCGGGTACCGGACTCTGAAACTGCAGAATACGTTTGCCGCCATTTCGGAGTTGAAAAGCAGATGACGAGCATGATGAGTACGTCCGGAGTGTTGAACATCAGAGAGACTGAAGCAGATGTGTTGAAGGTTGAGGATGTTTTGAACCTGGGGCGCCGTGAGTTTTTTATGCTCAACTACGATGGAGCATATTTCGGTAAAACCAACGCAGTAAGCGACTTGTACATTGATGTAGTTTATCCGAGGGCAGAAGTATGAAATGGAAAAGTCACATTGCTATCGGCGCCGTTTATGGCTTTGCAACGGCAAAATATGATTTTGCGATAATAGGCGCACTTACGGCAGGGTCTGTTCTGCCTGATGTTATCGACAGGTTTATCTCCATGGGCAATGAAACTCTTTGGAAAAAAGTTCATCGTAAAACAAGCCATTGGTGGCTTATTTATATATTTTCAATTCTGATTTCCGCATATTTCGGCATGTCTTTTGTTTATTTCTTTTTAATCGGCGCTCTCCTGCATATTTATGCGGACGCTTTAACTGTATCGGGCGTTCCGTTCATCAATCCTCTGAAAGCCGGTTACGGTCTTAAAGAGGCAAGAACTGGAAAGATATCCGAGGTTGTCTTTGCCGGCATTATGATTGGGGTGATTTTTATTGCAGGGGTCTTTAATGGATTTTGCCCCGTTTGGTTTTCTTTGACAATTTTGTTCATCATAATCGTGATTGCAAATCCTAAAGCTGAAATCAAAAAAAAAGAAGACAAACAGCAGATAGCTCTGGAAACGCTTTCAGGTCTATGGACAGGAAAAAAGCAGGTCGCGGATATCCGCAACCTGACAGAAAACAAACCGGAGCAAATACAAAAACAAGCGGAAATAGTTTTTAATAAATATGATTTCACTCTGTTCTATAAGAATCACGTTGCTGGATTACCGGCTGAAAAAATCATTGAAGCTGTGATGAGGCTGCTTGATGAAAAGGGCGACTGTCCATCTGTTGTTAACCGTAGCACGGACGTAAATCCGTATTCAGAGCCGTCCACATATGCTGCTCTCTCAAAAGTGTATCTTTGGCGGCATTCTCTGAATGTTGCAGAAGAGGTCCTTAAACTTGTTAAAAATCCCGGAGCATATTCTGCACAGCTTCTGCTTGCTGCGTTTGGGCATGATATCGGTAAGTCAGAGGCACTGGACAAGGCCATGTATTCAATGGGGGACCATCCACGGATATCGGTTTTGCTTCTGAACGGGATAGAAGGTTTTTCGGAGCTTTCATATAAAACTGATGTTGAGACGGCTATTTTAAGTCATCACAGAACCGGCGGGGGAGAGTTAGCAGATCTGCTGCGAGAAGCAGACAGAAATGCCAGGAGAAAGGAACTTGCTTCGGTTCTTCCGCAGCTTGATGTAGCAGACGTGTATGCGCCACAAGAACATAACAAGCAGTCTCAGCAGTCTGATAGAATTTTTGGCACGGTAGTGGAAACACAAGACGAAAAGCGACCTTCAGAGGCAGAACTGTCCTGGCTTGATATTGATAAGTTCATTGTTGAACTGGACAGCAAGATTAACGTTATAAACGGAAAACGTTTTGACGCTTTCAGTATGCCGGATAATGTTGTTTATTTTCAAACTGACCTACTTTGGAAAATCCTGAAAAAGCTCTCAAGGGAATCATTTCATGAGGAAGTCCTTCTTGCCGATGCGGATCAGGATCAGCGGCGTAATTATCTTTTTACTGTAACGGAGATGCTCCGTGAACGCAGGCTCATCGCCGATGGTTTGATTAAAAACGGCTATTTCTCCGCACCATTTACCGTTGAATTTAAAGACGGCTCTTCATTTAAGAAAGCATTTTATACTCCTTTGGTCTCCGAGGCGTTCGGGGATGTATCAGAACTTGAGAGCCGAAAAAGCGGCATCCTTAAAGAAATCGTAACAGTCAAGCCGAAATACGGGGAGGAGAGCTAATGAAAAAATCCATACTGTTATTGATATTCCTTTGGGCCTCAGTTTCGTTCGGCGCGCCTGCGCTCTGTTCGGATAACGGTGCAACATATGATTCTCTGGCGTTTTGCGAGTCTCAATGCGCTGAAAGCTGTACAGAGCTGGTTTCTTCCGGTGGCACATGCAGCTCGTCATATAAAAACTTTGTCTATGACAATTCAACAAATACGACATACGCGCTCACGCAAACCGAGGGGGCGTGGACTTCTTTTCAGTCCTCAGCGATTGTCCGTAATGCAGATATAAACACACTGCTGAAGCATATTGTGAGTTACAGCGGAGCTTCATCGGCGTGGATAGGGTTGTACGATCCTGACAAAACCCAGAATCTGGGTTCAACAGGCGACACGCGTTTTGAGTGGCGTGACGGTACTTTGCTCAATCACAGAAATTGGGCTTCTGGGCAGCCGGATAACGCAGTGAGCGGCAGCGACATCGGTAACGTTACCGTTTACGGCGAACACTGGGTTCTGATGGATGGCGAAGGCAGATGGAGTGACACCGGGGAACACTCCGGACAGCCTATGAACCATCCGGCTCTTGTAGAATTCAACGGACAGCTTGGATGTGTTACTGGGACTATGCCAACAGAGAAAGTTGAACCCGATGATATGATAAGTTCTTATTGCACTGATAATCCCGATAAATGCTATCTCTGCACCGACTCAACTGAAATATACCAATGTACGGAGGGAACCTCTGGCGGATATCTCTGCCCGCAGGCGCAGGCGACCTGTGATGCTGAGTGGGCAAATTCGAGTTGCGGCAGCGGGGGAGTTCTAAATACAGCGTCTGATAAATGTGAGTTAGCGAGAAATATACTCTGTCATGCAAACATGAGTTTCGACTCATCGCTGGAACGTTGTGTGATGTCTGCCACATGTGCGACCGGCGGCATACTGAACGGAGCAACAGACCTCTGTGAGGTAATTCTTGGAACAGGAAGTTGCCCATCCGGATACGCATATGATGCAACGAACAACGGGTGCGTTAAAACCCCTGATTGCTCCGCAGGAACATATAACACATCTACAGATCGGTGTGAGTTTGCTGTAACATACACATGCTCCGCAGGATACACATACAATTCTTCAACTGGAGTTTGCGAAGCTGCACCGGTCTGTCCGAGCGGTACAACATATAATGCCAGCAAAAACAAATGTCTCGCTTCGGCAACTTTAAGCTGCCCAGTAGATTACACTTTATCTGGTAGCACATGTATCTCAACGCCAACATGTCTGACAGGTTCGTTTAACTCAAGTGCGGACAGGTGTGAGGCATCGAATAATTACACATGTTCAGTAACCGGAACTCTTTACAGTTCAAGCACCTCATGTATCAGTAAATGTTATACGTCAGTGCCAAGTATTGGCGGTTTTGTTGTATCATCAGCACAAATTGATAATGTCGAGTTAACCGGTTCTGAGTCAGTAGTAATAATAAAAACACTACCAGGAGAATCTTTATACACAGTAAATCGTGGCAGTTCTTATACCGAAACGTATTCTGGAGGAGCTTACACTGTTTGGTGGTACGCAGCAGATGGTTCTGTCCATATGCAATATCATTTAGCAAGTGGTACGGCATTAACTGATGTTAAATTAGGGCAATGGGTTGATGATACCTGCCCAACTGGTTATACATATAATGGCTCATCATGTGTGCAGGCAGCATCATGTCTTGCAGCAGGATGCGCAGCCGGAACTACGGCATCAGGCTCACAATGCATCAGCGCCCCTGTTTGCTCCGGTGGCGGGGTATATAACAATTCTACAAATCGCTGTGAGATATCTACAACAAAAGACTGCATATCAGGTACATCGTATGATTCAGCACTGAATATGTGCGTCTCTTCGCCAACGTGTGGCTCAGGTGGACTACTCAACACAGCAACTGACAAATGCGCTCTTACAGTTGCTTCATCATGCCCAAATGGTTATGCAATGAGTGGGAATGTGTGTTACTCAGCTCCAGTTTGCTCGTCCGGAGTATATGACGCTACACTGGATACATGTATACTCTATGCTGCGGCACTTTGTTCGGCGGGTTATACGTTTAACGCCTCAACGGATAAATGTGAACTCGCGCCAAGTTGTTCAGCGGGAAGTTATTCAAGCACAATCGACAAGTGCGCACAGTTGCCGACTATAACCTGTGCCACGGACTACACATACAATTCCTCTCTAAAACTGTGTGAAAACAATCCAACATGTTCAAGCGGAAGCTATAATTCCGCGCAGAACCAATGCCTTACCGGGTATGCATGTCCTTACAACGGTCAGCCATGTATTGAGACTGGCGGGCAGTGGAAGTGCAGTAAATATCCATGCTACAACGCAACGGATGAATCAAATTACACGAATGATGATACCACTGAAGGAGCAAACGATATCCTTGCCGATGGAGAAACAGACGATGAAGGCAATTGTTTGGGAAGTATTTATATATTCAACGGCAACGACAACAGATGCCGGAAACCCGGAGCGCAGACAGGATTTTCTGATTGTTGTAAGAAGAAAAAGGATTGGCTCGGACTTGCGAAATGCAATCCGAAGGAACAAATGCTTTCATCTCTGCGGAGCTGGGGAAAACTTGATGGACAGTGCCATGAAGTGGGGGAATATTGCTCTGAAAAATGGGTCGGCGTGTGTGTGCAAAAGAAAAAGACTTACTGCTGTTTCGGCAGTGCGCTTGCAAGGATCATAATTGAGCAGGGCAGACCTCAGCTTGATATCGGTTGGGGTAGCGCAAAAGCACCGAATTGTCGCGGATTCACTCCGGAAGAGTTTCAAAAACTGGATTTCAGTAAAATCAGCTTTGATGAATGGATAGAAGAGTATGTTGTCCCGGAGCTTAACGAGAACATCACAAATAACATCAAAGAGACCTTTGAGAATATAACTCTGCCCACAGGGGTAAGCCAATGAAATCAGTGAAAAAACGACTGTTGTTTATTACTGCTTTGATAGGGGGGGGGTATTTGATTATGTACATGACGTTGAGTAACATCGGGGTGAATATCACAAAATCGGTGCCATTTACCCTCTATGTCATTAATAAGTCAAAGAGGGAATTTCATGAAGGGGATTATATACTTTTTAGGAGTCAGGCGGATCCGCTTAACATTTTACCTGAAGATGCGAAGCTAGTGAAAAAAATTGCCTGTGTTAGTGGCAATCACTTGTCAAGTGATGATAACGCCTTTTATTGCGATGGCGTTCTCGTTGCAATACGCCGTGATCCAAAGAATATGAAATTCTATTTCAATGGAGCTGTCCCTTCCGGAAAATATTTCATGACCGGAACACATTTCAGAAGTTACGATTCTCGTATATGGGGTTTTTTAGATGAAAAAAATATTATTGGTACTGTTACTCCTGTGTTTTAGAGCTTTTGCGGAAGAACCGCAGAGCCTCAATCCAGATCTGGTAAAAAAACTTCATGACCTCAAAAAAGCAGAACCTATTGAAATTCCTATAATCAAAGATTCTGCGATTGAAAAGAAGGTCAGCGATTTTGAAAAAGACGGGATGCCTGAATTGCTGGATAGCGTTAAGACATGGAAGAGCAAGCTGACAGAGGGGTTCGGATACGATGAACCTGAGGAAACGTGCTATGAACAGAAAAACCTTGGCGATATCGAACTTTATGTCTTTATAAGCTCATCGATGCCCGAAGAAACACTCAGGTATTATGCATCGCAACTCAAAAACATTCCTCCGGCAACTATGGTGCTTAACGGAACTGTTGGAAGTATCAGTTATATCATGCCGACTGTAAATCTGCTGACAAGAATCTCATGCGGAAAGAACGTTGATGAGCTGAAGGAAGAGAACGTTGACTGTATGATTGTGCGCACCGATCTGAACCCTTATTTGTTCCGTACCTTTTCAATAAAGGCTGTTCCGGCGTTCGTCATGTCCAAAAAGCCTTACTCAGAGATAATGATGATGGCTTCAAAAGGCGAAAAACTTTCTGAAAATGATTTCCTGAAATTATCAGGAGATACAACCCTTGAGTATGTTCTCGAACATTTCAAAGCGGCAGGTGCAGATTCCGCCGCGACATTGATAGAAATGCTCAGGTCAGACGGGTATTACAGATGAAATACATTCTGGTGTGTGCGCTGTTATTTTTGCCTTTTTTTTCATATGCGGATGATAAATCCGACGCGACAAATAGCGGTAAAACTATCGGTAAATCCCTTTCTGATACATATTCGAGCCAATCAAACATAAAAACTAAACTGTATAACCCTCTTGTTGGCGAGGGCGTTAAAATGAACACTTTGCAGGAATCATGGAAATGCCAGGATAAAGACACAGCGTATGAAACTCAGAGTGAATGTGCTGCCGCCTGTTCTCAGTCGTGTGTGATTTATTCTTTTGACGCGAAACTCCAGTGTACGTCGTCAACCGAGGCTGTAACAGTGCAGCCGTATACTTTTCCTGCAGGCGGCGAAGTCAGCCTTAAAATTACATACGACACTGACTTGGACGGCACCGCGGACACAAGTTTTACAACATCAAATATATCGGGATTCTGTACAAATGGGTATGTCAGTTGTACTCCCGGAACATTTCAGAACTGCAAATACTACGAATTCGGCATTAAGCATAAATGCAACGGCGGGACTGAATACAACACATACAGAGAATGTGATGCGGCGTGTTCCGGCGTATGCAAGCCTTCTGATAATAAAACTCTGGCATTTCAGAGAAGTGTTACAGAAATGCGCCACGCCGGTGGCTGTTTCTGTTCCAACGCGTCATGTGGTAGCAGTTTTAACGGAGTATTTCATAACGCGTTGAGCTATTTCGGCGGCGCACTCACCGGGCACATGATGTCAGAATTGGGATTGGCGCTCACTAACACAGATGTTGACGTGTCCACTCTGTCAGTCAAATATTACGCCGCTTCTGCGGCTTCGTGTACTGATTTGTCAGATGATACTGTTGACGAGCTGAAGAGCTTCTATCAGACCGGAAATATTGATTACGACGATAAACTGACAGAGCAGATGGCAGATTCTGATAGTATGTATAACACAATGATTTCTCAGACGAATAAAACAGCTTCAGTCCATGAATGTTCAATTACTAATACCCCGATTGTTGAGACTGGTAGTACAGCTGAATACTGGTGTACTCCCAGTGGTGTCACAACAAAGATAGTTCAACGAACAGGGTATTCAGATAGGCAATTTACTGAACATTATCAGTGTATTGATGAAGATGGCGACGGGCGTGGTGAAAAAGTACGTTTTAAACTGGATTGTGAATTACAGGGAGAAAGCTATTTTCGATGTGATTATGATTCATCAAATGGATGGCAGTCCGTAATATTGAACAATTACTCTGGCGGAGATCAGAGTTCTGGTGCCACTGTAAAAGTAAGTTGGGGTTCAGATGGTGGTACAGTAAGTGCGCTTCTTTATTATTCTATTTCTTGTTCAGAATCTGTTTGTCAATTATCTCATTACGCTGATGTAGGGAAATACGGTACTGCCAATAACTCTTACACTTCTATGATGCTTACTATGACAAGAAATGAAACGGTTCATATCTCCAGAAATAATTCATGTGCGGCTTTAGCGCAGGACTCGGATTGCAGGTTAGAAAGCGAAATTGTCAATGATACTGACACTATTGTAAACTATACCCAAATGAACATATCTCCACAGAGTGTCTGTAAGACTGTTTCAGCTACTTATAATCAGTTTATGCTCTGTGATTCAGGTAATAGCTTTCAAGCAATTTCGTCTAATTCCACTGAGATAGTTTCATCAAAAAATGACGGTCTTGAGTGGTTTTCAATTAAGCGCACTTATGTGTGCCAAGATGGCACTTCATACGATTTTTCAGGGGCAAAGGCACAGGCAGATATGGTTGGCGGGACGCTTGATAAAGATTCCGGCGATTTCAGCTATATCACGGAAGACGGAGTTGCTTCAGGCAACGTGAAGCTGGATTTTGATAGCTATGAGACCTGTTCATATACATGTACTGTACAAACCGGGAATCAGGACACAACGGTGTTTCCTGATCAGGAAACACGTTCTGACACCTCTGCAGTGGTGCAAGAACAACGTCCATGCGGTACTGATTACTCCACCGGAGCAAGAACGTGTCCCTATGACAGTGCATCTGAAACACTTTTATCAGGCTGCGCATGTACGAACAGTTTCAATGAAGTAATAAGTCTTTTCAGCTCAATCACGGATGCAGTTAAAGATATGATTTGCAGCAGTACGGAACAATAGGAGTACACATGGAAAGCTATGCCAGATTTACGGAAATAATTTTTAAAAGTTTTTCGGGCAACGTAGCGGTATTGATAGCCGTTTTACTGTTTCTTCTCGGCGGGTGGTTAACGTTTAAACGCAGGATTCCCAGAGCGGGTGGAGTTTGTGTTTTAGCTTCTGTTGCGGTGGCTGTAGGATATTCCGTTTATGCGTTCTTCCGGGGGGCTTTATGAGCAACGAAACTGTTGTTCCTGTTGAAGTCGGCGGCGAAAGGCATAAACCGTTGAATATGCTTGAGGCTGTATCTGAAATCCAGAGATATTCAGTTGCGGAGTCCGGCGGAAGTAATATCCCAAAAGACTATTTCACGCTCGATATGCAGATGGAATACTTCATGCTTGGATTTAAAAGTGTGTTGCACGGCGGTCTTTTCACGATACTTTTTATGCCGGTGCTGATGGGCGTTCTTATGGACAAAGTACATCTCTTCGGACACGCGGAGCGAACCATGCTTGATACTGTCTATATATTTGCCGTAACGCTTATGTTCAGCCTTGCATATGTCTTTTTTTACGGATATGCGGCAACATTCAATGCAGGAGAAATAACAAAACGGATGCTCGCAAATCTGTACACAGGAGTGAGCATCGGCAGCATAATCAAAGCAATGTTGTCAGTTATCGTATATCACCTTCTTTATTTCATGGTTTTTACTGAGCGGAATGTATACATCGTTCTTGATAAACTCGGTTTCATCCCCGCAGATATCCGCACGAAGATCTTCTACTGGATTCAGGATGCAAAAGAAGTGCTTATTTCAAGCTCTCTTTGGATCTTTTTCATATGTATCGCTTATATAGCGGCTTGCTGGGTATTTTACTTCAGGTCGGAAAATAAAAAGAAAACTATGGAGAAAGGCTATGGCAGAAAATAATTCACTGAATAAAAAGGATAAGCAGGCACACAGGCAAAACACTCTGGATCGCAAACTTGAGATGGCAAAACGCCCCGATTCAAAAGTGATGTTAACACGTACTCCGGAGAGCCACATCCTTTATCTGATAATGTCACAAGCTGATATCGCGATAAGCACGCTGAAGACAAGGTTGTTTCAGGAAGGATATTCAGCTGAGGAAGTAACGAGTCTTATTCAGGAGTTTTACGATAAAGCCAGAGAGCTGGATAGGGTAGTCGCAAAGATTCATAAAAAATGCGGCTTTAAAGAGTACAAACGAGCCAAGGAACTTGCATGATAATGTCGCATGAGATGCAGAAAGTCGCACTTGTTCTGGAGACTACGGAATTGTCCTTCGATGAGTTGACAACGGAGATCCATAAGGCATGCATCATGTCCACATGGGTTTGCTTTCATAATCTGCGCAAAGAAGGGCTTATAACTGCATCGGAAAAGGGCGGTATATTGTATTTTTCGTTAAGCCCAAAGGGAAGGGGAATGCTGACAACGATTATGGGGACAAATGAAAACAGCAGCATCATATAAGAACCAGTGTGAGGCATATAGAGCTGTGTCAATCAGTCTCATTGACACTTTTATCAGAAATGCATCGAAGAGAGAAGCTGTTGAGAATATTGAGGAATGGCAGGCATTATTTGAAGATAGTCAAAGACATCCGCCACATCTTGCGATTATTCCTCTTAGTGTACATTTGGCTGTTATAAGGCGGATGCTGAACGGGCAATCATATAAGTCTGCAATGTTTGAAGAAAGAGCGCTGTATACCGGAAATGAGTTTATCGCTCCGGAAGAGAATAAAAAGAAATGGAGTTTATTATGAAAAAGAAGATCCTTTTAATTATTTTATGCTTGTGTCTGGCTCTCAGTGCTTACGCGAGTGATAAGGCTGAAGATGTTAAACGCAAGCTGACAGAGCAGTTTACAAACTTCAAAATCACGGATGTTATAGAGTCGGAGATTCCGGGACTTTATGAAGTTGTTGCCGGCGGGAACATCATGTATTCAGATGGCAGCTACATCCTTATGGGACACATGTTCGATTTCACTGGCAAAGATATCACTCAGGAAAAAATCAACGGTCTGACGGCGAAAATGGCGAATCAGATTGACAAATCCATAGCTCTGAAAGTCGGCAGCGGCAAAAAAGAGGTTATAGAAATCACTGACCCGGAGTGTCCGTATTGTCTTAAAGCAGAGGAATTCTTCAAGGATGCCGACGTCAATCGTTATATTTATTTCTTCCCTCTTTCATTCCATAAAAACGCCGAGCGCCTTTCGGTACACATCCTCTGTTCAAAAGATTCTGCAACAGAATACGAGAAGGTATTGAAAGCCGTATCTGAAGGCAAAGCCGATTCATTCAAGACTGACACCTGTGAAGCCGGCAAAACAACGCTGAAAAAGATGATGGATGTAGCACAGCAGCTTGGAGTGCGCGGTACGCCATTCTTTATCATAGACGGTAAAGTCATCAGCGGTGCGGATCCTGTGATAAGGCAGATGATAAAATAAGGAGGTCATCATGAAAACGAGATTAACGCATATTATTTATGCAGTAGTAGGAGTTATTTTTGTATTTGGCATTATATTTTGGAATCTGAAGAGTGAACAGAAACAAAACCACGCTTTTGACGGCGCAGCACTTCAGAAAATCATCGATGAAGAGAAGCAATGTCCTGAAAAACTGTACGGGATACTTTTAGGGATGAGATATTCTTATCCTGAGGTATATGATACTGTTTCCGAAGTGGCTAGGGTGAAGGACTTTAGCTGCGAAGAGTATCTCGCATTTATTGAAAAGAATAAATCTTCTAATCAGTGAAGAATAAAATTAGAATTTGAGGTATAAAATGAAAAAGATATATTTATTATTAAGTTGTTTGTTTTCCTTTAGCATCTCTCTAGCAGATGAGTTAAATATTCACTCTCCTTGCTTCCATGACAAAAATACAATTGAATGTCTAGTCTCTGAACAAAAATATCTATCTGAGCATTTTCAGATAACTGAATTATCAAACTCAAATAGCCGACCGCAACCTATTGAGATAAATGAAGAAAGGTTGAAAATGTTGTATACTATGCAAACTATAATGCCAACAGTAATGAAAGTGTTCACAGATATGGCAATTATCTATGACCAACCTATGGATCTTGAAATATTTTCAATAAGTTTGACCAAAGATGTAATAGCCAATAAGGATATGGCATGTTTAAAAGCTTTTTTGCCATCCCTCACTGAAATGGCATATGAAGCTCCAAACTCATATGATGTATTTATTACAATGGCAAAGATAGATAAAGTCAAGCCATGTGAATTAGACATTTATTTTCGATCAATGGCAACAATCAAAGTACAAAGCAAATGAAACGCCTGATTTTGTCTATAATCATCTTTATGGCCTGTGGTATATCATGGGCCTCTGTGACTCCTGAAATCCTCACAGCAACGAAATATGCGGCAGCCAGAACTGGAATCCCGGAGTGGCTGCTGCTTGCTGTCGCTCATGCAGAAAGTGGGTTCAATCCTTATGCGGTAAACGTTGCCGGCAAAGGGTATCAGCCGAAGAGCCAGGAAGAGGCATATTCAATTATCCAGTCGGCTCTTTCTGCCGGCAAGAGCTTCGACGTAGGCGTGATGCAGATAAACAGCTTCTGGTTCAGGAAGTTCAACATACCATATCATTATGGTCTGGATATGCAGAATAGCTTCACCATGGGCGCAGAGATCCTTCGTGAAGAAATCCGGAGGAACGGGCAGAACTGGCTCTCTGTAGGCTTTTATCACAGTAAAACGACATGGAGAGCTTTCCGGTATTCGGATAAAATCAAAGAGTATGCGGAATATTATAAGCGGAAATTGGTATATAACTGAAATTTATGCATAGCCATCTTTATCCGACTCGTCCATCTGGTCGCAGAAGACAAAATCGAGCCATGATTCATCTAAAATTACCTTATGTTTTTTTTTGATAGGATAATTTTTTGATGATGGAAGACCAAATAAGCATAGAATATCATTCATAGCAAGAAAGAAGTCAGGATAATCTGAACACTTTTGAAGGGGTAATGTATTAGGAAGAACATTGTTAAATTCGCTCATATTTCACCATTATAATATTTCTAAAATGAAGTTGCTGTGCTCTTGCGACTAAGCACTCTTGCGTTTGACAGTAACCGCATAACCGAGAGCTGAAAGGATTTGCTGAAGAGTTTTAAGCTTGGGGTTCACTTTGCCTGAAAGAGTTTTATAAAGCGATTCCCTTGAGAGTCCGGTGCGTTCTGACAGTGCGGTAAAACCAATGCCGGCAATGACGACCTGCCTGATAGCGAGTAAAAGCTCAACCTCATCACCGGATTCAAAATAATCTTCAACGGCATATTCGAGATATTCATTTCTGCTCTGCTCGTCTTTGAGTTCTTCCTGTATAATGTCATCAAGAGTTCTTAATTTTGTCATTGTAATGCCTCCAGAGGCTTCTTGCAGTTTCAATATCCTTGTTCTGGGAGCTTTTGTCGCCGCCGCAAAGCAATACGACCAAAGTCTCGCCATCCTTGCCAAAATAGATACGGTATCCGCTGCCGAAGAAAAAGCGAAGCTCATAAACATTGCCGTCAATCTGCTTATGGTCTCCGAAATTACCCATAGCAATTCTGTCGAGCCTTCTGAGTATCCGTAATTTGATACTCTTTTCAAGTGTTGAGAGCCATTCGTTAAATGGTTCTTTGCCATCTTCATTTTGGCAGATGCTTATTCTATAGCTCATTTCTTAATGTATCCGTGCGGATACGGTTTGTCAATAAATTATCAGTGGAGATTTCGGAATAGCAAGGTAACGCAAAAAAGCCCCACCGATGGTGAGGCTTTTGATTAATGACGTTTTAACTTTAACTTTTTTTCTTTTTCATCCAGATAGGCCATGGCAACTACACCTATGACCGAAACGGTCAGGATAATTCCGATTGTGCCCAGGATAAAAGTATCTACACTCATGTTCATGTCCTCTTCCTCCTATTATAGACCGCTCTGACTTTCAGCGCAAGAATTATCAAAATGGAAATAGCGTATATCATGGAAATTCCAAACATAGCTGCTCCAAAACTTGTCTGCCTGTGCTGAGATCCTGCTGAAGGATCTATAAAGTAGGCCACAAGAAGTGCCGTCATGAGGTAGTTGGCCAAGTCTAACATTTTACCAATAACCATATCGATCATGTACTTCATAATCAGTCCTCTTCAGGGAACATCACTGTCAACACCGGTTCCGGTGTATCTCCGGGACCAATGACAGCTTTTAATTTGACAAGCTCTAAACGACCGTCAGATCCGTTGTTGTTCACTTTTCTGGAGTAAACACCGAATATTAACTGGTCTCCGCCTGCAGAGCGTTTTATCTCTGCGTGGAGCAATGTCAGAATGTCCCAAAAACGACCTGTTACACTTTGACATCCTATGTAGGAGTCTGGAAGAGATAAGAGTCTGTCGTAGACAGCTCTTGTTACAGCCAGCGGAACTTTGAATCCTGCCTGCTTTACCAAAGGCTTGGATTCACCTTCAGGTACATATTCAGACATATCAACTAAGATACCATCTTCGATCGCCTGAGCTCTGGAGTATGAGTGGATGACTTCGCCGAAAATTTCCATTTCAGCCCCCTATGATGCCATTTGCTGTGCATGTTCAGTAGTCTCGATTTGCTCGATGATACTGCTGGAAACAGCGTGTGCGGCATTGAGTGCTGTGTGGATAAGGCTGATTTCTCCTCCACTCCAGCTGACAAGATAGCCAAAAGAGTAGTCTGATGAATCAACACCGAAATGACGGGAAACGATATAAGCAGCTATTTCTGCTTCCAGTTCCTGTGCATCTCTTGATTTATCCTTTGCCTCAAAATGACCGAGTTCGCCATGTGCGACCTCGTGGATCAAAGTCTTCAGCCTTTGCTCTTCGCTCTTACTACTGTTCAGCGTGATCGTGTTGTCCGGGGTGATAAACCCGCCGAGCGGAGCTTTAAGCGGTTTTTGTTCAATACGGTATTTTTCGCCGAATATGCCGATAAAGCGATCCAGTAGTTCTGTCTTATCTCCAAAGTCGCGGCAAAAACCTGCGGCTGTTGGGATCTCTTTTCCGTATGTCTGGCTTACATCATACACATTGACAGAACGAAAGCCAGTGAGCCATTGACGCTCAACAGTTTCAACTTTGCCTGTTTCTTCATCGACAGTTTCCTCAGAATATTTTCTGAATGTGGGAGCGAAGATCATGATCGGTTCTTCGCCATCAATGACGAATCTGCCGAGTTCTTCCCATTTCTTCTTGCCGGCAATGCGAGTTGCATGTGGACAGGCCAAAAAGATCAGAAGTGAATTGCTCAGGGAGTATCGGCTGAAATTTGCATGGAAGTCCAGATATTCCTGGAATTTACCTTCTGCCAGTACTCGTAAAATCCCTTCTTCGATGATGCCTTTCAGTTCTGCTTTGTCAGTTTTATTTCCTATAAACATGATGTGTCTCCTTAAATGTGATTTGAAGGGGACACACAGATAGCCCCTCTGGGGATGTGTATCCCCTGTAAGGGTTGTTACGTTGACATATGCAGGCGCGGAGTCCCCGGAGGGACAACCGCTTAGATAGACGTTATTATGTATTCGACTAGAAGATCCCATGATGCTGTTGGGTCCGCTTCTGACTCGTGAAAATACCTTTCTTGAACAGCGGAGAAATATTTATCCAGGGACTGTTCGTCAATAGGTAGTTTGAGTCTTTCAGCAATTACTCTGACATCATCTCTCTTTAGTCTCAGACAAAAGAACTCAGCAGAGTATTTACCCATATCCATGAATATTGAACCTTGTGAATACATAAACTTGACTTTTTCTTCAGCCTTGGCGGCCGACTTTGCTTTGATAGTAACTTCCAAAACCGATTTTTCAGTGACGATAACAGTGTGCTCACTCATTGGTTCAGGCAGGACAAATTCATTTCCTCTTTCATGTATCTGAGGAAAGTCGAAATCCCACTCTTCTTCATCTATTTCAATGAAGTTTGAATCACCAAACTGAAGAGGTTCTGTAAAGATTACTGTATTGCAGAAATTCACAAACACGCTTTTTTTTATGGTAACAGGAGTTACCCAATCGCCATCATCGTCGTGTCTGGTCTCATAAAAAAACAGCGGCATTCCGGCAAGTTTTTGTATGAGTTCTCTTTCCACTGCTTTGAGTCTTCCATCGTAGTAAGCATAAAGATTTTCAAACATAATGTGTCTCCTGGTAGATTACCGGAGACACTGTTCCCACTGCCGGGGTAGTGTCCCCGGATTGGGTTAGATTATTTCAGAGATGTTGATGGTCTCGCTCCGCAGATCCTCTGCATTATGTGCCAAAGACACTTTCAATTGAAAGGTTGTCTTGTCCACAATGACATATCCGCTGCCAGTTACAGCATAAGAGTTTTCATCGAATTCCTCTGCGCCATCATCAACAAATTCTGAATCGACAGGATGGAAGAATGAGGCTTCAAAGAGATTTTTTGATGTTACGAACTCTGCTGTTTCGAGCATCTTTTGAATAACGTCTTTGTCGATAACAGTTGAAAACTGGTTATCGGAAATAAGATATTCTAGGTCGGAAGACAGAGTGCCTGTGATAAATACGCTACCATCTACTCTTTTTTCAATAACATAATTTTCCATAAGACACCCTAAGCTGATTTCTTAGAGTATTTGTCTGTTGCCGGATAGAGCTTGTTGATAAAGTTTCCGCTTTTGGGCGAAGCGTAGAAGTAGATAGCTACATACTCGCCTTTGTCCATGACAGTTTTTTCGTCAACATAGGATTTCTCTGTCAGATTAAACCACTGGTTGCCAACTTTGATAGCCTTTTCTGTTACCATCTCGATGTAGCCGAAAAGCCTGTGGTTGTTGCTGTAGTCTTTTTGCTCTTTTCCAGATTCAGATGAGCCAGAACCATTTTTTTCAGCACCTTTTACAGGAGCAATACCGTTGAGGTAGAGTCTGCCGGAAGCGGTTTCATAAACCACAGCGTCAACTACCATTCCGACAGCAGGCTCGAAAGTTTTTTCAGTGTGTTTGGAGAAGAAGTATTCATTCTCGTCAAGACTGACACTTTTGAGGGATACTGAGGTGATTGTGACGTTGGAGAGGTTTTTGATTTCGCCTCTGGGCGTTCCCAGCGTATTAGGTTCTGTGACTTGTTCAGCTTCGGTCTTAAAACTTACAGTGTTCAGAAAGAGTATGTTCTTCTGGCTGAGGTAAGCTGTCAGCTCAACAGTCATGCCATGCTCGAACTTCTCAAATCCGATGTATTCGGTCCTTTTTGTTAAGGTGAATGTGTAGCCGTTGATGATGACGCCATCGAGCGTCACACTATCAACTTTCGCATCTTTCAGCTCAACAAAGATTTTTCCTGAAACGTTTTTTGCATTTGAAACATTAGACATAGTGTCCTCCAAATATGGTGTTTTTATTTCCATACGCAGGCACACTATGATCCCTTAGACGGGGTAGTATGCCCCGTAGGGATTGTCAAATAGACAGGCATTACGATAAATCGTAATTAAACAATAATTCGGTGGTGTTCCGATTTGGCCGCTTGTTGGCGGGTCATCATAAAAATGATGTAGAAATATGATAATATTATTTATGATACTTTGCAAAATTTCAAGTGAAAATAGCACATACAAAGTCAGCATATGAGTATCACGCTATTTCTCAAATAAGGGAGTACTAATAATGAATGAAACAATGAAAGAATCTATTAAGGATTTTGAAAATTTACTGACAATTATGAAGGGCTTCACTGATGGCACAAGAAATGTTAAGATTCTTGATAATAGTCAAACATTACAAATTAAATATAATGAAGAAGAAAAAGAAGTAGTAATTGGTTTTGAGGGATTTGATTTATTAAAAAAAATATTTGACAGACATTTAAATAAAAAATACCGCTTTGCTTATGAAAAATATGACAAATATATACTTTATATGGGTAATTTATTCCTTGAAAATTATTTCATCAAGGAATCAGAAATCAATGCTGGTTTAGTAAGCAATGTGGTATCCAGTACAAATACCTTACTAGAAAAAGATTATAAGTCATATTCAATATATATACCTTTGATTTTTTTTAAAATCGAAAAAAATGAAGAAATAAAATATGGTCCAATTACAATTTATTCCATAGAGAATACAAAAATAACATTCCTTCAAGATTTCCTTGAACTTAAAGCAAACAAGCTCTTTAAGTCAATCGCTCAAATTGAAGTCAAAGCGTTGTCTCTTGAATTTGCAAGGACAAGATCACTGCAACTTTTAAAAGCCTTTTTAGGGCTTTGTTCTATACTTCCTGATTGTAATTCACCGGAATACTTGAGAACCTATTTTGATGATTATCCAAAGTATTTTCAGCACTTTTTTTATTCAGACGGCAGGCAATCAGTAGAAAAAGAGAAAAAAATTGAATTTATTTCAACTGAATGCCCCAAATGGCAAAATCATTTGGGTGGTCAAACAAGCTATCCTCATGTAATAGCAGAAATATTGACAAAGTTATCTAAAAATAACTTCATTGACTTTTTAGGATTGAGAATATTTGATTCTTTGGTGATGTATCATGATGCTGTCATTGAAAATAATCTATTTTATAAAATTCCAAAATTATTTACCGTAATAGAGCGATTAATACACACTGAATCACAGTCAAACAGAGTAACTGCAAATATTACAGAGAGAAAAGAATATTTATTCAAAATATTGGAGGAATCAAAAATACTGAATGATATTAATTTTTCGAAACTCTATGATTTACGCTCTGATATTATTCATGGAAGCCACTCTATGATAAAGCCAATTCCAACTAAAGATGTTAAGGATATAAATGAAATCACAAAAAATTTAATAAAAGTGTGCACTTGCTTTTATTTTCAAAATGGAATTAATGAAACGGTTAATGATAAAGAAATTGATTTTTTATTTAATAAATTGATTAGTTTTATTAAAAACAGAGATTCAATCAAATAAGGCTTAATCCCCTTAACCATTATTTTTAAAAAAATCCTTCAGGTGAAATATAGAATACTGAGCTGACAGAATTCAAATGGTATTGACTATTTGATTTTAAAAGAAGTCGTTGAACATGATTATCCGCAAAGCCGCCCAAAGGCATAGATGCGGTTACTTTTGTCGAATATTTTTTGATTCCATCATTTTGAGTATTCGATTCACATATCTGTTTTAATCTCTCTATCAGCATATTTGTCAAATTATTTGTATTTTCTTTATTGGTATTGCCAGATTTTACTGTTGTGTTTATTAAACCTAATATTTTTCTTAATTCCATAAATTCTTTTTTGTATTTGTTATTTAAAATCATATCTAAGTCATCGTAAAGTGGAATGGTATTAAAAGCCTTACATAATGATTCCCATGGGTGAGAAGCAACGCCTAATTCTCTATGTGCTGCGTTTTGTAGTTCTTGCCAACGACTTGGGCTATCGGTAATAATAACTGAACCAGTCACTTGGGCAATAAATAAAGACATTTCATAATTTGGAATAAAACTATGTAACATAAAGAGTCCCCCATCTGTAAGTTCTCTTTCTTTTAATAGGACTAAAGGACTGAGACCAGCATTTCGATCAAACTCATCTATTAACACCTCTAAATGCTCAGTGCTATATTCTGGGAATAATTCTCGAATAACCTGTAGTCTGGTATTTATTGGCATTGAATAATGTGAATTCAGAAGATCCTCAGCGTATAAAGAACTAAATATGTATTCATCGTAAACGTTCAAAACAACATTGTTCGCCCGTAACCTAGCCATTGTCAGCATTTCATGATATAAATACATGTCAAAATTATATGGATCTGGGATTAAATTAATGTCGCCTGATATTACAAGTGGTTCTATTGAAAGTAAAAAATAAATATCTTTCAGTGCTTGATATAGATACTTATCTGGGGATTTTACAGGACTAATTTCAGGTACAATATTATTTGGATTCATCAGTGGATTCTGAATAAGAAGTTCATCAAAATATGCTGAAGCATTTAAAGCAACTGAACCAATTGTTCTTGCATCAACAATCCCAGTATAAAGTCCTCTGAATTTTGAGTCTGGTTTTGGGAGTAACTCGTAAATTTCTGTTTCATTTGGCCATATATGGCCAAAAAAACCATATATATCGCTAATTTGTTCACTTGAAATATCACGTCTTACATCCTCCCATGTTTTCCCTTTATTTAATCCTAAAATATCATAAATTGCTCTATATAAACCCAAATTTCTTTCTTTTATACTTAATACTTTCCAAGTTGTTCTCTGTTTTTTTGGGGTATCCTTACAGCAGTGCTTGTATTTTCGACCACTACCGCAACCGCACGGGTCATTACGTCCAATTTTCTTTTCATCAATTTTTTTGTCAAGAAAATCTAAGTGGCCACTTGAACGCCCGTAAGCATCTTGATATCGTGTTTTACCATTTTCATACTGTACAAATATTTCTCCGCCAAAGCGGAATAATTCATCATTTGAAGGTAAGAGTATATGTCTTAATTCTGCCCAGTTGCATTCGATCCTTTTCTCTGGGTACAGCCAATCATCACTCCCAGCAGCAATAGCTTCTTTGGCTCTTCTTTTTATTATATAATTGATTTTAATTACATCATCTTCTGTGAGTATGCGTTTCCTTATAAATTCAATAGTATTGACGAAAGTTTCTCTGAATCTTGCAGGATTGGTTCGCATTTCGAGGGGATCAATACCATCACGATTCTGAGCATATTCCAAATTTGTCAATATCAAACAGTAATCTTTATCAAGTGGATAAATTGTCTGAGTGGCTTTTAAAGCGATATCAGGATCGTCAGGATAGCGTGTTTTATCAGAATCGGGAGGACAAGCGTAATTGTAAACTGTAACCGGATGATCCGAAATGATGAACTTAACATTTGAATCTTTTGCACTAACAATTTCACGAACACTTTCAGCCCAAAGTCTACAATTAATGCCACTGATTCTTTGCATCTCTGACATTAATTCTGTCTGATCTAGATTTGAGTAATTCTTTTTAAGCCAGTCAAGACCTTTCGGGGTTCTTATTTTTTGGGAATCTAAATATTCAAATAAGTTTTGGAAATTTTTATGCCACTCTCTCTGATCTTCAGAAATGAAAGCCTTAACAGCACGAGAACCTATATCATCAATATGTCCAAAAAGATGTTTTTCAATTTCATCGTTAATTTGGTTACCAAAAAATGTTGTATATAAATCTTTTTGAAAAAAACATTTAGAAGTTGGATACCATTTCTTTTTCTCAACACTTTTGGTTTCACCATTTGGAAGTGTGTGAATTTTTGGTTTGAGGACGAGATATTGTAATTGATTATTGGCATTAAAGAACCCTCTTTGATACCATTGGGGGACATAATGATTATTTCTCGTTAAACTCATATTAAACCAGCCTTTTATCGAGCGGACAATCTGTGATACTCAGCACGGACACGGCATTGATGAAGTCTTTGTGACCAACATTGATGATATAATTTGTGTCTTCCGGCATAATTGAAGACGGTACTTCCATTGCCAGAGTTTTAGACTCGGTGATCCATTCCTGCCCGATGAGCTGAAGAGCTTCAGGAGCCGGATTTTCCTTCCAGTAGGAGGGGAGATCCGGTATCCGGAAAGTTTTTTTGGTGAGGTATTTTTCATCTATGACCAGCTTGATGAGCTTGAGGTTTGGCGGTGTGCTGTTCTTTATGTGGACGTAAAGCTCCAGAAGAGCCAGAGAAGGATTTGAAGCACTATAGAGCACTGGAAACCCTTTTGGGGTCCACCTGCCGCCATAGAGCCTGCTGCCGGTTCCTGAGAGGTCAGAAGCGTATTTGTCAACGCTAATCCTGTATACTATCATCCGAAGATACCGTGCTCGATGCGTCCAAGCTCTGTAGTAACCAGATCAATACCATACTCAGTGTCAATGATCTCTATCGGCTTACGGTCGCCAAAAGTCTGTAGTTCGGTATTCAGCCAGCCTATAAAGGCATCATTATCGCCGAAGAGATCCGCTCCCTTTTTTCTCATCTGATGCAGTTTGAATATCATTTCAGTATCTTGTTTTGTCATCTTTTCGTCATCTGCTTTTCTCAAGAACGTTCTGTAAGATACTGAAAGGAAATTGCCGACATGGCTTACCGGTATGTCGAGGTTTTCGAATACCTCAACAACATCGGATTTATTTACTCCGTTTCTGATTGCATCTATAACGGCGATGGGGTTTTGTTCGTTTGTGGCAAAGATTGACATGATTACCTCCTTGAACTAATATACCAAAATGACGCAATAATTCAATATGTTTTATGAAATATGACGCAACTACTCTTGAGGGCTTGAAATCATATTATTATCATTTTGAATATATTACGGAAAAAGTGTGTCATAATATAGGGAAAAATGTATTGAATTATTCGGAGGTGGTTATGTTACCATTTGGCATGTGGGCTATTATTATTGCCGTGGCTGTAGGATTAACAGTAGCTCTATTAGCGAAAGGTTATGGTCACAGAGCATCAGATTGGTTTTTCCGCGGTGTGGGGTTAGGATGCTTTTCCATGGCTGGTTTTATTTCAGATAACCCAAATTACGCAATGATAAGTACGTTTGGTGGCATTTTGGGTTTAGCGGGTTTTACGGTATTTTTTAAAATCACTAAACCCAAAGGCGATGCTAATTAGTCATGAAGGATAATTTTCTTAAAAACATAGGTGCTATTAATAGGGTTTACCAGGAATCAGAAGTCATCAGACAAATAGTCAGGATGAATGATCAAATGGGTGGCGCAATGCGGCTTTTTGAGTTCCAACGTTCGGGCATTGGTCGTGCTTTGGAAATATCAGGAACAATCGGACGGGTACTTGAGATGGCAACTGTCAATAAACATTTGCAGAGGTTAGCTGAACAAAGTGCCATAACAAGTCGCATGGGTGAGTTGACTACAGATATACATAAGACATGGTTAGGATCTATTGGTTCCGTTCAGAGTAGCTTAGCAAACCTGCAGCAGATTCAAGCTTCAGCTAAGTTATCTTTGGGTTGTACCATACATCGGTTTGAGGCTGCGGAAAAGCTCGTCTCAGGTGTAAATTTAGGAACTATCGGAAGTCGTTATCAGGTTAAAATGTCGTCCATTTCAGAATTGGGAAAGTCAATCGGCCGTGTTTATAATTCATATGGACGTTTTACAGAATCACTACAAGATATCCCAGACATTATGCGCCTACCTTCTTTCGTGTTGCCAGGGGCTACTCGTGAGATACTCACAACAGGAGTTGTTCTTAAAGCTTTGCAAGTATGGGAGGAAGAAGAACAGGAAGAGGAAGAAGCTAAGCTTATTGATGAGGTAAGAGCTGAAACATCGAACTGCATTTTTCTCCTTCAGCAATTCGATCCGGGGCTGGCGAGAATTTATATAGGTGCCAGAGAAGCATTTAGTGGTAACAATCCTGATCGAACAAGACATGTTTTGAGTTCACTCAGAGAGCTGTGGAATCATTTGCTTTGGCAATTAGCACCCAATGAACATGTGATCACATGGATTGAGCAACAGACTGTAAAAAAGGATTTATTGCATGAAGATAAACCAACCCGTCGAGCAAGGATTCTTTATATCTGTAGAGAAATTAATAGCGGACCTTTTTCTGAGTTCATGACTCATGATACTATGGCATTGTTGAAACTTTATGCTCTGTTTAATCGTATACATGAGCCTGAGATAGGTCTGACAGATAAGCAAGTTCAAGCCATCTTTCTCAGAGTTGATTCTTTCATTATGAACATACTGCAAATTTCAATGGTTGATTTGAGCGAATAAGAGTAGGCATTAAAAGAAATACGGTATACGTATTTTCGATTGCTTGCTTGCGTAAAATATTGTATGTTTGTGGCAGAGCAGGCGGTCAAAATGCGGTATTCGAACAGGTCAAATTGCAATGACCTACCCGCTCATTTCAGATTATAACCTTGATGATGTTATCAGAATCGTAATTTCTGAATTACCTCAAGGACGATAATCACCACTTTCAGAAGCAGGATCACAATCCAAAGGGTATGCATAATACCTCCTTTGAATTACTCGCCCCGGATGTTGGTAGCATTTCGGGGCTGTCCTTTCTAAAATGCCGTCATTCTTAATTTCAGTTGCCATTCTACTACAATATTTAAAATAGTGACAAGCGATTTACGCCAAATTTGTCAGCAATCTTAAAATACAGTCAATATAAGTGATTTAAAGCGGTATTTGATAAATGACTCCAATTGTTATATACTCAGATTACTACAGTATAGGGTGATAACATGGAATGGCTTTGGACATGGAGTGGAATTTGTTTCGGATACAGGGCTGGAAATAATCTTTGGACACATGATGGAAAGCATGTGGGGAAATTTTACGATGAAGAAGTTTATGACTCTGACGGCAAGTATTTAGGTGAGATAATTAATGATAATAGGCTAATTACCGATAAAAACAAGAAGTCACGCAGAAAATCGAGCTTTACTCCTTCTGTGCAGAGTGCAAGATCAGTTAAATATGGTAATTACGTTGGTTATGTAATGTACATGGGTTATGAAGATTTTCCGTATGAGCGTTTTTTAAAAAAGTGAGGACTAACAATCATGTATCAAAAAAATATTACTGAACAACTATTTTTCACTACAGTGCGCATTGAGTGCGTATACAAAGATGGTCAAACTGGTCAAGGTACGGGTTTTTTATACTCATACGATCATGATAATAAACATGTTGTTTTTGTTGTTACTAATAAACACGTGGTCATAAATGCTGCAGAATTGAATTTAACTTTTCTTAAACATGATAATATGGAACCGATATTAGGAGAAAAGATAGAGTATAAATTATCAGACAATTTAGAGCATTTTTATTTTGGTCACCCAGATTCCACTATAGATGTAGCAATATTCCCTATGGGACCGATAATAAATAATAAAACTCTTGAGGATTTAAAACCATTCTTGATGTGTATTGATAAAAACATAACTATTTCGCCAGAACAGATTAAAGACTCTAGTTCCATTGAGTCGATTATATTTGTAGGTTATCCAAAAGGGATTTGGGATAGTAAAAATTATTTGCCAGTTGTTCGACGAGGCATTACAGCTTCTCCAATAGGAATTGACTATGAAGGCAAGCCTTGTTTTCTCATTGATGCTTCAGTGTTTGGTGGTTCAAGTGGAAGCCCAGTTTTTATATATGATCAGAATATATTTATGTCACAAGGGAAGTTGCTTTTTGGTTCTCGCGTTGTTTTTATTGGTATTGTAGCAAGCACTTATACAATGAAGGAACTCATAGAGCTTAAAAAAGTATCTAACCAGAAAGAAGTAATTGAGCATAATGAAACGCTTGATTTGGGAGTTGTGTTCAAAGCTCGTACTATTATTGAAACAATAGAAGCATATTTAGAGCGTTTCCCATGTTAAAATCGCCGCTGTGAGGGCATATCAGGAGGTCGTTTCCAGACTGAACGCTTCCGGCAGAGATGTTAACTTCGTGAGGAGTTTAATCAGGTACAAAGAGAAGGATCTGAACGTGGACGAGATATCCGTTCTCACCGGACAGAGCAGGGACGATATCGCCGTCTACATGGAGGAGCTGGAATCATCCGGGATAATGGAGGTGGCAGAGATTCTGACCGCCGTTCCCTCTGTTCCGGTTATTCCGTCAGCACCGGCGGCGCAGTGTCTGCCATCCTTCGCTAATCCCACACAGGAGCAGATAAACAAGCTCGGTTACAACGAAGCGGTTGTGCTTCATCAGCTCCAAACCATGATTCAGGAGTCAGGAAAGAAGAGGGTGCAGATAACGTATGCAGAGTGGTTGAGACGCTTTCCGTTTAAATCTGAAGAGACTTTACGGAGAACCGTCCGTAAGCTGGAGGATAAGGGTATCATCCAGTCAAGACGTCTCATGGTTCACTTTCAGAGGATTAAGGAGTATTGGGTGGAGTGATTCACTCTTAATACCCCTTATTTTGTATAACTCAAAGAGTATTCTTTCTTTTTCGTTTGTGCTTCTTCGGGTTGACAGCCTAAGAAGTGGGATATTGTGCTTTTTGAATATTGAATCTTTTACAGAGTCTCTTTCTCTTTGTTTACTGTCGTGCAGGTGATAACTTCCATCCACTTCAATTCCTAGTAATGGTGTTTTATCGCAATTGTTTATAATTATAAAATCTATATGAGAAAGTGTATTTTGTATAAACTCTTTTTCTCTGACATCTAACGGAATTTCATTAGAATCAACGTCAAATATTAGATACAAGGGATAGTTTCTAAGGTATTTTAAACCACTCAGCTCGTTTAAGGCGAGCAACTCATCCAGCAACATCTGAATTAATTTTTCAGACATAATATCGTTGTCATCTTTATAGTTTTTAATGTATTCCTCATGGTATGCGTTTAGTCTATCTGAATATTCTTTATAAAATAAATCAAATATAGAATATAGCGAACTGTCGATGACTTCTAATTTGTTATGTCGTATATACCCTATAAGATCATTGATTACAGTATTGGTTATATTTTTTTCATTCTCTGGTATTACAATGTAAAATTGTTTTATAGCTCTGGATACCGCAACATTGATCATCGGTTCATCGATGAATCCGTTTTCAAGTTTGTCTTTTACTGTTGAAAAAATAATAATATCTTTTTCTCTCCCTTGAAATTTATGTATGGTATCTATTTCTGTTTGTCCAGTTTCAGAGACTATTCTTTTGATTTCATCTACCTGTGCTCTAAATGGAGTGATAATCCCAACTGAATTGTCTTTGATGTTGAAAGAATTAGAATATATAATTTCTTTTTCTATTAAATTCGCCTGTCTTGAGTTATAAGGTGACTTGCCTTCATATTCACACAGCTTAGGGTGTTTTACAGTTTTATATACTGTCATAGGATGATCATTATCTTCATGGTTGGTCATAGGGACGAGTTGGTTATTGTAAAATCTGCTGTTACAAAAGCCTATTATCATCGGATGACATCGGAAGTGTTCATTTAAAAGAATGGCTTCTTCTTCAAGTTCCGGGAATAGTACATTCATTGATGACATTAGATTGTAACGGCTGTAATCATATCCCTGCTCAAGTTGATATTTGTTAAAAATTTCGTGTGCCTCTTTTCTTTTATCGCTATCTATAATGTTGGGTAGCTGTTTGGTATCTCCAACAATAACAAGATTTTCTGCACACGACATTGCTAAAGCACCTGCGATAATGTCTATTTGGGAGGCTTCATCAATTATCAAATAATCATAAATATAATCAGGAGAAAGGGATTTTTTTAGTGAATGTGTTGTGCTGAAAATAACAGGATAACTTTCAACGAATTTTGCTGATTTCCATTTCAAATCATCATGGCAAAATATGTTTTTTTGTTTTTTAAATCGTTTAGTAAGATGTGCTTTAAATAAAAGCATTGATTTGTCTGTATATTCTTTCATTTTTTCATCAATATTAGCGTTTTCAATAATTTTTGAATATTTATCAATCAAACGCTCTATTTCATTTTTCCTTTGAATATAATAACCATTTTGTAGTGAATTATTAACGGTTATGGCTTTTTCTTTAAGAAAGTGATAAAGCGATTGTCTGTATTTTATTGATTGTATTGTTTTGAAAATAAATGAAACATTACCTTTAATCAAAGCGTTGTTATATTCGAAAAAGAAGTTACTATGTTGGTTTGAGTTTTTTAATTTTATTGTGGCTGTTGTCCTATTATTTAAATATTTTTGGAAAAAGAACACTTCGGTGTCAAGTTCTTTAAGTTTATTCTTAAATGATGCCAATTTAGTCTTTAACCGAAGAATTTTGTCTATTTCATCGTCTAAGTTATTTAGTTCTAACTCCAATTCTTCATATTGCTTACTATCAAGTTGCCAACTTTCTAAATTGAGTTCATTTTTAGATTGATTTATTATGAAATTGTCAATGTTCTCGTTTTTGCCTAACAAAGCTAAGAAAAAGCTCAAACCACATGCTTGATATTTATCATAAATATTTTGTATCGCAGTATTATTATTTGATACAACAGCAATCGTTTTATTCGACATTATAAGATTGGCGATAATATTTAATATAGTTTGAGTTTTACCAGTGCCAGGAGGTCCTTTAATTGATGAAATATGGCTATTTACTGCTTTTTGTACAGCTAGTTTTTGATTATAATTATAGCTAAAAGGAAATATTGCCTTCTTCGATTTTGCCGATATTTCTTTTTTAGTTCTGCTTGTGAAGCTTCCCAACACTGTATGAGGAGCGATGCTGGTTATTTGTTCATATTGGCGTTGTAAGACATTTATCGTTTCAGCTTCAGGATTAGTTTGAAGAGAACCAACAAGCATTGCAACTTCTTTAAAATATTCAAGACATTTGCTGTTCTTTTTGTCAGGAAAGTACAAGGTTAGCTCTTCATTTTTATATAGCCTTTCATTCTCATCGTTATAAATGAGAATATATTTCTCATTTGAAAATTCTTCGGAAAGCAGTGATAATTTTTTGAACATAACAGGTTGCTTCTGGATATAAGCGTAGGCTTCTCCCTGTTTATAAGTTTCTAATACATTGAAAATTATTAATCTAGATGATTTATAAGGATATGTTTGTTCATTATTTTTGTATTTGATATAATGATATCCATCTTTTGTTTCAATATGTTCAATACCATATTTGAGCTTTAAATCTTTGTTATCATAGTATAATTTCTCGTCATTCATTTTTTTACCTATTTTGCAATTTATAAATAAATGATTAATTCAATATAATAATTGCGTATGCGTGTATTTTTATACGCATAAGAAATATATGGCAAGTTGAAAAAATGTTTTAAAAGTTTTTCGAGGTGGAAATTTTACCTGATTTTTTTAGGTAAAAATCAGGTAACTATCTGGAATTTAAAAGTAATTTACTATTGACTTCTTTCTGGAAAGGACTATACTTAACTATGAAGGAGGTTGAAGATGTTCGGACTTGAAACTTTTCACATAGTTTTTATAGTGGTTCTTCTGGCTGTTGCTCTTGTTGTACGTTTCTTAATGAACAGAGCAATGGATGAAGCAAGAAAAAACGGCATTACTGATTATGGGCTTGAGTTTGATAGGAGCAGTCCCATTGATGATGGAGCTTCTGATAGAGCTAACCCATGCCACCCGATAAACAACTAAAAGCCCGTTAGTGTTCAGCCAACGGGCTTTCCTGTTTCTACCTCATTCCACCTATTATTTTTCCTGACCTTTCTTTGGCATAGGCTTTTCTGTACTTGGGGTATTGGAGCTATCATCTCCTGTCAGGTTGTAGAGGCTCATTGTTGGCATAGAAACCTTTGGTGCCTCCGGTATTTTAACAGATTCTTGGGCAGTATTTTTCACTGGTGTTGGAGGAGTTTCAACCTTTGGTGCCGGAGAGGATGAAATTCCTTTACTGGCTTCATCATAGTTTGTAGCAGTTTCATTAAGCCTTCTCGAATAGTCGCTGATAAACGTATTTTTGTTGTAACCATTTTCTGTTTTAGCAACATCAATGGCTTTAAGATGGTCTGTTTGAATAGTTTTATATACATCATTAGCAGTATGACTTTGGGTTGATGAGTTTTGTTTTGCCCAATCCTGTGATACAGATGCGTCAACTTGAATTCCAAAGCCAGTCGCTGCTGTAAACGCTTTCGGAGTACCTGCACTCACAGAACCAGTTACTTTACCAACTAAAGTATCATAGACTTTGTGGTCAACTGTTGATTCATTTTTGAGGAACGAACCAATGGTATTGTTCATATCTGCGGTTTGCTGCCTGATTTCGATACCAAGGTTCTTTCCAAATGCTTCTTTGTTAAGATACTTTTTACCACCTTGCCCTGTAACCCATGACGATTCCTTGCTCCATGCGGTATCCCATGCTGCCTCTGCAAGGTTTTTAGACTCTTTTTTATCCAAACCGCCTTGGAAGACGTTACCGTAGTTTGAGCCGTGGTTATAAACTATTTTATTTTCATCATACACAATAGTCTGTTGACCGGACTCATTTTTATCTACAGAATTATTTTTTATTCCGGAGATGTTATTTACTGATGAATCGTTTGTTACCGATGAATCATTGGTAACTGATGAATCGTTAGTTACAGAGGTGTCTACCGTTGTAGACTTATCTTGTGTACCTTTTCCGGTATCCATTGAGCTGAAGACAAGGTTACCGTTTTGGTCGAAATCACCGATACCCCGGAACGTCTTCCACTGTTTTGATCCCTGTTCATGTCCTTCGGCAGTCCAGACTCCACCGCCGGCTCCGCCATCATATCGGAGTTTTGCTCCGGTGAGGTTGATAGTTTTTCCGTCGTCTGTCTTGACAGACAGCTTATCTTTGCTACTTTCAGCTGTCATTGAATTGAGAACATCGTAATCTGCAAGCCCCTTATTTCCGTCTTTTCCGGTAAGGTTGCCGTAACCGAGCATGGTTACTTTGTTGCCGTGTTGATCCGTGCCGGTAATGAGCATTTCTTTTCCTTTGCCTTCTATGGTGGCATTTTTGAGGGGCATAAGCTCTTTGCCGTTTTGAACCATGAGTGTTTCAAAATTTCCGGACATCGTGCTTCCTCGGTCTATATGGCTTGAAACAACGTCCCCTTTCTCATCGAATGACATTGAGTATGCTCCGGCACCGGCTGACAATCCTGCCGCCTTTGCCTGCTCATCAGACAGAGATACATTGGCGTTAGAGTTCGCAGCTTGGTATACATCCTTTGTTTCCATATTGAGGGCTTTTGCGGCTCTTTCTGCTCCTTTAAACTGAAAATAGCTCTGCATCCCTGTCTGGGTCTGCATAGCTTTAACAACATCGTTGTAATCCATCCCCAGAGTTTCTGACATTTCTTTCGCCGCGTCTGTGCGCCCTTTATCCGTGAGGAGCCCATACTCACCCATCTGGCGGAGGTCGTCTCTGGAAACTTTTCCCTGATTCATCGCATCAAGCATACCAACTTTGCCGAGAGTATCTTTCAGTGCACCCATCGCACCAATGTCTCGTATGTTGTATCCTGAACCTGCAAGAGCTTGTATCGCTTGTTGAGAATAACCAATATCCATGAGATTTTTCACAGACGCCGCATCGCCCAAAGCGCCGCCTGCCGTTGTGCTGCTTCCGCCAAATTCCTGCGACATAGATCTGTTATAGGATTGCAGAGCGTGCTGTTTGGATTCGTACCCAAATCGGTCTGTATTTAAATTTGCCATGTTCTTTGTTAAGGATGTGGGTATATCGTTGGCTGCCTGGTCGTATAGCTTGTTATGCAGTGCCGCCTGATCTCCGGGGGTTCCAATCTGCGCCCCCATGGAGCTTGCTGCCTGCTGATAGCTCGCGCCTATCTGTCGTGTGAATCCGGCGAAGACCGAGCCGCCCGTTACTTTGAACAGTCCCACCGCGAGCAGGCTTGCAAGGCTCATGCTCATCCACCGTGCCTGACCGAACATGCCAAGAACCTTGACCGACTCTTTGCCTGTGATGAACATGGCATTCAGTCCCAAATTGCTTTCTCGGATATCCAGAAACGTTTTGTATGCCAGATTCTGCACCGTTACGTTGCTGATTGTGTCGCATATCGTCCAAAGCATAAGCCACAGCCAGAGACCGATATAAAACTTGAAGGACTCTGCCGGAGCAACGTTGTAGAATAGGGCGACTATGATAAAAATGCTTATCAGAATGGTTGCCACCATCCCCTGTAATTTTGGGATGTACTGAGTGGCAAGGCTACTGCCTATAAGATCGGAAGCCGTTGCCATTCCCTTTGCGATTTCTTTGGCTGTTTCAACTCCGGCGTTCAACGGTCCTTGCAGGTACTGTCTGGCAATAAAACTGGATGCAACATAATCAGCGATTGTCGTTGAGCCTGTCTTATTTCCGAAAGCGTTTATCATTCCGCTGAATTTGTTTTTGCATGAGATATATTCCTGCGCATTGCTCGTATCATAACCCAGCTTACTGCAAAATGATGTCATGACCTTCTCTGTGAAAGCCGGTGCGACAAGCCGTGTTTTTATGTTTGCGTACGCATCGGCACACTCAAGAAGCTGCCCGCCGGGGTGTGCATCATCGAATACGTCCGAATAAAACATCCTATAGTCAAGTTCAATTGTCTTCATTAGATTGTTTGAATTGTACATGTCGGCATCAGTTATTTCTCCGGACGCATACGCCTGATCAAAACAGTTCTCAATGTATTTGTAGATGCTTTTTGCGAGGAAAGGATCTTGTATCGCTCCGAGGTTTCCTATAATCCCCGTCGTTGCCAGCATCTCAAAACCGTCGCCGAAGCCTATAAAATCTGTTCTGACGATGGGACTGCCTGCTGTCTCTATAATTTCGTTCACTTCCCGAATTGCCATTGATGTCATGCCGGCGACAAGACCTACACCTACAGGAACATTTCCAACAGCTTCATACCTGTTTTTTACCGGATCATATATGTGCATCGTTACCGTCGGAACGATGAAAATTGAGTATAAAACCACCCCGTATATGATGTTTTTTGCCCATAGCGTGTCGGAGAATTTACCGCCTAGCGCATTTTCCGCCGCACCGTGAAAGAAGATGATTATTGTGCTGTAAAGTATCACAACCGTGAACCAGCTCAGGTACAGATTGCTGTGGAATATGCTGGCAACCAGCTTGAAGGCTGTTACGACTGTTTCAAAATCTCCGTAAACATAGTATTCAAGATTCAGTGCCATGATATTACCCTTTTATGAATTTCGCGTATCTGTTGTGACGAAAAAGCCGTGTGAAATGCCCTGATTTAAGCTCTGCGAGAAAATCCAGAGATTCATGAGCATTGAGTTCAATTTTATGAAAGTTTTTGTTTCGTGCTGATATAACAGGAACGTACCTGTCCGATTTCCACCCTGAAGCGTCCGTTCTGCTGATATGCTTAGACTGAACTTCAATCCGCACTCCGGCTCTTTGCATCTCAGGAGTTTCTGAAAGCAGTTTGAAAGCGCGTTCAAGTTCGTAATCTTTGATTATTTCTTCCATGACGACACCTTGAATATCCGTTCGCTGCTCGTAATAGAAAAGCACCTTTGCAAGACATGTGCGGTGGTTACCGTCGCTCGTTACGAACAGATCCTTACCGATTTTTGCATAGTACATGGTCGGGCTTTTCTGGGTATCCTGAAAGTAGTATCCGGGATTTTCCATCAGAAGTTTTATGTTGAGAGGCATACGTTTGCCCTTATCAAGCATTTCCAGCCACGACAACCCTATATAATCAGGGTGGCAAGACCCCGTTACATCGAAAACATTGACGGAACTGTTGTCCGCCCATCGCTTTTCCAGCGCGAAGAGTTCTGCGTGCTGCTCAAGGTTGGAGGCATCCTCTATGGTCATTTTCATATGGGAGGGAGTATCTGATTTGATGTTATCTATGTAGTTTTTCATCTACCACCGCCCGATTTTTGCATCGGCAAGAACCTTGTCTATACGCATTTTATCCTGATTGAAGTTGTCTAGTAGTTTGTAAATTGCTCCACTGTCGCCAATCTTGGTGTTGTATGCCTCGTATGCTTTCTGCCTTATCTGTTCTGCATTTTCTATCAGCTTCTCAATAGCTTCTGTATGTACTTTAGTAACTGATGAGTCTCTGGAGTTGAGATAGAGCTGATAATCGTTCAGGATATCTTCCGTGTTTTTTACCATTGATACGAACATCGCATATGCATAGCCATATGCGGCTGGTTCGACCAGAGCATCTTTAACCACGCTAAGCTGTGCTTCGCCGTATTTGCTGGCATTGTTGAGGATATAAACCACTGGAATAGGTGTTCTGGAGACAAACTCTTTTTCTGTTGCACTCATTGACGATGAGCGGGATGATATCAGCTTTCCCGATATTGAGTTAAGATTGTTGCCGACGTACTCATAAATCGTTTTACCGGATTCCTGACTACATGCCGCTGTTGAAGCCGTTTTCACCCATGGCTTGTCATTAACAAGGTTTTCATATGTAGCATCCTTACAGCCTGGTATCTCCTTAAATGTCATTTCAGTGCCTTCTGTTGAAATGTACACGTCGCCGATGAGTGCGCGGAACTGCCGGAGTCTGGCACTGGAGACATTCATCTTCTGACCTATGGCATCGAGCAGATAACCGCTTTTTTTAAGGTCGGCTTTAACATCGGATGTGTTATCACTTTTGTCCACTGCCTTTTGGAATGAAGTACCGGGGGAATCGTTAAATGCTTTTTTGGCTTCTGTAAAAAGCGAATCTGCTCCCTGCACCAGACCACTTTTGATTGTTTCCATTGCCTGATCTTCCTGACCATTGAAAAGTTGCCGACCAGCCATTACAACAGCTTTTGCAGACTGGCATTCATCCATCTGAAGTCCATTGAGCGCATTTATGATGTTTTCTGCCCTGTCTTTTACGGTTGCGACTGTTGAAGATAATTCTTGCAGTGCCATATCAAAGGCGACATACGGTGCCACTCGGATCATTTTTTCAGCTTTCTCAACCATATAATCAGGATTAAGAAACGAGAAACCCCCCATAAAAATGTCAATGCCGCCACATCCGGCAGATATTCGCGGAGACGAGATTGTCATCAGGTTATCAGTGGACGTTTTTATACGTCCGTTGAATGAGCCAAACGTTGCGTAGGATCTTTGCTGGGATTCAAATACTCCTGGTTTTGTTACGACTGCGGTATCAAACCAGTCATCAACCCAGTTTGCCGCGCTTGCCTTAAAAAAGGCGGAAATAACAATCATTGAAACGATCAGAAATCTGGACATGCCTTTACCTCGCGAGACTGTAGTCTTTGAGGTATAAATGTCAGCGAGGGTAAAAGTGACTATGATTGCTTATTTCTGAATAGTTATTGTTCTGTAAATACGCTCTTTTATATCCGTCAATGATATAATGCCTGAGCTTATATATATCCAGTCTTTAGAGTTTTTCTTTATCATAACAAGGGACGGTGTGGCTTGGATGTTAAAACGTGCTGCTGCGTGCTGATCTGCTGTGATATCAACGGGTTTGATTGTCCAACCAGTTTCTTCAATGAAATATTGCAGAATTGGTGTCTGTTTAACACAATATCCGCATTCCGGGGAATAGAAATACAGCAGGGCATATGTGTCTGAATTTTCACGTAAAACGTTGTCTATGTGTTCACGTTTTTCCCTGAAAAGTTCGTCCTGACCGATTTTGCTGACAGGGTATCGGTCTTCTTTTGACAATTCCGGATGAGTTTGAGCAACGTATGTGAAAACTTCCTGAAATTTACGGGCGCGGTTCAGGTAAACATCGTTGAAACGATAGTACTCAACCATGTTTTCCACAGTCGGGTACATCAGCGCATAAGCCCTCACATCAGAAAAGAGTTTTTCAAACTCTTTCGGGTGCATGTTTTCAAGAGCTTTCCAATCAACGACAGGCTTTTCAAACTTATCTTTCTTAACTTCTTTTTTCTCATCTTTTACAGGTTCTTTTTCATAAAAATACCAGCCGCGTTCGCGATCTGAATAGAAGTCTTTTTTATTCTCCGCAAGCTCTCCGGCAATAGTTGACGATGATATGCAAAATGCTATGAAAATTAAAATGCGCAGCAATCTCTTTTCCTCCAAAGTAGAAATACCATATTATCCTGTCCAGGAGCAGTCGGTGGATTTAGAAACCTGTTCCAAATAAGAGACGGCTGTCCGAGACGCCGGCAGTAGTAATCAGGAACCGGCATGGCAGTTTGAAGCCGATACTGCATTTTGTTCCAGATAGGCATAGGATACATGCCACAGAGTCCCTGGTTGCCAATACTCCCCCAGAGCTGTAACTCCCGATGCATTTTAAAAATAGTTTTAGATGCATTTACTTCAGCCGCTTCGGTAAAATTTGTTTTACTCACCTGATTATTACTCAAAGGGAAGATTGCATGGTTCCCTGCGCACCAGTAAAGAGGCGGGATGGTGTATTCAGCTACTGTCGCAATAGCATCAGGTATTTCACAGGCCATAATAGCGATAGGGTTTGCAAACAAAACGGCTTCAGGATTAAGCAGCAGAGCTGCTGTGTCCGATCTTGAAGTTATGTCAACTTCCGATGTATATGCCAGAGACCAGCCTTTAAAATCACCCTGCAGGCATATAAGGTCGGTAAATAACTCCATAAACGACCATGGGACGAAAACAAACATATGAGTGTTTGTAAAGTCGCCTTTTGGACCGGAGGTCGGTCCTTTTGAACCGCCACCCCATACGGTCTGGCTCATGCCAAATCCTAGACTGGGAAAGCACCACGGATCCTTTACAGACTCTATCAGACGGATCGGTTCTCTGTAGCCGAGAGTTATACCTATACGAGGAAGGGGATCCTTGCAAATACATACAGGCAATTGCGTTCCTACGCCGGCATTTTTATCTGCAGAGTCTGCTAATGGATTTCCTGATGTTCCCCATGGAATCCCTGCAATTGAGATTGGAAGTACACAGTTCCACCTGACACGTGATATCGGGTCAAGAGGTGGACCTGCGCATACAGCCAAAGCATTATTTGTGCTGATTATTACTAACAGCAGACTTAGAAGGATTTTTCTCATCTTTCACCATAATTTCATCAACTCTCAACTGTCTCCCTTCCGGATAAACAACGCTGATAGTTTTTTCTATTTTAAAAAGTTCTTTCATATTATCTCGGAGAACGGAAACTGGGCGTCCTATGTCCTCTGCAATCTCTCTTGCATTACCTTCAGTTATCAGTGGGTATACAAGTGGCGATAATGCATATTTTTTCTTAAACCACTCAACTTCACTTTTTCGTTTGCCGTTGAGTATAACGTAGATTTCTTTGGTTTGAATGTAATCGAGAGGGTTATAAATGAAACCTTTTGGATATAAAACACCTGTAATTTCTCCGGCAGTGTTATATGAATAGATATCGTGATCGAGCATATATGTCATATCGAGATAGTATGTTTTGTTCATGTCTGCTGCCTGAATATTTGTGTCTGCTTTTGCAGCTGTTTTTTTTACGTTTTCTTTTTCTTTGGCAATAATTGATTTCCAGTCAACGCTGGCAGCCCTTGCCTCTATTTCTGACATCATATCTTTTTCCGCAATGGGATATGTTGTGCCTACAGTGCCCAGATCTTTAGCATATGCAGCATTAAACATTAAAAATAAAAAGCAGATTGCTACCGTTTTCATTTTCTGATTATGTCCTCAAATTCAGGAGTTATATCTTTCCCAAAACCTTTTATAACGGCTCTCTGCTCAAGGATTATTCCTGGCTTCTGGTTTACTCTTTCGCGCATATTTCTGATTTTATTTTCAAAATCTTCAATGGTTATCTCTTTTCTGTAGACGCTGTTAGAAAGCGACTCTATCAGCATATCTGCCTGTATTGTTGAGATGTCTGCAAATGCTATGTATCTTTTTTTGACATAGTATTTGTCATAAATATAAAGAGTTGATAACGAGACCAATAATGAGAATACGATAAATGTTACTATTGATTTGATACTCATCTGTTTTCCCTTAACTTGCTTTAAGCAAGGTATTTAAATATTCACGATATCCGCCTATTCCGCCTTTTCCTTTTGCAATCTCAACACATCTGTTTACAGCTTTTTTCATGGCATCCTTTCTAGCCATACCTTCAGCCTGATACTGCTCGGATATTTTTTTGATAAAAAGGAAATCGTCAGGATCAGATGTGTTTACAAAGTATTTATATTCATCAACAATCAACCTTACTATAGTATCCCCGTAGGGGGTTCTGAGATATATTTCGGAATACTTCGGCTGTGATCTTGCCGGAATTTTTGCAACGAGCATCTGATATTCAAATTCTGAGATATCAAGAATGCCGTTTTCATATGCAAAGGCAAAGTTTTTGTCTTTCAGCGCGAAGCTGAAATCACTTTGGCTTCTGATTACGTCGCCTAGCAGACCAAGTTTCCCTTTTTCGTACAAGTCATGGAGAGACTGAGTGACGATACCGATAGATGCGTTATACTTCCTTGCCTTGCGGTATAATCCTTCGACAAACTTCCGCGCATATGGGTTTTCTGAAAGCGTCTGCCAGCTTTCGTCAAGTACAACGAAAATGGGTGTCTTTCTATCCCCTTTGTATATTTCTCTTTCTATGATGTTTGCGAATGCCAGCACGAAGACTTTTCTAAGATCTTCCGGTGTTTTTGTAAGGTCTACTACGACGAGATCAGACTTAAACGATATTGTGCTTTTGCCGTTGAAATATTTTCCATATTGCCCGATAGACGAATATTTTATGAGCCGGATGGCGAGTTTAAAAGCGGTGTTTATGTGGAATTGGCTACGAGGATCTTCTCCGATATGCTGTTCAATATTTTCAAGATACTCAATTACGTCATCAATTTTGCTTGTTCTGTTTTTTTTCGCAAAAGCGTGTTCGATTGCCGTTTCAAGTATAGTGAGTTCATCTTCATCCAGTTTTTCCCCAGATCTGGATGTTGCCATAGATGCCAGAATTCCGGTGAGCATATTCAAGGAGTCGCCATCAAGGCTGTAGGTTATATTTGTAAATTCCTGAGGCGGAATTATATATATTTCGTCTGTGTCTCCTTTATCTATGATAATCTTACAGAATTGCTCATTTTCATCGGCAATATCAACTACATCACCGGCTGACAAACTGATTTCGTTAGTAACTACATCCTGTGTCAGCACTCCGGTTTTAGTTCCCGCTTCCTCGAAGAAATTAACTACCATCCCTTTTTCTTCGTGCTCGATATACTGTCCGTCATTCAGATATGCTGATTTGCGATAGCTGTCGCAAACAGTGACTATCCTGAATTTTGCTCCGACACCCATGTAGCTGTTAACGAAGTCGTTCATGAAAAACGATTTGCCCGCTCCGGTTCCGCCTGTAACAAAGAAGTTCTTATTGCTGCCGGTTCTGAAGATATCAAGAGAAACAAGTTGCCCGCGGCGGTCTATATAAAGCAGGTTCGGTTCGCCTACTCCTGCAAACGATGCCTGAATCGGTGACAAAAGCGCAGCGCCCGTTGTTTCGACAGGAAAATCTCTATCAAGTTCCTGAACGTTGGATGCATATAATCCCAACGGGAGTCCGGCAACAAACATCACATGAGCTAGATAATCACGTTCTCTCTGGCTGTCCACTCCGCAAACATCCCATACTGATTTTACTCTGTTCATAGATGTCATTAGCTCTTCTTCAGAGTTTTCAAAAAGAATGAGCTGAGGAATGACTCGAAGAAACATGTTACCATCTGCATATTGCTGTGTGACCCAAAAGTTTTCCTGTTGTCTATTGGATGTCTCCACCATGCTGCCCATAGAGTTTTCTCTTGCAGCTCCCTGTTGCAATTTACTGTTATGTAACGCTTTTGCGTTGAATTTTGTTTTAAGTCCGTGATCATAAGTTATATTGACTGTGTAGATGAACGGGCACTGAATCTGATTTATATCGTTTTCAATGGCAGTCGAACCTTTGCTGATAAAGCCTATCATATCGTTTGAAAATAAGTTATCAATCTGGCGGGGAAGGTTTTTAGGTGTCAATACTCCCGCATATGTGTTGCCGAATCTGATAGAATCCTTTCTTCTTTCGATTTCCGTATCTGCAAAAATAATCTGTTTATGAATTGGTTTATCTTCGTTCCATTCAACATATTTATGAGGATCAAGATCCGGATTTGTGATTCTGTACATAAGAGTGATAAGGTCAGAGGGAGCCATGTTGTGCGGGCTCAAAATCTTCAGGCTCTCCTGGATATTTGAGATTATGTCGGTATAGCTTTTTACCTCTTTTATAAAAGAATCAGGGGATGATGTTACATCAACCTTGATTGGTATTTTGACTGATAAGAATAGCCGGTAATTTCTTACGGGTGTTCCAGAGAGTTGCCACATGCCTTCTGTGCTTTTTTCCAGAAAGTTAGCATAGTTGTCTGTGGATGCCATATGGATGTCTGAAATATTTTTATTTGCGTATCTGAGCTTTTTATACCTATCGAGAATTGGAGCAATAAATGGATCAGCGTACAGACTGAATTGAATAACTGACTGGCTGGGAAACTTATTTCTCATTATGCCTTTAATCATATTAAACGTATTGTCATCAGCAAATAACATGGGCGAGCATTCCCATATCCAACCCACTGAGTTATCTCGAAGAAAATAGAATTTGTCGTCCGGATCGTATGACACCCAAGGAAACAACGTTGAAAACTTGTCCCGTGTTATGTCTATGTCTGATCGTTTTAATCCGCCGTGTTCTCCGAACAGAGCTTTATTGATTAACCCAAACATCCTTAATCCTTCAGCTTTATAGTTTCATCGACTATGAGATAGTCTCCAATGATCCATTCAGGCTTCTGAATGATCATGTGGACACGCTTTATCATGTTCAGACGTCCTTTTTTATCCTGGTACGGGAGGATTGTAACCCGTAGTGTTTTCGGTTTTGTCGTAACTGGTGTATTGTCCGCATTGATCTTGATGCTGTAACTTGTCAATTCATCGGCTTTAATGCTGTTTTCGTTGGTTTTGTATTCGATATAGTTTTTTGCCTCTTCATCAACGAAAACGTACTTCTGAGGAGCCGGTTTATATGAACACGGCTCATCCTGTTCGCATTTGACAAAAAGCTCTTTATCGAGAATTTCCTTAACTTTCTCTGGTGCAGTATCAATATCTTTTTTTTCTTTTCCGTCGTTGGCAATAGCGTACTCGATGTTCTTTGATGCCGGAGTACACGCTTTCCCGGCGTTTCTGTATTTTTCGCAGCTGAAGTTTGATTCGTAAACACAGCCGGATGTTAATATGCCTGTAACTAATACTATGATAATTAATAGATATCTTCCCATTCCCAACCCTCTGTCGTGATTTCAACACCTTTTTTTATTACAACTTCGACTTCATCCCTGCCGCCCAGTACCTCGATAACGGGCTTAGCCTCTTTTAATAGATCCATGTAGTATTCAGAGAGCATTTTAAAACTTTCGGCAAATCCGGAACCGGCGCCATATTTGGCTATGTCAGATCCTGATATTGCTGTTGTCGTTCCGCCAAGAGCTGATACTGTTGTCGTCTGATTTGCGAGTGAAAATGCTTGTCCCATGCCTTGCAGAAATGAGGCAACAAAAGCGGCTGTCATAACCTGTCCCTGCTTAGTTACAACACGACCTGCCAGACCGACTATGTTATCCTCTCCCTGAACATAACCATCTATGGGGACATCTACTATTTTTTGGTTGTCTGAACTTATGCATGACAGGTTGAGAAGACGGATATGTACTCGTTCGTCTGACAGAGTTCCGTATGCTTCACCGCCTACATAGCATCCTTTGAGATTTTTGCTCACGCCTGAAGGCAGAAAAGACTCCTCTGTCAAACGTAAAATGACTGGGTATGGAGATTGTTTCCCGGCGGCCATCGTTGGTGCATACACGCCTGTTACAAGCATCGCTTTGAATATACTGTTTGACGGTATCCAGTTCTTTTTCTTTTTGACCTCTGTTTCGGCGGTTTTCTTTTCTTCCGGAACTGATATTTCGGTAAATCCGATTTTTGATATCATAGTTTCTGTGGGCTTTTTGGGAGCTTGCCCGATATTATTCTGCTGATATTGTTCCGGCGATGTAGGGTACGCCTGTTTGGTCTCAGGCTTAGGTACATCTTTGAGGTCATTGAACAGCGGAGGTCTTTCTTGTCCGTTATTCACATTCTCAATACTTCCTTTAGGTAATGCTTCGTTTTGTGTTTCAGGGCTTTGAGGCGCATTTTGACTGTTGGATTCTATGGCTTGGACACGTTTAACGATATCCGTCCAGCGGTCTTCATTCATTTTCTCAGACTTGTTGATCTTTTTATCAATGGCGATACGAATGCTGTTTTCTTTATCGTCAGCACTGAAATCAGTGTTTTCTACAGTCTCCTGTTCCTGTATGACCTTCGCATCTTTTTTTATACCGGATGCCTGCCACATCATTGCAAGAATAATAACAATCACAATGCCAATGATTATTTTGACAATAGTTTTCTTATGCTTCTTATCAAGCGCATCAAAACGTTCTTTTAGTTTCATTTCACTACGCCTTCAACCACATAGCCGGTTGTGACACCTACGAATACCGGAGAGGTTATCGCAACCGCCTTAACGTTTTTAAGTATTTTCAACTTGATGAGTTCGAGATCCGTGATACTGACCTGTTTATCAGATTTCAGTACAAGTTCGCGAACGCGGTATCCGCCGCCAACGAGTTCTTTTGTTGATGAAATTGAAATGCCTTTGTATTCTTCGATGAGCTCAGTTTCTTTTAGTCTGAATCCTTTCGGTATTCTGTTGTTGATTATTGCGTCGATGAGATCCAGCATGAGATCGTCATCGCTTTTAGCTGTAACATATTCGTTTGCCTTTTTCATATCTGAAGCAGTACCAGACAAGTATACGGTTTGCCCCGGAATCTTTTTTGCGGAAAGTATCAGCGAATAGACAGAGTTTCCGCATGTCATGAAAATCTCAGCCACTCCGTTGTAATAGACACGTTCCTTCTTGAATCCGTTTTCAGTTTCAATTACCGGGAACTTAACAAACAAGTTTTCGCCGGATGCTTTGAGTTGCAGACCTTTTTCTGCCGAATCAGCAATATTTGTTACCGATGTTTGGTTCGGGCAAACTATACGATTCAGATCTATAGATGATAACTCGACCTTCGCAGGTATTTCCGGCTCTATTCCCGTAACAGCCGCAAAGGCTGTGGCAGACGATAAGAGGAGTGTTAATATGATAAATCGCACTATTTTACCTCTTCGATTTTTGTTATTTTTGGGAGACCGTTATCGACGGCGTATGCAATCCTGATTTTGATTTGTTTTGATTCGATTCTTTCTGATGTGATGAATTTGGTAACTTCAGTCTTAATTTCAATCACATCCGGTTTTGAAAGCAATGTGATACCGACGATATTTGCTGTATTGGATACGTCGTTGTCTTTGTAGTTTTCCGCTTTTTTCAACAGAATGGCGGATAATGAAGCGTATGCATCCGGAGCGAGCAATGTTGTCAGTTCTTTATATTTGCCTTGTACGTCAGCTGGGGTGAAAGAATAGAGCAAAGAGACAACATATGTTCCAAACCCGTTCAGGTAAAGAGGGTCAAGTGTTGTGGCTGAAACAGACACTTTACCCTTGACCCACCCCCCTGCGGGTATCAAAAACACCGGATGTTCGCTGAATGCCGTCCGTAGCATATACTGCTGACTCACTATAACCGCTATGAGGACTATAATTATGAATTTAGCTAAACGGTTTTCAGCGAACAGGTTTGAAGCGCTGCTTACATATTTCCTGAATATCATTTGTTATTCCTTAAAATGCTTTACGAAAATATCAGAAAAATACTGGAAATTCCTGATGCCCATGATGTGTGGCAAATGCTTGAAAAAGCCGCGCGGATATTTTGATTTACCCTTTCTGTAAAACCAAAATATACCGAGTCCTGCAAAAAACATGATTACGCTGCGCAAGAAAATTCCTAAGAATATAGCGTTCAGGATGAACATAAATTCATCGGTATCCAGGAATTTAATCTTGTTAGGCTTGTGCATGTATTGCGGAATTATGGCTTTCATAAATAATAAACAGCTCCGAGAGACGCGACTATAAGCGCAAGTGCACCTATAGTTCCCCCCGCCGTAATTGCTTTGATCGCAGTGCCAGTGCCGCCTTGCGCACCAGTGCCGAATGCATACGCACCATACGTGACAAGTCCTCCTGCCGCAGTGTAGCCAATGGGACCGCCGATGATTTTGTTTATCACGATATCGTACACGGTATATGCAAGAGCGCCGGAAACCGGAACGGTGTAAGCGGATGCGGAACCTGCGATGAGCAGCAGAAGACCTATGACTGTGATTTTCTTGAACATGAGATACCTCCACAGAAAATTTTCTGCCTTATAAATGTCAGCGAGGGTAAATACCTTCAGTGCTTCTTTTTGAAAAATTTATCGAGGAAGGTGTGTCCGGCTTTCAGGTCACCTGTTTGCACCTTTTTAAAGATGTCAGGTGCATTTTTCTGAATTATTGCAAGTTGTTTTTCTGAAAGAGGTTTTGAGTGCTTTTGGTCTCTATATTCTTTGTCTACAACCTTTTTTGCGTTGTCTATGTATTTTGTCAACAGGTATGAATTTTCTAACGCTTCTTGAGGAATATTTATTCCGGTTCTTTCTGACAGTTTGTGAGCGTACTCAAGCTGCTTCTCTGAAGGTTTTCCTGCGGTACGGTTTTCTGATACATGAAAACCAACTTTGCTGTGGATATCTCTGACCATGGGCTGCCACTCTTTTTTGCCAGCTTCTACTTCGTCAAGATACGCTTCCATCTGCTTTGTCATCGAGTAGTCAGTAACCCACGGATGATTTGCTTTGAGAAACTCTGAGAGTTTTATCCCTTCAGGGGTTGCAACAAGTTTGCCTTTTTCAATTTTCACATATTTCCTTTTTTTGATGGTTCCGATGATTGAGGCATATGTGCTGGGTCTACCTATTCCGAGTTCTTCCAACTTTTTAATCAGTGTCGGTTCAGTGAACCGGCTCGGTGGTTTTGTAGAGCCTTCTTTCAGCTCCGTATTGAGCTTTTTGACCGTTTCATTGAGTGCGATATCCGGAAGCTGGTTATTTTCTTCCTCACTCTCTTCCTGTTCTCTCCAGAGTCTGAGATATCCGTCAAATACTAAAGTCTTACCGGATGCTTTAAAATCGTAACCTCCGCCGCTCAAGCCTTTGTGAGGTACTTTGAAAATGTAATCTGTTCTGTAGTAGATAGCAGCACTCATCTGTGATGAAACAGTTCTTTTAAAGATCAGCTCATACAGCTTCAGGTGTTCATCACCAAGTCCTTCAGAGCAAACAACAGAGTTGCACTCTGACGCCGCATGAATGTGAGTGGGGCGGATACCCTCGTGCGCATCAGCCTGAGAGTTTTTGGATTTGTGTTGATGTGGTGATGCCGGCAGATATTTTTGTCCATATTCCTGAGTGATGAGATCTCGGATTTCAGTGATGAATTCAGAAGATATCCGAACACTGTCTGTTCTGTGGTAGGTAATGAGTCCTGCCTCGAAGAGCTGTTGGGCAAGTTGCATGGTACGTTCCGGACTTATCTTCAGTTGAGTGCCGGCAGCGGCCTGTAGGTCTACGGTTGTGAAGGGTGCTTTAGGCTTTGACTGTGTTTCCTTTTTTTCAGCTTTGATGCAGATGGCGTGATCAGCTTGTATCAGCTGAAGAGCTTCTTCGGCTTCTTGTTTGTAGTCGTAATGACCTTCCACGTCTGTCGCTGTGAAAGTGGTGCCGTCCTTTTCCAGAATTATATTAATTGTCCAGAATGGATGAGACTGAAAGTTGGCTATCTCATTCTCTCTGTCAGCAACAAGCCGCACTGCTGGAGACTGAACTCGTCCCACCGAGTATGTTGCGCCTATCGCGTTCGAGGTAATAGGGGAGAGTGTATACCCGACAATTCTGTCAGAGACTCTGCGGCCGAGAAATGCATTGAACAGTCCAGCGTTTGTTCTTTCGAATAGGACTTTGGACTCCATGGCCTGTTTGAAACCTGTTTCGGTTATTTCGTGTATTTCAAGCCGCCAGATATCCTGCGCTGTCTTTTTAATTTCTTCATATACCATCGTGCCGATTGCAAACCCTTCACGATCCGGGTCGGATGCAATATAAACGGTTTCTCCGCGGCAAGCCGTTTTGATTTTGTCGAGTATGTCTTTTTTATCCGGGGAAACAACGAATGTCGGTGAGTAGTTGTTCTGAGTGTCAATACCGAGTCCTGTTTGTGGCAGGTCCTTAAAGTGTCCAACTGTGGGTAGAACACGCATATGCGATATGGCAGCCAGCTTTTTAACTTTGTTTGGTGATTCGATAATGATGACGGGCATAATCCCCTCCAGTTATTTCTTTTGAAATGACCGGAGGGGTAAGGAACATATTGATAACTCAACAACTCCACTCGCCGCCACCATCAGCGAACATCACTTTATGCAGTTTTGCCTGAAGAACATCTCCAATTGCGGTTGCAACTTCATCAGAAACATCTCCACTCTGAAGAGCATCCATAAATGCTTCGCGCGGGAGCCCTGAATTATTTGCAATCCTGTAAGCGAATAGCATTTCATCTATTGCCATTGCGGTTCTGTACTCTTTGATGCGTTTGAGTACTCCTGTCGATAGACGTGTTACGGCATTGTTTCCAGCTTCAGATTTTTCACTCAGATCGTTGTCACCCTTATCTGTCGATGCAATAGTCCACTTCTCTTCACCGAGCATATTTGGTGAACGACTTATCGAAATACCAAGAATTTCAGCAAGACTCAGTGCCAAAGACTCCGGCATCCTTAATGCTCCGTAAAACATGTTCAGTATTGTTGGATGTGCTTTATCTGATTTTGCAGCTAACAGCTTCGCCAGTTTTGCTTTTGAAAATTTCGTAATTTTTAAATATTCATCAATTTTGGCAAGAAGTTCTGTACTTAGATGACATCTGACATCATCGGACTTACTGTTTTTTTGTACAGATTTATGTACTTTTTTTACATTTTTCTGTTTAACCGGTAGATCTCTGGTTTTATCGCATTGCTTAACCGGAAACCAATTTTTTTCACCAAATTCATCTTTTTTGACTTCAAGCTGGTAGCCAATCACTTCACCAATGATGTGTGCAACATCAACAGGGGTATTGGCTCTTTGATAATAGTAAAACCCTATTGTTGCTGGTTTTCTGCCACACAATTTTCCGATAACATCGTTGAATCCCAACATGCTCAAACCCTTTGCTGAACATTCAGCGTTTATCAAATCAATGACTGCTCGGCTGAGAATAGCTGCGGATCCTTTAGCAGGAACAGCTTTTTTATCAGCCGGCTGTTTTAAAGATTTTTCTGGTTCTTCGGGCTTCACCTCCTGGGGAACAACAGGTGCTGTCGTTGTCGGTTGCTCTTCAAGCTCATCTTGTTTGTCATGATGAGCGCTCTCTCTTTCAGTTTTGTCGAGTAAAGATGAATTAAGTAAGCTGGCTTCTATGTTGTTAATAAGCAGCCTGATACCGCCTTGCATGTCGCTGCCTTCCAGTACAGTGCCCCCCAGAAGGATCTCAACGTTTTTCCCGTCTTTATTGATTTCAAGGCTTATGTAGTTCATGTCAGGCTCCGTTCGTAACTTTCAAGAAGTTCATAACATTCTGCGTTGTAAACTGCTTCGTAATCTTCAAATACTTTGCGTACAACGGAGCTTTCCGGTCTACAATCTTCTGACAGATACCGCTCGTCACCTGTGATGATGAAAAGCATGTTACAAAGAATAATACGGTTGCCTTCTTCTTCTGGAAATTCGGAAATATTGGCATCAAGTTTGAATGTTCTCCAAAAGAAAAGCTCAGACAATTTATGAATTTCAACGAGCGATGGCAGTTCATAGTTCTCCAGTATATCTTCTGTTCTAAAAGTCCTTGTTTCGAGTTGCCATGCAATATCTTCGGCTCCTATTTTATGGTCTCTCACACCCGCAGAATTTGTGTTGTGAATAAGCTCTTTAATCCGATCACCATATTTGCCTTGAACTTTGCCTCGTTTTCTTCTGTGTTCCGACCAGAGCTTGTCGATTTCTTTATTGTCTTTGGCAATGCCAAGTGTAACTCCAGCCATGGTGAGACCTAGCATTACAAAAGAGTATGCAATTAAGGGGATATTATTGTGTTCTGGCATATAATACACTACGGGAGCAAGACCCATAACCGAAGTAATCGTTAACGTTAGCTGTGGATCAATTTTTTCGAACAGCGTATTTTCTAGTTTTGTATAAAAGCTGTTTTTTTTCATTTTCACACCTCTTTAAAGGAGATTATGGGATATTCAACTTCTTCTGCCTCTCCATTCACTAAAGTCAGGAGTTTATCGCCGATTTTGAGTTCCGAATTATAAATCGGCTGTCCCACAGAAAGCCCTTGCTGTGAAGTCATACATGCTTGTATAACTTCCCTGTTATCAATAACGAGATAATCAGCTTGTTCAAAACCTGCGAGCTTGATATGGTATTTTTTGTCTTCTTGAACCTTTGTTGGTAGCTGATCTATGTCAGCGTCTATGAGACTCTCACACTCTGAGCACACCCCTTGTTTCGTGTCATAATTAACTTTCAACCAGTAACATGCATCTCCCGTTTCTGAGATACATGCGTGGAGATCATCACAACCACAGCCAACACAAACAGCTCCGGCTATAATTGGTTTCCGATTAATTGGAGTGATAACCCCATCTGAAACTTGGTATGTCGTTGAATTGTCAATCTGAGCAAGATGTATTGATAACTTTTTGTTTTCTAATTCTACATCTGCGAGCATATTAATCTCGCATCTTGGTTCAAACTTCCGATCTCGAGTTCTTAAATCAAAAACATCCCCAATGTCTTTATGAGGGCACACATAGTGTTCCTTGACATTGACCTCAACATTAACGGCTACAAAGCGGTAAAGGGAAATCTGAACTTTCATCATGCTAGGTGTATCAGCATCATGCTCAATGACTTTAAACTTATAGTCTCTCGCAAAATCAGGGATGTAAACGAAGCTGCCAACCGGATAGAATTCATTCATCAACTGAGCAAGTCTCTCCGCACTTCTCGGACGAACAAGCTCATACTCATAGACTTTACATTCATAGAATGGCTTCGGCTTTTCGTGTTCGCCACACTGATGATTCCGGAGAATCAAACCACAAAGAGAAGAAAGTCTTCCGAATTTTGAACAGACTTTGTCCCGCTTATGAAAGCAACAGCCGCAGTCTGCTCTTCTAAGTTTTAAAGCCCGTGCAAACTCATGAAGAAGGTTTATGACTTCGCAATAATCGTTGGAAAGGTTCAGAACCGGTATCCATAATTTACCGTCTTTTGTGAAGCATACTGCAAAGATATCTTTTTTGTTCAGCTTTGCTGCGCAAATTGATACGATGCCATCGGCATGATGGTAGTAGCCATCAAACATATCATCAACATTATAGAAGTAACCAAAGTCCACTTTCTTGTCGTGCTTCCAGACAATACGCTTAACTTTAAACGCCCTTTTCTGCTTGTTTTTAAGAAATTTATTGATTTGCATTGTCTTTTCCCTGCCTTTTGTAAGCCTCTTCCATTTCCATGATGATTAGCGATGTTTCAAGGCATACAATTTTTCCAAACGTAGGAAATGCCATGGCTACGCCGCAGTAAAAATGCCACGGTGCATAGCTTGTATGTCTGACAACAGGATCCTTCTTTCCGAGAACAAGGCTAATACTAGTGAACAGTAACAGTATGCCGAAGATCACGAGAACAAAGTTTTTTCCCAACTCTCTATCTTCTATCTCTTCTTTGCTTAACGCTTTTTTCTTCATTAGCTACTCCTTACTCCCCGAAATCGCCCATGACGGAGATCCCGCCTTGTTTACTGTTAGTTTCTTTCATCGCTTCGCTAGTTTTCTTCAGCTCCTCGTTGATTGTTTCTTGTGCTGGTTTGTGCTTTGCGAATGAGTTCACAAGTCTCTGACCTTCATCTGTAGCGATGAAGGCCGCGAGAGCCATAGTCACAAACTGTCCGCGCTGGGTCTTGCTGATTGACATGATTGTCTTGTAGAGTTCATCGTTGTTAATTGTGATCTGGAGTTTGTGCGTCATATCCCGCTCCTTTTAACAAGTTTGACAACGTTGTTTTTGCCAGTCTCACCACCGACCACATAGGTCTTGATTGCTTTTGCATCGAGATAAATGCCGTTAACGTGCCTCTGTGCGGGACATGTAAGGTCATTGCACTCAAATGTGCCGCCGTTCTTGTCTCCGTGTAGTTTAGGTTCTGCACTTTTGCGTTTACACTCCATGCACCACTCCCTGAAATAGCTTTGTCCCGTTTTCTTTTTACATGCCATTTGCCTGAACCTCTGCTTCTTCTTTGTACACGCCTGAACGAGCTGCCTTTACTGCACTTGTCAGAACGTCTGTTTTAGGCGAAAACTCATAACAAGGGATAAGGTCTTCATCCGGTGAGAATTCGCCCTTTGTGCCGCAATTTCCGGCTTTACAGCAGTTAAAACATGCCACCTGAAAGTATGCTTCCATCACTTTATCTCCGAGTTAATCAGTCCTTTGAGATATCCGCGGGCATTGCTGAATTCAGGATGCACTGGAACTGCCATGATCTTTGAAAGAGAAGAGGGCATATACTCTCTGAGGGTAACTGCGCCGCCGCCGGCAAGCAGCATTACCTCAGCGCGCTGAAGTCTGCTTTCCCAGCGAGCCTCTATTGTGTGCATGAGTTCTTCAAAATATTTTTCGATTAATGACCTGACAGTTTCCGACATATCTTTTTCATCTCCGTAAAGTTTCATTTTGCCGGAGATGAAGATTTCTTTGGTTTCCTGTTCTGAAAGCTGGAAAGAGTATTCTTTCTGAATGATGTCTGTGAGTTCGACGATTATGCGAGAGATACCGAATTTTTCGATTGTTGCTGCATCGGAGCGAACTGCGGCGCCTTTTTCAAAACAAAGGACATCAACGGTGTTGTATCCGATATCCAGAACGATGCCGTCTCTGTCTGTATCAGTTTTAAGCTCGCCTTTAATGTTGTACCGATAATCAAGCAGAACACCCACAGCTTGCGGGAACAGCTTAGGTTCAAATTTGAGAAGTTCGCCGTTTACCACTGTTGCGGTCAATTCTTTGAAAAAGTCATCTTTTTTGGAATACCAGTTCAGAGGCAGTCCTATGCCTATTTTCTCATCTTCGATGCTCAGTGTTTTAAGAACGTGGAATACGAACAGACCGGAGTATCTTTTGAGGAAATCATAGCTGCGGGTGCTGAATGCGCCGAAACGGGCATTTTCGCCGACTATATAGTCTTTACCCTGGAAAGAATAAACACCTGATTCGTTTATTCCTGCTGAGTTTGCTCCGGCGTATTTTACTGCCGTGGGGATTTTGAGATACTTAATTTCGTCTTTTTCAAGGTATGCGGCTTTCACATCGCCGAATCCTACATCAATACCAATCATTGATGCCTCCTTAGTTTTTCTAAAGAGTAAATGTCAGAGAGGGTAACTGTTTTAAGATTCTTTTTGAAATGTTTTATAAATTTTTCAGAAATGATTACAAATGTATCAATGATTAAGAGTTTATTTAAAATTTTTTAATCAATCTTTCTGTTGCAAATGCGTAGCTATTGACTCCCTCATATCTGAATCTCGCAAGGAATGAATACTCATTATCGCGAGCCTCTGCGGAGAGTACAGGTAAGGCTGCAAAATCAAAAAAAACTTGAAGAATGGCAGATTTGTCAATGTCGATATAGTTACAAATTCGTTTCACGTCAGTATTGCTGATAACTGTGATGTTGCACTCTCTGAACTCTGTTTTCAGAAATCGGAACTCTCCGGGAGCGTAACGTTCCCAGATAGGAAAATATAAATTCCTGAAAACTGGACCTGAATACAAGACTTCAACTTTCAGCTTACGGAATCCTTTCCTGAATGCATGGCGTATAGAAAAATGATCTTCTGTCAGATCGCGGCGATATCTGTATGGTTTTGGCGGCTGCGCTTTTCTTTTAATTTTCATATTTTTTCCCGATATGGACTGAAATATATCATGAATGTTTTTTCAGGAATTGAGTTGTGGTCCTTATCCCAGAAAAAGTTATTTCGCTGGTATGTGAAGCGGTTCGATACTCGTTCAAGATACTGTGTTGTTATTGCTGCTGTGATATGTCTGAATTCCGGATTAACGCCTGCAAGACGTTTTGTTTTACCGGAAAAATACTGCTGCACCTCTCTCACTTGCTCGAATGCATCTTTTGCATACCTGGCATTTTCGATAAACGAATTAATCTGTGCGTTTATCAGTCTTAGTTTATGTTCAACGCTTGTCCGGTCTTCAACTACAATCCCAAGTCTTTGTCGGATAGATTTTAAATAGTCTGCGGAGAGACGTACTTCTATGTGAGTACGATTGTATAATTCGTATCCTGTTACTGAATAGCACATGATTTCAAGCGGTTGTTGAAAGATATGAGAGTAACCGTCTTTTTTGGCTGATGAGACATTTATTACGCAGTTTTCTATTCTGAGTCCGGAATCAGTTCTGAAAAAGAGTGGGTCGAAGATGCAGTTTGCCAGAGATCCTTTTCGCCCAGTGGCTCCCCAAAAGCAGAGATATCTCTCAAGGGCATATTCGATAAAAGCGTTATCTGATATTCCTAAGTTGCGAAACACACGCTTGAAGAGCTCCGGATCGTGCTGTCGAGGCAGAACAGATACCGAGCAGTACCATTTCTTGTTTCTTCCGTTGAAAAGCCTCCGGAGCCAGCTGAGGGCATTCCCTTTTGTCCAGTCCAGCTTGAAGCTGTTCTTTTGCTTTTGAAGGATCGGTGCAAGGCAGAGGAACACTTTGTACATGCCGACCACTTCATCGTAGATAGTAGGTCCTGCTTTGTGAAAATATTTATCAGCCAGCTTGACCGCCATTTCATTTGTTGTTTTGCGATTCATGATTTCATAAAGCTCACCGTTTTGGAAATATGAGCGCATGAGAATTTTCAGTTGTGAGCGACGTAAGTTATAGTAGTTATTTTCGATTTTCATACTCTTATAATGTCATGGATGGTAAAGAGAAGGATTGTGGTAAAGTCGCCGTAGATGCTCGAAGGCTACGCCGGTGGGCGGGGGTAAGGCAGAAACCCCCGCAGGCGTTGAGACGAGCTTCGGAGTAAGACTTTTCCACAATCCTTCGTTCCATCATCGAAAAGTAATAAACGAATAACATCAAAATGTTATCGTTTATTACAGAAGTGGATATAACGAACGGCAAAAGCGTTGACATCTACGCTGATAACGGACTAAATTCCAGACATATATTGTGAAATAAATAGAGCTTGATTGCTCCCGGTTAGTCCGCCAACGTGGGCAAAGCTGTGTTGTTCCGGAAAGGAACCCTGAAACTCAGGACAGCAATATTGTGATTAAATTCCATGGTTACACTTCTTACTGCTATACAGCAGGTACGCATTAGTCCCGGAAAGGGACCCCGACTGAGTGAGGTTGTGTTTCTGTCTGCAGATGCAAACCAAAATAAGCAAGTGCACAAGATGAGATTCGTTTCTCTGAGTTACGGCGAGTAGCCGTTTGGAGGCAGTATGTAGAAACGAACGAAATCAGCGGCACTTTCCCCAGCCAACAGCTTTTTAGCTGATGATATAGATTGATGCCTGGTTTTTTAAAAGCATTTCAACTGTAGGAGAGTCCCGAAGTCCGTATTTCCAGAGCCTGACCAGCTCCGATGAAACTTCAAGCCATTTTACGGAATAAGGGATGAACCGGAGAGCCATGTACGAAGGAAACTCGTCCGCATGGTTCGGGAACCAGCCTTCAGGAGCTACCTGCTTTGCCAAAGCAGGGTGTGACTAAAGGTTGAGTTCATGTTTCGTTTTAAGCGCGCGAAGCGGTGCGCCTGGATAGGATAGATACCCTTTTGGTCGGGGGAGCATGAGCTGAAGCTCTGCTAACCCGCAAGTGAACCGGCGGTTGCGGGAGATAACGGATTGGTCATCCTGAAGTCCTTGCAATTAGAGCAGTCGGTTTAAAGCCCGTGAGGGCGACACGAAATACTATGACGACGAGAGGAAGCTCCGTTTAAAACTTTGATAAGTAAGTGCGAGTAAGCTGATCTGTGACACTTCGTAAGCTGAAAACTGCATTAAAGCCGGCATAAGTGCCGACGCCGAAAATTAAAGTACAGGAGCCGTCTAAGGTATTACATGGGGTAGGTGAGGTAGAAGCTCACGGCATCGGGACAGCTTAGGCTGTTGGTGCATTATCTGAATCGGGGATGTAACCTGTCGGATATCCGGCAGGGCACAGAGGATTCGTAGTAAGCCCGGAGCGCAAGCTCCACGTCTGCGTCCGACCGTACAGGTTAAGAGCCTGCGGCACATTATCCGGGTGGCACCGGAAAGTGGTAAGCGAAGGACAGATGAGCACTGAAGAAAAGGTGCTGGCCGAAGGGATCTAGGTTCAAATCTTCTATGGAAGTAAATGCTTTTAAGATACCGGACAAGTTCAACTTGTCTGTCTCATTAGGGGAAGCTTCGGCTTCCCCTTTTTTAGATAGCATTAGCGAGATTTCCAAGTTCAAAATAACCATCAAATTTAATCGGTTTTAATTTCTTTTGGTATTGAGCGACTTTTTCTTTAAGCAGACTGATAGACATGTCTTTATTAATTTTTTCTTCTTTTATGAATTCTTTAATCTTATTTACAGCCTCTTTTTCTATCTTGAGAACGTTTTTATCCGTACAGTTAAATATCTCACCACATTCTTTTTGTGTCAGTTTCCCGCGCTGTGTTAAACCGAATCTGTAACGAAAAACCTGTTCTTCTTTCGGTTCAAGTATGCCTAAAAGAATGCGTATGGTTTCGTCTGAATTTGTGATTAAATCGTTGTCCAGTTCATCGTCAATGAAAACTGAGTTTGAATTATCAATTTCAGTCTGCAATACTCCTTCTATCTCCGAAATATCGAAAAATGAACATGCACTTTTGTTATCAGTCTTCAGAACGTCCCTCAGAGCTGGAATATTAGAGCATTTCCTGATAAAAAAATTCTTTAAATTCATGTAGAAGTGACTTTGTAGTTTTGAAAGAGTAATGTGTTGATCTGTAGCAGCAAATTCCATTAACGTGTTATATGCGATAATCAGGCTTTCAGAGTGCAAATCGCTTACGCTATAGACAGAAAATACGGCAACTTCCTCTATAAGTTTTGAGATTTTTCTATGTTCATCAATGCTGTTGATAAATTCATATGCGGCAATCCAGACCTCGTCTGAATTTTTATAGTTAACGATCATATCGTTTGGTTTTTTGCATGATTGTTCTAATTGATTCCGACTTTTTGATGATTTTTGCTTTTTTCTTTTAGGTGTGGTGTCTACAGTTCCCGGACAAAATATACAATATTCAAGTGCTGGTGTTTTCATTATACGGTGCGAACACATGCCTTTGCATTTTTCATAGCATTTTTTAGCTTGAGTTTGAGGATCTGTATCCGTAACTGTTGTCTCTTCTGGTTTTGGCCCGAATCTGCAAACAGTACATGCAGGGGAAGATTTTAAATGCTTTAAATTAAAACGTTCCATGGGACAGAAGCCTTTTACAGAACATTCTTCTGCTTGTTGTTTTGGAGTTTTTTCAACTACTCCTACTTTGTTCTGTCTATTGGGGTATTTGTTGCAGAATTTACATTTTTGAAGCAGTGTTTTATTTGTTTTGATCAAAGGACATATCTGATTTTCTGAACAACACTCCTGCGCAAGTTCGTACAAAGATTTACAGTCTTCATTTTCGTATTTACCGGATATTATATTTTCTGCGTTTTTTATAATCCAAGATAATTTAACATTGAAAGATTTTATCCCTAGCAAAAAATCAGATTTTTTGACGTTCTCAAAAATTATTTCAATGAAGTTATTTCCATACTTGTTAATTCCGTCTTCAATCAGACCTTCTAGGATAGCTGTCGGCTTTTTAATTGCGTTTTCATTTATCAACAGCTTGAACAAGCTGAACGCTGTATCGTAATGAGCGAGTATTTCGTCTCTGGTGAGAGTTTTTGGTGTTTTCGATGTCATGGTATTGTTTGGTTCGCTTTCTTGCGTTTGAGACGTGTTGTGCGCCTCAAAGTTATCAACATTGTTGAAAAAGTCAGGCAATTTTTGAATCTGAACTGAATTTTCATGAACAGATGTTAAAACTTCATTTGTAGTTGTTTGGCTTTGGCTCTTGCCGATCTTTCTTTCAGTCTTTGTTATAGTCTCTGTATTATAGTCTATATAATAATGTGGACTGGTCAGATTGCGGTGTCGTATGTGGTCAAATTGCGGTGTAATCTGGTCAGATTGCGGTATCGTCTGGTCAAGTTGCGGTATCGTCTGGTCAAGTTGCGGTATCGTCTGGTCAAGTTGCGGTATCGTCTGGTCAAGTTGCGGTATCGTCTGGTCAAGTTGCGGTATCGTCTGGTCAAGTTGCGGTATCGTCTGGTCAGATTGCGGTGTCGTCTGGTCAGATTGCGGTATCGTTGCGGCTGGGAACATATCATACCGGATTGTAAGCCATTTGGTCTTATCCATGGCGGAACTATTGTATTTTCCTGTAGCTATGACAAGATTCATATCAGATAATTTCTTTATTGTTCGATAGAGAGTGTCTTCACTCCAGAATGAGAATTGTTTAAGCCAGTTTTTATAGCTGCTGACAACCCAGATATGTGAATCTTGCTGTTTAGGATTCCCGTATTTAAGCCAATAGTGAAGCTGCTGAAGGAAGATGGCTTCATTGAGACCGTAATTTACTGCGAGAGTAGGCTGGAACATAAGCGGGTAGTCGTCAATGATTAGTTCAGTTTTACTGGGTGTTCCGATTTGGGCATTCAGCTTAGTATAATCAATTCGATACCATTTCGTCTTATTGATACTAAGATTGAATTCATACGTTGAAATTAAGATTTGTGAGTCTTCAAGATTTTTTACAATTCTTCGGAGCGTTTTGTCGCTCCAGAAAGGGAGTTGTTCTAACCAATCTGCATATGTGTTGTAAACCCATCTTTCGCCACCTGCTTCATGCTTAGATCGTTTAAGCCAGTAATGGAGCTGTTGAAGCAGGATAGCTTCATTGAGACCAATTGTTTTGGCTAACAACGGGAGCACAAGCAAAGGCGGTTCGTTGATGAGCAGTCTACTCATTTTAAATTGCCGGTGTTATGATATCAGACACGAGGCTTTTTTTGAAAATTTCAAATTCATCGGGTTTAAGCCTGGTTTGCATAATACTGCAAAGTTTTGCAGTATTTTTTTTGCATGGAACCAGATCATCGTTAGCCCATGCCCGGACTGCTTCGTATGAGCATTCAATTTCATCGGATATTATTTTAATACCAGTTTCTCTTATATATGCTCTCCATGTTGGCATTTTTCACCTCAAAGTTTTAAAGTTAAAAACCATATACACAGGTTATATCTGTGAATATTTGGTGTCAACTGATATTTTCATTTAAGCTGAATTGTCAGTGTATGGTATTTTAAAGAATGTATCAACACGTTGGACATAAACTAAAATCAATCAGGAATAAGAAAGGGTTCACGCAGCCGCAGATTGCCGCTGAGCTTGGTGTCACTTATCAGACATATCAGTATTATGAGAGAACGGGCAATATAGATGCTCACAAGGTTTCAAAATTGATTAAATTTTTAAATATTTCGTATGATGATCTTTTTAACCTTGATACGGAGTATTATGATACCGGTGCTTTTCGCATGGTCCTTTCAGAAAAATCCTTTGGTCAGTTGCTTAAAGATTTACTCCATGCAAAGCATATGACACATGAAGATCTCGCAAAGATGGAAATTGGTGTCAAGGCAATACAGATTGGTCATTATGTTAGAGGCAGGAATTTTCCTAGTCTTGATGTTTTACAAACAATAGCTGAAAAGCTATGTGTTCCTGTTGCCTACTTTTTTAATGAGATTTCTTTGGATGATGCTTTAAAGAAATCCGAACTAGATCCGGATAAGTTGAAGCAGATATCAAGGCTTCTTGAGATAATCAAAGATTTGGACAATAATGGAATGGACGAAATAATAAAACAGGCAGAAAAGGAGAAAAGCCTTCAGGATTATAAAAAAATAATTCCCCCTTCAAAAAAATCTTCCTAATTTTTTTATTTAAAATTCAAACAACGTGTATCTTTTGTAATTATAGTTAATTTATAATATTCCTCCATATTGTCAATACAATATATCTGATTTTGTAAATTCTTATTTGATTTATTTTCTTTCATGAGCTTGACACATTACGAATAGTAATGTTATCCTTACACATGTTGATCGTAAGAAATGCAAATGGGAAATACAATCTGTGTGTTGAAATAAACAAAATCAAGCACTTATGTGTTTTGAACGGTAATCTGCTCAGTTTTGATTCATTTGATGATTGTGATGCTTTCTTAGCAGAAATGATAAAAAAAGATTACTCAAAAGTAAGTGATTTAGAAGATCAGAAAATCAGGTGAATATTATGGCAGAAAGAAAAAACGTAACGGTAAATTTTTACAGGCTGGAATCCGCAGTGGACACCTTTTATCAAGATATGGATTTCAAGCTGGAAGCTCTGCCTGCAGGCGGTATGGACTTCGGCTTTTTCGACGGAAAAAGCTGCGAGCTCATGTTTAAGATTTTTGAACCCATCACTTTTTCTAACAAGAAACTGTTTATAGTTGGTCTAATAAAAGGAAAGGTTTTTCTTCCTGTGTGGTTCAACCGCGAAGGTGTTGTTCAGGAAGCTCCCACAGAGGGCGGCAGTCTCGGAGACGTAAGCTATGCTCTCGTTGACCCGGAAAAACAGGCACTTCTGACACTTTCCGGCGGGTTCGGTCCATCCGCATCTGCTTTCTCAGACTTCGCACGCTGGCTCACAGGAGACAGCGCCGCAGGAGCAAGCCCCATATTTATCAACAGCGCTTACGATCAGGTGACTAACTGGGAAATATTCCGCAAGCTGAACCTCTCGATAGAGGCACCCGCATCGGATTTTGTAGGCAATGTGCTTGACAGCGAAATAGGCGAAAACTTCAAGATGCTTGAAACCCTTTCAGGGCTTAAGATAGATATCTCCGTATCAATGGGGCATGGAAAGGGAACTCTGCACAAGGATGCAGTAAAGAACTTTATCCGCTCCGTAATGGAAGAAAATTATGCAGGAAAGCTCAAAATAATGGGTAAAAGTTTCGAGGAACAGCAAACTGCTGAACTTGACCTCTATAATGCCCGATTAAAGCATAAGACTGAGATAGTCATAGCGGGAACCCATATCTCACCGGACGAGGCAAAGGCAACGCTTTATGAAGCATACCAGCTTCATCTGGACGACATAGACGCCGCATGTATACAAGATGACGAAGGTTAGGTTGATGAGTAAAGATAGCAGAAATCAAAAATTAGTGGAGCTTGGCGACAGGATGCGTAATCTAATAGAGGAATCAGGATCCAAAAAGTCTGATGTTGCTCGTGAGCTTGGTCTGACAGTATCAAGACTTTCAAATTATCTGCAAGGTTATAGGGAGCCGGATCTTGAAACCCTTTCTCGATTTGCCTTACATTACAATGTTTCTTTGGATTACTTTAGTCTTGCTGACTGTAGAAGTAATACCGGAGATGTTCGCGAGTCAATAAAGCGTTATGCAGAATATCTGTCAGATATCAATCAGAGAGTGAGCATTGAGATTATAACTGATTTAGGTCGCAGGCGTTTCTCTGTCCGAAGCAGTCTTGTTTCAAACTTAATAAGAGAACACTCGCAGAGTCGTGATTCTTTTTAGCCAGGAGCAATGGTATGAGAAGAGAGATCTATACTAAAACTGTTGTTTTTGATGATGGAACTGTAAGTATTGCTGACGCGACAACAGAAGTTTCTCGCTTAAAAAAAGAGCTTGCTTTCAAGAATCAAAATGAAACGATGACGGTTGAAGAGGTTGCAGATTTATTTCGTATGAAAAAAAGCACTATTCAATCAAAATTATGTCGCGGAGATTTTCTTGAAGACACACATTATAAAAGGCTTTCAAGTAGAAAAGTACTTTTTTACAGAAAACCTCTTTTAAAGATGCTTGGTATCGAGTAATCTGTCGTATGGGTGTTTTTGAAAAAAATAATAAAGTTTGGATTGATTTCAGATATAAAGGAGTTCGTTGCCGTGAATCTCTCAAGGCTCCTTACAATAAGACTAATATCAAGTATGCAGAACGTCTTTTAGGAGAGATAGAGAACAAGATAGAGAGAAATGCTTTTAATTACAGTGAGTATTTTCCAGAATCAAAAAAATGTATTTTATTTGGTGGGAGAGTTAGGGTTAATGTGTGTGTTGAAGAACTCTTTGGTCGCTGGATGGAAAATGCTGAGAAACGCTATCTTTCCGGCAATATAGCTCTCAGTACATTCAATAATTATAAAAACGAAATAAGAAACTTTGTTCAACGTTTTAATAATTGCTTAGTTCATACAATCACTAAAGCAGATATTGATGATTTCATTGCCGATTATTCAATTGGCAGAAAAGCAAAATCAGTTAATAACACAATAACTACGCTCAAGCAGGTTTTTATATATGCAGTTGATAAGGAATATATTGATAAGAGTCCGTTTGAGCGCATTTCTAAGCTTCGTGTTGATAAGCCAGATATTCAGCCTTTTGAAAAAGAAGAAATGTTCAAGATTCTTTCTCAAATGCAGCACGACCATGAAAAGATTTATCCTATAATAGCAACTCTATTTTTTACAGGTATGCGTACCGGTGAAGTTCTAGCTATGAAGTGGGAAAATCTGGATACAAATAATTGGTCATATCATATTAAGGAATCTTTCTCGAAACGTAAGCTCTCGCGGACAAAAACAGAAGGATCTGACAGATATATTGATCTTTCCCCGATGATACAACAGATTCTTAAAAGGCAAAAGGCTGTTTCATTTTTGCGGTCTGAGTTTATATTTGTTAATCGTCAAGGCCAGCCATATACAAGTAGTGGGAACATTATAAAGTTATACTGGAAGCCGGTACTGAAAAAACTTGGAATTGAATACCGCATCCCTTATCAATGCCGACACACTTTTGCTGTTTTGTCTCTTAAGGAAGGTGACGATCCGGAAGATGTGGCTAAACAGTTGGGTCACACATCTCTCAAAATGTTATTTACTCACTACGCAAGGTTTATCAAAAACAGAAAAAAAGTCACATCTCAATTTTCAAATATGGTCACTAAATGGTCACTTGAAGATGCGTCTAATAATCAAATAAATGATATAGTAGAAGAATCTTAAGAAGGAAGGCCGGCCTCCTGCCGGCACTCACAGTGAGCTCCGTCTCAGTGGCGCGGTTGTTCCGCTACCGATAAGGGTAATATCAAGTTACATGCCAATTTTGATCAGAACTATTCCCGCCATAATGATGATTGTGCCTAAGATCTTGTAAAGAGTGAACTTTTCTTTGAAAAAGATGATGCCCATGATAACTCCGAACAGCGTGCTGACCTGTCTTATCGCCGACGCATAGGAAAGGTTTACCATGTTCAGACCGTATCGGTAGGAAATAAATGACGCAAACACAACAAGTCCGGCAAAAAGAACCCACCATCTGTCTTTTTTAATATAATTAAACATGATTTCACCACGGCGTATAGAATATCCAAATATGAACATTGTCATAAACAATGACATCGAATAGACATACAGTATGAAATTGCCGCCTGAAACACCTTTCTTATCCAGCAGCGCACCGAAGGAATAGAAGAACGCCCCGGCAAGTGCGAAAACAGCTCCTTTCCCAAATTCACCCCACTTACCCTTTACGCGGTTTAGAACAGCCGTTCCCAAAACGGTCAATATCACACCTGAGAGACCCATAACTGTCAGATGTTCTTTAAGAAAAATTACAGCCCATATCAGAATAAAAAAAGGCGAAGCAGTTGTGAGCGGGTAAACAAGTGATACATCAGAGTATTTATATGCGGTTGAAACAGAAAGGTGGTAAATTGAGAAAAAAATAGCAGCTATAAAGGCGGTTATAACCACACCTTTATCAAAATATAAATAGTCTCTGAAAACCACCGGATAGATCACAGTGAAGAAGGAAATATTTGCAAAATGCATGTAAAAGTTGAATGCATACTTATTTTCTGATCTTTTAAGCAGTACATTCCATAATGAATGTGTGAAGGCACTGAAAATTATGAACAAAAATCCTAACATTTTTAACCGTTTAAAATTAGATTGAGTAAACGAATTTCAATATTTGAAATGGCGTCTTTTTTATCTCTTTATTTTTTTGATTATGACATAGCTCTGACATCTGCGTCAATAATAAATAATTGTCAGACAAGTATAAAACTGCAATTTTAGTGGTGTTGCGCTATTGGCTTTTTCTATGCATTAATGCACACTGTATACAATTTGGGTGTTGACATAGGCTATCATCAATGCTAAAAATAAACACTGTTTAAATCTGACGACAATAAAAGTGGAGGCATTTCAATGGGACTTAAAGAAGTACTCAAACAGAAAATCGATGCTCATCGCCCCAGAACAACCAAACTCCTTAAAGAGTTCGGCAATGTTAAGCTTGGCGAATACACAATCGAACAGTGTATAGGCGGCGGCAGAGGTATTAAATCTCTCGTAACAGATATCTCCTACCTTGATCCGATGGAAGGCATACGTTTCAGAGGTCTTACCATCCCCGAAGTTATGGAAAAACTCCCCAAACCCAACGGCAAAGACTACCCTTATGTTGAGGGTTTCTGGTATTTCCTTCTGACAGGCGATGTCCCCACAAAAGCAGAGGCAGAAGAAGTTGTTGAAGACTTCAAAGCCCGCGCTCAGGTTCCCCAGTACGTTTTCGACATCCTCAGAGCAATGCCCAGAGACGAACACCCCATGGTAATGTTCTCTGCTGCTATCCTTGTTATGCAGCGCGAATCTAAATTCGCGAAATTTTACAACTCAGGCTTTAACAAAATGACAGCTTGGGAACCCATGTATGAAGATTCAACTGACCTTCTGGCAAAACTGCCCGAAATAGCTGCATATATTTACAGAATGAAATACAAAGGCGATACCCCCATCGCTTCTGACAAATCTCTCGACTTCGGCGGCAACTTCGCTCACATGATGGGCATCAACCCCCCCTATGACGATGTTGCAAGAATGTATTTCATCCTTCACTCAGATCACGAATCAGGCAACGTTTCAGCACACACAACTCACCTTGTTGCGTCTGCTCTTTCCGATGCTTACTATTCACTGTCTGCCGGTATCAACGGTCTTGCAGGTCCTCTTCACGGTCTTGCTAACCAGGAAGTTCTCGGCTGGATTCAGGATGTTTATCAGAAACTCGGCGGAAAAGTTCCCACTAAGGAAGACCTTGTTAAATTCCTTTGGGACACTCTGAAAAGCGGTGCGGTTATCCCCGGATACGGACACGCGGTTCTCAGAAAAACCGACCCCAGATACACTTCTCAGCGTGAATACTGCCAGAAATATCTGCCCGAAGACGAACTGTTCAAAGTCGTTTCCATGATCTATGAAGTTGCCCCCGGCATCCTTCAGGAGCACGGAAAAGCTAAAAACCCCTGGCCCAACGTTGATGCACAGTCCGGCGTTATCCAGTGGTATTACGGACTTACTGATTATGACTTCTACACTGTTCTTTTCGGTGTCGGTCGTGCACTTGGTGTTCTTGCGAACATCACTTGGGACAGAGCTCTCGGCTACGCTATTGAGCGTCCCAAATCAGTTACAACACAAATGCTTGAAGACGTTGCAGGCATTAAATAAGCCTCAGTTTAAAGCAAAACATATTAAAAAAGGCGGACCAAACGGTTCGCCTTTTTTCGTTGTAAATAAAAAAACTGTTTTTAAAGAATGTTCTTAATGATGAAATCCGTTATTTCCTGCGGATTGTTGAGGTCTAAAAGAATTCTGCCCTGAATCTGCGGATTATCAGGCATATCCGTTGCGATCGCTATAAGGTTTTCATCTTCCGCGCATTGAAGTTTTGTTGAATATCCGCTTCTGAAAACCTCAATTTTTTTTTGAAGTTCTTTTTTGAATCCTTCTGCTATAATGATATCCGTATAGTCGGGCAGCAAAGCCGTGAGTTCCTCGATGGATTTTTCTTTTTCAACATCGCAGATCATAGCATATTTGTCTTTGTTTGATATTAAGATAGCTCTGGCTCCGGCTTTTTTGTGCCTCCATGTGTCCTTGCCCTCTTTGTCCATCTGGAAATCGTGGGCGTCGTGTTTTACGGTGGACACGTTGTAACCTTTGGCTGTGAGCAGCGGTATGACTTTTTCTATAAGAGTTGTTTTTCCGCAGCCCGATGTCCCCACAAAAGATACTAAGGGTTTCAAAATATACCTCCGTGTGTGTATATTACTGAATGTAGGATGAAAAATGATAAAATGCAAGAAAGGTTGTGAAAATGATTAGAAACACTGCAATTATGGCGGGCGGGCAGAGCCGCAGATTCAATGCCGACAAAACGCTGGAGAAGGTTTTCGGAAAAAAACTTATACAGCATACTGTTGACGCTATCTCAGACTGGTCTCAGAAGCTGGTGGTTGTCGCCAAGGACTGCGGGAAATATTTATTTCTGAATATTCCATGCACCGGTGATCTTTATGATCAGCAATGCCCTATGGTTGGCATATTGACCGCTTTGAAATATTATGACACTCATGTTTTCGTTGTTGCGGCGGATACCCCGCTGGTGAACAGCGCACATGCGGAAAAACTTATGATCGCATGTCAGGGGCATGACGCCGCAGTACCTGTTATCGAAGGTAAGATGCATCCGCTTTATTCTGTATATGCGCCGAGCCTGATACCTATACTTGAGAAGCAGATAGCTGAAGAGAACTATCGTCTGACAGCGGCTTTTGACCTCTCAGATGTGGTATATCTGACCGAAAATGAGATATTAGCCTCGGAAAACGAGAAAAAATCGTTTATAAATATAAATACAAAAGACGATCTTGAGACGGCTGTTGATTTTATGCAAGGAGAGTAAGGATGACAGAGAAAAAATTCAGACTGGTGACAAGAAGCGATTTTGACGGACTTGTTTGTGCCGTCCTTCTCAAAGATATGGATATCATTAACGACATTAAGTTTGTTCACCCGAAAGACATGCAGGACGGGCTTATTGAGATAACTGAGAACGACATAACGACCAACCTGCCTTATGTCAACGGGGTGTATCTCGCATTTGACCATCACCTGAGCGAAACCATCCGTGTGGGCAAAAAAGAGAACCATATAATAGACCCCGAAGCTCCATCTGCTGCCCGCGTTGTTTATAACTACTACGGCGGGAAAGCTAAATTTCAGAATATCGGTGACGATATAATGGAAGCGGTGGACAGAGGCGATTCTGCAAATTTCACGCTTGAGCAGGTGCTGAACCCCAATGGCTGGGATCTGATGAATTTCCTGATGGATGCCAGAACAGGTCTTGGCAGATTCCGTGATTTCCGCATTTCAAACTATCAGCTTATGATGAAACTGATAGACCTTTGCAAAGACCATTCCATTGACGACATAATGCAGGATGAGGACGTTCGGGAGCGTGCGGAACTTTATGCCGAACAGCAGGAGCTTTTCAAAGATCAGGTGAAAAGATGTGCAAAGATTCACGGCAACCTTGTGGTGCTTGACCTCCGCGATGAGGAGACCATTTATGCGGGGAACCGCTTCATGATATATGCGCTGTTTCCTGAACAGAATATATCAATCCATGTTATGTGGGGACTGAAAAAACAGAACACGGTGTTTGCCACGGGCAAATCCATCTTTAATAAGACATCTGAAACTAATATCGGCGAACTGATGCTTCAATACGGCGGAGGCGGTCATATGAACGCCGGAACCTGTCAGATTGCAAACGAAGATGCCGAACAAAAACTTGCTGAGATTGTCAGAAAAATAAACGCCGACGGCTGATATTTATGATAAAACACCGTCGTCAGCTCTGGCGGCGGTTCTTTCTTAATGAACTTTTGTTAATTTATCTAAAAGGTTGTACTTGTCTAATTTTTGTATTGACAAATCTGTTAGCAAGCGAACATATTAATAAGAAGAAGAGTGAGGATTGATTCTCAATATCGGAGGTTATAATGACTGTTAAGGATCCTGTAAGCGGCATATCACATCTTGTCGGGGCGCTTTTATCAATCGCCGCACTGACTGTGCTGGTCGTGCTTTCTTCCTATTATGCAACTACTTGGCACATAGTGTCATTTTCTATATACGGTGCCAGTATGACTCTGCTTTATCTGGCAAGCGCCGCGTACCACATTTTCAACCTTGGCGAAAAGGGTACCAGAAGGCTGAAAAAGGTTGACCACGTTATGATCTTTATGATGATAGCGGGAACCTATACGCCTTTCTGTCTGATACCTCTGCGCGGAGGCTGGGGATGGAGCATATTCGGTGTTGTTTGGGGCATTGCGGTTCTGGGCATTTTCTTTAAGCTGTTCTTTATTCACGCGCCCAGAGTTATATCCACTGTGATATACATCATCATGGGCTGGATCAGCGTTGTCGCGATATATCCCATTGTTAAGAACATACCGACAGGCGGGGTTATATGGCTCGTTGCCGGAGGGCTTTGCTATACCATCGGTGCGGTCGTGTACGCCACCAAGAAGCCTAACCTCTCAAAACATGTCGGGTTCCACGAGATATGGCACTTCTTCGTTCTGGGCGGCAGTTTCTGCCACTTCATGACAATGATACTGTATGTTCTCTGGATAAATCCCGTTAAATAAGCTTTTCTTCTGATTAGAGCATTTAACGAAATAGATGTCATATGCCGTGTAATAAGATAAATGCCAGATCGCGTCGTCGCTGTACTCCTCGCGAAGACGGGTTTTCTATTCGTCTTTGCGAACCCCTTTAGGGGGTGAAGCAATCTCGTCTTTCGGTATACGTCATAACTTACGTTAAGTGCTCTATAAAAAATAAAGGCGGAAACCCTTTGGGGCTCCGCCTTTTTTGATGTCAGGATTGTAGTTCGGTATCAGTATTTGAGACCGGGAGGGGGGAACTTTCTGCAAAGTTCTTTGACCTCTTTGGCGGTCTCTTCAAGAAGGGTTTCGTTCTCGAAATTATCAACTACTTTGTTCATCCATTCTGCAGTCTTTTTAACTTCAGCTTCGCCGAAACCTCTGGATGTCAGAGCTGCAAGCCCCAGCCTGATGCCTGACGGGTCGAAAGGTTTGCGGGTGTCATAGGGCACTGCGTTGTAGTTAAGGACGATACCGGCTTTATCAAGGGCTTTAGCCGCCTGTTTTCCAGTGATGTTCTTGTTGGTGAGGTCGATGAGCAGAAGGTGGTTGTCGGTTCCGCCTGTAACGAGGGTAAATCCGTAACCTTTAAGCGCTTCTGCCATTGTTTTTGCGTTTTTGCAGATGTTGGCTGCGTATGTTTTGAATTCGGGAAGCATAGCTTCTTTAAGGGCAACCGCGATACCTGCTGTTGTGTGGTTGTGGGGTCCGCCCTGAATTCCGGGGAAAACTGCTTTGTCTATTGCCGCTGCGTGCTTCTCTTTGCAAAGGAGCATGCCGCCTCTGGGTCCTCTGAGTGTTTTATGAGTTGTGGTGCTTACAACGTCCGCATAGGGAACAGGGTTGGGGTGCGCGCCGCCTGCGACGAGACCTGCGAAGTGAGCCATGTCAACAAAGAGTATCGCGCCGACTTCGTCAGCTATCTCTCTGAATTTTGCAAAGTCTATCTGACGGGGATATGCGGAGTGACCAGCGATTATCATTTTAGGCTGGCTTTCGACAGCAAGTTTTCTGATGGTGTCATAGTTCAGAAGACCTGTTTCTTTGTCCAGTTCATAGGAAACTATGTTGAAAAATTTACCGGAGATGCTCACGGGTGAACCGTGCGTAAGGTGTCCGCCGTGGGGCAGAGCCATACCCATAACGGTTTCGCCGGGTTTAACGAATGCAAGGTAAACCGCAAGGTTAGCGGGCGAACCGGAATAGGGTTGAACGTTTGCGTGTTCTGCGCCGAAAAGTTCTTTCGCGCGTTCGATAGCCATCACTTCGATGGGGTCGATGAACTGCTGACCTTCATAATATCTTTTACCGGGGTAGCCTTCGGAATATTTGTTTGTCAGAACTGTGCCTGTGGCGTCCAGAACTGCCTGAGAGACGTAGTTTTCTGATGCGATCATACGTATTTTGTCGATCTGTCTCTCTTCTTCGTGTTTGATCAGGTCGTAAAGTTCGGGGTCAAATTTTTTGAGATCTTCCATTTGAAAAAGCCTCCTAAAGTGTCCGGAAACGAAAAAAGCGTCCGAACGGTTCATCATTGTGAACAGCCCAGACGCACGGCTTTTAGATATGTTCCCCACTTCCCGAAGGTAACCCTTCTTAATCTGCGTCAGTCATGGGGTTCTGGTCTCTTTTAAATAATTACGGCGCGCTTGTCAAATGATTTATTTGTAAGGGACAAGTGCAACGCCCGCCTGTTTTGCGGTTTTCACACCGCCAAGGATATCGAACGCATTGACATAACCGTTGCCGTGCAGAACAGGCAGCAGTTTCGATGTTCTGTTGCCGGAGCGGCAGACGATGCCGAATTTTTCCGATTTATCCGGAATTATTTTTTCGAGTTCCGAAAGAAATTCCTGATTGTTGTAATTCCCTTTTTCGTCAAAATAAGTAAGCGTATACGCGCTCTGAATTATCCCTGTCTGCATCCACTCACCCTTTGTACGGATGTCGATGATTTTAACCCCCGAATCAACAAGGTTTTGGCTTAGGGGCTGGTCGCCCGCCGAACCTGTGGGGTTTTGCATTGCAAAATAGAACACCCCCAGCATAAACACCACCGCGGCTATAATAAGTGCAGTCTTTTTCATAGCTCCCTCATTTAATAAATTTATCAATATTACATGAAAATAGATAAAAATTCATCTTTTTTGCGCACAGGCGTTTTTTTAGTTCAGTTTTTTGCAAAAATAATATTTAATACGGCGAAACATTGTTCGGATGTTCTAATTATTAATTAAGGAGTTGATCGTGAAGACAGCTATTGATGCCTACATGAAAGACTGGACAGAACGCGAAGAGATTGCAACCGAGATGGTTCCGGTTATAACAAAGCTTTATAAACAGAAAGGCGTTGTTATCAGACTCTTCGGTCAGTCTCTGGTCAGGAAAAATCCCATACAGGTTATGAAAGGACACAGATTTGCAAGGCTTATTCTGGACAAAGAGCTATCAGTTAGGGACACAGAACCCTTTCTCGATGCTGTTGCGTCTCTGGAAACCAGCCCTGCGACAATAGATATCGGCAAACTCTATGCCAAATATGAAAAAACCGATAAAAAACTCTCCGTAGCGGATTTCGTTAAGGCGGAACTGGCGGAGATTACTACAGGCGATTTTGAAGAACCTGAGGCGAAAGACGTCGTACTTTACGGTTTCGGACGTATCGGGCGTCTTCTGGCGCGCATCATGGTTGGACGCTCAAGGGTCGGCACAGGTCTTCGCCTGCGCGCGGTGGTCATCCGCAAAGGTGAGAAGATGGACATCGCAAAACGTGCGAGCCTGCTTCGCAGAGACTCCGTTCACGGTGCTTTTGAAGGTACTATCATCGTTGTTGAGGATGAGGACGCTATCATCGTTAACGGCAACTATGTCAAGTTCATCGCCTCCGACGGTCCCGACAAGGTCGACTATACCCAATATGGCATAGACAACGCCCTTGTTATAGACAATACGGGCAAATGGGCGACGGAAGAGGGACTTGCTCTGCACCTCCAGTCAAAAGGCGTGGATAAGGTCATCCTTACCGCTCCCGGCAAAGGCACTCTGCCCAATATCGTTTACGGCATCAACCATAAGGATATCAAACCCGAAGACAGAATAATAACAGCGGCAAGCTGTACCACAAACGCTATCGTCCCCGTGCTGAAAATCGTTCAGGACAAATTCGGCATAGTCAACGGTCACGTTGAGACTTGCCACTCATATACAAACGACCAGAACCTGATAGACAACTATCATAAAAAATCCAGAAGGGGCAGAGGCGCTCCCCTTAACATGGTTATCACTGAAACAGGCGCGGCAAAAGCTGTGGCGAAAGCGCTGCCGGAGCTTAAAGGCAAGCTGACAGGGAACGCTATACGTGTCCCCACACCTAACGTTTCTCTGGCGATACTCAATCTTACTCTTGAGAAGCAGGTGACGCTGGATGAAGTGAATGACTATATCCGCGATATGTCGCTGACATCAAGCCTTACAGACCAGATTCAGTTTGTAAACAGCGCAGAGGTTGTTTCATCAGACTTCGTGGGCAACAAGTCCACGGGTATTGTTGACGGTCTCGCCACAATCACCGACGGGAACCGCGTTGTTCTTTATGTATGGTATGACAACGAATACGGATACAGCCGTCAGGTTAACCGTATTGCAGAATACATTTGCGGGCTCAGGCTTAAGACCTATCCCCAGACATATTAAATTTATGTCTAATGAGATCGCCGCGTCGTTACACCCCTCGCGAAGACGTCTCTGCGAGGACTGAAAAGGACGAAGCAGTCTCATTGCAGACTCAAAAACTAACCGGAAGTTTTGCTTCCGGTTTTTTTCTGCCCTCCGTGTAACTTCCTCCTTTAGCAAAGGAGGGTTGGGGTGGATTTGATTAATATTTAATTTAAATCCCCCTTAGTCCCCCTTTTGTAAAGGGGGAGACAGGAGAAAAGGAACAGAAAGTTTTGTAACAAATGACTTGAAATAGGCTTGCACTTTTGGAAAAAAAACATAGAATCCTAATCAGTAAATAACGAGGTATAGATTTAAATGAAAAAAGCATTTCTGGTACTTTCAGACGGCACTGTCTTTGAAGGGACGTCATTCGGCGCAGACGGCACCTGCGAAGGCGAGGTTGTTTTTAATACATCCATAACAGGTTATCAGGAGATACTTACCGATCCGTCATACTTCGGGCAGATGGTCGCCATGACATATCCGCTCATAGGCAACTACGGCATCAACAGCGAAGATTTCGAGTCCGACAAGGTATGGCTCTCCGCCTTCATCGTTAAAGAATGCAGCCAGATCTACTCAAACTACAGAGCTAATAAGTCTCTCGGCGATTTTCTGAAAGAACAGGGTGTCATCGGTATCGAAGGCATAGACACACGGATGCTTGTTCGCCACATCCGCGAACAGGGTTCCATGAACGCCATAATCAGCACGGAGATTGACGACGTTGAAAAGCTGAAACAGATGGCGGCGGCTATCAAAAGCATCGAGGGTCAGGACTACGTTCAGAGTGTAACATGCAAAAAAGCTTATAAATGGACACAGAAAACATGGACGCTGGAAGAGGGCTACACTGACGTTGTTAACCCCACGAAACATATAGTTGCTGTGGATTTCGGCATAAAAAAGAACATACTCAGATATTTTGCGGATATGGGCTGTGAAGTGACTGTTGTACCCGCAAATACAACGTTTGAGGAGATAGACGCCCTTAAACCGGACGGAGTCTTCCTTTCAAACGGACCCGGCGACCCCGAACCCGTTAAATATGCCATTGAGCTTGCGAAAAAGCTTATCGGCAAATACCCTGTATTTGGAATTTGCCTCGGAAACCAAATCCTTGGTTTAGCCATGGGCGGAAAGACTTATAAGCTGAAATTCGGTCACCATGGCGGCAATCAGCCCGTTAAAGACTTTGAGACAGGCAAAGTTGAGATCACCGCTCAGAATCACTGCTTCGCGGTTGACGTGGACAGCCTCGGCGATCAGGTTGAGGTCACTCACATAAACCTGAACGACAAGACAGTGGAAGGGCTGAAACATAAAACGTACCCGATGTTTTCCGTGCAGTACCACCCCGAAAACGGACCCGGACCGCAGGATGCCACATATCTTTTCGAGCGTTTTATTAATATGATAGATAAACATAAAAGTGCATAATGTTAAGAATAGCAGTTATCGCATTTGCAGTTGTGATGTTCCTTGCCACTGCATCGTTCGGGCTTTGGACGGTGAAATGCGAGGATTTTCTCGACAATACCCGCGTCACCGCTGAAATAACCGTTCCGAAAAAGAACGGCTTCAACGTGATGTATGAAAGTGTGATAACGGAGCTGAACCCGCCCCTTATGTTCAGGGAATATCTCATTCGTATGAAAGAGATAGACGTTAATATGAAATACGGTTATTACAAGGTCGAAGATACTCCGCTGAAAGATTTCCTGAATCTCATAATTCAGGGTAAACAGTCGACGATGAAAATCACTTTCCCCGAAGGGTTCAACACCTATGATATGTCAGCAAGAGTGGGGCGCTTTGTAGTTGACGACGGGGAGGAGTTTTTCAGCCTGACGCGTGATAAAGACTACATCTTCGAGCTTACAGGACAGCATCTTGACAGTCTTGAGGGTTATCTGTACCCGAGCACATACACGTTTGAACCCATGACCAGACCCAGGAAGGTAATCAAAACCCTTTACTGGTATTTCAGAAAACAGCTTCCTGCCGATATTGAAAGTCGTGCTGCTGCACTTGGCATGTCGGTCAACGATATAGTTATTCTGGCTTCCATAATACAGAAAGAGACCTATGACCCATCGGAAGCGCCTGTGATATCTTCCGTTTACCACAACCGTCTGAGAAAAGGGATGCGCCTTCAGGCGGACCCTACGGTTATTTACGGGCTTATGCCGGAGTTCGACGGCAACCTGCGCAAACACGACCTGCAGAACCCCGCTAACCCTTATAATACATACAGACACGGCGGTCTTCCGCCCACTCCGATATGCAACCCCAGCAGAATGGCTATTGATGCGGCTTTGAATCCTGCGGACACCGACTACCTGTATTTCGTCGCAGATAAGAACCATAAACACACATTCAGCGTGAACTATGACGAACACAGGGAGAAAGTGAACATCAACCAGAAGCAATAATAAAAACACTTTCATTATAGCAACTTGACCGCTATTATATCAGTATGCGGAACAACGTTAATATTCGTGTCCACAACAGCAAATCCATTGAAATGAAACTGGAATACGTTCCTGCCGGAGCGCCGGACAGGTCTGATTATCAGATTGATCTTTTTCTGTTCTTTCCTAATAATATGGGCGTAAATGAATCCACATATGAAAAGAAGCATTTCTATCAGGATCTATCGCGCAATATCCGCCTGAAAACACCTGATTTCTATCTGAATAACTATTACAAAAGACTGAAACATTTCGACGATACAAGCAACGTTGCGATGCGCTCGCCAAGCTGCGAATACATGTACAAAAAATTTGTCTGCGGCTACAGAGCCATGCTGCGCAATCACACCTTAAATATTACTGACGCCAGTACGCAAGACGAGGTCGGTCTGCTTCTTGAACATGTGGAGAAGAACCGCAATATCTTTCGCAAGCTAAGAAAAAAACATGACGGGATAGAGATGTTCACCCTCGGCGACGAGTTCACCAGCGTGGTCACGAATATATATCTTGTCAGGCTGTATGACAGACTTTCGGCATCCCACAGGGAGATGATAGCCGACACCATCAGAGAGGAACTGCATTACAGACAGGAGCATTATCCGCAGTCCACAGCGGGCGACGACGAGCAGAACGAAAAGCTTATAAACCGTTATGAGTGGCTGAAAAACTATTTTTATACAATTCTTCATCTGACGGCGAAAAGGAAGAAAGCAGACACCGCCACAACAGTTTTTGTTTATGCGGCTGCGGCGGGGCTTTCAATGGTGTTTGCAACCGTGATAGCCTTCTGGGCGCAGCAGAGATACGGGAATTTTACTATGCCGTTCTTCGCCGCACTTGTTCTTGGATATATGTTCAAAGACAGGATTAAGGAGAGTTCCAGAGCGTATCTGCGGAAGAAGTTTTCCGCGCATATTTATGATTTTGAAACGCGCATATATGAAAGCAGTAAAAAGCATGCTATGGGTAAAACATACGAAAAATCAGCGTTTATAACCGTTAAAGACCTGCCCGCATACGCAGTGAACGGTTATGATCCGGCTGACAACATAATCAGGTTTTCTAAAAAGGTCAGGATAAATCACAGGAAGATAAAAGAGGTCATTGACGGCGAGATTGACGGCGTTACAGACATCATGCGGCTGAATGTACGGCGTTTTATATCGGGGCTTGAAGAACCTCTCACACTGGTGTACTCTGTTTCCGATACTAACCTCGAAAAGAAATATGTGGAAAAGACCTACGATATGAATATCATACTTCGTGTTGCCGGAAAAGACGGGGAGGCTGTCATCCGTGGGGTTCTCACCGTTTCGGCGAGAGGAATAAAAAGATTCAGGATGGATTGATTAATGAGAGCAGCGGCAATAGATATTGGCTCCAATGCAGTGAGACTTATGATCGCGGATGTTGAAGACGGAAAGATAGTTAATATTGTACATAAAGACAGGCACGTTACAAAACTTGCAGAGGTTCTGAGCACAAAAGGCATCCTCAGCAACGCATCCATAGAGAGAACGATGAATGCGCTGAGACTTTTTGCTGAGGCGATGGCTTTTCATAAATCAGAACGCTTCCACGCAGTTGCGACAAGCGCAGTTCGTGAGGCACGCAATTCAAGCGTTCTCATCGAAGCGGCAGGCAAGCTCGGTATCAACATTCAGGTGATAGACGGTACCACAGAGGCAGGACTGATCTTTAACGGTGTATGCTCCGCTGTGGACACAACAGACAAAAAAGTTCTTGTGTTTGACATCGGCGGCGGCTCCACAGAGTTCATATATGCCGAACCGGGTAAAGACCAGAAGAAAATAAGCGTCCCTATGGGCGTGGTCAAGCTCGCGGAACGATACGATTTCGGCGGAGCGCTTGAAATGGAACAGATGGACAGAATACGCATCCCCATGTTCAGCGTTTTGCAGGAGGTTGTGAAATTCCTTGAGTGCAAACCGGACATGCTCATCGGTTCCGCAGGTACGCCAACGACACTTGCCGCTATTGAAATGCACATGGAAAACTATAACCAGATAAAGGTTAACGGTTTCGAGATAGCGAAACCGCAGATAGAGGAGATACTTAAAAAACTCTGCTCTATGACTGCGGAAAAACGTCTGCTTATCCCCGGGATGGAAGTGGGCAGGCAGGAAGTGCTTATCCCCGGGATACTCATTACCCTTGAGCTTATGAGTATATTGGGTATGGACAAGCTCACAGTTTCGGATTTCGGATTGAGGGAGGGACTTGTCGTTGCTGTCGCAAACGCTTAATTTTCTTTTAACACCTGTCGCTATGGGGCTTGTGGGATACGGCACGAACTGGCTTGCCATCAAAATGCTGTTTCGCCCGCATAAGGCTTCCGTGCTGTCTTTCGGGTGGCAGGGTGTGATTCCCAAAAACAGGGCTAAACTCGCACGCGAGATCGGACATCTTGTCGGTGATAAACTTCTGCGCAGAGAAGATATAAAAAACGCGTTTTTCAACGGCGCTGTGCAGGAACGCATGGAAAAAGCTGTTGAGCATGAACTCATAGCTTTTCTTGAAAAGGACTACGGCACCCTTGCGGACATCATATCAAAGTCCGGTTATCAGCCTGCGACCGTGATTTCGGCGGCGCTTTCGGCATTGAACTCCGGCGGATTTCTGGACAAGGTCTTTGACGCGGCGGCAGAAGACGTTTTGAACGCTGTTTACGGGTTTAAGATCGGTGAGCTTGAAAAATATCACGATAATCTGAAAACTGCGGTTGAAAGCTTTATGTCATCGCAGAAGATACAGGAAGAGGCGGGAAGTGCAGTTTCAGCGTATATAAATAATTTCGTACTGTCGGGCAAGTCTCTGAACGATATCATCCCGAAAACCTTGTCGGATAAGATTCCTGCGTTCTCCGCTTTTGTAACGTCAAAAATACTTGATTCGCTTGAAAATGCGTTCGACGATCCGGCAGTTCGTGAAAAAACAGCCGATAAACTGATCGAGATGAAGAATAACCACTTCTCTGAAGGCACCGTGGACCAGATGAAGCTTGGTTTTCTGAATATGTTTCTTAACGAGGACTCCATTCGCGACCTTGTGGGCAAATATCTGCCGAAGCTTATAGCATCCGTTAAGCAGAGCGACGACGTGAAGCGCCGCATTGAAAAGGCACTCACCGGATATATCCGCGAGATAAACGAAAAACCGCTTTACAAACATGCCGACAGTATAGGGCTTGAGACTGTGTTCAGCCTGAAAAGCTCCCTTGTCAGCGCGATTCAGCGGGCTGTTGCCTCGGAGGATATAGCCGAAAAGATAACAGGAAAGCTCATTACATTTGTCAGGAACAACCCGGAAAAGACTCTTGGTGAAGTGATTGAATCAGCCGGACTTTCTGATGTTGTCGAGGGGAATGTCCGCAAACTGGCGCGCCCAGCAGACCGCAAGCTGGTTTCCATGCTCTGCGGCTTCTGCGAGAATATACACATTAATAACGTATACAGATTTATTCCAAAAAAGATGTTCGGACGGGTAAAATCCGCTCTGATAGGTCAGATAAACAAGGTTGTCGAGAAGAATCTGGACAGAATCGTGGAATCGGTGAATTTGCCGAAGATAACTGAAAACCGCATAAATTCGCTCGACCTTTACGAAGTTGAAAACCTGCTGTTCTCGTTTATGAAAGACAGCTTCCGATGGATAAACATCCTCGGCTTTGTGCTTGGGTTTCTGTTCGGACTTGTTCAGACTATATTCATTTACAGCATATCGTAGCTTTCCGGTGCCGGAAGGCTACGCAGTTCAACAATAAACCTTGTTCCGGGATTCAAATTCTCAAAATAGAGCCTGCCGCGCATGTTCTGTTCAATGATTATCTTGGACATATACAGCCCGACGCCCGTCCCTTTTCCCTCCTCTTTGGTGGAAAAATAGGGTTCAAATATTCTTTCGGCAATTTCTTTCTGAATACCGGTGCCATTGTCTGTTACGCTGACGGTCGCAAGCCCGTCGCGCTCTTTCACGCTGACCTCTATGATACCCTTCACTGAATGATCTTCTTCCATGCAGTCCGTAACCGCATCGCGTGCATTTTGAACCAGGTTTAAAAGTACCTGCTTGAACTCGTTCGGGAAACCTTTTACGTATATTTTTGTATCAATCTCAGTTTCAAATGATTCAAAATCCGTATACTGAACCCGTTTGCCGTTGAACTCAATGATAAGTTCAATTCCGCTTCTGGTGAGCTGTACGCCCAGAAGTGAGGTGGAATTTGCAGTTTCCTTACAGAGTTCAAAGACAACCTCGTCCTTGTCCGGTTTGAAGAAATTTTTGAAGTCGTCTATTGTCTTGGACATAAAATTTATCTGTTTCATCGACTGCTGAACAAGATCGCGGACATAAGCTTCGTCCAGTTCACCGTGTTTGAAAGAATCTTCAAAATCCTGAACGAAGATGGCTATTGTGTTAAGCGGCTGCCGCCACTGGTGGGCTATGGCACTCATCATCTGTCCCATTGCCGCCATCTTTGACTGCTGCATCATGAGCCTTTCGTTCTGACGGCGCTTCTGAACCTCCTGCTCAACCTTTTTCTCAAGATATTCCTGTCGGCGGTTCAGCAGTTCGCTGGCTTTTTTGCGTGATGTAACGTCCATGATAACAAGCTGTATGAAGGTTCTGCCGCCTATTTCAAGCCGGCTTGCGGATATTTCCGCGTTGAACACGTCACCCCATGATTTCACGAAATCAAGCTCGAAGGACCATTTTTTGGTCTTGTTCATCTTATTCAGAATTTCTTCGACTTTGGATATATGTTCTTTAACGACAAGCATTTCCAAAAACATCTGCAAAAGTTCGCCGCGTTCGTATCCGAACTGTGCCACCATCTCACCGTTGACGTCGGCGAGCGCTCCGTCCTCGCTGATTATTGCGATAGGGTTGTATGATGTGTTGAACAGTGTGCTGTATTTTTCTTCGTTCTCTTTCAGCCGTTCTTCCATGCGGATACGCTCTTCTATCTCCTGCTGAAGCTCAATGTTCTTGTTTGTTATTTCACGTGTTTTGCGGTTGACCTCCGCACGGAGAATCAGCACAACGGATATTATGAAGAGTACTGGAAGCAAAAGGATTGCAAAAATAAGTTTTGTATTTGCCATGAAATCGGGTTTTGATGCGAATGCGAGCCATTTTTCATAACTTTGCTGATATACGGAGCCTTCTGCGTGTTTCATCTCTGTGAGGCGCATATCCAGTTTTCGTACCAGCATCGGCGTCAGAGGAGAGTCTTTAACAAGTCCGAAGCGTACCTCCACAGGGTTCATCAGAATGGTGGTGCGCTGAAGGTTATATTTTTCGCCGTTAGCCATGGTGAAAAAACGGTTTGCCAGACATCCGTCAGCCTTGCCGTCTTTAACTTTCTGCATCGCTTCATCGTAGGTTTCAGCGAAAAGATAGTTGATTTTTATGCCGAAACGTTTAGCGATTTCCTGTATTCCGTTGTCACTTGTGAAATATATATCGTCTTTCAGAACAGATATGGTCTTGTTGTCAAGATCAAGTATTGAGTCTGCAGTTACACCCTTGCGGACGGAAATCTGTCCCCAGTTGCTGATGATGTTCTCATTGCTGAACGTCATATATTTTGTGCGTTCCAGATTGAAACCTATCGGAACAAGGATGTCTATTTTGCCCTCTTTGAGCATCTTCAGCGTGTTTGGCCATGTGTCGTAAACATACGTCAGGTGCCAGTTCTCTTTAGCTGCTATATCTTTAAGGATGTCATAACAGAAACCTTCCATCCTGCCGTTTTCATTTTTGAAGACCAGCGGATAGTTCTGATAAATTCCGACACGGATATTCTGAGCCAGAGCGGGCATTGCTGCTAAAAGCAAAAAAATGAAAATAGATATTAATGTTTTGCGCAAGACAAAACTCCATATTTAATTATATGGGATTTTATCAAATAAAAGTTTATTTCACAAGTAAATCGGCGTTTTATATGTATAAATTTTTGTTTTGATTGACAAAAACCGCAGGTTAAAATAGTATGTTGTTCGTTTTTTATATATTGATGCCGGAATGGTGGAACTGGTAGACGCGCTGGACTCAAAATCCGGTGCCAGCAATGGCGTGGGGGTTCGATTCCCCCTTCCGGCATATAAAAAGAGGATATGGACTTACCCCATATCCTCTTTTTATTTACCTGAATCAGAGGGAATCGAACGAAAACCACGACATTATCTTATGGAGTGGTTTCTGCACCGAACTTGTTGAACGGAGAGCGCCAACCGAAAGGGAGGACAAGCCGACAGGACGTCGGCGGCAGCGAACCGGCTGGCTTTTTGCAGCTTTCAGGAAGAAAGCGCCCAAAAAGCGATTCCTCTTCCGCACTTTATGTATCAGTAAGTTAGAAAGCCGAGTGTTTTACTCAGCTTTTGCATTTCATCTATGGTGTTGTAAAAATGTTGTAATTAGATTGAGCCTATTAAAGATTCATAACTACCATTCTCAACCATAGCTTTCAAGCTCTTGCCTTTTATATAAGATGGTATAAATTCCAACATCTTAACATGACCATAAAAAGAATAAGGTGACTTTCGTTTAAACCCTTCGATGTTTATATGACATAATTCAAATGTAGGTATACCTAATGATAACATCATCTGAAAATACTCTCTTTTAGAATTTTTCTTAAATAAAGTAAAATCAACACTTTCTTTATTATACCTTATTACAAAAGAAAATTCCTCATTAGGTATTAGCTGAAGTTTTTCAATTATTTTATCATTAATCTGCAATTTTCCAGAAGAATTGAATTGAACATAATACGTATCTGTTGTGAATAAACATCCAAAACTAGACTCATGCAATACTTGTCCTTTAAAAAACACCGTCCCTTCTTCACTAATAGAGCCATACTTTTGTATATAATTGCTTAGTTTATGAGTATTTAACTCTTTGAGAACGATAAACGGGCTACATACCTTAATATTATATATGTTTTTATTAGAAAAATCTTTCATATTATATGTAGCAATTATATCTGAATTAGAATGAAGTGCTCCTGCAAAGACATGATAATCTCGCTTATCATCAACACAATCATATTCTTTAACTTCAAAATTATCACAGACTTCAATATTGCAGACAGTCATAATATATTTAAAATTATCTAAAAAGTAATTCTGTAGTTTAGCTGAATACCCCTTAACCTTTAATACATCGACTACTTCATTAATTACACTTTGAGAAGTAACAAGAATAATATTATCTTTAGAAAATAATAATTGTTGAGACCATGAAGGGTAAACAGGATTGAAAGATATTGCAACTGTTATGAACACATTAGCATCAATAAAAACTTTCATATATTCACCATTATAAAATGTACATAAATGCTATATTTCATATAATACCAGAAAAAACAATACTCATCATTTTCTGCTTAAGAATCACTATAATTTAAATTAAGTTGGGCGAGATTACCACAACTGCTGCGCAGTTTCGCAATGACTAACTTCCTGTCACTGCGAGGGCTTTAGCCCGCGGCAGTCTATTTGGTTTTTTGCTTTACTTCGCCAATTGTTCCAGCGCCTCTCCTCGGTTTATTACATGAAAATTCAAACAAAAATCAGCGCTGACCAAATCCATTTTTATTATTCATATTAGCTGTTTTGCTGTTTGCAAATTACATGCATGTAATATTTGGGTTGCAAAAAATGCTCAAAAATGATAATTTATATGAAGTAACAGAACTGAAAAAATTAATAATCTTAAATATAGTCAAAAATTAATATCGGTATATGTCTCTTTTTATATCAAAATATCATTATGGTATGTTTATTTTTTATTGATAATATTATTCTTAAATTACAATTGTTTATTTTATTTTTGTCTTTATTTGATTTAAAAAAAGAGGTGTTGATGGATAAAAAAGAAAAAATTTCTATTCAGGGATTGTTCAAGATATTCAGCGATAAGCCGGATATTGCCTTGAAGATGCTGAAAAAAGGAAGTTCCAAGGAAGAGGTTCTGGCGGAAACCGGAATGAATGTCGGCGTTCAGGATGCGAATTTTACGATATATGAAGGTGAGATATTCGTGGTTATGGGGCTTTCGGGCTCCGGAAAATCCACTTTGGTTCGTATGCTGAACAGGCTGATTGAGCCGACCGCAGGAAACATCTTTCTTGATGGAAAGGATATTGCCGCCATGGGCAAGGATGAACTGAAAACCGTACGCAGAAAGAAGATAAGTATGGTCTTTCAGTCGTTTGCCCTTATGCCGCACTTAAGCGTTATAGAAAACGCGGCATTCGGGCTTGAGATGACAGGTCTCAGGAAGATAGAACGGGAGGCTCTGGCTCTTTCCGCACTGGAGCAGGTTGGGCTTGACCAGTGGGCATTCAGTATGCCGGACGAGCTTTCCGGCGGAATGAAACAGCGCGTCGGACTTGCCCGCGCACTGGCTGTAAACCCCGACGTATTGCTTATGGACGAAGCGTTTTCGGCACTGGATCCCCTTATCAGGGCTGAGATGCAGGATGAACTTCTCAAACTTCAAAAAAAACTTAAACGTACAATAGTATTTATCTCCCACGACCTCGACGAAGCCATGCGCATCGGCGACAGAATCGCTATTATGGAAGGCGGGCGCATTGTTCAGGTCGGCACGCCGGAAGATATTCTTCAAAACCCCGCCGACGATTATGTGAAAGCGTTCTTTCGCGGCGTTGATCCCACTGTGATTCTTACCGCCAAAGACATAGCTGTCAAAAATCAGGTCACAATCAAGATAAAACCGGGGAACGGTCCGAGAACAGCTCTGCAAAGGCTTATCAAACATGAACGTGATTATATTTATGTGATTGACGAAAATGAAGTTTTTAAAGGCGTTCTTTCCCGCGACGAACTCATTGAGATGGCAGACAACGGTGAGAAAGAAATACATGATAACCACCTTAAAACTGCTGCTTCCGCATTGGGCGATGATTCAATGCAGGATGTTCTGCCTCTGCTGATAGATAATCCTTTCCCCATTCCTGTCACTGACACGGACGGAACCTACATCGGTACCATATCTAAAAACATATTCCTTAAAACACTGCACAAAGGAGGTCAGGCATGAGTTTTTTTGATTTTGACGAACGCGTGATCCCTTTGAATGAATGGATTCAGGACGGCGTTGACTGGCTGGTTGAATACCACAGAGATTTTTTCCAGATGATCAAGTATCCGGTGGAAAAGTCGCTTAACGGTGTTTCATGGGTGCTTACGCATACACATCCGCTGGTATTCACAGCCGTTCTTGTGCTTTTGGCATGGAGATATTCCGGTAAAAAGACTGCCGTATTTACTTTTCTGACAATGCTGCTGATCGGGCTTCTTGGCTTTTGGGAAGAGGCGATGATAACCGTTGCAATGGTTATCTGTTCAGTACTTTTCTGCGCCATTGCCGGTGTCCCGCTGGGTATTCTGGCTGGACGGAGCGACAGGTTCGAGGCTTTTATCAGACCGTTTCTGGATGCAATGCAGACAACTCCGGCTTTTGTTTACCTTGTTCCGGTTGTGATGCTTTTCAGCATCGGCACTGTTTCCGGCGTTCTGGCGACGATAGTTTTTGCTCTGCCGCCTATAATAAGGCTGACCAGCCTTGGGATACGGCAGGTGCACCCTGAGCTTGTGGAGGCGGCTGTGGCTTTTGGTGCCACGCCGTTTCAGGTTCTTCGCAGGGTACAGATACCCCTTGCCATGCCTTCGATAATGGCAGGGCTGAACCAGACAATAATGATGTCGCTGTCTATGGTGGTCATAGCGGCGCTCATTGGGGCGGGCGGTCTTGGCATGCCCGTTTTCATGGGACTTAATACTCTGGACATCGGTCTTGCGACCATAGGCGGTTTGTCAATCGTGCTTATCGCTATAGTTTTTGACCGCATTACACAGGGTATGGGAAAAAATAGAAGATAACAGGAGGAATTATGAGAAGACTTTTTTTAACGGTATTCGTGGGTCTTATGCTTGTTGTTTCGGCATCGGCGTATAACAAAACACCGGGCAAAGGAAAAACGCTGAAACCCGCAAGGGCGACATGGGATACAGGATATTTTCAGGAAGCGCTCATCAGGCGCGGAATGGAAGAGCTGGGATATAAGGTTGAAAAACCGAAAGAGCTTACGAACCCTCTGTTCTATCAATCGCTTACGCTTGGCGATGTGGACTATTGGGCTAACGGCTGGTTCCCTCTGCACACGGCACAGCTTCCCAGAAACTTTGACAGCAAAGCAGAAATAATAGGCTATGTTGTTAAGGCAGGCGGCTTGCAGGGTTATCTTGTTTCAAAAAGCTACGCGGAGAAATATAACATCAAATCTCTGGATGATTTCAAAAGAGATGATGTAAGAAAGGCTTTCGATATGAACGGCGACGGCAAAGCTGACCTTGTTGCGTGTCCTCCGGGGTGGGGATGTGAAAAGGCTATAAGCTATCATATGGACGTTTACGGGCTTAAAAAATATATCGACCCCATCAAAGCTTCCTATTCTGCAAGTATGTCACAGGCTCTTGCACAGCAGAAAGCGGGCAAGCCTGTTTTCTTTTACACATGGGCGCCCAACTGGACGATATTTAAGCTTAAACCCGGTAAAGATGTTGTCTGGATCAACGTCCCGGAGATAAAACCTTCTGAGTCTCAGATGCCGTTCAAAGACAGAATGACTGCAAAAGGTGTTGTCGGTGCAGTTTCAGACCCTGTTAAGCTCGGATTCGTCGTTAACGATATCAGGGCGGTTGCCAACAAGAAATTCCTTGCGGCAAACCCGGCGGCAAAGGTTTTCCTGTCGGAATTCACGCTGAATCTGGCGGACATCAACGAACAGAACACAAAGATGAATTCAGGCGAGAAGTCTGAAAAGGACATCGAGCGCCATGTTGACCAATGGATAGCAAAAAACAAGGCAACGTGGAACAAATGGCTTGAGACAGCAAGAAACGCAAAATAAGGACTATGCCCCTCCCCGCGAGGGGCTTTTTATTTCAAAATTCGCTCCCGATATGATATCTTAATATTTTTACGGGGCGTAAATGCAGTACATATTCAAAATTATCCGTCTGTCAGAAGTTCCTGCATGGCACATCATCGTGCTTCTGGTTATGGCGGTTATATCCTCATTACTTTCAGTCATACCTATACAGTTTTTCGGGTACACTCTGGATGCTTTGTCCGGTCGCGAAGGTCTCGGTGTTGTAAGCAAGCTTGTCAGCCTGATGGGATTTGACAACATGGCAGTTGCCGGAATAGTTCTGTTCTTTGTTTTTTCAGTTATTGCCATTCTTTTCAGGATATTGTTCTGTTATCTGGCAGAAATTTTCTGTGAGAACGTAATCAACAGAATAAGGGTAAATCTTTTCGCCAAATGTATGCGGGTGGATTTTGTTAGGCAGATGCAAACAGATAAAGGCGATACTATCTATACGCTTATCAACAGTACAAGGCAGCTGGAAAACATATTTTCAAGACCACTTTACACTATGTTTTCTGATATCTTCGACCTTATCTGGATAACTGCTTTCATACTTTATACTGCGCCTGCGGTAATGCTGATTCTTGTTTGTGTTTTGCCGTTTATCTGGTTTTTCAGTCTCCGCACTGCAAAGAAACAGAAGCTGGCGGCTGACAATGTGCAGATATCCGATTCAAAACTTACATCCATTCTGGAGCAGTCTTTAAGCGGTTATGAAACCATTAAGGCTTTCAGAGGTGAAAGCTATGAAAACCGCCTGTTCGGCACCACAGCGGATGATTCCTTCTGCCACAGGCTTAGTGCCGCAAAAAGCCTTTCAATGTTCTTTCCTGTGGAGGGCAGTCTGCGTGTATTCGGCGTTTCTTCGGCGCTGATATATACCGTATATAAAGTTGTTGCGGGAGCTATGCCGCTTGGTATGGTTTCCATCGTGTTTGATTATTCCAATAAATTTTATGCTCCTGTCCGCAATATCAGCCAGTATTATCAGTCGATACAGCGAGGTCTTGTGTCTGCAAAGCGTATAACCGAATATTTTGAACTGCCGGAAGAGGCTGATAATAATAATTTTATAGATACCACCGGAGATTGCGTTGTTGCAGAAAATATTTCTCTTTCGCTGAACGGAACTGTAATTTTTGAAAATCTGTCGTTCAATTGCAAGCGAGGCGACCTGATACACCTGAAAGGTATCAGCGGAAGCGGCAAAAGCTCACTTCTGCGGGTTCTGTTGGGCTTTTATCCGCTGAGAGGCGGAAAACTGACCGTGTTCGGCAGGGATATAAACGAGTATCCGAAAAAACAGTTGAGGAATATTTTTGCCTACGCGCCGCAGACAGCATTTCTGCATAATGTCTGCCTTGCTGAAAATGTTGCATATCCAGATGGTGATGTTGATTGTGCAGATATCATTTGCAGGCTGAACTTGGACGGGTTGGATGCATTGACATCAGCCGGAGAGAACGGCAATCGCTTTTCAGGCGGCGAGCGGAGCAGGGTAGGCTTTGCCCGTGCGGTGGCGAAAAATGCAGATATAATCATTCTGGATGAGGTAACGGCATCACTGGATTCTGAAAACACTGCCGTTGTTCATGAAATAATTAGTGAGCTGAAACAGCAGGGAAAAATTATCTTTTATGTCTCGCATGATGAGCGTGTATTGTCTGCTAATGAAACAGTTTTTATAAACTGTATGTCTATAAAAAACAAATCAGAATAGTGTATCAGGTAGTATGAGACGAGCTTGTTGTTTTTGTTGTCGCTATCGGTAAAAGGGATTGGTTAGAAATTTGTTAAAATATGAGATTTTGAATAAATAAAAATATATATGATATCTTAGTTTGTGACATAGTCGTATGTAATTTTTATTAATTGCAACATAAGAGCAAGTGCTAATAGTATTGGGTAGAAAGGAATCAAAAAGATGTTTAACAAATCACTGCTAGAATTTTCTTTATCATGCATTTTAATTTTATCTAGAGTTTGATTATAAGCTTTAGAAGCTAAAATGAAATCATCTGTGAATTCTTTGAGTGACTCATCAGTAATTTTTGGCATAGAAATTAAAATATCTTTTGAAATATATGAGTTTGATTCAACTTTTGGGAGCTTGTTTATTTTACTCCATTTGCATATATTGTTGTATTGATTCTGTATTTCATCGAAATTCTCAGGACTGTATTCTGATTTTGTGAATTTTATACAACTAACGTTTTTGATGGAATCGTAAATGACATTAGCATAATGGATATTGCTGTAAGATTCAGCTATTAATTTATTTCTTTTTACTGTATCGATCATTTGGTTAAAGTTTATAATTAATGGTATTGCGCCAAAAAAAGACAATACTAAAGTTGCCAGTTCAAGTTTAAATATCAGTGATTTATTTTTTGTCTTATTGAAATACATTTTATAAATTAAAAAAAGAATTATGAACAAAAATAATAAATAAAATAATATAAATATTAGCATTAATTATCCTTTAAGAAGGGGCGACTGAAGCCGCCCCATAGAAAATTTACTTCTTAAACAGATTCGTGATGTTATCAAGCGACATAGGGAACACGATGGTGTTTGTTTTGTCGTTTGCTATCTGGTTCAGTGTTTGCAGGTAGCGTATCTGAATTGTAAGAGGGTTTTGAGCCATGATTTCGCTCGCCTCGTGCAGTTTCTGTGCGGACTGCATTTCGCCGTCGGCGTTGATAATCTTTGCTCTTCTTTCTCTTTCCGCCTCGGCCTGTTTTGCCATAGCTCTCTGCATTTCGCTGGGCAGGTCAACGTGCTTCATCTCAACAGCGGAAATCTTAACGCCCCAAGGGTCTGTCTGGCTGTCCAGAACGTCCTGAAGGTCGTGGTTGATCTTCTCTCTGTTGGAAAGCATTTCGTCAAGCTCGAACTGACCGAGAATACTCCTCAGCGTCGTCTGCGCAAGCTGGCTTGTGGCGTAATAGAAGTCCTCAACCTCAAGAACAGCCTTGTTCGGTTCCATAACGCGGAAATAGACCACCGCGTTCACCTTAACAGAAACGTTGTCCTTTGTGATGACATCCTGCGGAGGGACATCCATAACGAATGTACGCAGGTTCACCTTCACCATTTTTTCCAGAATGGGTACCAGTATGATGAGACCGGGTCCCCTGACGCCTGTATAGCGCCCCAGACGGAAGATTACTCCGCGCTCGTACTCCCTGAGAATCTTGACTGAATTGATAGCAAGTATCACAATCAGCACCAGAAGCACTAAAGGAAGCTGAAACATATTGACCTCCAAGTACAATTTGTTTATTATTCTAAACTCAAAAAGCCTTTAAAGGCAAATCATTTTCTTACAAGGTTGAATATGACCGCCAAAAGCATGACCGGCTACGGTAAAATAATGACAGGTAACGAACTCTGCGATTTAAAAGTGGAGATGAAATCTGTCAACAGCAGATATTTTGACTGCAATGTCAGGATGCCCAGACTTTTCAACTTCATGGAGATAACCCTGAAGAACGTTCTGAAAGACGTCCTGGTTCGCGGAAAGGTGGATGTCAACATCGACCTTAAACTGAAAAAACAACAGTATAAGCCGGTTCTGCGTCAGGATGCGGTTGAAAGTTATATGAACGTCCTTACGGAGCTTAAAGAACGATTCGGAGTTCACGGAAAAATAAGCCTTGAACACCTTCTCAATTTTAACGATATTTTAGAGACGGAAGAGACCGACGACCTCGGACAAAGGCTTTCGGACTTCGTTATCGGGTGTATAAAAACTTGCGCGGCAGAGATGGACGGCATGAGACTGCTTGAGGGCAGAAACCTTGCCGATGACATAAAATCCCGCCTTGATATCCTGACAGCCATAGCCGCCGACATAGACATTAACCGCGAAGGGGTCTATGAATACTGGCGGGAGAAATTTGAAAAGCGTATGGCTGATTTCGGCGTGGATGCGGAAGATAAAATAGTTCAGGAAGCCGCTGTTATGGCGGAAAAAGCTGATATCTCCGAAGAGATAACCCGTATTTCTTCCCACGTTGAGCAGTTCAGAACCATCATCGACACTGAGAAGGAGAGCGGTAAGAAGCTCGATTTCATGTGTCAGGAGCTTAACCGCGAATTCAACACCATCGGTTCAAAGAGCGGAAAGACCGCTATCATTAATAATGTTGTTCAGGCAAAAAGCGAGATTGAAAAAATCCGCGAACAGGTGCAGAATCTGGTATGAGTAAGCGTAAAGGAAAGCTTTTTGTGGTGAGCGCTCCCAGCGGCGCGGGAAAAACGACACTTTGCAGCCGCCTGCTCGGCAATTTTGAAACGGTTGGCTACTCTGTTTCCTACACCACGCGCAAGCCCAGACACGATGAAACCGATACGGAAGACTATTTCTTCATCTCTGTTGAAGAGTTCGAGGCGATGATAGAACGCGGTGAGTTTCTGGAGTGGGCAAAAGTACACGACAATTATTACGGAACCAGCCGCACGAAAGTTGAAGAGATACTCGCATCAGGCAGGGACGTGCTTCTTGACATCGACCCGAAAGGCGCCAGACAGCTTAAGAACACGCTGGATTACGGCATATACGTTTTTATTACCGCTCCCAGTATGAGCGACCTGCGCACGAGACTCATCAACCGCAGAACAGAGAGCGAAGAGATAATGAATATCCGCCTCTCAAATGCCCGCGAAGAGATACAGCATATTCATGAATACGACTATCTTATAGTCAATAAAGAGATAAACAGAGCGTACAACGATTTGGAAGCAGTGTATATCGCCGAGCATTTGCGTGCCGGTGACGTTGACAAAATAGAAGATGTAATGGACCTGAATTAACGGAGGAAAATAAATTGCCTTTACTTGACATCGAAAAAATCATTTCCAAGCCCAATCTGAAGAGCCGCTTTAAGCTGGTTCACGTTGCCGGACTTCGCTCTCGCGAGCTGAACAGCCCCAAAGAGGACACTCTCAGCAGAAGATCTGACGACTACAGCAAAAATACCACAAATGCTCTCAATGAGATCATTACAGGTAAAATAGATTTTGAACAGCTGGATGACTAAGAAGATACTTCTCGGTGTAACAGGCGGGATAGCCTGTTACAAATCTGTTCATCTCTGCCGCCTGATGGTGAAAGCGGGGCATGAGGTCAAAGTTATCATGACCGGGACCGCTTGCCGCTTTGTCACTCCTCTGACATTTCAGGCTATCACGGGAAACCGTGTCTATACAGGTGAGTTCGAGGCTGGAATTGAGCCGGGGATAATAGAACATGTCTGGCTCGCAGGCTGGGCGGATGAATTCATCATCGCCCCCGCCACAGCGAACATCATTGCGAAAATCGCCCACGGAATGGCGGACGATCTCCTCACATCCACTGTGCTTCCATATAAAAAGCCCATACACATTGCGCCGTCCATGAATGTGGATATGTATGCAAACCCTGCCACGCAGAAGAATCTGGCTTTGCTTGCTTCTCTGGGACACGATCTGATAGACCCCAATACGGGAGAGATGGCGTGCCGTACAGAGGGCAAAGGGCGCATGGCGGAACCGGAAGAGATATTTGAATATGTTTTCAGTCAGGAAAAGCCGCTGGCAGGACTTAAGGTGCTTGTCACCGCAGGTGCCACGGCGGAAGCCATCGACCCTGTGCGGTTCATTACCAACCGCTCCAGCGGAAAAATGGGGCTTGCCGTTGCCAGACAGGCACAAAGGCTCGGTGCGGATGTAAAACTTATCGCAGGGCTTACGAGCGTTGCAGTGGACGGTTTTGATACCGTTAATGTGCTGTCTGCACTTGAAATGCTTAATGCCGTCAAGCAGGCTGTTGCAGATGCCGACATACTTGTTATGGCGGCGGCTGTTGCGGATTTCCGCGCGGCGGAATATTCAGATACGAAGATAAAGAAGACAGACAATGCTGAAATGACAATTCGTCTTGTCAAAAATCCCGATATACTCAAAGAGATTGCTCCGTTGAAAAAAGACGGTCAGATTTTTGTGGGGTTTGCGGCTGAATCCGACAATCTGGAAGCCAACGCCCGTAAAAAACTTGCTGAGAAAAAACTCGATATGGTAGCCGCCAACGATATCTCCAGAAAAGATATCGGTTTTGAGGCGGACAGCAATGAGATTGTGATTTTTTCATGTGACAGAGAACCTTTCTGCACCGGAAAGGTCACTAAAGATACAGCGGCGGAAAAACTGCTGATGTTTGCATCTGAGCTTTACGGAAAAAAGAATGGCTCTGTTTGAGAATAACTTAATAAAAGACGTATACGGTATATCAGAAATGATAGCCGAAGGGTGCGAAACTGTGAACGATCCTTTCGAGATGCTCCGTCAGGAGACCATGTCCTGTACGAAATGTCCGCTTCATTCCACCAGAAAGAACGTTGTTTTCGGTGTCGGAAACACAAAAGCGGAGCTTATGTTTGTCGGTGAAGGACCCGGGGCGGACGAGGATGAGCAGGGTATTCCTTTTGTTGGAAAAGCAGGTCAGCTTCTCACCAAGATGATAGAGGCAATGGGACTTAACCGCGAAAAAGTCTATATCGCCAATATCGTGAAATGCAGACCGCCGGAGAACAGAAATCCTTTTGAAAATGAGTCCATGACTTGCATCCCGTACCTTTACAGACAGATAGAATATATCAAACCCAAAATAATTATTTGCCTCGGCAGTGTTGCGGCACAGAATCTGTTGCGAACCAATATCGGAATCACAAAACTTCGCGGATCATTTGTAGATCTTAACGGTATCAAAGTGATGCCCACATACCATCCTGCCTACCTTTTACGCAATCCAAACATGAAAAAGCCCTGCTGGGAAGACCTCCAGACGGTTATGAAAGAATTGGGGCTTAAGTAACTTTTATTTCATACTGGTGGCATTTCGTGGTATATAATAATACAACGTGCTTGGAGGAAGTTATGAATCGTTTTTTTAAACCAACAGTTCTTGTTGCCGGGTTAATTGCGCTCTCGGCCTGTACCGGAGGAGGACCTAAAGTCGATCCGATGGCATACCAGATCACTCCCGCAGATGCGGAGAGAATTGCAATTCCAAATGCTTGCAGAGCATCTTACAAGATCGAGTTTCCCAGAGTTGCAGTCGTTGAATTCGATAACAACACGACATTCGGCGATATGACCGCAACAAACACAAGTGTTAACACTAAAGGAACCAGAAAATCAGTTTCTGCCGGTGCTGCCGGAATAGTGGGCGGTCCCGGTGCTGTCGGCGTGGGTTATGTCGGCGCAAACAGGACGGATATCAAGGTTAACACGCAGATAGACAGCTTTCAGCGTCAGATATCTTCAAAAGTCGGCGAATATGCCAGATCTGCTGTTGAGAACACCATCAGCAAGGTCGGCGGAACGCAGATGTATGACCGCAAGAAACTGGACAAGATCATGGCAGAACAGAAATTCCAGATGACAGTCGGCGATCCTTCCACAGCCTCAAAACTTGGCAAGCTGGCAGGAGTTCAATATCTTATCTCCGGTTCGGTTGATAATATTGACGCAAGATATGTTGAGAAAATTGACAACAATAATAACGTTGGCGGCGGACTTGGCGCTGCGCTGACAATCGGAACCGCACTGGCGAACACTCAGGCGGGATGGAATATAACAATTGAAATGACCGTTCAGCTTCTTGATGTCGAAACAGGCGAAGTGATTGTTTCGGAAAAAGTTACAGGACGCGAAGTGGCTGGCGGTTCCAGCAACTTTAACCCTGAACTCGCTCTTACAGCCGCTAAAAAAGCGATGGGCGAAGCAGTTGACGATATAAAACCCGTTTTCTCTGAAAAGTTTGCCCAGAAAGGTTATATTCAGCAGCTCAGAGGCAACAAAGCGGTCGCTCTTATAAACATCGGTTCCGAAAAAGGCATGCAGCCCGGTCAGAAACTTGAGGCTTTCGATTTTATGGAGATAACCGATCCCATGACGAACGCAACCTCATGCACAATGACAACTATTCCCGCTGAAATTACTGTATCTGAACAGGTTCAGCCGGGACAGAGCTGGGTTGCCATTGAAGGCAAGCCGGAAGTTACTGCCAGAATAAAGGTCGGAAGCATAATCCAGAGGAAAAAGCTCGAAGGACAGAGCATGTTCAAAAAACTTTTTTAAGTGATATATAGGGCGGGGTATCCCGCCCGCAGGTTGTTGACAAACTTGTTAAAAGTTAATGAGATTGCCGCGTCAGCCTACAGCTTCCTCGCAATGACAGCAATTTACATCTTCGCGAGGAGCACATGCGACGACGCGATCTCGCATTTTTCTGACTTTGTCATCAGTCTGAGGGCGTGGGATCCCGCCAGTTTGTTATTTGTACCTTGTAAAGACCGTATTTTCTTATAAACTAATAAGAAATACACTCGGAGCGCAGTATGAGAAAATTGTTACTCAGTTTGACACTTTTTATGTTAGCGGTTTCATCTTTTGCGGCAGTGACTGTTTCAGCTGTGGGCGAAGCGGATATCATAAACGGCGACAAATCCTCAGCAAAACTTCAGGCGACTGCCCGTGCAAAATGGGCGGCTCTGGAAGAGGCATCCGGCGTACGTGTTAAATCCGATACCATAGTTCAGAATGCCGTTCTTGTTGATGAGGCCATCAAAAACGAAGTATCAGGCGTTGTCCAGAGCTATAAGGTCACAGGCGAAGAGGAAGACGGACAGATGTACCGTATCATGATAAGCGCTGTCATTTCTCCCGAAAAAGCGAGAGATGCGATGGGTGCATTAGCTATGAACACATCCGTTGCGGTCATGATACCTGTTGTTTTCCCCGACAAACATGTCGAGGAGACGAACGTCCTCACAGAGACTGTCATAAGCGAATTAACCGCGAACCAGCTTGAGGTTGTGGACATTGCAGACGCCAATGGAACGAAGGTTGCCGAGCTTGACAAGGCAATGCGCACGAACAACTATATGGCGATGCGTGCCATAGCGTCCAAGTACCTTTCCGGCACAATACTCATAGGCAAGGTGGATACCGTTGCCACTGCAAAAGAGGGAACTGACATCGGCTACGGCGTTTCGATCCCTTTCAACGTGGTTACGGGAAGGCTTTCATACCGTCTGCTTGTTCAGCAGGGTTCCGGCACAAAGATACTTGCAAGCGATTTCATCTCCGCGAGGGGAATGGGCGCTACTCTTGAAGATGCCACACATCAGATGATGGACAACATGAACAATGAAGTTTCCACAAAGCTGGTAAGCACTGTTCTTGAAAAGATAAAAGGTATCAATAGCAAGAGCATACGCGTTCAGCTTGTTGGCAAAAGCACCATTGAAGACCTTATGGATCTGAAGCAGACATTAAGTTATACTGCATGGGTTCTTGAGGTGAACGATAACGGAAAGGACACGCTTGACGTGAAATATCCGGAAAAAGCGCTGTATCTGGCGACTGCCATAAGCAGCAAACCGAACTATAAGATAGTGCGCCTGAACGATTATCTGATTCAGGTTGAAAAGTTATATTGAACGGGCGGTCTTTTGACCGCTCTTTTTTTTGCGTAAATTTAATTGAACCCGCTCTGTTTCTGTGTAAATATTGTCATAACAAACCGGACAGGAAAACTTATGCCTTTTCTGAAAAAGCTTCTTAAAAATTACAGGCTCATAATTCTTATCCTATTCATTCTAATCGGATGTACAGGGGTTTATCACAAACCCGTTTTCATAGAAAAATTTTCTCTCGGTATAGAGGATCTGAAATTCGCTGTCCGAAGCGGGCTGGGCATGGCGCCGAAGCCCGATAAAAGACTTGTTATCGTTACGGTGGATGAACCCAGCGTCAATATTCTCGGACGATGGGTATGGCCGCGGGACGTTATAGCAAAGATGTTCTCAAATCTCAGTCAGGCTTCGATCGTGGGGCTTGATATCGTTTTCTCCGAACACTCCGATGAAAAGAGCGACGAGGCACTGGCTGATTCCATAGCGAACAGCGGAAACGTTATTCTGGGTTTCTTTTTCAGAGGAGAGGCGACAGAGGAGACCACGGAGCAGGCGATAGACTATCTTGAAAACTGCGCCTACCTTAATTACGACGTTCAGGGAAAGTCAGTCGGTATCAAAGAGTTTCCATATGCCGAGGTGAATATCCCCATAGTTGCCGAATCCGGTCTCACATGCGCGTCTTTCAGCACGGAACCGGATGTGGACGGACTTTACAGGAACTATCCGCTGGCATACATCCACAAAGGTTACATTTTTCCGCCACTTGCAGTTCAGATGATGCGTTACGGACTGAACAAAGACGCTGACCTTGTCCTGAACGAGAAGGGTGTTAAAAGCTTTAAGATAGATAAGGTTAATATCAAAGACGATTCATACTTCCGGCTGAACTATTATGACGACGTGCAGTATGTTTCAGCTTATAAAGTTATAAACGGCGAGGTACCGCCCTCATTTTTCAAGGACAAGATGGTCATTGTCGGTGTCACCGAAGTGGGTATCTACGATATGCGTCCAACCCCCACAGACGCCGTTACCCCCGGGGTTTCCCTTCACTATGTGGCACTGAGCAACCTGCTCAATAACGAATTTCTGAACACTTCTCATGTTTACGACTATTCTTCCGTCGTTGTTCTGATGCTTGTTATCTTCATGATAAGTTATCTGCGCAAACAGCATTACAGGATTATGCTTTATATAGGTTCGTTTGCGGCAACACTTGCGGCATCGTACGCGATGTTCATTTTCGGCAACCACTGGCAGCATGAATTTTATACTATGGCGCCTTCCGCGCTTATGATTATGACGCTGGAATCCTTTGCCTTTTTCACTGTGGAACGAAAAGCAAAAGAGGTTAAAAAGGCATTCGCTTCGTATGTTTCACCGGAACTTGTTGAGGAGATACAGAAAAATCCGGACAAACTGAAACTGGGCGGCGAGGAACGTTTTATCACTATAATGTTCTCCGACATCAGAGGTTTCACAACTCTTTCCGAAAAACTTACGGCATCGGAGCTGACATCCATGCTGAACAAGATACACGACCCTATGACCAAAGTTGTCCTCCGCAACAAGGGGATGCTGGATAAATACATAGGCGATGCCATGATGGCGCTGTTCAACACTCCGCTGGATCTGCCCGACCATGCGGATATGGCTGTCAAGACGGCACTGGAGCTTATCCGTACACTGCATGAGATTAACGGACGATTTACGGAAACCGGACTTCCGAACATAGACGTGGGCGTAGGTGTGAATTCAGGTCCCGCCGTATGCGGGAACATGGGTTCTACCGTGCGTTTTGAATACACTGCAATAGGTGACAGCGTTAACCTTGCTTCAAGGCTGGAAGGGCTCTGCAAGGCTTATAAAACGCGTATAGTGGTCAGTGAATATACCCTTGCCCACTGCAAACAGCAGTATCTGTCGCGCAAGCTGGACAAGGTGCGTGTGAAAGGCAAAAAGGAACCTGTCGAAATATACGAGGTGATGGAAAATACCCCCGAAAATATTGAATTGGCGGAAAAATTTCATCAGGGGCTGGATATGTATTTCGCAAGGAACTTTGAGGGCGCTCTTGCTGTCTTTACAGAGCTTGAGACTGCAGGCGATCCTACATCATCCGTTTTCACCGAGCGGTGCAGAGAATACATCGAAGATGCGCCGTCGGCAGAATGGGACGGAACATATACCATGAAAACAAAATAGGAGAATACATATGAACAGAATAGGAGTTATGACCAGCGGGGGCGACTGCCCGGGCATGAATGCCGCTATCAGAAGCGTTGTACGAACGGGCATTGCAAACGGTATTGAGGTATTCGGTATCGAACAGGGGTACAAAGGACTGATAGACGGCAAAATAAAACTGCTTGAGAGCAAAGACGTCGCAAACATGATTTCAAGGGGCGGCACGTTCCTAAAAAGTGCAAGATGTCTTGAGTTCAAAACTCCCGAGGGGCAGCAGGCGGCTGTTCAGCAGCTCCAGATACACGGTATCGAAGGGCTTGTCGTAATAGGCGGTGACGGGTCGCTCACCGGAGCGCGGATTTTGAGCGACAAATACGGCGTGAAGGTCATAGGTCTACCAGGTTCAATAGACAACGACATATACGGAACAAGCATCTCCATAGGTGTTGACACTGCGCTGAACACAATCTGCCGCGCCGTTGACATGATAAATGAGACCGCAAGCTCACATGACAGAACTTTTCTGATAGAGGTTATGGGCAGAAACTGCGGATACCTCGCCCTGATGTCTGCTATTGCAACAGGTGCGGAGGCTGTTGTAATCCCTGAGGTTGCATATAACATTGAAAACATTATCAACAAGATAAAGGTCAGATATATCGAAGGTAAATCCAGAAGCATCGTAATAGTTGCAGAGGGTGCCGGAAGTGCTTATGACATTGGCAAAGCGTTTCAGCTTATCGGCGGGTTCGACACGCGGATAACCGTTCTCGGTCACCTGCAACGCGGCGGCGCACCATCCGTTTTCGACAGAACACTGGCAACGCGCCTCGGTTCTGCCGCCGTTAAGGGGCTTATCGAAGGCAGAACAGGGGTCATGGCAGGTCTTGGCGGACGGGAGATAGTTTTCACTCCCCTTGAGGAAGTGCTGACTAAAAAGCGGGAACTGGACGCTACCATGATAAAGATAGCAGAGGAGCTGAGCGTTTAATGAGTGTCACGACCAAAGGCGGCGACAAAGGGCAGACATCACTTTTCAGCGGCGAGCGTGTGAACAAGGACGACATCCGCATTGAGGTGCTGGGTACGGGCGACGAGCTTGTCAGCAACCTTGGCGAGCTGAAATTTATTCTGCCTGAGCATAAAGAGCTTATTGAGCATTTCCAGAAGAACATCTTTATCGTAAATTCGCACTGCGCCGAAACTTCCGGCGTGAAATTTCATCTTCCCGACGGTGCGCTTGAGTTTCTGGAAAAATTTATATCCGATAATGAAAAACAGCTTAATCTTAAAGGTTTTATCATTCCATCCGAAAATATAAGAGCGGCTAAGGCGGACATATGCCGCACGGTTTGCCGTCGTTTTGAAAGACGATTGATAAGTCTTTCCGCATGTGCTAATGTAGATGCCGCTGTTATAAAATATATCAACAGGCTGTCGGACGGGCTTTATATCCTTGCGCGGCTGGTTGGTAAGGAGAATCACTGATGTCACTTAAAGAAAGAATCACGGAAGATATGAAAACGTTCATGAAGGAGAAAAATCAGCTTGCTCTGGATACTGTGCGTATGCTCCGTGCGGAGATAAAGAACACTGAGATAGACGCGAAAGCAGAGCTTGACGATGCCGGAGTTCAGAAGGTTATCGCTTCTGCCATGAAAAGACGCAGGGATGCCGCAGACCAGTATAAGGCTGCCGGAAGAGAAGACCTTGCCGATAAAGAACTTGCAGAGGCAAAATTCCTCGCCGGATATATGCCCGAACAGATGAGCGAAGATGAGATCAAAGCCGTTGTTAAGGCGGCATGCGAGGGTGTTGATACATCCGATAAAAAGAATTTCGGAAAGGTTATGCAGGCAGTAATGGCAAAAACCGCGGGCAAGGCTGACGGCAAGATCGTCAATCAGCTTGTTAAGGATGCATTTGATGGGAATAATTGATGTAATTGTCCTCGTTATAATCGGTATCGTAGCTTTTAAGGGCTACATAAAAGGTATCGTGATGGAGATATTCGGCATGATAGCCCTCATAGCGGGCTTTCTGACGGCTTATCTTTATTCGCCTGTGTTTGCACAGCAGCTTAAGGTCTTCGGCATGTCCGAGAGAACAACTCAGGCGCTGGGCTACATAGTTGCATTCTTCGTCGCATACGGCGTGATGATATTCATCGGCACCATACTGTCCAGACTTTTTAAAGAGGTCAAACTCGGCTGGATGAATCAGGGTGTCGGCGCCATCTTCGGCGGGCTTAAGGCAGCGGCTATACTCAGCGTGTTCTTAAGCTTCCTTATGACCACCCTGTCACCGGACAGCAGTATCCTCGCCAGTATGAAAGAGGGTTCAGTCTCCCGTAAACTTGCGGCGTTCGCTCCGGACGTTTACGAATTTATGAACAGGATTCCGGAGGCAAAAAAAAACAACCCTTTTGACATTCCGTCTGCCGAATCAGTTCAGCAGGCGATAGAAGATGCAAAGGCGAAGGCTGCTGTTGAACAGACCGAAGAGCCTGCTCAGGAAACAGCAAAAGCTAAAACAGACGATGCCGGCAAAAAAGGCGAAAACGCCAAACCTGCGCCCAAAAAAGAGGCAAGGGTTCTTGAGGAAGATTTTCAGAAAAACTGATGATTCATTTAGACACTTTAGAATTCGGACTTTTCAAACAATACATGGAAAAGGGGTTCAGTTCTGCTCTGGCAAAGGGCAGACTGAACGCCCTGAAACCATATTACGCTCTGGACAAGATAGAGCGGTATAAAGCCGAGCTTAACGAAGCTCTGGATTATGTTGTCGCGGTCTCTGACGTATATATCCCGAAAGACGACGAGTTTCTCGCCGTTATGCCGAAGCTGAACGATCCGCTTCTGTTTCTGGAACCTGACGAACTTCTGGTATTTGCCGGATTCTTCCGGGGGGTCAGGGATATCAAAAAAGGGCTGATAGACCGTAAAGCAGAACATCTTAAGCTTTATCTTGGCGAAATATCCACCCTTTCCGAGATCACAGACCGTATCGACGAAACCGTGAACGATATGGGCGAGGTGAAGGACAGCGCTTCTCACAGGCTTTCCGAGGTTCGCGGCGAACTTAAATCGCTGCGCAGACAGGTTCAGCGTGAACTTGCAGGCGTCTTCGCCATGGGTTCAGCGTCAAAGTTTGTACAGGAACAGGTCATAACTGAGCGAAACGGGCGTTTCACCATTCCTTGCAAGACCAATTTTAAACAATATATGCAGGGCATCGTCCATGACCGCTCTGCAAGCGGACAGACGTTTTTTGTTGAGCCTTCCTCAACCGTTGGGCTTAACAACGCTATTCAGGAATGTCTGGCGCAGGAACGCGAAGAGACGGTCAGGCTGCTTAAAGAGATAGCCGACAGCATTTTCGAGGCATATCCGCGCATACAGAATACAATAGCTGCATACACCGAGGTCGTTTTCCATCTTGAGACGGCTAAATTCTATAAAAATAAAGATTTCGTGTTCCCTGAGTTTTCCGATTCCGTTGTGTTCAGGGACGTTCATCACCCGATAATCTTTCTGGAAAAAGGGAAAGAATCAGTTCCGCTGGATTTTGAGATGAACGGGAACGAAGTTACAGCCGTTATTACCGGACCCAATACGGGCGGTAAAACTGCGGCGCTGAAATCTATAGGACTGAACCATATTCTTGGCAAATGCGGACTTCCGCTGTTCGGAAAATACGCCGAAATCGTAAATTTTAACCATATTCTTGCAGATATAGGCGACAATCAGTCGCTGGTGATGGATCTTTCCACTTTTTCGGCGCATATGGTCAACATCAGAGATATACTGAAAACCGCCGACAGTCTGAGCCTTGTGCTTCTGGACGAAGCCGGAACAGGTACAGAACCCAGAGAGGGCGCGGCGCTTGCCGTCGCCGTATGCCGTAAACTCGCGGCAAAAAAAGCGAAAGCGGTCGTTACAACCCACTTTACGGAGCTTAAAACACACGCGCTGACAGAAGATAACTCCGTTATCTATGCCGTGGATTTCGATTATACGGATTTTTCACCAAGATACAGGCTGTTGAAGGGGGTTTCTGGTAAATCTGACCCTCTTGTAATAGCAAAACGTCTGAAATTTCCCGTCGATGTGATAGAAACGGCAACAGCTATCATAGAACAGCACAAGAGCGATGCGGAGGTCTCTGTCGAGGAGATTAGCCGTATGCAGGCGGAGATAGCCGGAAAAACCAAGGATCTTGAACTTTTACAGGCACAGCTTAAGGAAAAAGAGGAATTTATTGAGCTTCGCGAACAGGAACTCAATGAAAAACTGGCAAAAAAAGAATCCGAACTCCTTGAAGAGGCACTGAGACTCTACCACAGAGCAAAAAAATATGCTGAAAAGCCGCACAAAATGAAAGAAACGGTCGAAGAGGATATCAAAAAAGCTGAAACCAAGCTCGGCAAGGTTAAGAAAGAGATAAAACCTGTCGAAAACGTAAAAGTCGGTGATGTCGTCTGGCTTGAAAAATATGATAAATCCGGTAAGGTTCTGTCTGTTGAAGGCGATTCAGCGCGGATGGATATCGGAGGACTGAAAATATCTATTAAACTGAAAGAGCTTATCGGTAAAAAAATGGACAATAAAGACAGAGTGAAAGACGTTCTGGTGTCTAAGAGCATCGCTCCTTCTGTAAAACACGAGCTTCTTCTCGTCGGTAAGCGTGTTGAGGAAGCCCTTGATATACTTGATAAAACCCTTGACGAATCAGTTCTTGGCGGATTGAACAGGCTTTATGTAGTTCACGGAAGAGGCACAGGACAGCTCAGAAGCGGTATTCAGGAATTTCTGCGCAGCGACCCGCGTGTCAGAGCATACAAAACCGCGTCAAACGAAGAGGGTGGGCAGGCCGTAACAGTCGTCGATCTTTAATTCCCGTTGACAATCAAACATTATTCAGTAATACTTAACACAAGCGTTGGATCGGGGGCGATATGGAAGCTATTGAGATCAAAATAGGTGAGAGGGTCAGAAAAATTCGTAATGAGAGAGGCTTAACCCTTCAGGATGTAGCTAATTTCACAGGTTTTTCAAAGGCTCTTATCTCCCAGATAGAAAACAATATCGTCATGCCTCCCATCAACACTCTCGGAAAAATAGCAAAAGTGCTGAATGTCAAAATGACCTACTTCTTTGAAGAAGAGATCAATCAGAGCGATTTCTTCGTTGTGCGCAACGATGAGAAGAAATTCATTTACAGAGAAGGTGTTAAGCACGGCTATATGTATGAGGAGCTTGCCAAAATAAAGTCCTTTGACTATATGGACTGGCTTCTGGTAACCATTAAACCTGAGAAGATGGACGAGAAAATGTTCAGCCACGAAGGTTACGAATATATGTACGTTGTTCAGGGCGGAATCAGAATGAAGGTCGGCAACGAAAACCTTGAACTGAATGAGGGCGACTCAATCGCTTTCAACTCAAAGATTCCACATGCCGCCGTTACCTTGGACAGCAGAACGGCACTTGTCCTTAATGCTCATCTGAAAATTGAACAACTGACGGATGCTATAAAGAACGCTTAGCTTTTAAAAAATACCGCCAGTTCATCCAGCCTTGAAAGGCATCTCAGCAGTTTTTTCTGAAAACTTGACTCTATCAGTTCCGGCGGAAAAATGTCGGAAAGCTGGTGCGCACTGCGTATGAAGAGCTTAGTATTGTAGTAATAGCAATGGTCTATAAGCTGGTTAAATCTGAGTGCATTGTTCAGGTTGGGAAAAGGCGTCAGACCGTCTATGAAGACAGCTTCAACCGTTTCCGGAATAACGAAGTAGCGGAACGGGTGGATGGATTCCAAAAGTTTTATCAGATTTTCAAAGCCTATTTTTGATTTTGCCTTCATTTCAGGCGTATACATAGCGAAAGTATCGAGAAAACTGTCTTCTGAAACATTTTTCATCCATATTTTATTGCGTTTTCGGTAGTCTTCTCCCTCCACTATGATGGTTTCAAAGCTTTCTGCTATCTCTCCCAATTGTTTTGTGAAATTATCCGTTTGAAAGCGCAGTTTGCCAAGTTCGTTGGGAAGTGTGTTTGAAGTTGTGATTATCAGGGTATTTTTGTTTATTTCGCGGAAGAATTTCGCCATGATATGGGTCATGGCTGGGTCGTCAAGTTCAAATTCATCAATGAGCAGCAGGCTGAGTCCTGAAAAGTGTTCAATGCATTTTTCGACGCCCAGATAGTGAAAGAAATAATTCATTTCGCCGAAGCTCATGAACGCTTTTGTTCCGCGCTCGCATATGTTGTAGCATGAACTCAGAAGATGCGTTTTACCTATGCCGTAGCTTCCGTCTATGTATATGTTATTGGGTTTATGAGAATCGTCTGACGTTTTTTTGCTTCTTAGAAACCCGAACAACTGCTTTCCCTGCACCTGTTTCGCAGGGGAGTAATGTTTCATGCTGTCCAGCGTATTGCAAAGCAGTGATTTTATCTGCGACTGCGAGGGATAGTTTTCATCGGGGATGTAATTTACAAAAGTACATGACGAGAATTTGGGGTGGGGTCTAAGATTTTCAAAACACTGTTCCACCGATATGTCAAAGCTGATGGAATTCAAGTCTATGTACTTTTCAGTATTAGTCATGTATAATTTCTCCCGATGGCTGCAATAAGCAGAATGAATATATAAAATAATTGAGAGAAAATCAAATGCTTTCAAAGATTGAAAAAGCTGTTTTAAAAGCGGGTGAACACCTGCTGAAAGGTTTCAACAGCACAAAACAGGTTTCCCATAAAGGCAAAATAGACCTCGTTACGCAATATGATGTTGAGGTTGAGAATATCCTTCTGAATGAATTGTCGTTCATGTCCGGAGAATATGACTTCGTTGCGGAAGAGACACATAAAGAAAGAGCGCAGAGAAAAAAGGCGGTCTACATTGACCCTATAGACGGAACCACAAACTTTGTCCACGGCTTCCCTTTCTGCTGCATCTCTGTGGGCGTATATAACGAAAACGAGGGACTGTACGGTGTTGTATATAATCCCGTGATAAACGAAATGTTCATTGCCGAAAAGGGCTGCGGTGCGTTTCTGAACGGTGGAAAGATCCGCTCATCCATGAAAGAAAAGGCTATAGACTGTCTTATTGCGACAGGATTCCCATATAGTATTGCAGAAGGGAAAGAGAATAATATATTAGAAATATTGGGGTGTGTTTTAAAAAACACACAGGGTATAAGGCGTGCAGGTTCCGCCGCTCTGGATCTTTGTTACACTGCAAAAGGTGTCTTCGACGGTTATTACGAGTTTAATCTTAGTCCGTGGGACATAGCAGGCGGTGCTGTTATCGCATCAGAGGCAGGATGCAGAGTGACAGGGATGGACGGTTCCGGTGTCATGGATCTTTATGAAAGATTTATTTTATGTGCATCAGAGAACGTTTGTGAAGAGCTTCTGACCATCATCAGGAATGAAGGGAAATTTTAAGTTTTTTAAAGTGTATTAGTTGTTTTATTTATGCATAAAGGATAAGTATTTTTCATTGAGAATTAATCTAGATATTGCATTATGTGTATGTGTGAAAATGATTTTATACGAGCTTAACAAAGTTCGCTTTGAATATGTAGTATTATAATATCTTTAAGGTTAAGAAGTTAATGTGCTAATTATTAAGAAATATCTAATAGTTTTTATTACGTGAATTTATGATATTTCTTTTTTTACCGTTGTTTTCTTGAAAGGCTATTGGAATCAGTAAAATACATAAATCACAGTATTTACAATTAGGTTTAATAGAAGTAAAGTTTCGCTGTGTTTAATTATAAGGTGCAGTAATAATGGCTTGTGTTCTCATATACAGTCGAGGAACGCTGATACGCGAATCAATGGCAAAAATGCTTCAGGAGCTGAAGTCTGTCAAAGAAGTGTATACTGTTGCGAACCCGCATGAACTTCATGAAAGCCTGAAAAGCAAAAAACCGGATTTCGTGATTGCAGATATTTACTCAAGAAACTACGGAAGTGATCTTCTCGATTCACTTGTTATAAATTATTCCCCGGAAAGAATTATTCTTCATACAACGCGCGAGAATAAGCATGTCAATTATTATAATTCTGTTTTGGGAATATGCCATTTTGTTTATGCCGAAGATGAATCGGACGCTATAAAATGCGGAATTGAAAAGATACTGACAGGTCTTAACGGACTGATACCGGAGAATTACAGCGGCATACTTACCAACAGGGAGTGTGAAGTCTTAAGGCTTATCGCTCTGGGAAAAACAAGTAAAGAAATAGCCGAACAGCTTTGCATAAGCAAGAATACTGTTGACACTCACCGGAATAAAATGCTCCAGAAGCTGAATATTGCAAATTCGGCATCACTTGTTCAGTTTGCTTATAACACAGGATTGATATAAAATAGGCGGGTTTCCCCGCCTCATACTGATGACAAAGTCAGAAAAATGCGAGATCGCGTCGTCGCATGTGTTCCTCGCGAAGACGTAAATTGCTGTCATTGCGGGGAAGCTGTAGGCTGACGCGGCAATCTCATTAACTTTTAACCAGTTTGTCAATAACCCGAGGCGGGTTTCCCCGCCTTTTCTGTTTATTTAAGTTTCGCTGATATCTTTGCCACATGCTCACCCTGAAATTTTGCAACAGCAAGCTCGTTTGCCGACGGCATTCTGCTTCCGTCTCCTCCTGCTATAGTTGATGCACCGTAGGGTGTGCCGCCGGACACCTCCGATATAACAGAAAGACCGCTGTGACTGAAAGGAACCCCCACAATGACCATACCGTGGTGAAGAAGGGTGGTGTGGAAGCTGGTTATTGTTGTTTCCTGTCCGCCGTGCTGTGTGCCTGTGGATGTGAAAACACTGCCTACCTTCCCGATGAGTCCGCCTTTTGCCCAAAGACCTCCGGTTCTGTCAAAAAAAGATCGCATCTGGCTGCTCATGTTGCCGAATCTTGTGGGTGTGCCGAAGATTACCGCATCCGCGTCGCCAAGCTGTGCCGGTTCTATGACGGGAATGTCCGCAAACGCTTTCTGAGCCTCATATGCGCCTGCTTTTTTCAGTGATTCTTCATCCACAGTTTCAGGAACTCTGAAAAGTTTCACCTCTGTGTTGTCAACTGCTGCGGCTCCTTCTGCCACCGCTTTTGCCATCTGCCAGATGTGTCCGTAAAAACTGTGAAATACAACATAAACGACATTTTTCATAGATTCCCTCACTTAATGAAATATAAGATTAAGATTGTCCCGTTCATCATAAGTGTCAATAGGCGCAGATGTTCAGAGCCATGTTTTGTTTGTAAGAAAATAACTTAGTGGAAACCACACGCACAAAAGAAGATATGCGATATTTAACACCATGCTGTATCGGAACATTTTTTTGGGAGGAATTCTGCTTATCAGTGTTTGGAAACCTGCCGATATCCCAAGCGCAGTACCTGTAAAGAGCGTTATATAAAAAGCGTAACCGACGTATCCATAACCGCTTTGCAGTATACAGAAAGGGCATTGGTGGGTCGGCAGTTCATATATATAGGGTGAGACTTTATAAATCAGTACGGCGATTCCCGACACTGCGAAAAGAACATTTACCGCACCGTACAGAACGGGGCGCTTACAGGTGAGAACCGTAAGCGCAAACGAGCCAGCGAACAGATATACAGCGTTATCCGATATGAAAGTTCTGAATATGGATGTGTTGTCGGCAAAGATGACGTTACAGCAGCTCACCGGAACTGTCGGGTCGATTGAAGCAAAATGAAGAATAAAAAGTATGGCTTCTGCTATAAATGAAACAAAAAACAGCGGTATTATACTGAATTTAACGTATGTAAACGGCAGGGTTTCATTTTTCAGATCGAAGCGGTTGACCGTGAGCCACGCCACAGACAGATATAAATTGATTATTTTTAGAATTATCAGATATTTTCCGTATATTGTCGCGTTTAATACCCCTGCGGCGCACATTGCGCCGGTGAGATACGCCGAAAGCTTATCGTTTGCGTATATGAACACCAGAAACATGGGAATATTTACTGCGAACATATATTTCATAAGCACGGAAACCAGATAGGTCTGCTTTTCCAGAGCGTACTGCATCTCTGACGTACCGGAGAAATCCCAGCGCAGTATGACCCTGACGCTGACGACGAGACTGATGCAAAGGAAAAAAATCAGAACTGAATAAAGGATAAGCTGAATGAAGATATCAGGTATCAGAAAGCTCATTTTTCTATACCGATTATTCTGTCGGCAATGCCGCTTTCAATGACAGCTTTGTCGTGTGTTGCAATGAGCAGTGTTCTGCCTTCCGCCTTTATAACGGCAAATATTTCAAGCAGTCTGTCGGTGAGTGTTGCGTCCAGACTGGATGTCGGTTCATCCGCAAGTATCACGGGCGGGTTGTTTATCAGCGCTCTGGCTATGGCGACCCTCTGCTGTTCGCCGCCTGACAGCCTGCCGACTACGGTCTTTGCCTTATCAGTTATATTTAATTTTTCCATAAGGGTGTATGCGCGCTCCTGCTGCTGTTTCATTAACATTTTTGTGGGCAGAAGCGGTATGGTGATGTTGTCAATGACAGACAGACCGGGCAGAAGGTTATAGTTCTGGAATATCATCCCCACTGACTCTCTGCGGAAAAGTGCCGCGAACTCCTCCGGCAGTTTTGCTGTCTGCTTTCCGTTTACCTCAATACTGCCCGACGTGGGGCGCGTCAGAGCCGCCGTGAGCGAAAGAACGGTGGTCTTTCCGCTCCCGCTTCGCCCGCTTAGAATAACTGTTTCCCCTGCGGCAATTTCCATGCTGAAATCATCCAAAGGGGTTATGTCTTTATATTTTTTTGTCACCGATGTGAATTTTATCATCGCAGGCTCTCCTGCGCATCCGTTACCGATGCTCTCCATGCAGGAATTATGATTGATGCCGCGTAAACAGGTACTGTGACCATAAAGGTGAGAGCTATCTCCTTCACGGGAAAGACGAACGGCAGGATGAAATCCGGACGCATGTATGAGAAACCTATGAAGATTGATTTCAGAAGCGGCGCCTGAAGTCCGTACACATAGAACATGGCGACTGGCAGGGCGGTAATGAACGCGGATGCGGCTGTAATAAGAGTTTCATAAAAGCGCACTGAGATGATGTTTGACGGCGTGTAGCCAACGGCTTTCAGCACTGCTATCTCTTTGCGTTCCTCCATGTTAAGCCCCGATGCTCTGTCAAATACTATAATGAAAAACGTGAAAAGGCTGACAGCAAACACAAGCATAAATATGCCTGATGCAAAATCAAACAGATTTGAAGCCGCCGCCTGCTTTATCTCTTTCGTTTCAACTTTCGTATCAGGAAACATTACTGATATTTTTTGGGCGATAGTGTCCGTTTCTTTCGGATTGCCTGTATAAACGGATATCTGCACGGCTTTACCGTCCGGTATCCCGAGTATCTCTTTTGCTGATTCGATATCAGTAAGCACTGCCGATGCAGACATTAACTGCGACTGAGGGGCGAAGGTGCCGACAACGGGCAGTTCCAGATAGCTGCCGTCGGGCAGTCCGAAGCTGAATGCCTCTTTATTGTAGATAGCGCTGATTGTCTCCGCGAGCTTTTGTCCGGTTATCATCCATCGGTCATGTGAAAGGATATTTTTATTCTGTTCGACCGCTTTTTCAAAAGCTTCCGAATACTGTTCCGCAAAAGGGTCGATGCCGACAACGGTCAGATTTGCTTTCAGGTAATCGAACCTGTAAAGCCCGAAGTATGCCGGTTCTGCATATTTAACCCCCGGTATCAGGATTATATCTTCAATTCTGGATGTGTTTATCAGTTCGTTACGTCCGCCTTTGTTCATGGTAACCGAGATGTCCGGCAGCGCATCCGCTCCGTATGAACTTTCGGCGTGCAGTGATGCGGTGACGAAAAATACCGAAAAACACAGCATCATCAGTAAAGTGAGTATGATATAGACAAATATGAATTTTGACCGTCTGCCCGCCATCGAGCAGAGTGCGAACTCGAAAAGTCCTGCTTTCACCTTCCGTACACCGTAGACCTAAGGTCTGTATCAAAACCGAAAGGAGTATCGGGGGCAGCCTGTCTCTTGTATTCGCAATAGACAGCGGGTTCAGAAATGCCTGTCAAACGGGCAAACCCGTACCGAACAACCTGGTCGTTTGCGGAAGGCATGCGGAAGGCGGCAAAGTAAAACAACTGTGCCGCCGTTACCGCTGTAAATATCATTATAAAGATCAGAAACTTTACGCTTCTTGCCGTCATTTCAGCATTGCGGATGTTATCTCTGAAAACCTGACAATGGATTTGCCGTTATGGTCTGCCATGAACGTTTTAGCGTTCTGTTCGGATTCAAACGGAATAAGCTCATTGCCCATGGGACCGTACATGTCCGAACCTGTAACGTAAAATGCGGCTTTGCCGTCTATGGCTTTCAGGCTGTAATAGTCACTGACAAGTATATTTGTTATGGTGATGTGTTTGTATTTTCCCCATTTCTCCGGTTTCTGATAAAACTTCATCAGGTCTTTCACTCCGTCGAAATAAACTGAGTTTTGGGTGCCTTTTGCATCTTTATAGGTTATCTGTGCAGCCCATTTTGGGTATTTCGCAACGAACATGCCGCAGACAGGGCATTTTGCTCCGTCCGGAACAGAGATTGTGGAATAGCCTTCCGCGGATTTTCTCTGAACTTCCCAGAGATAAAGGGAAACAGCCTGCAGCTGACCCTCTTTCAGTTCGCCGCAGACAGCGTTATCTTTAATATATGCCTTCATGGTGTTGATCTGTTCAAATGCGGACGGATTGACGGGTTTGCAGACGGACTTATATATTTTTTCACCCATGGGGTAGACCATCTTTTCTTTCTTTGCCGCGGACATATTTTTGTCCGCCTGCATGGAATCGAGAGTTGCCTTAAGTACGGTGTCGTAGTTAACAACCTCGCCTCCGTATTTCTTCTGGAACGCCTGAGCGTCCGCAAGAGATGCGAAGCCGTATTTGCTGACGGCGGTCATGGTTCCCGGCGCCTGACTGCCCATTACATAATGAGCTTTTTTAGCATTAGTAAACTTTTCTTTTGCGGCATCCATCACGAGAATCTCTTTGATGTTCTCTGAAATGTTGCCGTAGTCATCTGCAAAGCAGCGGATTGAGCAGTATTGTTTTGCCTCGCCGTTTTTGAGCTTAACGGCGAAATTTGTTTTGTAATACATCGGAAGGTTCATCCCGCAAACAGGACACCAATGCTTCTGTGCGCCTTTTTGAAGCAGTTCGGGAGCGCCTGTGGCGTTGCGTTCAAATTCATCGTTCATGTCGCCTGCAAAAGCGAAGAAGCTGAGCATTAGTGCAGCAGCTATCAGTATGTTTCTCATAAATCACCCTTAAATGGTATTCTTTTAAAGGGTACCGCTGTTTAATAATATGTGCAAGTTAAATATAAAATGAATGTTTATAACAAGTTTTAATTCAACTTTCGCAAGGGTTCTTTTTAGTGTAGACTTTGTAAATAATTATTGGCGGGGACAGGATGAAAATCATTCGGCTTGTTATTATTTTTTCTATTTTTCTGTCCGGCTGCGGATGCAATCCTGAAAAACCTCCATTTTCTTCCGAAGGCGACAAACGATCTATTCTGGTATATTCTTCCGCCGCTCTTTCAAATCCGGTCAGCGAACTTGCCTCTGAATATGAGAACAACGGCGGCTGTGCCGTCGATATTCTCACCGGAGGCAGCGCACACCAGATGCGAGCCATACAGGTGAACAAAAAAGGCGATGCTGTATTTGCAACAGTGGGTGACTATGTGGATACCCTGAAATCTCAGGGCATTGTTTCGGAAACTTACGAACTGGGCAGTGACAGGCTGGCTTATTTCGTTGCCTACGGCAACCCTCTTAGAATTGACGGAAACCTGAACTGGCTCACTAACGACAGAGTCAGAAGTATAATAGGCTCAGCTCTTACCAGCGGGGCGGGAGAAGAAACCCATCTGGCTCTGCAAAAGGCGGGAATACTGAAAGATGTTTTTGCAAACGTCACCGGTCTCGCATCCGATTCAAAACAACTCCTTAAAGCCGTTGCGGACAATAACGCAGATATAGCGGTTGACTGGATATCTCTTAAATATAGTCCGCAGTCCAAAGGAACCCAGACCGTGGAAATAGATTCACCGTATTTCAGAAAGGTAAAAGTTAAAGCAGGGCTTATAACTTTTTCACGCGAGGAAGAGTGCGCCGGAGATTTTCTGAAACTTGCGGCATCTGAAAAGGGCAGACAGGTGTTTTCAAAATACGGGATTGAGAAACAGCAGCCATGATAAATTTATATAAGCCGAAACGTTACTTTCTGCTGCTTGTTATTTTTCTTTTGTACGGACTGGCAGGCATTTCAATTCTTTTTACCGCCCATAGCTATGAACGCGACAGGATGATTTATCTGAAAGCCTGCATGGACAACGTTAAGAACAAAGCTGACATATACAGATTCATCAGAATACGGATCAGCGAAGTGAACAATTATCTGCATCTTTATATTGAGTCTGAAAAATTCAGCGATATGAGCAAATATGAATCGAGGATATTCGACGATATAAACAGCATCAGCGACGAACTGCGTATTCTGGACAACGGCGGACTGCTTATCGAAAAACTGCCTGTAAGTTCTTCTGAATTTGATAAATATACTTTCGACTACAGCTACAAGAAGACGGATAACAAGCCTTATGATGTGCGTATAATAGACATGCGGGCGAAGCTGGAAGAGCTGAAACTCATTGTCCGTAGCTACCGCAGTCACCTTATAAACCGTCTGTCTGCCGAAAAAACATCCGATTTTATGCTTTCACTCTCTTCCGATCAGGAGATAAGGGTGAGAACCAAAGAGGTGGATAATTTCTTCACCAGCTTTCAGATGATATCTAACGACGCTTACATAAGCTCTCTTTCAGAGATGAAACTGCTCAGTGACTATATTGTTTCACAGGGAAAAAAGTTTGAAGCCATAAACTCTTACATATCGCTGGTTTTTGGCTCGGTGTTTGTATTTTTCGGCGGCTGGCTTGCATATGTGATATGGAATGTGCTTTTCGATGCGTCACAGGCAAAAAAGGAGTACGACGACCTGTTCATCAATTTTGACACAAAGCTGAAATCCAGAACTACCGAACTTTTCAGCAGACTGGATGACATTATTGCCAGCGAGAGCAGTTATAAAGATAAATATGCATATCTCAGCAAAATACTGGATGCTATGGATTGCGCATTTTATGTCATAGATGCTGATAATTATGAGATAGTTTATGCAAACAGGTATGCGTCTGACGGCGGGAATATCATAAATATGACCTGCCACGCTGTGACGCACCGGATGCTTCTGCCGTGCAGCGGCATAGAACACCCATGTCCTCTGAAAATAGTGAAAGAGAAACGCAAATCTGTTGCCGTGGAGCATCTGCATAAGCAGCCTGACGGTACAGATAAATATTATGAGATACGCGCATATCCTATATTTGACGATAACGGAAATGTTGTGCAGATGATAGAGATGTCGGTGGATATCTCCGACTGGAAGAAGACCGAAAGATTTCTTATTCAGCAGCAGAGTTCTCTTGAGGAGAGGGTGGCGGATTATTCGCGCATCGCCAGCGAGGAATCCAAGCTCAGACACAGCGCCGAGACCATGCTTGAAGACAGTGAGCGCCGTTTCAGACAGCTTATCGAGAACATAACCGACATAATTATAGTTATGGACGGCAACGGCAGGATCAAGTATGCCAGCCCGTCCATGGATTTCGTGATAGGGTTCAGCAGTGAACATATCAAGGGTAAATTCTTTGAAGATATTGTGTTCGGTTCGGACAGACAGGAATTTTCCGGATGGATACAAAGGGTCATTTCAGGCGGAACCGAGCCGCTGTCGGGCGAGTTTAAGCTTGTTAAACGGGGCGGCGAAACTATAACGGCTGAGATTGTCGCCGTCAATATGTGCGAGAATCCGGTCATAAACGGAATAATCCTGAATATAAGGGATATAACAGCCGGAAAAACGGCGGAGCGCGAGATCAATAAGCTTGCGCTGGTGATGGAGCAAAGCCCTGTGAGCATCCTGGTGACCGACAGGGAAGGTATTGTGGAGTATGCCAACCCAATGTTTGAAAAGGTTACGGGATACAGCGCGGCGGAGGTCATCGGTAAAAAACCGAGTATACTCAAATGGGATGATTCCGCGCCTCAGCTTTTTGCAGAACTCTGGCAGACCATAACGTCAGGCAGGATATGGCAGGGTGTCTTTACGAACAAGAAAAAGAACGGCGAAAAATATATAGAATCGGCAGTCATTGCGCCCATAAAGAACGCAACCGGAGAAATAATCAGTTTTGTGGCGATAAAAGAGGATATAACAGAGCTTTTGCAGGCAAGAAAACGCGCAGAGGATGCGAATGTTGCAAAATCACGCTTCATAGCCAACATAAGCCATGAGATACGCACCCCGCTTAACAGTATTATCGGTTTCAGCGACGTACTTAAGACTACAAATCTGGACGACAAACAGAAAAATTACCTCGCCACGGTGCGGTCCAGTGCCGAGACACTGCTGGATATCTTTAACGGTATCATGGAGCTTGCGGATATCGACAGCGACGGATACTCTATCGACAGTCAGACGGTGAACATCGACGTTCTGGCGGATACAGTGAACAGAGTACATAGAAAATCAGCGGAAAATAAGAATATAGCTTTTTTAAGCTGTGTTGACTCAAATATACCGAAAAAGCTGAAAGGCGATTCGTTCCGTGTGGGGCAGGCGGTCTCGAACCTGCTTTCAAACGCCGTGAAATTCACGCAGGCAGGCGGGCAGATTGAGTTGAATATCCGCAGGAAGGCGGAGACGAACAGCACAGTCAGCGTTGAGTTCGAGGTGAAAGATAACGGAGTTGGCATATCTCCGGAAAAACTTCCGGTGATATTCGATTCGTTTGAACAGGGCGACGGTACTTCGACGCGCAGATTCAGCGGTGCGGGTCTGGGGCTGAGCATAGCGAAGAACATTCTGAAAAAATTCGGATCAGAGATACATGTTTCCAGTGAAGAGAATAAGGGAAGCTGTTTTTCATTTGTGATAGAGTTTGAAAAACTGCAGGAAGACGGGCATGAACCCGCTGGCGGTTTTGCAGGATTTTCGTTCGAGGAGCTTCAGGCTCAGATAGGGCTTGCCCCTGATGTGCTTGCGTCGCTTCTGAGCGAATTTTGTGACGACTCCGGAAACGACCTTAAAAAAGCGGCGGAGGAACTTGCTGCCGGCAACGTTCGCAGTGCCAGAGACCTGATCCATTCTGTCAGAAGTGCCGCAGGAAACATGCGTCTGAGTTTTTTATCCGAAAAATTGAAAAACGCCGACGAATTTGTTAAAAAGAATGATACGGTTTACGTAAAAGAGCTGATAAAAGAGATAATTGATATTTTAATTTTCATAAAGAATGAGACGATAAAGCGGAGAGAACATGGGACTTAACGGAAAAATAGTTTCCATTGACGACAATAAACTGAACCTTATGCTTATAGAATCCATGCTGGAAAGCATGAACCTTGAGATCAGAAGTTTTACTGACCCGTCACTTGCGCTTGATTATATAAAAATCTCTCATCCTGATCTTATTCTTACTGACTATATGATGCCGGAGATGGACGGTATCGCTCTTATCAAGCGCGTGCGCGAGACAGAGCAGGATGTCCCGATAGTAATGATAACCGCTGTGGACGATGATGATAATATCAAGCTTTCCGCTCTTAATGCGGGAGCGTCGGATTTTCTTTATAAACCTTTGAAACTGTACGAGTTTCAGGTGCGTGTGAAAAACCTTCTTTCACTCAGGAAAAACCAGCTTCTGCTGAAAGACAGAGCAGCGCTCTTACAGCAGGAGGTTGAAACCGCAACTCTTAAGATTAGGATGCGCGAGTTTGAAACGCTCACGATCATCGGTCGCGCCAGCGAATATAAAGACACTGAGACGGGAAACCATATCAAGCGCGTTGCGCATTACAGCAAGGCTCTTTCCGAGCATATCGGCATGGAAAGCGAATTCACCGATGCCCTGTTTTTTTCGGCACCGCTGCACGATATAGGCAAGCTGGGCATACCGGACAGCATCCTTCTGAAACCCGGAAAACTGGATGAACAGGAGTTTTCCGTTATGAAGGAACACACTACGATCGGATATAAGATACTTGCAGATTCGGAAGGAAAATACCTGAAATTCGGTGCTGATATAGCGCTTTCACACCACGAACGCTGGGACGGAAAAGGGTATCCGAACGGACTTGCAGGCGACAATATACCTATATGCGGGCGCATAGTCGCGGTCAGCGACGTTTTCGATGCGCTGCTTTCAAAGAGACCGTATAAACAGAAATGGGAGTATGACGATGCCAGACGATTTATTCAGGAGAACGGAGGGACGATGTTCGACCCGCAGCTTGTGGATGCTTTTGATAAGCTGAAAGAGGTGTTTCAGGACATCATGCATAGCTATGACGATACTGATAAATAATCGGATAAAAAAGGTCTTGACATAGTTTCAATAGTTCCTATCGTAATTTTAAATACTCCTTTTGCAATATACGTCAAATACGATTAGGCGGTGCGGGGAAGGCAGACCCCGTACCGTTTTTAATCAAAAGACGAATCAACAACAGATGCAGTTAAAATTAAAAATAAGTTTAAATGGCATCTACCCAAACACAATCAAATTAATTATTATGTCAGAAAAAGAACGGAGGCACCCATGCAGGTCAATAGAAATGATGCTTATGACATTCTGACAGAATATACAAAATCTGATTCACTCATCAAACATGCCCTGAGCGTTGAACAGGCGATGCGTAAATATGCCGAAAAATTCGGCGAAGATGCAGAACGCTGGGGGGTTACAGGTCTTCTTCATGATTTTGATTACGAGAAATACCCCACTCTGGAGGAACACCCGTATAAAGGAGTCGAGATTCTCCGCGGAATGGGGTACCCCGAAGATATTCTTGAAGCCATAATGGGACACGGTACGTTCACGGGCGTAGCCAGAGTTACCCCTATGGCTAAGGCACTTTTTGCAGTGGACGAACTCTGCGGTTTTCTGCTCGCCTGCGCGTATGTAAGACCGGACAAATCCATTGCTAACGTGGAAGTTAAAAGTGTTAAGAAAAAGCTGAAAGACAAGGCGTTCGCCCGCGCGGTCAACCGCGACGACATCTCGCTGGGAATAGCGGAGATGGGTGTTGATCAGGACGAACATATTGCCTTTGTCATTTCGGCTCTGTCCGAAATTTCGGACAAGCTGGGTGTATGAACAGGCTCACCGCTGTCACCCTTAACGACGGGCTGACGGTGGAGACTGTCATGTACCCATACGGTACGCTCTGCATCTCTTCACAGGCAGGCTGCCGCATGGCGTGCCCGTTCTGTGCATCAGGCAGAAAGGGGCTTGTTCGTGGGCTTACGGCGGAGGAGATGCTGGAACAGGCACAAACTGAACCGACCGCAAAACGCATCACGGTTTCAGGAATAGGCGAACCTCTGGACAATTTTGAAGAGGTGGAACGGTTCATGCGCATGTCGCACCTGCCCGTATCGGTGACGACGACGGCAAGCCATCCGGAGCTTTTGATAAAGCTGCTGTCGCTTCCTCACAACGGTGTGATGATATCTCTGCACGGAGGCTCGGAAGCGGCGCACAAAAAACTTGTGCCAAAGGCTCCGTCTCTGGACGAGATATATTCCGCAATATCGGAAGCGTGGAAACACATGTCTGTCAGGTCTAAGAAAAAGATTGGTCTGAACTATCTTCCTGTAGAGGGTATAAACGACAGCGATGAAGAGATCGGACTTTTTGCGGAAAACGCACAAAGATTTCCCGAATCGTCCGTGCATCTGCTCACATTGAACAAGGTGCATGACAGCCCTTTCAAACCGGTAAGCAACGAGCGCCGCGAGGAAATTTTCAACTTTCTGCGGGAAAGAGGATTAAATGTTCGCAGAGCTAACTCTTTCCGCAGACAGGAAAAAGGCGGTTGCGGCACATTGTGGCTTAAAAAATATCTTGACTAAGTGATAAACTTTATGCATTATACGCACATGAATATATTTGCAGCTAAAACAAACGTTAAAAATTGGTGGTGGCGTTCATCTTCTGAATAAGTAGGTTTTCGCCATGAGTTTGTGTATAACAGCCGTGCGGTGAAAACCGCACGGCTTTTTTGTTGCCATACAGGGCCGTGTTCTGAAAAGATCACGGTCTTTTTTTTTGAATTTAAACATATAAAGATGCTGACAGTATTATAAAAAAGAGATCGCCGCGTCGTTGCACTCCTCGCGAAGACGTCTCTGCGAGGAAGCCGACAGGCTGACGCGGCAGTCTGATTAATTATCTGTCAATAATCGTTAAGGAGATAAAATGAACCTCAGACAGCCCGTTTACCCCGACAGGGAAACATTTATTCAACTGGCAAAGGACTATGACAGGGTCACGGTGTACAGAGAGATTATGGGCGATACTTTCACCCCCATTTCGCTCCTGCGCAACTTCACCAACGAGGAGAATGTGTTCCTTCTGGAGAGTGCGAATCTGGACAAGACATTCTCCCGTTTCTCATTTTTCGGAAACAATCCCAAAAGAGTCATAACCTTTCAAAACGACACAATCACGGAAAAATCAGGCGGAAAGAAGAAAACGTTTTCAATGAATCCCATGGATTACATGGCACAGCAGTTTTACGCCGAAAAAGGTTTTAATGACGGCAAATTCGGTGACTTTGCAGGCGGTTTTGCAGGATTCTTCGCTTACGAGTCCATAAACTACATGAATATCCTTAAAAAGCCCGTTAAATGTTCAAAAGATAACAAACTTCTCGGTTTCATGGAGGTTGACGAGTTTTTTGTGTTCGACAACCACCTTTCAAAACTCTATGCCGCTGTCAGCGTTAAAACAGAAGGCGGCGAAGATGCCTATGAAAAAGCGATGAAACGCACACAGAAGATGAGCGGCGATCTGAACCGTTTCAATTTCGATAACTTCGATTCCGACCTCAACTGCGACATAGTGAAAGACATGGAAAAGGATGAGTACATGCGCTGTGTTGAGCAGGTGAAAAAAGAGATAAAGGACGGCGAGGCGATACAGGTTGTTATCAGCAACGCATACCGCATTAAGGGCAGCCTGAACCCCCTCAGCCTTTACAGGGCGCTTCGCAACATTAACCCTTCGCCCTATATGTTTTTCCTGAAGTTCGGCAAAGAGGTACTGCTCGGCTCGTCTCCCGAGATACACCTTAAGGTGGCAGGCAGAAAAGCTATCCTGAAACCCATTGCTGGCACAAGCCCTATAATGGAGGACTTGGAAGCGGCGAAGAAAGCTCTTCTTGCAGACAAAAAAGAGTGTTCGGAACACCTTATGCTTCTGGATCTTGCCCGCAACGACCTCTACACCTGCTGTAAGCCGGAAAGCGTTAAGGTTGTTCAGGAATTCGTACCGGAGGTTTACAGCCACGTCATTCACATCGTAAGCGAGGTTGAGGGACAGATTGAAGATTCGGCGAATCCTCTCGAACTGTTCATGAGATGCTTCCCCGCCGGAACCGTTTCCGGTGCGCCGAAGGTGAGGGCGATGGAACTTATAGAGCAGTACGAAAAATCCGAGCGCGGTTTCTATGCCGGATGCGTGGGCTATTTCGGATACAGCGGCAACATGGACACATGCATAACCATCCGCAGTGCATTCGTGACACCTAAGGAGACGGTGCTTCGTGCGGGCGGCGGAATAGTTTACGATTCAGTTCCGGAAAACGAGTTCAAAGAGGTCGAGAACAAGCTCGGCGCATTATTTGCCGCATACAAAACAATAGCGGCAGCGGAGGGAAGAGATGTTTCTGTTGGTTGATAACTACGATTCATTCACATACAACCTGTACGCGCTTTTCAGACTGGCGGGCGCGCAGGTGGACGTCATAAAAAACACAGAGTTCAAAGCGGCGGACGGCTATAAGGGTATCATCCTTTCCCCCGGACCTTCAAACCCTGCGAACTCGGGTACAACTCTGAAATACCTTGAGACGTACACAGGCAAAATACCTATGATGGGCGTTTGTCTGGGGATGCAGGCCATGGGGTATCATATGGGATATGAAATACGCAGTGCGAAGACCATTATGCACGGCAAAACCGACATTATGAAAAAGACCGGAGAATCCAGACTGTTCGCAGGTATTCCCGACGAATTTACCGCCGTTCGTTATCACTCGCTGGCGGTGGCGGCTCCGGAAAGCGTAATGACTGCAACAGCCGCTTCCGACGGTGAATGCATGGGGATGGAGGACGAGGCGAACAAACTTTACGGGGTGCAGTTCCATCCCGAATCGGTTCTCAGTGCCTATGGCGACGTTATGGCTAAAAATTTTATGAATATATGCGGGGTGTCAAAATGAGTGTGGAACTTGTAAAAAAATCCTGTATGGGCGGGAGCCTTTCATTTGAAGAGACATACAGCGCCTTCATTGATATGATGGACGGTAAACTTGAAGAGGCGGAGATAGCGGGAATACTCATCTCCATGCGCCTTCGCGGCGAGACAGTGGACGAGATAGCCGGAGCCGCACGCGCTATGAACGAAAAAAAGATAGCTTTTGATACGGATATGCAGGTTTACGATACCTGCGGAACAGGCGGAAGCGGCAAATCCACAATGAACGTATCATCTGCGGTGGCTGTTCTGCTTGCCGCAATGGGCTATCCTGTGGTTAAACACGGCAACCGTGCAGTGAGCGGTGTTGTCGGTTCAGCAGACATATTCGAGATGTCGGGCGTTCCTGTTAACAGTGAAAAAGCTGACATGCAGAACTATTTCAATAAACATAATTTCGCGTTTCTTTTTGCGCCAATGTACCACCCTGCGCTTAAATATGCAGGCGCCGTACGCAAAAAACTGCGCGTTCCCACGATATTTAACTTTCTCGGACCGCTCGCGAACCCTGCCAATGTCGGCGGACAGATAGTGGGCATGGCAATGCGCGACAAACTGGCGATCCTTGCCGAAAGCCTTCTGATGCTGGGGCGTGACAGGGTAGCTGTCTATTCGTCTCTGGACGGATATGACGAGATATCCTCTTTCGCCCCCACAGAAGTTCACGAGGTTTCCGGCGGCAGGATAATCAAGCATTACATCAATCCTGCTGAATACTTTACCCCTTTCCAGATGCCGATAGTGAAAACAAACGAGGATGCAGGTTTCTTCTTTAATAAGTCTATATCCGCAGATGGCGGCGATTTTTCAAAGCTGATAGCTCTGAACGCAGGTCTGGCGCTCACTGTCTTCGGAAAGACGGATAGTATTCGCGATGGTTACAGATTGGCGCTTGAGACTATCAAGACAGGTATCGTGCTTGAAAAGCTTGCAAGTCTGAGGAGTATATAAGATGTCAGTGCTTGAAAAGATACTGGAAAACAAGAGGAAAGAGGTCAAAAATCTGACGGTTCCGTTCTTTCCGCGTAAAAAGAAATTGTTGGATTTCAAGGCAAGCCTGATGGCGAAACCCTTCATCTGCGAAGTAAAAAAAGCTTCGCCGACACTTGGGGATATAAACGTCGGTGCCGACCCTGTGGAGACAGCAAAACGCTATGAATTGATGGGTGCAGGCGCTGTGAGCGTGCTGACCGATAAAGAGTTTTTTAAGGGCAGTTTCGAGTATCTGCGCGACGTGGCAAACAGCATTGACCTGCCTGTTCTCTGCAAGGATTTCATCATCGACGAGAAACAGATATATTCCGCTTACGTTTTCGGTGCGGACGCGGTTCTTCTGATGGCATCCGCTCTTTCAAAAGAGGATTACGAAAGGCTCTATCTTTATGCGAAGTCAAAAGGGCTGACAGTGTTGACTGAGATACACGAGGAAGAGGAATACGATATTGTTTCAGGCATAAACCCGGACATAGTCGGTGTGAACGCACGCAATCTGAAAACGCTGGAAATAGACATGGATAAGGCGGCAGGCATAATATCCCGTCTCGATAAGAAACACTTTAAAGTGGCTGAAAGCGGCATGAAGTGCGCGGATGATATCCGCAAAATGCGTGCGGCTGGAGCGGATGCCTTTCTTGTCGGGTCGGGGCTTATGTCATCGCCCGATCCGCAGGCAGTATTTTCCGATATGGCGGCGGGACTTAAAGCGTGATAAAGATATGCGGTATAAAGGACCTTGCGACTGCTGAAAAATGTATTGAGCTTGGCGCCGACATGATAGGTTTTGTAGCACACGAAACAAGCAGAAGATATATTGCGCCGGAGAATGCAAACGCCATTGCTGCGGCTGTTTGCGGCAGGGTGAAGACAAGCGTTGTGGGGTTCACTCTGGCTGAGTGCGGGGGGTATAAAACCGACTATATTCAGGCGCACGATGCGAACACCGCAGAAAATCATATTCTTAGCGGACATGGGATGCCGACGGGTATTTTCCGTTATTTCCTGTTCGACAAGAGCAGCGGCAGGGGCGAAACATGCGAGTATCCCGAATGGATTTCAGGGTTCCGCGACAGGCTTATTCTCGCCGGGGGACTGACACCTGAGAACGTAGGCGACGTGATCCGCCGTTACAGACCGTTTGGTGTGGACGTTTCCAGCGGCGTAGAAACCGATAGTGTTAAAGATATCAATAAGATAGCTGAGTTTATAAAAAATGCTGAAGATGCATACAAAGAATAAATATGAGACTGCTTCGTCCTTAAAGTCCTCGCAGAGACGTCATTGCGAGCGTAGCGAAGCAATCTATTCGAGGCATACAATGGATAAAAAGATGTTTTTCGGAGAGTACGGCGGACAGTTCGTACCCGAGACCCTGATTCCCGCTCTGGACGAGCTGGAGTTCTGGTATAACAAATTGAAAAAGGACGATAAATTTAAATCAGAGCTGGATACGCTTCTCCATTCATACGCAGGAAGACCCACTCCGGTCTATAAAGCGGAAAACCTTTCAAGAGAGTGCGGATGTGAAATTTATCTTAAGCGCGAAGACCTGATGCATACCGGTGCGCACAAGGTGAACAATACGCTCGGTCAGGCTCTCGTTACTAAATATATGGGTAAGAACAGAGTCATAGCCGAAACGGGTGCAGGTCAGCATGGTGTTGCCACTGCCACTGCGGCGGCTCTGTTCGGCATGGAATGTACGGTGTTTATGGGCGAAGTGGACGCGCGCAGACAGGAACCGAACGTCAAGCGGATGGAGCTTCTCGGCGCGGAAGTGGTTCGTGTTCAGGATGGGCAGCGCACGCTGAAAGACGCTACCAACGCGGCATTGCGCGAATGGGTGGCGAGCGTTGAGAACACTCATTACATCATCGGCAGTATCGTTGGACCCTATCCGTTTCCTGAGATGGTTGCATACTTCCAGTCTGTCATAGGCATAGAGGCGAACGCCCAATGTAAGGAACTCGGGTTCGACCCTGACTGCGTTGTCGCCTGCGTCGGCGGCGGAAGCAATGCGATAGGTATTTTTCAGGGTTTTCTAGACAATCCTGAAGTTGAAATTTTCGGTGTGGAGGCAGGCGGCGTATCCGACAAAGACGGCGAACACGCCAGAACGATAGGTATGGGTAAACCGGGTATTCTCCACGGTGCTTTTTCTTATCTGGTGCAGACACCTCAGTTTCAGGTGGCGGATGTTCACTCCATCTCCGCAGGGCTTGACTATCCCGGTATAGGACCCGCGCACGCGGCACTGAACGACAGCGGACGTGTTAAATACGGCTATGTGCGGGACGATGAAGCGCTTAACGCATTTAAAATGCTGACCCGCAAAGAGGGGATAATTCCTGCTCTGGAATCAAGCCATGCGCTTGCATATGTAATTGAAAATAAAGAACAGTTCAAAGGTAAAAAGGTTCTTGTAAACCTTTCCGGAAGAGGAGACAAGGACATGGCGGCTATCCTTGAAAGGGGGCGTGTATGAGAGGTTTTTACATCGTTGGCGGCTACCCCGACAGGGAGCAGTTTAAAAAATGTCTGAACGCCGTTGCGGCGGCGGGTTTTGAGTTTATAGAGGTCGGAATCCCTTTCAGTGAACCTGTGGCGGACGGTCCCGTTATAGCCTCCGCAATCCATGAAGCAGTGATGAACGGCGTGAATATTGACGCCATCATGAGTGACGTTCGCGGGATGAAGCAGAAATATCCTGAAATAAAAGCAACCGTTATGACCTATGCGAACATAATACACGGCTACGGCGAGAAGAAGTTTTCAGACGATTTCGGTGATATTTTAAGCGGAGTTATCATTCCCGATCTCCCCGCAAGAATGCATTACTGGATGATTGAAAAGGGACTTTCAATTCCGATAATTCCTTTTGTAACACCTGTTTCCAGAGATGAAGACATAGAAGCCGTGAAAGATACGAAAGCTCCTTTTGTTTATTATATCAGCATTATGGGCGTGACAGGCTCCGATAAAAAGGGTGCTGTTAACAACAAAGCCGACATTGCGAAAAAACTGACAGGCAAACCGGTTGTCACAGGGTTCGGCATCCGCACAAAAGAGGACTCGGATAAAGCACTCAATGCCACCGGAGGATTTGTTATCGGTACGGAGGCTGTGAAGCGCCAGAAGGATTTCGGTGAGTTCTGCAGATACATAGAGCAGTTTCGTTAAGCGGCATAATCATATTTGTTCAAAATTGGACAATAGTATGATAGACCTGTGTAGAAAATAGATTATAGAGACCTTTGAAGAATATTATTCGGAGGTCTCTTTTATGTATTTTATTTCAAGAAGAAATTTTCTCCGCACCACAGCCGTGGTAGGTACGGCTCTTTCTCTGGGTGTTACAACAGGATGTTCCGACGATTCTGATACCCAGACAACGGCACGCTTCGCCGTTCTTTCCGATCCCCACGTTTACGATACCTCGCTCGGAACAACAGGTTCCGCTTTCGAGGAATATCTTTCAAACGACAGAAAGATGCTCGCTGAAAGCACTGAGATAATGGAAGCTATGGTTGAAGAGCTTCTGAAGGTTGAGGATCTTGATTTCGTTCTCGTTTCGGGTGATCTCACAAAAGACGGAGAAAAGGTCAGCCACGAAAAGATAGCTTCTCTTCTGGCAAAGCTCAATGATGCAGGGATAGATACCTATGTCGTTCCGGGCAACCACGACATAAACAACCCGCATGCCGTTTCATTCAGCGGAAGCTCCACTACGCAGGTTGATACAGTCACTCCCGAAGAGTTTGCAAGCATCCATAAAAACAGCGGCTTTTCAAAAGCAATCTTTAAAGATTCCAATTCACTCAGCTATATAGCTGAACCCGCAGACAACGTATGGCTTTTTGCTATCGACTCCTGCAAATATGACGACAACGAAACCTCTCCAGAAACGTCCGGTGAGATATCTGCCGAAACTCTCACATGGATAATGGATAAACTTGCAATTGCAAAGGCAAACAGCAAGCTTGTGATCGGCATGATGCATCATGGTATAATCGCGCATTTCGCGGCGGAACCTCTGCTTTTTTCAGAATATGTTCTGGATGAATATACAACTGTCGGAGCGGCTCTGGCAAACGCCGGCATGAATATCGTTTTCACAGGTCACTTCCACGCGCAGGATGTTGTCAAATATTCATTTTCAAGCAGCGTGCTTTATGATGTCGAAACCGGTTCAGGCGTCACTGCTCCCAGCCCGTACAGAATAATAGACCTCGATATTCCTGCAAAAACTTTCAATATATCAAGCGATGAAATACACTCCATACTTTCAAAAACCGACTTTGATACCTATAAAAAGGAATTTACCGAGCAGGGTATGCTGGAGCTTTATACAACGCTGGGACCGACATACGGACTGCCTGTTGAATATGCGTCTGTCGGTGCGGAGATACACGTTGCACACTATAAAGGTGATGAAACCTTCGCATCTTTGAGCACAGCTTCCCAGACGGTTGTTCAGGCGATGATGACAAGCACAGATGCTTCAACTCAGCAGCTGGGATACGCTATGTACGACTTTGCAGAGGATGGCGCGCCCACGGATAATAATCTGACCATAACTCTTTAGGATACAAAAAAAGGTCATCCTCGGATGACCTTTTTTCCGCTATTCCAGCTCGATCTTTTTAATGTCCGGATCCAGAGAATTGATTATGATATCAAGTGTGTTCAGGATATTCTGAAGATCCGCGGGAGTCAGCTTATCTTTGTCAAAAAAGCAATCTTCTTCCATTTGTTTCATGAGCTGACCGGTGTAGCTAATACCTTCTTCTGTTGCTTCCAGATAAATGGTTCTTCTGTCCGCGTCTTTTTTAACGCGTTTAACAAAGCCTTTGCTTTCCAGTCTGTCAACGATGCCTGTGAGGGCGCTGTTGTTCAGGTTGACAGATTTTGTCAGCTCCGTCAGGTTCATAGAGCTTTTGCTGGTTATCTCGTAAAGGCACAGCATCTGGGGAAGCGTAACATGATACTGTTTGTCGAGGTGCTTGGAATACTTGTCCAGAAAGCGTGAAAGCTTTCTAATCTGGACTATAGTTTGCATGCAGGTATTCTTGCTCATATTACCCACCATAAATGATGCAGAATAATAGACGAAAACAAAATAGAAATCAATGGGCAGTATTTAAAATAATGAGAATAAGATATAAAAACGGATAAAAAAGATATCAGCTACAGTCGGAGCATTTGCCGAACACTGTTATCTTGCATCCTGCAATCTCTCTTCCTGTGAGGGAGGCTATTTTATCTTTAATTTCGTCTGTTTCAATATGCAGATCTTCGACCTTTCCGCACGTTTCGCAGATATGGTGAATGTGGGGTCTGAGTTTAAGCTCATACATGGTCTTTTTGCCTTCAAGACCGAGTTCGGAAACAATTCCTGCTTCCATGAGCGCATGTATATTCTTGTAAACTGTCGCAAGTGAAAGTGAGACTATCTTTTTTTTAAGGCGGGCATAGAGGGTGTCTATGTCGATATGTCCGGCGTCAAGTATCTCTCCGCAAATGAGAAGTCTTTGCGCTGTAGCTCTTAAGCCGTTGTTTCTGAGTATGTCTTCAACATTATACATTTTTTCCATAGCATAATAATATATAATGAGACCAAAATTGTCAACTATGACATGCAGAAAATCAGTGTGTAACTCGTTTTTCCCGCCAGAATCGTATAGCGCCGGGGTGGGGGGAAACCATCATCCTGTTCATGTCAGGGTCAAGATGTATCTCAATTGCTGCCGGATGCTGAGTGCTCATGTAGCGTACTGATGAAGGGTTATAGATCATTTCCATCATTTTGCTGACATCTTTTTCCGATGTGAAACGATTTGTAAGAAGAACGGCATCCGCTTCGACAGTGTCAAAGGCGGGGGAGTTGTTATATGTTCCTTTAGGTATTTTTACCGATCTGTAATTGCTGCTGACAGCCGTGATGGCTTTCATGTCATTTTTCAGGTCAAGAAGCGTCGCTTTGTTGTCCAGCAGCATTTCCGATACGGAACTGTTAGGAATTCCCGCAAACACCCAGACAGCATCGACCATGCCGGATTTAAACGCGCTTTCCGCTTTGCGATATCCTATATAATATCTGGAAACGCTTTCCCAGATGTCCATCTGCGAAAGTATTCTCTCGGCGCTGGATGCCGCTCCTGTGCCCGCTTCGCCCACGGCGATTTTTTTACCCTTCAGGTCGGCGAGGGTTTTTATTCCTGAATTCTTCTTTATTATGATATGTATTTTTCCGCTGTAAAGCACGCCTGCGCCCAATATTTTGTCATATTTGGTGTTGTCGCCCTTTAAAAGCCCCTGACGGGCAAGATTTACATCGGATGCATAGGCAATGGCAAAGTTCGCCTGATTGTTCTGCAGCATGCGGATGTTGTCTATTGAACCTTTCGTTGGAATTGCCGTAACTTTCACATCGTATTTTTCCGCCAGTTTTGATATCCCGTTGGCAAAATACATGAAAGTTCCGCCGGAAGGTCCGCCGCAGAAACCGAATTCCTTGTCCGCAGCAATGGCGTCCGTTTGAAAATAAAACAACATTAAAAGAAAACTGCATAATAAATAAAACTTTTTCATAAATTTAGATTATCATCAAACTGTCAAAAAAACAATTTGAAAATAGTTATTTTTTGGTTATGAGAATGAAATCCTGTGTCAGACGGGATTCCGCGCTGAATCCGTTTACTGTGGTGCTTTTGCAGTGGAGCATTATGCGCGGGTGTTCGTCTCCGCCATAAAGTACGTCGCCGAGAATAGGGTGTCCCAGATATGCAAGATAGGCTCTGAGCTGGTGCCTTGCTGCCTTTTCCATCTCCGCCTGAACGAGGGTTAAACCGTATGTGAATCGAAGGGGCGTGAATACAGTTCTGTTGCCTCCGTGTTCTTCCGTGACTTTCACCTTTTTGCGTTTATCCGCGTCAATTTTATTATCAATGATGACGGTTTCGCGCATTTCGCCGCAGACGTATGCAAGATACAGCTTGCTCTGGGTTTTTATCGTAACTCCGTTTCGGATTGCGGCTATAACACCATCTGTCATATAATCCAGACGGGAGATAAGGGTCAGAGAACCGTCGCAGCTTTCAACGATATCCTGCATTGTTGTTTCGTCGTCGATCCTGTGACGTTCGGAATGCATGAAAACGGGCTTATCAAAAAAAATGACATCGCCGCTGTCTGATAAAATATATGGTTTGGGGTCAGTTTTGATTTTTTTTGGCATTTCAAGCAAAAAATCATCATCTGTCGTGTCCGTGTCCTTGCGCACAGTTATTCCGCCTTGGCTCACAAAACCTTCGCGTATGCAGTCTTTGGCACTTCTGACCGAAATTCCGTATTTTAACGATATCTTTTTTGATATTTTCATATAAATTTAATCTCACATGCTTTATCTTTTTTCAAGATATGATATAAGGTTTTCTATGTACGAATACAGATTTAAACAATTATCGGAAGAATCCGTTACAACACTGGAAGATATGGGCATATATCCCATAGAAGAAGACTTCAAAGGTCAGGACATCTGCTTTGTGGTCTATTACGGCGAAGGGCTTGAAGATATTATTAAAGATGAATGGTATCAGAAGGTTGAAGTGGACGAAACCGGATGGGACACCAAATGGAAAGAGTTCATTAAGCCGGGCAACCTGACAGACACGCTGAAATATGTGTTCGATCTGGATGCCGAGCCTGACAAAGAGACAATAATCATCAACCCCGCAATGGCGTTCGGCACGGGTACACACCCGACGACCCGCTGTGCGGCGAAGCTTCTTGAGGACGTTGTTGACGGAAAGACCGTTGCGGATGCAGGATGCGGAAGCGGGATACTTGCCATCGCCGCATCGAAAAAGGGCGCAAAAGCCGTTTATGCCTTTGACATCGACCCAGACGCACTGGGCAACACACTTGAAAACATTGCGCTGAACAGAGCGTCAAACGTTCAGGCATGGACAGGCGGAATAGAGAGCCTCGGTGTTAAGACCGACGTTGTGGTTGCAAACATTATTACAAGCGTACTCAATATGATACACCCCAGTGTGCTTGAGATAAAACCTGAATATATCGTCTATTCTGGCATACTTTCCGAGGAGTACGAAGAATTCATGAAGGAACTTGATATAAAAGATTATGAAATAGTCCGCACAGAGACAGAGGCGGAATGGTGCGGGGTACAGCTTAGATGCCGTATACAGCGGTAATCGGCGACATCCACGGCTGTGTTCGCACTCTGGACAGGCTCATTGACCGTGTAGAGGCGCGCTATTCGGATGTTAACTATATATCGCTCGGCGATATAGTTGACAGAGGGTTTCACAGCCTTGAGGTCACGCTTATGTTCATGGAGCTGCAAAGACAGGGACGCTTCCGCATGCTTATTGGAAACCATGAGGATATGATGCTGGATTACGCCGGATTCTCAGCCATATACGCGCCTAATGCGTGGTTTGGCACAGGCGGCAAGCTGACCATTTCATCTTTCAGCAAAAAGGTGCTGGATTCAAAGCTGACTCTCGGAACAATAAGAAATGTGGATTTTATACCTTATCTAGAGCCCTACAGAGCCTTTTTCCTCGGTGCGGAGATGTATTTCGGATATGACTACCCGCGCAACAACTTCATGTTCTCCCATGCAGGGCTGGGACCCTCAAACGGAAAAGCGGGCAGGGTGACAGAATACAGCAACCGCAAAGACTACCTTTACATTTGGTCGCGGGATACAGACAGAAGCACACAGAAGCATTTCGGGTATACCATGGTTCACGGTCATACACCTGTTAAAAAGATAGATCCCCAGCACAACCCGAGAACGCCTTATGTCAACAGGAACAAGGCGGGAGAGCTTGTCTCCGTAAATCTTGATACAGGCTGTGTGTACGGTTATGCGCTCAGTGCCATGATAATCGACGATGCGGGGGATTTCGAGTTCGTCAGCGAGAGGTGTATGGATTGAAACGGATTTTTTTTGAAGGACGGATATCAGGCACCTTTTCACTTGAGGGTGACATATTCCATTATCTGAAAAACGTTGTCCGTGCGAAAGAGGGCGATTCACTGGGCGTTCTGACAGCTGAACAGTTTGCGGAATGTACCATAACGGAGCTTGGCAAGCGCTCAGCTTCCGTTCGGGCGGATATTGTCCGCGATATAAAGCGCCATGACTATAAACTTAAAGTATATCAGTGCCTTCTGAAACGCGAATACATGGATTTCGCCGTTGAGAAATACAGCGAACTCGGCGCCACAGAGATAGTTCCCGTCGTGAGCGCGCGCAGTCTGAACGAGCTGAAAGACAAGACACGCGGCAGGTTCACGGACATAGCGGTGAAGGCGGTTTTACAGTCTGAGAACGAACAGCTCCCTGTTATAAGCGACAGCATAAACATTGCAGATATAACTCCCGACGGTACGGAGAACGTGGTCTTTTATGAGCGTGCGGAAACGGTTGGTATGCCGCCTGTGTCAAAAGACATGTGCATTGTTGTGGGACCAGAGGGCGGTTTTACAGACGAAGAGGTCGCAACGCTCACTGCTAAAGGTTTTAAAGCGGTTAAACCAATAGAGCAGATATTGAAGGCGGAGACGGCATCGGTTGTTTTCACAGGTTATATCCGCATGATGCAGGACAATTTATGAGCTTTTCCGCCGACGATGAAAGATTCATGCTGATGGCTATCGAACAGGCAAAAATGGCGGAGACGGAGGGCGAAGTCCCTATCGGCGCGGTTATAGTCTACAACGGTGAGGTCATAGGGCGCGGATATAATCGTAAAAATTCCGGCAAGTCTGCGCTTAAACATGCGGAGATAGTCGCCATTGAGGATGCGTCAAAGGTGACAGGCGACTGGCGGCTTGACGAGTGTTCGCTTTACGTCACGCTTGAACCCTGCCTCATGTGCGCAGGAGCCATAATTCATGCCCGTGTGCGCAACGTATTTTTCGGAACCACAGAGCCGAAATTCGGCGGGGTAGTGTCGCTGGCAAATACCTTCGACATAGAGAAGCTGAACCACAGGGTCACCTACGCCGGCGGACTTTTCGCCGACGAGATATCCGCTATGATGAAAGCTTTCTTCAAAAATATCAGGAACGGGAAGTAACGTCCCTGACAATCGCAGTGAATCCCGCGTTTATTCCGTTTTCTTCAATTATCTGTATAGAAAACTCAATTATCAGCTTTTCACCGTTCTTATTTATTGCTGGAACTTTCAGCATTTTGCCGTGATATGCAGTTTCTCCTGTCTCAAGCACCTTTGCCCATCCCTTCCAGTGTCTGTCTCTGTGTTTTTCCGGAATGATGATATCCAGACTGCCGCCAACCGCCTCGTTCTTCGTAAAAGCAAAAATCCTTTCGCAGCCTTCGTTCCAGTAACGGATTATCCCTTCGGCATCCACAAACATTATTCCGTCATCCGCTTTTTCAGCCATCTGTTTAAGAAAATCAATCATGTGTCACCTCGTTATAAGATCGCTTTGTTACTTCTTTCCGTCTTCGCGAGGAGTGCAGCGACGCGGCGATCTGATTGCACCATGAGATTGCTTCGCTCCGCTCGCAAAGACGACATTATTCATGAAATATTTGTTTCATTAAAATACGGTTGTTTGATGTAAATTGCCAATTAAGTTTGTTAAGAGAAGTATTTACATGAAGAATTGTGGGTCGCGGTCAAACTTTATCCGTAAAGTGGTTTTCATGTTCTCCTTTAAAGTTTTGGAGGCGATATTGATAAGTCTGGACATTTCTGTGTTGGTTTTGGTTTTTATTACCATTCCGTATCTGTAGCGGTTCGATATTTTATAAACCGGAGCCTGCGCCGGGTAGAAGATCTCCGCGTCTCTGGCGGCACTTTTCAGAATTCCGTAGACGTGCATTGCGGCTTCTTTCACAGTTTCCTCTTTCGTATGTGAGAGCGTGACGCGGCACATCTTTGCAAACGGAGGGTAGTTGAAGAGCTTACGGCGTATAAGTTCCTGTTCGTAAAAGCCCGTGTCGGTGCAGTTAAGGTGTGTGAAAACATCCGTTTCCGGTGCGTACGTCTGTATTATGACTTTGCCTTTTTTGGCGGCACGCCCTGCGCGTCCGGCAACCTGCACCAGAAGCTGATAAGCCCGCTCCTTTGCTCTGAAATCCGGCAGACCGAACATGTTGTCGATGTTTATTACGCCCGCAAGGGTTACGTTGCCGAAATCAAGCCCTTTCGCCACGAGCTGTGTTCCCGCCATGATGGAGTATTCGCCATCCTCGAAATCTTTCAGCATCTTTGAAAGCTGTTTATATGTCGATGCGTTCTCAGTGTCGAGCCGCAGTACCTTCTTTTCAAAGAGGTCTTCAAGTGCTTCCGCAACTTTTTCGGTACCTGCGCCGTATTCTTTTATGTCGTCGCTTCCGCATTTCGGACATTTTGGTCTGCGCACTTCCTGCGAGCAGTAATTGCATTTGCAGAGTCCCTTTGATTTGTAATAGGTCAGCGCGACCGAACAGTTTGAACAGGTGAGCATTTCGCCGCACGAGTAACAATAGAGCGTATGGGAATATCCCTTGCGGTTGATCAGCAGGATTGCCTGTTCGCCTTTTTCTATGGTTTTGTAAAGTTCAGTGTACAGCCTTTCGGAGATGATTCCGGCAATGGGTTCCACTTTTTTCATGTCCACTATTTCAATATCGGGCATGTCGCTGTCGGGGCGGCATGGGATGGTATGCAGGCGGTATTTTCCGCTGACGGCATTCTGCCAGCTTTCAACGGATGGTGTCGCGCTCGCCAGAATCACCGGGATATTCAGTATCTTGCTGTAAAGCACTGCCATATCCCGCAGCTGATAGGGGGGCATCTCTTCCTGCTTATAGCTTGATTCATGCTCCTCATCCACAATGATAAGCCCTATGTCGTCAGACGGCAGAAACAGTGCGCTCCGTGCGCCCAGCACCATCTGAAGCCCGCCTTTTGCGAATGCCCAGAAGGTGTCCGTCCGCTTCTTCGGTGTTTTTTTGCTGTGATAAGACATTACGTCGAAACCGATACGCTTTGAAAGCCGTTCCTCCATCTGGGGAGTGAGCGATATTTCAGGGACAAGGTACATCACCTTTTTTCCCTGTGCTATGACTTCTTTGGCGAGTTCAATGAATATCTCGGTCTTGCCGCTCCCCGTTACCCCATGCACTAGATGGACTGAAAAGCCTTTCCCAAGCTCAGGCAGAATGGATTCGTAAACCGGTATCTGGTGCTGATTTAGAGTGATGTCTTTTCGTGTGAAGGTCTTTATTTCGGGGTCGGTGCGGTTGGATCCAAGAACTGCGGCAGACAGTATGCCGTTCAGCACGACACCCAGATCTGTACAGTAATATTCTGCCATGAGGCGCATAAATTTGATATATGATTCGCCGAATACCGGAGTATCGTCGGGGATTGACGTTATGTCTCTGTAGTTTATGTTTTTAAGAGGAGTGATGTTCTCACCTGTTACAATCCCGTAAAGCTCTCTTTTTCCCAGCGGAACTTTTACCCTTTGTCCAGCCGAAAGCCCGGCTTCACAGGTATAGGTGTAAATGCCCCCCGTCGGAACGGGGAGCAGAACATCATAATATTTCATATTCCGAGAACTCTTCTTTTCAGCTCCCTTTTAAGAACCTTTCCGGTGGCGGTCATGGGCATATCGTGACATTCCTGTACCTGCTTGGGGATTTTGAAATGTGCAAGATACTGACGAAGATAGCCTTTTATCTCTTTTTCAGAGATGTTCATTCCGGCTTTCGGTTTTATGTATGCAACGGGTATCTCACCGCTTTTCCGGTCGGGAAGCCCTATTACGGCGGCAGCATCAACACTGGGGTGTTTGTGCAGGTGTTCTTCTATCTCGCGCGGATAAACGTTGATTCCCTTTACGATTATGAGGTCTTTTTTGCGGTCGACTATATAGATGAAGCCGTCCTCGTCTATCTTTGCAAGGTCGCCCGTGAAGAGCCATCCGTTGCGAAGCGTCATATCGGTCAGACCGGGCATATTCCAGTATCCCTTCATGACGTTGGGACCTTTAACGATAAGCTCGCCGACCTCGCCGGCGGCAAGTTCCACTTCGTTTTCGTTCACAACTTTAACCTCTACACCGTCAAGAGCCGGTCCGACGGACATTGGTTTCTGATAGTTCAGCCTGTTCGCACTGACGACAGGAGATGCTTCCGAGAGTCCGTAGCCCTCTATAATAGGGTGTCTGAACTTCTCTCTGAATTTTACCAGCGTCTCTTCGGGGAGCGGAGCGCCACCGCTGACATGCAGTTTAATGGGGTAAAAGAATTTTATGAACCATGCGGGCATTTTTGCTCTGATGAGCGCTGTGTATACCTGCGGAACGCCCAGGAAGAACGTCGGACGCTGGAACAGCAGGATATTGCGGAACGATTTCTTTTTAAGATCGTTCACACTGCCGAGGATTATTATGGATGAACCCACATAGGTGGGGAGAAGTATGCATGTCATAAGTGCGTATGAATGGAAAGAGGGCAAAAACAGAAGAAAAACGTCGTTGTATGTGACATGAAAGCGCTCAAGGCAGGCATATGCGTTCGCCACCATGTTCTTATGTGTGAGCATGGCGCCTTTCGGGTGTCCGGTTGTACCTGACGAATATACGAAAACGGCAAGATCGTCTTCAGTCATCTGAATTTTCATTTTGGTGTCGGTCATTTTGTTTATGAGCTTGTAAATGTTTTCCGACATGAACTTTGTGTTTTCGTATGTCATGACCGTTTTAAGGGTGGGGCATTTCTGCGATATTGCATCTGCAACTTCTGTAAAATCCGCTGAGGTTATAAAAAGCTTTGCTTCGGAATCGTTGATGATGTATGCCACCTCTTCGCGGATGAAAAAGGTGTTGATAGGAATACAGATGCATCCGGCTTTAAGGATGCCGAAAAAACTGATGAAAAATTCGGGGCTGTTCTCAAGCATGAGGCAAATGCGGTCTCCCTTCTGAAATCCGCGCGTGTGGAGCAGGTTTGCCAGTTTCTGCGCCTTTGAGTTGATTTCTCTGTAGCTGAATTTTTCTTTTCCGAACGTAAGATACTTTTTGCCGCCCCTTTCGGCGGCATGTGTTTCGAGTGTTTCATGAACCAGATTAATAGGCATTAAGTCCTCCGGGTCTGACACCGAATTTGATGAGCCTCTCAAAAAGCTCGGATACGGGCAGTCCCACAACATTGTCATAACAGCCGTCAACCTTTTCAACCATGAGACATCCTTTGCCCTGAACTGCATAAGAACCTGCTTTATCCATAGGTTCTTCCGTTGCGATGTACCATTTGATGAAGGAATCGCTGTAATTTTTGAAATAAACGTCCGTTGTGCGGTAGAATCTTTCACAGACTCCGGCGCGTTTGTTTATGATGGCGACACCTGTGGTCACCTGATGTTTTTTCCCGCATAGAAAACGCAGTGCGTCGTATATGTCGTCTTCGCATTTGGGTTTGCCGAAGATACGCCCTTCGCATGAAACTATTGTGTCTGCTGCGATGATGAATGCTTCGTCGTATATGTTTGCAACGTCGTATCCCTTCATAGCCGCGTTTTTTATCGTGAGTTCACCCACGGGTATTTCGGGGTTCATATCCTCTTTCGCTGTGGAAGTTACGTACTGAAAATTGATACCGAGCCTTGTCATAAGCTCTCTTCGTCTGGGCGAGCCGCTTGCGAGAATTATTTTTTGAAACATGAGATGCACCTTTGATCCTCTCGAATGTTGTTTATTATTATCCGCGTGATGTATCCTGTCAGAACACCTGTCAGCACGGAGAAAAAGCAAAAATAAGGTAATAGGTTATAAATCGCATCCGCCTTTATGTAAAGATTTTTTACCACAAAGAACTGGGTGCATATGTGCGCAACAGCCCCCAGAGCGCCTACGGAAAGCGGAGTGGTGAATCTGCGCATTAAAAGCACGGCAAGACCCATAACCGCTGTTGCCGCCAGAGTGGAGGGCAGGGCGATGGACATCTTAACTATCAGATTCCCCGTGAGAAGCGGAACCAGAATTGATTTGGTTACGGCGACGTACATAGCTGCGGGAAAGTCTATCAGATAGAGACAGAGCATTATTCCTACGTTTGAAAGCCCGATGCGTACACCTGGAACAGGCAGAGCGATAAACGATTCCAGTACGCCCAGCGCAACCGTGAACGCCGCGAAAAGCCCTGTCATGGCAAGTCTGCTGTGGTTATTGGGAGATGGCGTCATAATCCTGCTCTTTGCACTCCATAACAAGCGCAAGGTGTTTGGGCACGCACACGGCTGTGTCGCCGCAGTTTTTTACCCATCCCTGTTTGATGCATATCTTGTTCGGACAGTCGGATTCCAGAAATCTTGCTCCTTCGGACGTCACCTGTATGATAACGTGTCCGTTGTCCAGCGATATATCCCTGTTCTCCAGCTTAATTTCTTCTTTCGTATTTTTGTCAATGAGATAAAGACGTTTTTCACCGGACTGCACGTCCAGCATGAAAAAGAGCGATGCGGCTGCAAGAACTGCGATTATGAGGAGATCAAACTTACTTTTTTTCAAATTTTTCCCATCCGCAGAGCTTCATAATATTGCCGTTTACTGTGTAAAGAAGCACTGGAGTGTTGAGTTTTTTGCATTTCGCCCGCACCTCCGCCGGATTGATAAGAAAAAATGCAGTTGAAAGCCCGTCCGCTTCCTCCGTTGTGGGGGCAATAACGCTTACGCTATGGTAATATTCAGGATTTTGCCCTGTTGTCGCGTCAAAAATGTGGAATATGGTTCTGCCGTCCTGCGCCTTGAAAAATCTTTCATAGTCGCCGCTGGTTGCCACAGCCATATTCTCTAGATTTATTATGGAGATATAGTCTCTGTTGTTCTTGGGATCCTGTATGGCAATGCGCCAGTCTCTGTCGGGTCGTTTGCCCAGTGCAAAAAGGTCGCCCCCTGCGTTCACCATAGCTGTCTTAACACCGGCATCCCTTATTTCGTTTATCGCCTCGTCAACTATCCATCCTTTTGCATATGCGCCCAGATCCATCGTTATGTTAGTTCCGCGGCTGATGTTGTCAAGTGCCATGTCAATCTCAGCCTGTTCCGGCACTCTGTATGCGCCTTCCGGAAATCCGTATAGTTTTGACACCGTTGCCGAATATATGCTGAACCTGCCATCGGTGATAAGCTCGTATGCTTTTCCTCTGCTGATGAGTTCCGAAATGGCAAGCCTTGGTTTGTATCTGGGATTTTTGTTGAATTTTTCGGTATCTACTTTAACGGCTGCTTCAAGAGCCGTTATCTTGCTTCGCGCGTCGACAATAACGTCGGCGTCATCTTCCGGAACCGTTATGGAAACGAATGTACCCATCGCATAGAATTGCTCGGTCTTATAGGATTCTTTACATCCGTAAAGAGCGAATATCAGAAAACAGCATAAAATCCTTGCGAGCAGTTTGGGCATTTATTTTCATCCGTGAGGCACTGGGTTTTGAAGCCGCTGCGTTTGATGAGCAGCTGTCCGCATTCGGGACATGTCGTATCGGTGAATCCGCATCCGGCTTTGTTGCCTATATATATGTAGTTAAGATAATTTTTAGCCTTTTTTGCAAAATCGGTCAATGCATTGTTTGACGTTGGCGGAAAGTCATATTTATACTGCGGGAAATATCCTGATATATGCAAAGGGATATCCCTGCTCAATCCTGATATGAACCTGCACATGTTCTCAAAATCTGCTTCGTTTCCGTTTTTCTGCGGAATAAGAAGATTGGTAAGCTCGACATGCACGCCGCCTTTGAAAAGTGCCTCTATCGTATGTTTCACGGCATTCAGATTTCCGCCGTGTTCACGGTAATAGTCTTCGGTGAATCCTTTCAGGTCAATGTTCGCGGCATCAATGTACGGAATCAGTTCGCTCAGCGGTTCAGGGTTTATCATGCCGTTTGAGACTATAACGTTTTTGAATCCCGATTCCCTGAATTCCTTTGCGCAGTCCAGCACGAATTCAAAATTGGTAAGCGGTTCGTTGTATGTGTATGCTATGCCTATGCTGAAAGACCTGCGCGCGGTGTGGAGCAGCTCCATCGGGGAAGTGTCCTGTGTTGCCGTTTCCTGCGTGCTTATCTGCCAGTTCTGGCAAAACAGACAAGACATGTTGCATCCGTTGAAACCCACGGAAAGGATATTTGAACCCGGATGAAAGTGATAGAGAGGTTTTTTTTCGATGGGGTCAACAGCGCCTGATGAAACCTTTCCGTATGCAGAGGCTATCAGCACTCCGTCGATGTTCTTTCTTATGAGGCATTTGCCGTGTCCGCCCGGTTCTATCAGGCATGCATGGGGGCAAAGGACGCATCTGACACACTGATCTTTTTCAGCACGCCAAAACTTTGCGTCCATGGCTATTTTTCTCTGGAGACCATATAGTCCGCAAGGAAATCCAGAGCGTCGCGGTATGGCGAAGCGGGGAAGAGTTTCAGATTTGCTTTTGCGGCATCTATGTATTTGTCGACAACAGCCCCGGAACGTTTTTTCACGTCGTATTGCTTCATAAGTCCAAGTATATAGTTCAGATTTTCGTCAGTTGCCTTTTCGTCAACGATTATTTCGCGGATACGTTTCTGTTCGGCTTCTGTGGAAGCTTCCAGCAGTTTGAGAACGGGCAGGGTTATCTTGCCTTCGTTAAGGTCGGTGCCGGGTTTTTTACCCGTTTTCTCCGGATCGCCGAGATAGTCGAGTATATCGTCCGCCATCTGAAAAGCGATACCGAGTTTTGTTCCGTAGTCTTTCATTGCCGCCTGATGTTCTTCGTTTTGCTCTCCGAGGATTGCCCCGGTTTCGCAGCATGCAGAGAAGAGTACGGCTGTTTTCGAGTTTATTATTTTGAGATATTCTTCAAATTTAATTTTAACGTCGGCAGTTTTGACAAGCTGGAAGACTTCGCCTTCGCTCATTGTTCTGGCGGCGACGGCAAGAAGCATCTGGATCCGGCTGTCACCGTCTTTAACCAGAGTCATGAATGCGCGGGAGTAAAGGAAGTCACCGCAAAGCACAGCTATGTCGTTTCCGAATATCCGGTTTGCGCTCTCTTTTCCGCGGCGGTATTTCGCACCGTCGATAACGTCGTCGTGCAGAAGGGTCGCCGTGTGGATATACTCAACGACACCCGACAGAGTTGCCGTGCGCTGTCCTTTGTATCCGCACATCATGGCGGAAAGGATGAGAAACACGGGGCGGAGTCTTTTGCCGCCGCTCTCGAAAACATATGCCGCAACCTCGTTCACCATCTTTACATCTGAATCGAGATTGGCTATCAGTTCTTTCTCAACAGCATCCCTTTCATTTGCCACAAGTGCCAGTACATCGTTAATATTCATCCGAAGAATCCCCGTAAAATTTGAGTTGTCGATTTAAAAAATGAGAGTATATTGTTAGCCACACGCAAACACTTATAACAATATACGATAATCAGAAGCATGTAAATAAAAAGGTAATGACTTGAACAGAAGACAGACTGAAGATTTACAGATAATTTATTATAAACTCCTCGACGGGCTGTCTCTGAAGTCCGGCGGAAAGGTATGCGAATCGTCATTTAACAATTTTATTACAGCAAAGTACCTCCATGACAAAAACATATACGATGCGGTGTATGCGCTGACATACGATATGTCCGGCGTACCGGAAGAAATTGTACCTCTCAAAGTTGATATGTCTGTCGCACAGACAATGCGCCGCATGAGAGCTGATACGCATATTTCACTCGGAGGAACGTTCATGTTCCAGCCGATACACGACGTTGTATACGCACTGCATGGTTCTCTGAACGTCGGCGGCAGGCTTGTGCTTTCTGTCTATCCGAAGATATATGATTCGCAGGGGAGGGACGTACTCGCCATGCTTTCTGATGCCGCGCAGATGCCTATAAAAGATAAGCTTTCAAGATGGGCAATGACAGTCAGCAACTCCGTGCATAATCTTTTCATGAATATAAAGACAGAAGAGCTTATAACCGATGCATCCGTCAGTGAGATACAGTCACTTTTCGGCAGTGAAACCTTTAACCGGTACCTTTTTAAGAACGAGACCGAACATGAGATGTTCTTCGAGTCTTTGAGAGAGGAACAGAAATATTATATGTCATGGACAGTTATAAGGGGGCTTAGAATATGAACATGCCATTTCAGACAGACAGAGCGCCGTCAGCCATCGGACCTTACAGTCAGTCTATAGTTACAGGCAATATGCTTTTTGTTTCAGGACAGATTCCGCTTGATCCGGAGACAATGAAGGTTGTTGAAGGCGGCATCAAAGAACAATCGAAAAGGTCTATCGAAAGCCTTCTTTCGGTTGTTGAGGACGCGGGTTTCGGCAAAAAGAGTATTGCGAAAGTCACTATATTCATAAAGAACATGGATGATTTCGGATCCATAAACGAAATATACGCGGATTTTATGGGTGACCACAGACCGGCGAGAGCAGTCGTAGAGGTGGCGCGGCTTCCCAAAGACGTTCTAATAGAGATAGAGTGCATCTGCGTTAAATAAAAATTCTGATAAGGCTTTTCTGACGGAGAGAACAGTTTGCCGGCGAATTTATATTGATTAGATTGCTTCGTCCTTTCAGTCCTCGCAAAGACGCTTTTTTCGTCTTCGCGCGGCGCGGCGATCTGGTCTTTTTTCGATTTTGTCATCAATCTGAACTCCCCTGACGGAGAACCAGCTTGTTGACAAACTAAATTTACACAGGCTCACATTGGACTGCTTCGGGTTAAAACTCTCGCAGAGACGCTTTTTTTTGTCTTCGCGAGGAGCGCGTGCGACGACGCGATCTCGCATTTTACTGACTTTGTCATCAGTCTGACGGAGAGCTTTTTTTATCACAGGGATATACAATGACCTATTCCGGTATTTTTGCGGTGCTTCTGCCTTATATGGCGTTCGCTGTTCTGGGCGGCGCGGCAAACCGCATAGGGCTGACAAGGGGCAAACCCGAAAAAATAATTCTCAAAGTCTATATTAACTTTCTGGTTCCGGTGCTGATAGTTAACTATGTTGTGGGCAACGAAGTGCTGAACGACATTGGTAACGTAATTTCCGCCCCGCTGGTGGCTTTTTACGGCATAGTTGCCGGATATATAGTTTCACTTCTTACTGCAAAATATTTCGGTGTGGAGGGCAGGGATTCAAAGGTCTCTTTTGCATTTACCGTGGGAATTTACAATTACGGTTTCATCTCTATCCCGCTCACTGAGTTTCTGCTTGGAAAGAGCGCTGTGGGGCTTCTTTTGGTGCATAACATAGGGATTGATACTGCTTACTGGTCAGTCGGTATCGGAATGCTCACCGGTTTCTCCATAAAAAATATGAAAGCACTTCTGAAAAATCCGCCTCTGATAGCTATTTTTGCGTCACTGGCTGTGAATTTTATCTTCGGAGCATCCGTAATGCCGCAGTGGCTTAAGACCGCGATACACCCTATAGTTGCTGCCGCGATACCGATAGGTCTGTTTGTCAGCGGTGCAACCCTTGCCGAAACAGCGTCTGCGCTGGTGAAAAAAGGCGGATGGAAGGTCTCTCTGGGTGCGGTTCTTCTGCGGATGTTCGTCATTCCAGCCGTTATGGTTTTTACTGTGATGATTCTGCCCGTTTCACACGAGCTAAAGATGATAACCGCCGTTCAGGCGTCTATGCCTGCGGGGATGCTGAGTATTGTTATCGTCAAATATTTCGGCGGCGACGTTGAAACTGCCGCCCAGACAATATTTACAACAACCCTTGTCAGTCTGTTTACGATACCGCTCTGGATAGCTTTCTTTATGAAGGTTCTTGCCTAGAAGTAGCTTCTGCCGCCTCTGTATGATCTCACGAAATAATCGAGGTCGAGACGTTCAACCCGCACATGCTTTCCGCTGCTGGGTGCGTGTACGAATTTGCCGTCACCGATATATATGCCGACGTGTGATACTCTGCCGAGACGTCTTGTGTCGAAGAAAACAAGGTCGCCGGGCTGGAGTTCGTCTTTGCTGACGTAGGTTCCCTCTTCAAACTGCTGGTGGGAAACTCTGGGCAGGTCAAGTCCGTTCAGTCTGTAAACAGCCATGGTGAGACCACTGCAGTCGAATCCGGCATCGGATACTCCGCCCCATTCGTAAGGTACGCCGATGTAACGCATTGCAGTTTCGACTATTGCCTTGCGAAGACCGGATACGTCGCCGAGGTATTCAGGTTTTGCCGCCTCGTATTCGTCGGGAGCGACAACGTAGAAAACGTCAATATAACCGTTCCTCTGGAGACGTTTGGCGGTTGCCACTGCTTCCGTACGTCCTGCGAAGTTGCCGAAACGCACTTTGTAAAGCCCGTCTTTGTCAAGGAAGTGGTAAGAATCCAGACCGTTTGCGTCAAGCTTTGCCTCAAGCCGCTTAGCGTTATTAACATCACCGAATGCACCCGCCTGTATGGTGTATTGCATTGCCTTGAGTCTTCTGTTCATCTGGTTTAAGTTTATAGTTTCGGGTGTATCTGTGAAACTTGGGGCGGCTATTGAGCAAGCGTACATTAGGAATATGGTTAATACGAAGGTTATTCTTATTTTTATCATATAGTTACCGTTATTTATCAATTTAGCAATAAAAAACACTATCCAGTTAAGACTTGAAAGTGTTTATCATGTATACTAGATTCAGATATTAACCAAATTTTTCCGGAGATGAAAGTGAAAAAAGAGGAACTACAGAATTTTGACGGAAAAGACGGTCGAAAGAGCTATGTATCCAACGAAGGAAAAATATATGATGTCACGGACAGCAAGCTCTGGAAGAACGGAAAGCATGCCGGAAAACACTTTGCCGGAATGGATCTTTCCGAAGCCCTTAAGGCTGCGCCCCATGGGGCGGAGGTTCTGGAACGTTTTGCGCATGCAGGCGAAATAGAGACCATTAAGGAAACCAAGAAACAGCCGCAGGAAGTTACTTTTAAGGACACCGTAAGGGCGCTTTACCGCATATTTCATCCGCACCCAATGCTGATACATTTCCCCATGGGACTTATCAACTTTGCGGTGATAATGCAGATAATCTATTATTTCACAGGCTATCCGTCGTTTTCCACCGCTGGTTTTTATGCCATCGCGACTGCTGCGGTGTTTCTTGTGCCGACAATGGTTTCGGGGTTCGTGAGCTGGTGGGTGAACTATAACCTGACCAGAAATAAAATCTTTATGATGAAGATATCGTTCTCTTTTCTTCTGCTTCTCATGTGCATCGCAGAATTTTTCGCGGGGCTGAACAATGGCGAAGAGGGCATATTCTATAATGTTATGCTGTTTCTGAACGTGCCGGTTCTGGCAGTGATAGGATTCAACGGCGGAAAACTTAGCTGGGGCTAAAAAAGTTGTTGAAAAAGTTTTTGTGAGTATGTATTATCTCACTTCCGACAGGCACGTAGCTCAGTGGGAGAGCATCGCCTTGACGTGGCGAGGGTCGCTGGTTCAATCCCTGCCGTGCCTATAAAAAGAGAGGGCTTAGAAGAAATTCTAAGCCCTCTTTTGTTATCTACATTCTTTCGGGAGCTTTTATACCGAGCAGGTCAAGCACAGCCTCTATCACCTTCAGGTATGCCCTGACAAGCGCCAGCATCGCTTTTTTTCTTTCTGGGTCTGTTTCCCGTATAATATTTGTTTTTGCGTACATGGACGAGAATGTCGACGCTATGTTGTATCCGTATTCGCAAAGCACCATGGGTTCTCTGTTGCGAAATGACAGCTCACATGCTTCCGGAAACGCCTGAAGCGCAAGCATCAGGTTGAATTCTTCCGGAGAAACCGGTTCATTAATATCTGTTGCCTCTATATCGCCGATTTCCGCTTTTGCAAGTATGGATTTAGCGCGTACTGCCGAATATAGCAGGTAAGGACCTGTCTTGCCTTCAAACTCAAGAAACCTGTCCAGCTCGAATATATAGTCTCTGGCGCACGTGTTGCTCAGGTCGCCGAATTTCAGCGCCGCTAATCCTACGCACTCTGCGACGTATTTTTTTTCATCATCGCTGAGAGATGCGCCGTATCCGCCGTCGACAAGCTTTGAAAGGGCTTTTTCTGTCACGGTGGTTATCAGGTCTTTAAGCTTGAGGGTTCCGCCTTCGCGTGTTTTGAACGGTTTACCGTCCGTGCCGTTCATGGTGCCGAACGGAACGTGCTGAAGCACTACTTTGTCACTCACCAGTCCAGTTTTTCTTACACACCGGAATATCTGTTCAAAGTGGAGGGACTGTCTTTTGTCCACCACATAAAGAATCGTGTCGGGGTTATAGTCTTTAACGCGCTCGTAAATGGTGGCTATGTCTGTTGCGTGATAAAGTGCCGCGCCGTCGCTTTTTCTCAGTATAACAGGCGGTATGTTGTGGTTGTCGGTCTCTTGCGCAACCTCTACTATCAGCGCGCCGTCGCTCTCTTTCGCATAACCTTCTTTTATGAACCTGCCGATGAGCATTTCAAGATACTGGTGAGCGTCGCTTTCGCCAAGCCAAAGGTCAAAATTCACCAGCAGACGGGAGTAGTCGGACTTAAGGTCTGCAACCGAAACGTCCACAATGTGTCTCCAGAGAGCTCTGTATCCTTTACGCCCGCTGTGGAGTTCTGTTGTCGCCTTGCGGCATGCGTTCAGATATTCCTCGTCCTCTTTGGATTTTTTACTGGCGGTTGGGTAAATGGTCTCCAGATCTTCGATGGTGACGGGAGGCTCTGTAGGGAAAGTTTCAGCGTTTATGTCGAAATACGCCAATTCGGGGTGTCTGAGTTCAAGCTCATGGATTATCATACCCATCTGCAATCCCCAGTCGCCAAGGTGTACGTCGCCGACAACTTCGTGTCCGCGGAATTTTGCCACACGCTTTATACATTCGCCTATGATTGCAGAGCGCAGGTGACCTACGTGGAGCGGTTTTGCAACGTTTGCACCGCCGTAGTCCACGATTATCATCTCTTTGTTGCTGTCGGTACAGGCGAGGTTGTCGGAGTTCAGCATCTCTTTCAGACTGTCTGTGAGAAATGTGCCTGTCACCTTCACGTTTATGTATCCGGGACCATCTATTCTTATGTTTTCAAACAGCGGGTTGCCGGAGAGTTTATTAACTATTTCCTGCGCGATCTCTCTGGGTGGTTTTTTGAATATTTTTGCGGCGGGCAGAGCGCCCACGGATGAAAAATCACCGAGTTCGGGCAGTTTGCAGTTGATGACTTCGGAAAAGCTTCCTTCATAGCCGCATTCCGAAAAAGCGGCGCCAATGATATGATTGATTTTTTTACGGAGCATTTTTAAACCTTAAATTGATTTTTGAGAGACAAACTATAGGCTATTAAGCGTTCTAATTCAAGGTAATTCGTAAAACAGCCTTCCCGTTCTGTAAGTACCTTACAAAAAATTCCATTCTTTAACTTTTTAACGTTCATCTTATTGTAAAAGAAAGATCAGGAGGAGAATTATGGACTTTATTGAACTGAGCAGGAAACGTTATTCCGTAAGGAAGTTTCAGGAGAGAAAGGTTGAAGAGGAAAAAATAGCTGTTTTGACAGAGGCGGGCAGAGTGGCGCCGACAGCATCGAATTTACAGCCGCAGAGGGTTATTGTCATTGATTCCGTAGAGATGCTTGAAAAGGTCAAAGACAGCACTCCATATCATTTCAATGCGCCTCTTGTTTTTCTCATATGCTATGACACGTCCGTAAGCTGGAAACGCAAATTTGACGGAAAAGATATGGGCGAAGTGGATGCGAGCATCGTCACAACGCACATCATGCTTGCCGCGGAGGATTTGGGGCTTGGCGCAACGTGGGTCGCTTTTTTTGACCCGCAGGTGGTGAAACAGAAGTTTTCTCTCCCCGCCGGTGTTGAACCTGTAGCATTTCTCCCCGTAGGCTATCCTTCGGAGGACAGTAAACCAAGCCAGAGCCATTTTTCAAGACTGGAGGCTGACAAGACTATATTCAGGAACTCTTTCTAAGCTGCTTATTCATGGGGTTGCGGAATTCGCACGGAACTTTAGTCTGACAAAGCCCGCATCCGCTCCCCGTTTTCTCTATCCCGCCGACCTCTGCCGCAAATTCTTTCGATGCCTTACTGTAAACAAAGGCGACACATTTCATCTTGTCGTGTCCGTTTTTGTCTATGGCGTTAACGGGGCATCTTTTTATGCATACGCCGCAAAGTCCTTTCGACATGAACAGGCAATTGGCAGTGTGGCTCTGTTTTTTTCGGATATCCGGTTCCAGAATCATATCCGTCACAATTGAGATTATCCTTACGCAGGTCCCTTTTTCAGTGATGAACCCGTCGCTTAGCCCGAAAGTTCCCGCTCCTGCGGCATATGCCATGTGGCGCTCCGACCAGTTGGATGTCAGCGTATTTGTCCGTATGACTTTAAATTTATCCGAAAGCCATGGTGCAACGGCTTTGTAACCTGAACCGTGTATATATTTTGTTATCTCCCTGAACCTGTCCTTATAAAATATCTCGTCGCCGTGTCCTCTGCTCAGCGCCCATTCTTTTGAAGCCATATCTTTGCGTATTCTGTTGCTTGCGCGTATGTCTTCCTGTATGGCGGAGACGGAGACTATCACTGAACCGCCTTTAAATGTACCCTCACCGTATTCAAACTCAAACACTTCTTTCGGCGTCATATGCTCCGGTGATACAACGTCTTTGAACTTGTTAAATATAGAATCTGATGCGTCCGCGAAAAATGTGTCCGGTTCATCGTAATATCTTTTTCCTGTTGATGGATGAATGTTTTTCGGATGGTTGTAAATATAGTCTTTAATATGCCGTACCAGTTGTTCTTTCATATCGCTCTCCCTTTCCATATTACGTGTATATGCACGTTTATCGAAAAAAATTAATTTGTCAGTGATTCAATTTTAGAAAGCAGGGTAGTAAGGTCTTTCAGCGTATCCGTACCTATGCTGTTATCCAGATGTTGTTGAGCCAGCTCCCAAAGAGGGATCGCCTTTTCCAGAGCTTCCTCTCCTGCAGGTGTCAGGGTCAGACTTCTGCTTCTCGTCCCTTTTTCCGATGTGTCGCTGATGTACCCGTCATTCTCCAGAGCTTTAAGCCCTCTTACAAGGGTAGTTCTGTCCAGACGCATTTTCTCCGCCAGTCTGCTTACATTCACAGGGGACATTGCATGAATATGCTTAAGCATTGAGAACTGACCGATCTTAAGTCCGCTCTCTGCCAGATATCCGTCGTATATTTCCGTTACCGCCTGTGATGCTCTGCGTATGTTTACACAGTTGCATACCGAACTTTCCTTTTTCATAATGGTGTATATACACTATACTTTCCTGAATGCAACCCTTTTCTTGTGTTTCGTCCTGTTTGATAATATAATCCACAGTCATTTCTATAAGGCGGTGGGTGTTGCAGTACAGAAAAGATGTAGACGGACTGAGAGCCGTCGCAGTTTTACCCGTTATCCTTTATCACGCAGGCATATCGGCGTTTTCAGGCGGATACGTCGGTGTTGACATCTTTTTTGTTATATCCGGCTATCTGATAACGGGGATCATATCTGCGGAGATGGCAGAGGGTACCTTTACCGTTTCAAACTTTTATGTCCGCCGCATAAAGCGTATCTTTCCGGCGCTCTATTTCATGATGCTGGTGACAATTATCCTGTCCGGTTTTCTGCTGCTTCCGGAACATTTCAGAAACTTTGGCAAGAGCGTGGCGGCAACTGTCTTTTTCAGTTCCAACTTTTTTTTCTGGAAACAGAGCGGCTATTTTGATTCGGCGGCGGAGACAAAACCGCTTCTGCATACCTGGTCGCTTGGAGTTGAGGAACAGTTCTATATAATTTTCCCTTTGTTTCTTCTTTGGTTATACAAAAAACGTAACAATATAAAACTTGCCGTGGCGGCGGTTTTCATCTTTTCTCTGACATTGAGCATATTTCTGACTTACCGCAAACCGGAGATGTCTTTTTATCTTCTGCCTACGCGTGCATGGGAGCTGATGCTTGGCGCTATGCTTTCTCTCGGCGTGTTCAGACGTGCAGAGAGCAGGGCGCTTAATGACATATTGTCCGTTACCGGAACTGCCATGATAGCGCTTTCCGTTGCGTGGTTCGATGCGGCGACACCTTTTCCCGGATACAGCGCACTTCTGCCGTGTGTCGGTGCGGCGCTTCTGATATATGCTGGTGAAAAAAGCATTTTGGGGCGTATACTGTCTTTCCGTCCGCTGGTGTTTATCGGACTGCTTTCATACGCGCTCTATCTTTGGCACTGGCCTTTCATAGCTTTCAGAAACTATTACAGCAACATAACAGGCGATGCGTTCTTTATGAGCAACTGGTTTATCATCGCCGTCACCTTTCTTTTTGCCGCCGTTTCCTACTACTTTGTCGAACACCCCATACGCAGAAGGAAATTTCCTGTTTCTTCAAAGCTGTTCAAATCTTCCGCGGCGGTCATGCTTCTGTTTACCGCCATAGGAACCGTTATATATAAAACCGACGGGATGCCGTTCAGGATGCCGAAGTCTGTCAGCGTTGTTACGGACGCGCCCGGAAGTACGTACAGAAACACAGACTGCTATTACCGCGATCCTATGAAAGCAAAAATCGACAATCTCTGCCGTATGGGGGACAAAAAAGGAAAGCCGACTTTCATCGTATGGGGCGATTCCCATGCGCTTTCACTTACGGACGGGATGAATAAATATGCAGCTGAAAAAGGCGCAACAGGTGTTTTCGCAGGAAAATCATCATGCCCGCCGCTTCGCCTTGTGCGCATACTCATAAACGACGTTCCGACCAACTGCCGCCAGTTCAACGATATTATTTATAAAGAAGTCGCGGCTGATAATGACATCAAAAACGTGTTTCTTGTGGGCAGATGGGAAGTTTATTCGGGAAAACCTTCCCTCGGCAACGATGCCGGTTCCGAAATGAGACTGGACGACGGAATAACCAAAGACGTCATAGAAAACAACAACCTCAAGGTGTTTGAAGAGAGCCTTGTGCGCACAGTGGGTTCACTGGAACGTGCCGGCAAGAACGTATATTTTGTTATGGATGTGCCGGAAGTGCCTTACGACGTTCCTTCGGAGATGGGCAAGATAGAATATTTCAGACATGTTTTTCCGGCGCTGACGTCTTTTGTGAATTCTAAACTTCCGTACAGCCACTATCAGGAACGCAATGAACATGTATTTCAGATTCTTAAAAAGGTGAAACAGAAGACAAATGTCAGAGTGGTCAATGTTCAGGATATTCTGTGTATAGACGGTGAGTGCAGACTCACAGAAGGCGGACGGTCGCTTTATGCCGATGACGACCATCTTTCCGTTTTCGGTTCGGAATACGTTGTCGGACAGTCGAAAACAATTTTAGATGCAATGCTGAAATAAAAACGCCGCTGAAAGGCGGGTTCAGACGGATGACAAAGTCAGGAAAATGCGAGATCGCGTCGTCGCACGCGCTCCTCGCGAAGACAAAAAACCGTCTATGCAGGGAGCATTGCGACGAAGCAGTCTCATTGGATTTCATCAAAATTAAGTTTGTCAACAACCTGACGCCGCACATAAAGCGCGGCGCTGTTGTTTATTATTTATTCTGCTCAAACGGCGGTTCACCGGGTTTACCGTTATGGTCACTTTTTTTCGGTTCTTTCCCTTTTTCCATAGGCTGTTTGTCTTTAGGGTCGCCTTTGCGGACGTCTTTCTTCGGCTCTTTGCCTTTATTAACGGGCGGTTGTGCAGGTTTTCCTTTTTTAACGTCCATTTTCATATCTTTGTCATTGTTATGCGGCGGCATAGGCTTATTATCGCCATTTTTCATAGCTTTTTTGTCATAAGGTTTTTCAGGTTTGTCCTTTGGAATGTCACTTTTCGGAGGGATGTCAACGTTTACATTAAGGTTAATGTCAGCGTATGCGTATGCGGTGAATAAGCTGATAAATGACATTAAGGTCAGAATGGAGATAAATTTTTTCATAAGAACTCCTCTTGTTTGTTCTAAGGAGATTTTATCCATGTTTTTGTGAAGTTGAAGTGCAACTTACCAATTCACAATTTATCCCCGAAAAAACCACACTCTCCGGTACTTCTTTGATAAAATTCTGGCGCAGACTGTATGTGTAAGCCCCCTGATCGGGGATGATAAGCAGGTCGCCGACTGACATGCCGCCACCGTGGTATGCGAATCCCCATACGTCGTGCGGGGTGCAGAGGGAACCGAGAACCATCATCCGGTGTTCAGTCTCTGATATCTGTGAAACGTTGACCACAGGGAAATAATCCATTTCATAGCGCTCCCAGCCCAGCATATTTGTTGCGCCGTCTGTAATGGCTATGTCCGGCTGTTTGATGTCTTCAACTGTGAGGAGCATGTGTATTGCTCCGTGAGCAACAAACCGCCCGGGTTCGGCAAATATTCCGCATCTTACATAGGGAAGGATATGTTCGTTAAATGCCGCAGAAAGCGCGTCAGCGTACGTGCCGATATCGGTTGAAGGCAGATATCGGTGATCCAGCGGATCACAGGGCTGATTGAGAAGCTGTTTGTTAAGCTTCATCTCCTCTGCCGTGTCTGCAAGCATCCATTCGCCTTCCTCCGGCCAGAAACCGCCGCCTATGTCTATGAATTCAATCTGTTTCTTATGGTCTGCCGAAAGGTTTTGTATCGTCTTGCCGAGGTTTCTTATCAGCTCAACGTGGTTTTCCGGATTAAGGTTCCAGCTTGAGTGAAACTGTATCCCGCAAAAAGTAACGCAGCTTTTTTCCGCCATTGCAATGAACTGCTTAAGTTCGTCCGGCTGTATTCCGAATTTGCGCCACAGATAGTTATTTTCAGTGGTAAGGCGGACACCGATTCGTATCGGTTTGCCTATTACTGTGAGTTTATTCAGCTCCGTGAAACTGTCGCAGAGGATGGTCACCCTGTCACTGTGTCTGACAGCAAGCTCAAGTTCCGTAATTGTTTTTGCGGGACCGCTGAAAACTATTTTTTCAGCTCCGCATGAAAGCGCAGTCTCCAATTCGGCTCCGCTTGAAACGTCGATGCCGAATCCAAGTTCTGCAAGAGTTTTGATAATATAAGCATGGTTACAGCTTTTCATGGCGAAAAAAGGCGTAAAATCGCCGAAAGCTTCTGAAAAGACGCTCAAAAAACGTTCTGCTCGTTCGTTAAGCGACGGGACATCCAGAAAATAAAGCGGTGAACCGAATTTATCACGCGCCTCATGGAATATATCCGCCATCTTGTGCATCCTGCGGACGCATTTTTTTACCATTTTGTCAGGAAGAACAGGTGTGCGTCTGTTCAGAAGTTTTCGTACCGCTTCATCATGTTCGTAAGTATACATCAGGAGTATTCCACTGTTATTTTTGATCGGATATCTTCTATCTGTTTATGTACGTCGGTTCCCTCGTCGGGGCGGAATACGACGTGACCTATCAGTCGTGAGAAATAGTTTTCGGGCGGCAGAATTATGCGGTGTCCGGCTTCTCTTTCAACGTGTACGGAGATAATCCTATGGTCGTGCATTACCGAAGCTTTCCTGAATATGCCGCTCTGTTCGGCAATGATACGCACGGACACGGCAGGAAGCCAGAGGGAGGGGATACAGACTTCACCTGTCAGGGCGTAGTCCAGCGCCGCGCGGAAAGTGTCAAATCCGGCAGATGCCATAACAGTATCGGGCAGGCTGTCGCCACCGAACCGCGGGGTCATTTCTATCAGATATATCCGACCGTTCATCACCATGAAATCAGTCATGGCGATCATATTGCTGAACCCCAGCGCCTTCGCGCCGCTGATAAGTATATTTTTGAGTTTTTCGGTGTCCACAGGCTTTGACGGAGGAACAATATACGCTGACGCTGTGCCGAAGGACAGATCGTCCCTGCGCACCTTTTCGGCTATGCGTATTATCTCTGCTTTCCCGTCGGTCATAACCCAGTCACAACTGAATTCGTCGCCGTCAATGAACTGTTCCAGTGTGCAGCCCAAAACAGGGTACATCCTGCGGTTTTCATGTGCCGCCAGCCTGTCTGTGATGTAAAGGTATTTGTCGGCTGTGTCCTCTATGGAATCCACGCGGAAGACAAGCTCGCTCCCGCTTCCTGTTGCCGGTTTTATGACGCAGGGAAACACGGCTGTTTGTGCGGCTTTTTCAAGGTTTTCCGGCGAAAACAGATTTATAGTTTTCGGGCAGGGTACTTTTTTCTTCTGCCAGAGCAGGTGTGAACCCGCCTTTGAACGGGCGTTTTCTATGGCTGGGAGAGGCGGGAAGGGTAACTCAAGTTTTTCCGCGATCTTTGCAGCCAGAGCCAGAGCTTCGCAGTCGAAGCAGGTTATGCCGTTTATGTTTATGCCATACTCTTCAGCATGGTTCAGAATCGTCTTTATTGCACCTTCATGATCTGACAGATCGTAAAGGCACTCGTCCTTTTTCGGCGGTTTGAAACCGCGCCACTCTGCGCTTTGTCCTTTGTCTGTCAGAAAAAGTGCTTCGCCGCCGTATCTGGTGTATATAATCTCGTTGTAATCTGGTGTTGAACCGACAACCAGAACGCGGTTATCAGGCATGACAGACCTCGAACACGGATTCTTCCGTGTTTGATATCTTGTAAAGCGGACGCGGCTCAAGGTGGAACATTGATTTCCATGAAAAATTCCCGCAGAGGAAATCCGCATGGTCGAAGCCCATTCTGCATGAATAATCCAGATGCAGTGTGTTTATGAATTTGGCTATACCGGGAAATTTTGTGTTTGTGCCGCCTGCAAGCAGTGTGTATACGTTTTTAAAGATGCTCCCTGCGTCTATGGCGGCATATTCGCCGTCTATCAGAACGGAGGTGACGCGGAGCATTTTATTTTCATTAAGGTACGATATCAGGTTTCTGAAGCCGTTCGCGAATCTTTTATCCGAAAAGTATGAATCACCGCCGAAACGGTCGGTGTTCATCTTTATCAGCAATTCAAAATCCTCCGGTCTGTCATAGATCACCGTGATGGATTTTTCATAGACCGAGGATTCTTTTTTCATCTTCTTTGCCGTTCTGCCTGTGAATGAGGCGTAATAACCGTCCATACGGCATCCGTAGCGGGACGGAGTGAACAGATATCCGGTTTCGTCCTCTATGTCCGTTTGAAGTTCGCCGTCTGGCAGAAGATAGCGGATATGATATTTCAATCCTGTGCTGTCTGCGGCAAAGGCTATCATGGCGTCAAGGGTTGCCCTGCTGTCTGCAAAAAGACGGTTTTGCTCCAGCCACGTTTTGCCGTGCCATGCCTCGCCGGGGAAAAAACCTAAAGTACCCGTTTCGGTTATTTTACAGAGCGGCAGAAGACCGACGAATTCGCCGTCTTTTTCTGCGGTTACAAAGCAGAGTTCACGCGCAAAGGTTCTGTGGAAAGCCTCTCTCACATCCCAAAGGTCGAAAACGACCTTCTGAGGAATGTGTGCTTCCCACAGCCTGCGACACTCCGCAGGGTCAGTATGGATACTGATGTTTAACATTTAATACCTGAGATTGACGTTTACGTTACAACGTTCTCCGCCGAAGAATTTCATTGAGAAATTTTCTACCAGAGCCGGGTCGTAAGGCTTGCAGCTGAATACGTCGAGATATACGGTATTTGTCAGGTTGGCAAAATGCGCTGATATCAGAGACGTTTCAATAAGCTGTGTCATGGAGAATCCGGCGACTTTTTCGTCTTCGCCGAAGTGTACGACAACGGTTTCACCGAACCGCTTCATTTCGATAAGGTCGCAAAGCTCCCTTACGAATGTTTTGATGGCTTCTGCATCCCTTATTGTGTCCGGGTTGCAGTTGTAAATATCAAAGCTGGAGGCGATGCCCCAAACGCTTTCTTTCTTAGCTTTTTCCGTTAAAGCTGTCCATCGGGAAGGCTCCGCGGAAATAGTTGTTTGCTCTGCCATGAAAAAGGCTCCCTGACCCGATGCAGACTGCTTCTCATTGGTCTGCGGTATCATATGAATTTTGACTGTTATTATTCTGATTACTTGCTTTAGTCAATAAAAAAAACAGAGAAAACCCAAAAAAGTTCAGATTAATTATTATTGCATGTAAAAATATAATATAGATGCATTATGCATGATGAAAATATTCCGGTTAAATACTTGGGCAGATAGAGAAAAAACAGATATATTCATAGGCTGATTATAAAGGTTTTCAGGGCACTTTTTGACAGAACAAACGCTGATATCCGCTTTTATAAAGGCTAAAAAATAGTAATACGGAGTATAAAATGGGAGATATGAACTATTTTGCAGATTTTTGGAGGGATTGTTCTGCGAAACTGTATATGGCAAAGTGCTCATATGCATCTTCGGGGTAGAGGCATGAACCGACCGCAAATTTGATCGTGAATGAGTTTATATTTTCAGGTTTTATCTCATGGAGTTTTAATAGAACAGACTGTTTAAGCTTATCAAGTTCCTGTCTGGTCATGGATTCACCAGCTATCATGGCAAACCTTCCGTTGCCTATTGAATAGGCGGAAACGTTCTTGTCGGTTGAACTGTCCAGTATTTCCGCTACGTTCACAAGAACGTGTTCTGTTGCCTCTGTACCGCATTTTTGAAGCAGCTCATTCAGGTTTGTAAGTTCAAAGAGCAGAAGCCCCAGTGCTTCGTGTGATTTTGATACAAAATTTACTTTATCGCTCAGATCCTTGAAGAAAAGAACCCTGCTTGGCATCCGTGTTACCGGGTCATAGTTTTTGACAAGATGTTTAGCGGTACGTCCCAGCTTTTTCCTTCCCGAATATTCGGCGGCAATCCATGCGGGAATGAATGAAAGCAGAAGAGCCGCAGCCAGTATGTAGATTATTACAGTGTTCTGTTCATTCTGATATTTTTTGATCTTGTCGGGCGGTATACGCTGTATCAGACGCCAGACTTCCACGTTTTTTTCATTGTTCAGAACATTTTCAGAAACAGAGCCGTTCTCGAAAAGATATACTGTATTAAAGGTGAAAATACCGTTTTTGGTTTGGGTCTGTCCTGAGCCTTTATAGGTTATTGCGTCCCATTCTTCCGGAAAATCGTTCTGGAACTTTCTTGACGCTCTGTCGTCGAGCATAAATCCCCACTCATTCCCATCTTTGCTGCTTAAAAGCCAGTAGCCATTGTTGTTCAGGATATTTATTTCGCCATTAATAGAATTGACAGTTTTTTTTAATCTGTTTAAGAGGTCGCCCGCCGTATAGTTTGCTATGAATATGCCTTTTTCCTTATTGTCAGAATAAAGTTTTATACCGAAACGTATCATGGGTTTCATGGGTATTTCCAGAATACCGTTCTCAATGTTCAGATCTATTGGCGAGATATATATTGTTTTTCCGGATTTGTTCATCGTGTTGTTGAAATAATATCTGCTGTCTTTATTTTGAAGGCTGTTCTTTGCCACTATATATGGTTCACCGAATTGATAATTGACGCGTATGCGCTCCATACCTTTTTCGTCAATGTATCTCAATTGATCATAGTTTGTTCTTATTTTGGAAATAGTCACCAGGTCGGACGCGAACTCGTCTGCATAGATTTCGTTTCCGGTGGCGAGATATCTTTTCAGAGCGTCATTCTGTGAAATCAGCAAAACGTCCTCGGAAATCTCTGTTATGGCGTGTTTTATTATATCAGTCTGGTAATTGACCGCTGTTAACTCATTCTTTTTCAAACTGTCAAGAGTGTATGACTGTGCTCCTAAAGCAATTGCTGTGAGAACAATTGCCAAAGCAAGAGTTATCAGAACGAAGATAAGGAATGAAATCCGCAGAATACGATTATTTAAACTGTTGATTAGTTTTTCATATTGTTCATACATCTTATCGAAAAGATGTGTGTAATTATGAAAATATCAAGTCTTAATTTTTTTGAGACGCAGCAGGGTTCCCGCTTCTGCCGCCGTAATAGCCAGAACGATCAATGCAGCTCCCATATACTGTTTTGCCATAAGCACTTCACCGCCTATGAAAAAGCTGAAAAAAGCCGATGATATGGGTTCCATTGTAAACATTATCGCCGCCTTTGTGGGGGTGGTGTGCTTCTGCATTGCCATCTGCACGAAAAAGCAGAAAACTGTTGCTATGGTGGCGTTAAAGAGCAGGGAATACATTACGAAAGGGTGTTTCAGAGCACCCATATCGGGATTTTCAAACGCCGCGGCATAAAGAAGAGACATGACGGCGACAACGCCCACTTCAACTGTTGTAAGGAGCATTGCGTCGTGCTTTCTGGAATACTTGTCTGTCATTATTATCTGAACACCGATGAAGAAGGCGTTTATAAGCGCGAAAAGCTGACCCGTGGAGAGGCTTATGCTGTCTGTAAGGGTTATCATGAGCATACCCGCTGTGGAAAGCACAACGCCCACCCAAGAGAAGATATGCGGATGTTTTTTGAGAAATATTGCGGAGAGAATGGGAACGAAGAGTACATAGGTACCTGTCAGAAAACCGACTTCGGTTGCTTTTGCATATTTCAGCGCAAGTGTCTGGAATGTGAATACCAAAAACAGGATAAAACCTATTTTGAGACCGTCTTTAAGCAGGGCAAAAGTGAAGAGTTCGCGGCGAAACCAGCAGAACACAAGCATTATGGCGAGAGCTATGGAAAAACGTATGCCGACGAATGTTATAGGCTCAAAAAGCTCCACACTCTGTTTTATTATGATGAACGTGCTGCCCCATATCAGCGATATGAACAGCAGAGAGCTGTCCGCGAAATATTCTCTGAACTTGTTCTGCATCCTCAAATCCTTATAAAAAGGTAATCATAAGGACTGGACTTTACACCCCTGTCAGTTATTATTCAACCTGAATTTTTTCACAGCCTGTCCCAGACTGTCGGCAAGTCCGTTCAGAATATCTGCCTGAGATGAGTTTAATTGAGCGATATCCGCGTTCGTTTTGGAAAAAGATGCGATAGTGGCAGAGTTTTCCGATATCTCCCGGCTGGATCTGTTCTGCTGATCCATTGCGGCGGATATAGACTGTATGCTGTCGGAAACGCTGATAACACCTTTGATTATCTCCTCAAGCGCCTGTTTCAGACCTGAAATGAGTTCTTCTCCCTTCTGTGCCAGTTTTGCCCCTTTTTCAAAATCCTTTACAGACGTTTCAACCTGCCTGCGGATGTTATCCGTCATACCTGATATTTCCTCTGTGGCGCTTCTGGTGCGTTCTGCAAGCTTGCGCACTTCATCGGCAACAACTGCAAAACCTCTGCCGTGCTCACCGGCTCTTGCCGCCTCTATGGCAGCGTTGAGCGCCAGAAGATTCGTCTGGTCGGCTATATCTGTGATGACCTGTAATATCTCCGTGATATGAATGGATGAGTTTCCAAGACTGTTCATGTTTTCTGATGTGGTTACAACTGTTTCCGTAAGTGAGTTGATGCCGGATACAGTCTCTTCAAGGGTTGTTTGTCCCTCTGCCGCACTATTTCTTATCTGCATTACTTCGGAGCTTACCCTTTCTATGTTCTGTGATATGTTTTCAAAAGAAATAAGTATCTCCCGCACTGCGCGTTCAACCTTTGCCGTGCGGTCGGATTGGGATTTGATTGCATCACTCAGCTGACTGCTTGATTGCAGAAGGTCGTTTGAGTGCCTGCTTACGTCCCCTGCGGCAATACTGACCTCTTTGAGTGTGGTACTGAAATTTTCCGCCATGTGGTTGATGTGTTCACCCATTTCGCCGACTTCATCTCTGCGGTTTATGTCGTATCTGGATGTCAGGTCGCCGGATGAAAGTCTTTCAAGAAAACTTCCGAGCCTGTTGATGGGATTAACGATATTGCTTTTGAAAAGGATGTTCATGAACACCGATGCGGCTATTATGACGATTATCGCTATGATTGTGAACCGGAACACTATGCCGCCGATAACTCCGCCGACAAGTTCGGATGCGGGGGCGCCGCCTGCCAGTATGCAGTTCAGCGGGTCAATGTACGCATAGCTGACGAGCTGTCTCTGCCCGTTTTTCGTGTATGTGAGAGACCCCTGCTTGTTTTTCAGCATCTCTTTGACATAGCTCTCTTTTGAAAGGTCTTTGCCATTCATTTTTCCGTCGGGGTGCATGAGAACTTTGCCCTTCATATCCACAACGAAATAGTAGCCTGTTTTACCTATCTTTTGTGTAAGCACCATGTTCTCAAAGGATTTCTTTGCGTAGTTGTCTATGTAAATGGAACCTGATGATGCCTCTTTTTCCGGCAGTAAGGCACAGAGAAGCCATTGATATTTATCGCTGAAACGGCATCTGGTGTATAGTTTTTCACCCATTTTAGTATTAAGGACGGTTATGTCTTTTTTATCTTTCAGAAGTCCTAAAAGAGTGTCTTCGTTCTCTATTTTCATATTTGGCATGACGGTCATAAAGCCGTCAGTATCTATGGCGAACGCAAAGCCTGATTTACCGATACGTTTCTTGTCTATTATGTCCATTATGCGGAATTTAACAGACTCAAAATCCTCGCCTGCTATAGTATACGCGCCTGATATCCTTTCTGCGGTGTCGTTCATTGATGTCAGTTCGTTTTCCAGTATCATGTTCACATCGCCCTTATTGGACTCCGCCAGTTTTGCCGAAAGTTCGTCAAAACCTTTCAAACGTTCTTTAATGGAGTTTGCCTGAAAAGACAGAAGAACTTCTATCTGTTTGAAAAGATGATTTTCAATTGTGCTTATGACAGAATATCCCGTTATCACGATACTGAAAAGGATACATATGGAGAACAGTATCAGAGTTTTGGTCTTTATTCTCATGTTTTTGACATTGAAAGTCATATTTTCACCGCCGTAAATTTTTGATCAATAATAATTTAATATCTGTTTTATCGAATTTTATGACGGAGAGGATGATCAGTCAATCAATAGATTGTGAATTTATGCAATATTAAGAATACTTTGCAAATACTTGACGAATTCATGACAAAAAAAGGCGGTCATTTCAGACCGCCCGAAAGGGTAGTATATGAGGTAAGGGTATTAACCGAATCTTCCGGTTATATAGTCCTCTGTTTTTTTGACGGTGGGGTTGGTGAAGATGGTGCTTGTGTCGCCGACTTCAATAAGCTCTCCCATGTAAAAGAACGCTGTGTAGTCGGAGACTCTTGCCGCCTGCTGCATGTTGTGGGTAACGATTATGACTGTGAGCCTTTCCTTAAGCTCGTATATAAGTTCCTCTATCTTTTGTGTTGCGATGGGGTCGAGAGCCGATGCCGGTTCGTCCATGAGAAGAACCTCCGGTTCCATGGCAAGCGCGCGTGCTATGCAGAGACGCTGCTGCTGACCGCCTGAAAGTGCTGTTGCCTGAGATTTAAGTCTGTCTTTAACCTCTTCCCAGAGACCTGCTTTTTTCAAAGAACCCTCGACAAGGTCGTCCATCTCGCTTCCTTTTGAAACGAGACCGTGTATTCTGGGCGCATATGCAATGTTCTCATAAATTGTCTTAGGGAAGGGGTTCGGCTTCTGGAAGACCATACCCACACGTCTGCGCAGTTCCACAACATCAAGTTTTGAATCGTGTATTTCCTGTTCGTCGAGATATATTCCGCCTTCAACTCTTATACCTTTAATGAGGTCGTTCATCCTGTTGAAGCATCTGAGGTAGGTTGATTTACCGCAGCCGGAAGGACCTATCAGAGCCGTTACTTTCCTTTCGGGAAAGGTGAGGTTTATATCCTTTAATGCTTTAAAATTTCCGTAGTAGAAGTTCAGGTTGTCAGACTTCATTTTAATGTTGTTTTCCATTATCTTTAAACTCCTGATGCTGTGTGGGTGTATATTACCATTTTCGTTCGTATTTATTTCTTAAAACTACAGCCACCGCGTTGAGCAGCAGCAGAACAGAGAGGAGCACTATGATGCCCAGAGCCGTTCTTTCCGTATATGCGCGCAGAGAGTCGCCTGACCATGTGTATATCTGCGCCGGAAGCACTGTCGCCGCCTGAGTGATACCTGACGGGGCTGTGGGTATATATGCAAGCATACCGACAATCAGCAGGGGGGCTGTTTCACCGATGGCATGCGCCATACTGATAATAGTACCGGTCATGATTCCGGGCAAGCTCAAAGGCAGTATGTGGTGCCAGACCACCTGCCACGGGGATGCGCCGACGCCCTGTGCCGCCTGACGTATAGTGTCTGGAACGGATGAGAGAGCCGCTCTTGTGCTTATGATGATAACGGGAAGAGACATAAGCGAAAGGGTGAGACCGCCTGCCAGAGCGGAAGAGCGGGGTACACCGAACAGGTTTATGAATATCGCCAGACCAAGAAGACCGAAGATGATCGAAGGTATGGCGGCGAGGTTGTTAATGTTGACTTCTATGATGCGTGTGAACCAGTTGTCGGGTGCAAACTCTTCAAGATAGATGGCTGTCATGACGCCTATGGGAACGGAGAACATCATCGTAAGGATAAGGACGTATATCGTACCGATTATAGCGGACAGGAGTCCCGCCATTTCAGGCAGTTTCGAGTCGCCGTTGCTGAAAAACCATTTGTTAAATACCAGCTTGACCTTTCCGGTTTTCTTCAGACCGTCGATGTGTGCCATTTCGTCTTCGGAAAGCTTATTTGGTTTGCCTTTCATATACTGGTCAACTTCAGCCTCAGCAAGAACCCACTGTGTCTGAGTGGTGTTCATCAGCTTAGGGTTTTCTTCAACCATCTGTGGGATAAGACGGAGGAAACCGCGGCTGACCAGATCGCTCATCTCTTCAGAGACCGCAAGCTGAGGTATTTCCACAGTGTCTGCGTCGTATGTTATTTCTGTCTGAACAACTGTCTGTTCAAAGGCTGTGTAGCCTGTGCGGATCATATCCGAAAGGAAGAACACCAGAAACGATGCCGCCAGCACTATTGCCGATACCGACAGCAGGCGGAAGGATATCTCGCCTCTGTATCTTCTCTTTATCCTTTTAAGTCGTCTTGTTTCTTTGTCCATCTTATTTCCCGATTATACGTATTGTTTGCGGAACTTTCTGATAACGATGCGGGAAACTATGTTGAGCATCAGCGTGATCACCAGCAGTACAAAACCCAGACCGAAAGCTGAAAGGGTTTCAAGGCTGTCAAACGACTGGTCACCTGTAAGCGCATCGACGATACGAACCGTAACTGTTGTCATACCGTCCAGCGGGTTCCATGAAAGTCTGGGCTGGAGACCTGCCGCCATAACAACGATCATTGTTTCGCCTATGGCGCGGGAGAGGGCAAGCAGAACTGCGGAAACTATACCGGGCATTGCCGCCGGAAGAAGAACGTGTTTCATGGTCTCCGAGCGGGTCATGCCCAGAGCCAGTGAGCCTTCGCGCATGTTTTGCGGAATCGCGTTTATTACGTCGTCGGAAAGGGATGACACGAACGGAATTATCATGATACCCATAACAATGCCGGGGCTGAGTGCGTTTGTGTAGTCTGCCTGTAAACCGACGCTTTCTGCCAGCTTAACAACCAGCGGGCTGACTGTAATAGCGGCAAAGAAGCCGTATACGACAGTGGGGATACCCGCCAGTATCTCAAGGATGGGTTTAACCCAGCTGCGTATCCTGTTGGAAGCGTATTCGCTCATGAATATTGCGGAGAAAAGTCCCACGGGAACAGCCACAAGAAGGGCTATCGTTGTTATCATGAACGTGCCGGCGAATATCGGTACGGAACCGAACTGCGCCTGTGCTGCGTTTGAAGCGTCTCTTCCTGCACCTGCAAGGAAAGCCGTGTCAGGATCCCATTCCGTTCCTGTTATGAAGCTGAAAAAGTTTACCTGTGAAAAGAACTTCATTGATTCAAACAGGATGGAGAACACTATACCTATTGTTGTTAATATTGAAACAAGGGAAGCAGTTATCAGCATCACCTTGATTGTCTTCTCGATAAAATTCCTTGCTTTGAGGTTTTGGGTTATTTTTTTCTGGGCATACCAGAGACCCAGTGCCGCAACAAGCAGGATTGTTGTTATGTGCATTGTGAAAGGGACTTTAAATATCTTGGACGAGCCGAGTATTGTAAAGATGAATGAAACTGCAAGCGATGGAACAGCCATCCATATGACGCTGTACCAGCCGTAGTGTGCGGGTCTGGAGTGAAATCTTTCTCCTGATTCGAGTTCGCCCGTTCTGGCTTTTTTACGTCCTATGTAGAATGCGGCATAGCAGAGGGGAAGAACACCGATGAGAAAGTATAATAGAACTTTGAGCATCTGAAACTCCAAACAGTATTTAAAGGGGTCTGCCGCCCATTGACGGCAGACCGTGTATTGTCAAAGAACCGTAGATTACTTAAGGTCGTTAAGAGTGAGAGCCGTTTTTTTGGCCCATTTTGCTCTCTGAGCATCTCTTTCAGCTTTGGGGAGCGGGATAAGACCGATTCTTTTCAGAAGACCTTTGTCGCCGATCATTTTTTCGCTGAGGAAAAGATTAACATATTCAGTGATTCCGGGTATTTTGCCCATGTGGCTCTGTTTTACATAGAAGTAAAGTGAGCGTGATATCGGGTATTTACCTGTAGAAATGTTAGCAGGTGTGGGTGCGAAACCGTCAACAGTTGCGCCTTGCAGTTTGTCGGTGTTCTCTTCAAGGAAAGAGTAACCGAAGATACCCATTGCTTCGGGGTCTTTTGCAAGTTTCTGAACGATAAGGTTGTCGTTTTCACCGGCGGGGATATAGCCTCCGTCCTGACGGATTTTTGTGTAGGCTTTTTTGCCGTACTCATCCATTTTTTCGGAAACGTGACCCATTACCATTTCTTCAAACGCGTCTCTTGTACCTGAAGAGGTGGGGGGACCATAGATAACTATTTTTTTGTTAGGCAGAGAAGCGTTAACGTCTCTCCATGTTTTGTAGGGGTTTGCAACGAGTTTGCCGTCAACGGGAACTTCTGCTGCTACTGCAAGGAAAAGATCCTTTTTAGAAACAGACATGGGAGGGTTCTTTTTGTTGAAAGCTATTGCGATACCGTCGAAACCTATTACAATTTCAGAGATTTCTTTGTTACCGACTTCCATGTTTTTGTTGAACTCACTGTCTTTCATTCTTCTGGAAGAGTTAGTGATGTCCGGAGTGTTGAGGTCTGAACCTGCTGCGAACAGTTTGTGACCGCCGCCTGAACCTGTAGACTCGATGATGGGAGTCTGGAATTTGCTGGTTGCACCGAATTCTTCAGCAACATAAGAAGAGAAGGGGTACACTGTACTTGAACCAACGATTCTGATTTGCTCTCTTGCGTGAGCAGTAACGGTGAGACCTGCGAGTGCCATGATGGAAAGCACAAGCGTGAACAGTTTTTTCATTTTATCCTCCTGTCATTTTGGATAATCACATTCTGCTGGGGTTAGATTTACTATGAACTTGTAAAATATTTGTTAAGTGAATGTCAGAGTATAATCAAAAGTGTGATTTGTGCTTTTTTATGTCCGTGAAAGCATTGATAAACGGGGCTTTGAGAAAAAAAGCCCCGCTGCGATTTTTTATTGATTTTCTGTGCTGATAGAAAAAATTGTCAGAATTCCAAGTACGGCTGCAGCTGTTCCGAGCATAAATACAGACCTGTACCCGAAACTGTCCGCAAAAACTCCCGCCAGAGGTGCAGAAAAAGCATATGCGATATCCTGAAATGCAGCAAATCCCCCGAGAGCAGTTGCGCGCAGATGTGACGGAACACGTTTTATCGCTTCAACACCCATGGACGGAAATACCATTGAACAACCCATGCCTGTTAAGAGCGCACCCGTCAGTGCGAATCTGACATCGGGAGCCAGCCATAGCAAAGCCTGTCCTACTGTTTCGATGAAAAGAGAAACCAAAGCAACCTTGACACCGCCTATTTTATCAGGCAGTCCAGAACAGAATATCCTGACGAGTACAAATCCCGTACCGAAACAGGTCAGCCCCATACCGGTATATGACCATCCCATGCTGGCAAAATATAATGATATAAAAGCTCCTATGACGGCAAAACCGACACCTTGCATACACACTGCGGTTCCATGCTTCCATATCATATATATTATCTTCAAAAACGATTCACGCGGCTTTGCAGATGTATGCACGGCGGCAGACGGATTGTTTCTGAGCATCATAAATCCCAGAAATGGGAGAATTATTGATGCATACATCACCGCGTCGAAGCCAAAGCGGTCATAGAGTGCCAGACCTATGGGACCGCCGGCGGCAAAAGAACCATACATTGCCATTCCAACTACAGCCAGAATTCTGCCGGAGTGCCGGTGACCTATTGTTGAAAAATGCCAGCTGCAAAATCCGACCATTGCCATACTTTCACCTATGCCGAGTATGAGTCTGCCGACCAGCAAAACGGCGAAGGAAAGCCATGACGGAAAAAGAGAGATGTTTGACAGGAGACATATAGCTGCCGAGACCATGTAAAGTCCAAGACCTATTATGGTGCATCTTTTGCTGCTTACGGTGTCTGCAAAACGACCTGCATATTTTCGTGAAAAAATGGTGGATACGAATGCAATTCCGACAGCGATTCCCCCTGACATGTTTGAAAATCCGAGTTCTTTTCCTGTGTAGAGAGATACCACCGGCAGTGCCAGAGCAACCGAAAGGTAGGACAGGAATAGAGCCAAGCCCATTTTAATCAGGCTCATTCTAAGAGAAACTTGTGACATGAAACCTCCAAAACCTGAAATAGGCTCAGAAGGCATAAAAAAACGCACTTCTTAAGCCTTATTCAGGCATAATAGTGCGTTGGTTTACGTTAACGCTTACGGAATTTTGAACGCGAAGTTCATGGGCTATATAATATGCGTTTTAATGATTCCGTCAACACAAAACCATCCGCAAAACACTCTTAGATGATTGGTTTTTTTCTTTTTAATCTATGTAAGAAAATTGTTGACTTACCCTTTGGCGTTTGGTATAAACTGAACTCCCGATAAAACGGGGCAGTTGCGGGATGTAGCGCAGACTGGTAGCGTACACCCTTGGGGTGGGTGTGGTCGCAGGTTCAAATCCTGTCATCCCGATTTGAAAAAGGCATCAGCCGTTTGGCTGGTGCCTTTTTTATTTAATGACAGGATTGCCCGAACTTGTTTCGGGTTCAATCTGTCGGATATTTGACGATTTTTTTAAAATAGATCATAATGTTTGATGTTTGCATGGATGACAGGGTTATAAATACCACAGAAGTCATTATTCCAATCGCTCCAACCACAACAAAAACAGTATTGATATCTCCTATCGACAGAATAAATGCGCCGATGACGGGTCCTGACGCCATGCCTGAATTAAGGGAAAGGTTGAAATAACCTGCTGAACTACCTATGCCGCATTTCCTGCTTTCGTTGAGCAACAAGGCCACACTTGATGGCTGAGACATTGCGCCGAAAACCCCTATAGTGGCATAAAGATTAAATGTTTGTATGAAGTCACCGCAGAGCGGTATCATAGCAAGAAAAACAGAAGAAACCACACCGCCGACAGTTATAAGCGATATCTTTGAAGCGACATCTCCCATTCTGCCGAATAGCTTCAGACAAAATACCATTGAGATGGTTGATGCCCCCATAATCAGACCCGACTGCAAACTTCCAAGCTGTAATTTCTTTTCTGCGAATAAAGGTATGAATACGCATGCAGCAGATATATTACAGGCTCTGCCAAATATAAATATCATTAATGCTGCTATCGTCGGAGTTATGATGGCGGATTCCTGCTTTTCTGAGTCTGCTGCCTTTTTACAATGCCTTTCAGGCAGGTTTATGCCAAATATAAAAGATATGATGCATAATATCGCCATCGCGGATATCAAGCCATGAAACCCTGAGTATTCTCTTATCAGTCCGCCAATGAATGGACCTATCCCAAGAGCGCTGTAAAATGAGATATCAAATGTTCCGTTAACGGATGATATCCTGTCCTTGTCAGATAATTCGTTAAGGTATACGAGCATAACAGGGCGCAGAAGAGAAGCTGCCACTCCCTGAACAAGTCTTAATACGCATATAGTTGCAATATTTTCCGTGGTCATGTAACCGAATGCCGTGATGCAGTATAGTCCCACTGCAGAAACAGCTATGTATTTCTGTGGGAATCTGTCGGAAAGTTTGCCCATAGGGACACTCAAAAAAATTTTGGAAAGTGCATATATGCCAGCAGGGATACCAAGCAGTGAGGCTTTTATGCCGAGACTGACTATATATACTGAAAAGAAAGGATCGAACATGCCGAAACCCAGAGTGAGTGTGAAATTCAGAATAAAGAGTTTTTGAAATAAATGTCTGTTTTTCATATCCGCTCCGGATAAGTTTTTTAAGACCGGATACTGTAAAAAGTATCCGGTCTTTCAGGTACTGGAAATTAATGAGGTTTTACTCTATTCCGCCGAAAGCAAGCTGGTATTTCAGATAGAATCTGAAATCGTTAAAATCCTCGGCGGTGTCTTCGTCAACAATTGCGTATCTTGCTCTGAGGCTGAGACCTTTCAGAGATGATGTTTCAGAGAACGAATACTGAACACTGAAGTCTGTTTCCGTGATGTCGGATGTTGCATTTGAGCCGGAATCTGGCGTGTCATAGAAACTCCGGTAAACGTAAGCGTCAAGTCCTTCAAGTCCGAGAGCTTTGAAGTTGTAACCGAGCTTGCAACCGTACGCATTTTCATCTTTTCTGTCGGATGCGAGTATCTGCTGAACAATAACTTTTTCATCGCCCCATGGTGCGAAAACGTTTCCGTTGCGCGTTCTGGCGTGATAAAGGGTGAGATTTACGCCATATGCCGTAACGCCTGTATTAAAACCGTACTGAACGGAATCAATATCACCGGCATATTCGTTTCCTGCGGAGTTCTGACGGAGATACATGGGGTTAAAGCTCAATTGAAAGTCCCCTATCTTTTTGGCGACGCTTATTTTCGCATAGGTCATGTTCGCCACGTCGTCCAGATGATATTGCCAAAGCTGTACGTTGGTTTTTGCATATCCGAAAGGAAGGTCGTATCCTAATCCTCCGATGAAAAGCCCGCTGTCGCTTCCTTCCGTCGCGCCTGCTGAGCTTGTCATATCGGTAAATTCCTCATCTGCCCATCCACGGTAGCCGTTCAGATAATAACCGGACAGAGTAAGCCCTTTCAGGCTGTTATTGACCACTGACAGACCTCTGTATGTTTTCGGGGTCATGCGTATGTCATGCGTGTTTGCGAAAGGGGTGTAAAGCTCCTGTGCGCCGTATTTGATTTTGGTATCAAACCAGTCGCCCTGAATGTAATATTCCTGAAATTTTGCATAATTTTTGTGCTGTCCGCTGTCACTTTTTGCCAAAAGACCGTATACCGTATTGTCGTCATTATCCGTAATCTTATTTGATGTTGCGAAGCTTAAACCTGCACTGAGACCGTGTAGCGGAGCTGTTTTATAATAGAAAAGAGTACCGGCCGCGAAATCCTCTCTGGTATCTGATTCGTCAAAATTGCGTGTAAAATAAAAAGTTCGCAGCTCTGCTTTTAATGATCCCTGTGCAAAAGCTTCCTGTATGTTGTCAGCAGCATAAGCAGCAGAACACATAACCAGCGACAGCAATATTGTAAAAACTGAAAATATTCTCATTTTATCGTCCTTGTAAATTTTAAACATGACCGGAGGTGAAACTGCCTCCGGTCATAATGAGATGTTTAAGGAACCAGGACTGTCCACGTGTGGTGTTGGTGACATCCGGTGTTACAGAGCAGTTTTGATTCTTTATGCTCGCTGTGGCATTGTGTACAGCGGATAGGACCTGCGTGAGCTGCATGAGGGTTTATTTCAATTGTTCTCTGGGTGCGTTTTTCAAAAAGAGAAACGACTTTTCCATTTTTACGCATATCTGCGTGGCATGAGGTGCATGTTTCTGCTTCTGCCGCAACAGCAGGCTGTGCGGTCTTGTGACAGTCTGCACACGAAAGCCCTGCTCCCTCATGGTGCTTTTTAAGATTGTATGTGTATGTTTCTGACGCAAAAGCATTAAGGCATAATGCTGCCAGAGCTGCTATAGTTAACACAATAAGATTGATTCTCATGATTCCTCCAGATATGCCTATTTGCTACTTGATTTTTGGATGATGTCTTTAACTGCTATCCTTCCGCCGTTGATGGCAAATGCACTGGATGTACCTTCACCGATCGTCAGGTCATAGGAATCACCGTAAAGACCGCCAGCATCATGTCCGATGGCATAAAGCCCGGGAATGATGTTGCCTTCTTTGCTGATAACCTCAAGGTGACCGTTAACTTTTGCACCTCCGAGTGTAGTGAGGTGGTGTATCTGACCTTTCAGAACATAAAAAGGTCCTTTTGCAACAGCGCGGATGAAGCGTTTATCTTTGCCGAATTGTGCGTCGTAACCTGTTTCAGCATTTTTTGTGATGGCTACGGCAGTTTTTTTCAGCGTTTCGGGATCCATTCCGGCCTTTTTTGCCACTTCTTCAAGGGTTGCGCCTTGGAAAGCGTAACCTTTTTCAACGTTCTGCGGGAAGAGTTCGTCAAATCGTTTCATCGGCTGCCCGCGTTTGATCCAGTTCCCGCAGGGGTTCAGATATCCTGTTGTCTGGAATTCTTTAAGGGTATCGGCGTCGAATACAACGTAGGTGTATTTACCCTGACGACCGATTGCATTGCTCGCCATGGGCCAGTCGATTGTCTCCTGTTCGTTGAAGAAACGTTCCCCTTTGGCGTTAACATAAAGAAGAGACTGGCGGAACATCGCGCGAAGTTCTGCGTTGTTGCCGTTGCATATTGCTTCTCCGGGAGAAATAAGCATTGCACCGTTAACTTCAAGAGGTCCCATGTTGTCAAGAGCCGCGCCGGCGCTCATAGCCATTTTGATACCGTCGCCCATACGTCCGTCAGGACCTGTGGGAACTGATTCGGGACCGCCGTATTGAACTATCATAGGAATGTTGTTTGCGTAGCCTCCGGTTGCCAATATGACGTATTTTGCGTTGATCTGTACTGTTTCACCTTTGTAGTTTTCTGCAAGAACACCTGTGATTTTGCCGTCTTTATCAAAAAGAAGCTGTTTGCCGGGTGTTTCCAGAAGAAGAGTGCCGCCTTCGTCAAGGAAAGTATTCACCATGTTTCTGATGAAATAAGCGCCAGCTGTTGGATAGATGTGCCATGTTTTAACAGGGTTGTCTTTGAATGCGCTTTTTACTTCTTTGTAATGAACACCGTGATCCCATACCCATTGGATCGTTTCAGCCGATTCATCGACGAAAGATTTTGTAAGCTCGGCATTGGATATCCAATGGTGATACTTCATGATGTTGTTAAATGCCTGTTCTTTTGTCAGCGGTATCTTCTCTTTTTTCTGCATAAAGCTTTCTGCAGCGAAAGAACCCTCCATAAAGTTACCTGCACCGCCTGTGAACGGCATTTTTTCAAGCAGGATAGTTTTAAACCCCGCTTCCTGTGCGGAAACAGCCGCTGTAGTGCCGCCTGCTCCTGCTCCGACTACGCATACGTCCACATTATAGATTTTTTCCGCGGCAAAAACGTTACATACGGAAATAATGAGGACTGCGAGAACTGAGAAAATTCTTTTCATAACAACTCCTTTAGGAATAATTCCTCAAAAAAATAGCTTTGAGACATTTGCCATTTGCCTGCATAACCAAGTCTAACTTTTATAAGCGCATTAACAATCAGATACGGCTATTTGGTATATCATGTGATATAAGAATGGATTAATAAGCGCATCAGCGGCGTGGAATGTATATATCCGGTGATATACAAACACTGTCTAAAACTGAAAATGAATTTCGAATTATGCTATAAATAGTTACGACTTGTTTTCAGGCAACGTATTTTGGAGGTTGCATTATGAGGCTTCGTTACTACGGGATTCCTTGGATCAGACCAAAGGTTGACGAACCTGTTAAAAAATTCTTCATGAAATTCGGGAAATTGAGGAATTACAAAAAAGGAGAAAATATCTTTGTAGGCAAAGAATTTTATCCTTATCTCAGCTTACTGATAAACGGTATGGTACAGAAATACTGCGCACATTTCCAGCTTCAAAACACAAGCAAAGACAAGGCTATAAGTATCATTCTGCCTTATTCCATGATAGGTGACACGTTCTTTATGTCCAACAGGGATTGTTACGTATCGACAACTGTTATGAGGGACAGCGTTCTTCTTGAGGTTCCGCACGATACCGTATGGGAATATATGTTTTCAAATAATTCATTCAACAAGACCATGATATACAATCTTATGTACGATATGGAGTCTGACCTCGAAGGGTTTGCCAATATTGTGGCACGTACCCCCAGGGACAGACTTTTGTGTCTTTTCAAGGGGCTTGTTGTCAGGTGCGAAGCGGAAGAGGAAAACGGATGGTACAAGATCCCGGTCAAACTGACTCACTATGAAATAGCTCAGGTGATTTACACAACTCCTCTGACCATAAACAGGATTCTGCTTGATATGAAAAATGAAGGCTATTACAAGAACGAGAACAGGTGCAGATATATCAGCAAAGATTTGCTGGACAGACTTTATGACTGGATCGAATCTGACAGAAATGATGAAAAAGTGATTGGCAAACCTGTTCTTAAGTGTGTTTAAAAGCTGTCTTAATCTGCAAGACCGTAGAATATTTTCTGCGGTCTTCTTTCTTTTAATATCCTTATAATTAACCGTTTTTTCTTTTCCATATTGACTTTTAGTTTAGCAGCTTATATGTTGCATATACAACACGGAGACGAAATGGACGAAATAGCTTTGGAAATTGCGAAGCAATGTCTTGCCGGACAGATTAAAATAGTAAGCAGAGTGGTCATTGGTATATATGACCGTGAGCTTAGAAGCAGTGGTTTGAAAATTACTCAGGCATCAATTCTGGTGCATCTTCTTGCATATGGAAGCCGCAGCGGAGGCGCACTGGGGAGGTCTTTGCAGATGGATAAATCCACTGTCAGCAGAAATATAGACCGTATGGAGAGACACGGCTGGGTAAATAAGACAGATGAAGAAAATGTTGAAATAACCGAAGCCGGAAGAGAACTTATTCTTAGCGCGCGCCCTCAATGGGAGAAGGCTCAGAAAATAGTATGCAATATGTTCGGCAGTGACGGCGTGGATGCTGTGAAACTGCTTACAGATAAAGTAAAAAACAGAAATAAGAGGAAATGATATGGCGAAACAGAAAACCATTACACTGAAAAGAGTAGTTGTTACTGGTCTTGGCGCTCTCACTCCGCTGGGCAATACCGTTGCCGATACATGGAAAAATCTTGTGAACGGAGTAAGCGGAGCCGGACCTATAACAAAGTTCGACGCGTCCGGATTCAAAACGCGATTTGCATGCGAAGTTAAAGGGTTTGACCCGCTGAAGTATTTCGACGCCAAAGAAGTGCGCAGACTTGATCTGTTCGCACAGTACAGCATAGCTGCCGCTGACGAGGCTTTCAGAGACGCAGGTCTTGACACGGCAGAGTTTGACAGAAACCGTGCCGGTGTCATCTGGTCCTCCAGCGTAGGCGGTATGCCCACAATGGATGAGCAGATGCTCGACTATGCACAGCATAGAGGCAAACCGCGCTTTTCGCCCTTTCTTGTTCCTAAGATAATCACCGATATAGCTGCGGGACATATATCTATCCGTTTCGGACTTCACGGCATAAATTTTTGCCCTGTCTCTGCATGCGCATCATCAACCAACGCTGTTGCCGACGCATTCAACTACATCAGGCTGGGCATAGCTGATATCATAGTTGCAGGCGGTGCTGAGGGTGCCATCTGTGAATCCTCCGTAGGCGGTTTCAGCGCAATGAAGGCTCTTTCCGAGAGGAACGACGATCCTGAAAAAGCTTCCCGCCCGTTTGACAAAGACAGAGACGGATTTGTAATGGGTGAGGGTGCCGCAGGACTTATCCTTGAAGAGTATGAACACGCCAAAGCAAGGGGTGCGAAAATATATGCGGAAATGATAGGCGCAGGTTTCGGCGCGGACGCATATCATCTGACGGCGACTCATCCCGAAGGTCTCGGCGGATATCTCGCTATGAAAAACGCTCTTGATGATGCTGGCATAACCGTGGAGCAGGTTGATTATATCAACATGCACGCTACATCAACCCCTGTTGGTGATGACAGCGAGATAAAATCCATTGTAAGGCTTTTCGGCGAAGACCCGAAACACCTTTCCGTCAGCGCAACCAAATCAATGACAGGACACCTTCTGGGCGCTGCAGGTGCTATAGAATCTCTTATATGCGTTATGGCTGTTAAAGAGGACATAATCCCGCCTACTATAAACACCGAGAATGTCGGAGACGAGATTCATAAAGGTATCGACCTTACCCTTGGCAAGGCGAAAAAGAAGACTGTGAACGTGGCAATGAGCAATACTTTCGGTTTCGGAGGACATTGCGCCATTGCTGCATTTGAAAAATATAAAGGCTGAACTGACGAAACAGCCGCAGAATAATCACTGCGGCTGTTTCTCCTACAGGTCTATTTACTGATGTTTGGGAGGTGTTTTTTTATTCTCCGCCCCGTACGCATTTAAGATAGTTGCTTCCGGTCTTGGTGGCAGTCATTCCTTTTCCTGTTGAAAAATCAACTCCCCATGCAGACGTTTTAGTGATCTGGTACGTTGTGGATGACCAGAAGAAACTATTAGCAGGGTATTGGAAAACAGAGCTTAATGCCGGTGATGAATTTGCTCTGTAAGCTATTGAATTGAGTTCTTTAACGTTAGGGAGTCTCCAGTCTGAGTATCCGCCGTATGAAAGATCGCTGCAGTATGTCAGAGCGTCAGTCCATGTTTTTGAAACCAGCGATTGATCAGCCCATTCCAGCCCAGTTCTTTCGTCATAAACTATTCCGTTGGAAGAATCACGGGTATAAGTACCCAGTGCAGAAGTTTCTCCGCTTATGCATCTGTAATAGTTTGAATTGTCCTGAACGTCTGTATTCTGTACTCCGGTTCCGAAGTTTAGTATCCAGAAATACGTACTTCCGGTTCCGTAAGATTCTCTTGAAGTCCAATAAGAGCTTGAAACGTAGTTCGTAAATGAGTCGTAAAGATAAGGAGAAGATGATTTACCGTAATTAACAATCATTTCAAGTTCGCTTATATCAGGAAGTCTCCATGAGTTGCTTCCCAGAGTTGAATTTTCGCAAAGGTAGCTTGCGGTGGAGTATGTTTGCGCTGTAGGAGAGGCTTCATTATGCCATATTAAACCGTTTACGTTGTCGGTTACCGTACTGTCAGATGTATTTGCTGTGAAATCTGCATCGGCACCTATCTGCATTTCACCATCCTGATTGGTTCCGGTGCAAGTAACGGATGTGCCTGCCGCATTCCAGCAGCCTGTCTGTCCGGTCTTAAGCAGAAGCAGTTCCGGTGCGGCTATTTCAAAAGCGGCAAGTGAAGTGGTATCTGTACCGTCTGAAACGGATATGATTATATTTCTGTAAAACCCTTTTGTTGTTGTGCCGGACAAAGTACCTGTTGTCGTGTCAAAGGCTGCCCAGTCAGGCTTATTGGAAATACTGAAAACAAGTTCGTCATCGTCGGCATCGTATGCGGACGGTGTGAATGTGTAGGCGTTTCCGGCTTTAAAAAACGTAACCGAAGTGCCGGATATCTCGGGTGCGTTGTTTGAATCCACATCCCCGCTTTTGGAACTTGAGCTTCCTCCGCCGCATCCTGCTGACAGTAAAGCTAAAAATAATGATAATATTAAAAAAAGTCTCATGACCGTAACCCTCCGCTTGATGGTGAATGATACTTTATAAACACTGTGGAGTGTGTTGGAATTCTTGTGTTAAAGATGAGTGCGAATTGTGTGCAATTTTTAGCCGGCAATTTATATTGTAGATAATTATAAACGGTATATTATTTTATTATTAAAGTATTACGGTGGGGTTATGCTATACGTGCTTCTTGAAAGGCGCATAAATATACTGAAAAAACTTGGCGGGACAAGCAAGCCAGCAGTTTATAAACCGGAATGGTGCGGTATACTTACGGATGAGGCGCGCAATTCGGTGATGATAGAAGGTTTTTATGTGCCTTTGAAAGAGGCGGAAGCTGTTCTTGCAGAGAAAGAACCTGTCCGTTCAGCAAATGCCGCGAAGGCTTTGCGATATCATAAGGCGGCGACTGTATACTATGATCAGGCTTTTGCGGATAAGGTGAAAGGGACTTTCAGCCTTGTCTTTGAGGATTTCAGAAAGCTGAACGGCATGCTTTTGCTGGATGAAAACCAATATCCGGGTCTGCGGCGGGACAATATGACAGCTCCTGACGGTGTTCAGTATCCGGATTTTGTGGAGATTCCGCTTCTGCTGGACATGTATATGGACTTTGTTAATTCCCGTGTGGATGCATACCGCACGAAAAGGATAAATATAAAAGAACTTATCGGTTTCATTGCGAAACAGCACTGTTATTTTGAAGCTGTTCATCCTTTTGAAGACGGAAACGGGCGTGTGGGGCGTATCCTTACGAACTATATACTTATTGCGTGCGGTCTGCCGCTGATATCCATACGCGGTGAGGAAGAGGATATTAAAGAGTATTTTGCCGCGATAAAAGAATTTAAGGAACAGATGGGTTTCACTCTGACATTACCGCAGTCGTATCATAATATACCTGATAAATTGTATGAAATTACGGCTGAAAAAATGTCCGGCATGATAGGGGAACTGCTTTCCGACAGTCTGGATATGTACATATGCAATCTGCTGGTCAAAGAGAAAGGTTATGTTCTGAAGCCTCTGAGCAGTATGAATAGCGGTCTTTCAATTCTCAATCTCAAAAAGCTGGCGGAGAGGCGCAATTTTATTGCTGTTAAACGTGGCAGGGACTGGTATACCCATGAGGATTTTGACCTGAGAAACGACAAACTTGTTTTATAGGAGATAAATATGCCGTATTACATAATATTCATCGAAGACGGGATTACAGATCAAAGTGAGATAGATGAATATAAAAAACTTGTGCCTGCAACTTCTGCCGGAAGGAATATGAAGAAGCTGGCTGTATATGGTGAGATAGAAACACTGGAAGGTTCCGAAGCTCTCGGCACAGTTCTGCTGGAATTTCCCACAAGACAGGAAGCTCTCGCATGGTATAACAGCGATGAATACAAAAAAGTCAGAACTCACAGATTTCTCGGTGCTGACTATAGAGTTATCATGTTTGAAGGAGTGCAGACCCGTTAAAATTGATAAAAATTGTATCTTGATCTGTTGTTTTTGCATTTTTAATGTACAATAATTAAACATGCATCTTTGAATTATTATTATAAAAAGCCCCGGAGAAGTTAATGGCTGGAAAAAAACTGGTGAACAGGGTATACCTGTTCATATTTATCAGTGTCTTACTGTTTTCAGGTTATTTTATAACTAACATCGTGAGCTATCAGGCAGCAAAGGATTCACTGCGCAGCAGCATAATCAATACTTCTCTTCCGCTTACCCGTGACAACATCTATTCTGAGATACAGCGCGATCTTATGCGCCCGATATTTATCTCGTCTCTGATGGCAAACGACACTTTCGTTAAGGACTGGGCGATCGGCGGCGAAAAGAATGTTACGCAGATAAAGAAATACCTCACACACATTAAGCATAAATACGACTTTTTCGCGTCGTTTTTCGTTTCTGCTCAAACAGGAAACTATTATTATTACGATGGTATTCTGAAAAAAATATCAAAAGATACGCCCCGCGATAAGTGGTATTACGACTTTACGGCTAAGTATGAACCCTATGAACTGACCGTTGATACCAATCAGGCTGAACGGAACACTATGACAATATTTATCAACCACCGCGTGCATGATTACGATCATAAACTTCTTGGTGTGACAGGCGTCGGGCTTGAACTGGAACGGATAAAAAACCTTCTTTCCGAATATCAGGTCAGATATGACAGGGATATTTTTCTTGTTGATATGGACGGAAATATTCAGGTCAGTGCCAGAAACACGGTTATCAATCAGTTAAACATAAAAAAAGCGCCGGGTATAGGTGAGATAGCGCCACAGATATTACAGGTATCCTACATCTCCGGTAATTTTGAATATGACAGTGCAAACGGTCATATGCTTTTGACATCAAGATATATTCCGGAGCTTAACTGGTTTCTTCTGGTGGTTCAGAATCAGAATTCCGCACTTAAGAACATATGGCAGAATTTCATAAAGAACACGATGATAGGCTTTATACTGACCCTGCTGATACTGGGTGTTATAATATCCGTTATAAACTATTACCACAGCAAACTGGAGACCGAACCCGGAGGCGACGTGCTCATGGGTTGTTTCAACAGACAGGAGTTCATACGCCTTTTTAATATGCAGATTGCCGCTTCCGGAGATTTTTCACTTATTTTGTTTGATATTGACGATTTTAAAGGGATAAACGACCGTTACGGACATATCTGCGGAGATATGATACTTGAGCGTATTGCCTCGATAATCAAAGAGACAATCGGCAGCGACAGCACTGTCGCCAGATGGAACGGCGACGAGTTCATGGTTATAGCTGGTGTTGCCTCTGAAGAGGCTAATCACACAGCTATGATGGTGCTTGAAGCAGTTAACACTGACGCAAAGATACTTCGGCTCGCAGAGAACGAGATCGTTAAACTTTGTGCCGGCATCGCCCCTCACGCAAACTATGAAACAGAAGCGAGCATGACTTTCCGTGCGGAAAGCGCACTCGCCGATGCGAAGAGCTGCGGTCATAATACAATCAGAACAGCCTGACCTTTCTTTACATTTTTCATACTTGACTTTTTTTTCTGTTTAGTGTTTACCTACCGATAAGTAAACAGGTGAGAAATATGGACAATTTAAAGGACGATGCAAGGCACAGATTGCTGGAAGCGGCAGTGAAGTTGTTTGTATCAAAAGGTTATTCCGCAACTTCCGTCAGCATGATAGTGCAGGAAGCAAAGGTTACAAAGCCTATGCTTTATTACTATTTTAAAAATAAGGCGGGTATCTACACTGAAATAATGAACTATGCCTTTGTCGAATTTGAAGCGATCATGGAAAAATATCCTCTGAAAGGTGTGTCTGCTCATGAGATGATATTGAACATGTTCATCGACCTCATGGATGTTCAGGAAAAACGTATGGAGTATGTGAGGCTGATGCACGCCATGATCTACGGACCTCCGCAGGGAGCACCGCAGATAGATTTTGATGAATTTCCCATTCGTATGGCGGATAAAGTGTCTTTCATCTTGCATGAAGGTATTGAAAATGGCGAACTTGAATTAATGGATGTTGCCGATTTTGTAACCATCCTTCTTTCTGTTCTGTTTTTTTGCTTCGATACCAGAATGATAGAGTGTTCTGTAAAAATGACCAACGACGATCTGCGTCGTCTGGTCAATAAGCTTTTCGATAAAGTATTAATAAAAAAATAGAGGTTTTTGAATGAAAAAGAGGGTTATCTATATTGCCGTTGCGGTGCTTGCCGTTATCGTGATCGTAGCTTTGTCAGGTAAAAAGAAGGATAAGCAGGAAGAAGTTAAGACCGACAGCGGTATTGCTGTTGAAACGTCTTCTGTGAAGGCTCAGGAGGTGGAGAACTATGTTGAATCCACCGGAAATCTCACGGCAAAGTACAGTGCGGACGTGCGATCCGAGATTTCGGGAAAGGTTCGCGAGGTCTATGTTAACGACTGGGTCAAGGTCAAAAAGGGAGAGCTTCTTGCAAAAATAGATTCAGATGAACTTTCAGCTACAGCAGCCCGGGCAAAAGCGTCGGCAGAAAATGCAAAAGCGGCATATCTTGAATCACAGACTTATCTGAGCAAAGCGGACAGAGAGCTTGTGAGGATGCAGAATCTCAAGCAGTCCGGTCTGGCAACTCAGCAGCAGCTTGATGACGCTAACACTGATATGGCGTCTGCAAAGGCTCGTGTGGCGGCTGCTCTGGCACAGGTTGCTGCGGCTCAGGAAGACCACCGGCAGGCAGCGATTCGCCTTGGCAAGTCTGACATCGTGGCTCCCATTTCAGGTACTGTTTCAGCACGCAATGCAAACGTCGGCGATATGGCAGGCGGCGATAACAGCGATGCACTCTTCAGCATCATTGATGAAAGTGTTTATGACCTGAAAGTGAGCATCCCCACTGTTGATATAGCCGGTGTGGGCGTTGGAAGCCGCGTTGAATTTACTGTGGATGCGTTTCCTGAAAAGGTTTTTGAAGGAAAAGTTGCTTATGTGAACCCTCAGGTGGATACAGCAGACAGGTCTGTTAAGGTGAATATTGAAGTGAGAAACAATGAAAATCTTCTCAAATCAGGCTTTTTTACAAAGGCAAAAATATTTACAGGTAATAAAAGAATGGTATTTCTCCTGCCCCAGTCTGTTCTTTTGGGCAATGATAATGCCGCGCGCAAAGCGAAGATATACATTGTTAAGGACGGTAACGCTGTGCTTAAGGACGTCTCTATCGGGCATGTTCATAACGGAATGGTGGAAGTGACCTCCGGACTTAACGACGGCGACAGCGTTGTTGTCAGAGGCGGCTTTACTATCAAGGACGGAGACAAGGTCTCCGTAGGGAAGTAGGTGAATAAATGTTTCTCTCCGATCTTTCAATAAAACGCCCTGTATTTGCCGCCGTCGTAATGTTGACGCTGGTGGTGCTGGGGATTTTTTCATACAACAGGCTATCTGTTGAGGAGTTCCCGAACGTTGATATTCCTGTAATATCAGTCGTTACAAAATATGAAGGTGCATCTGCACAGACGGTTGAAACAGAGGTCAGCAAGAAGATAGAAGAGGCTGTAAACCCTGTTGCTGGCGTTAAAAAGATATATTCGTATTCATCAGAAGGTGTTTCCACCGTTGTTGTGGAATTTGAACTTGAGGTGGATATTGACGCGGTTAACCCTGAGGTTCGCGCCAAGATAGGCGCTATCAGAGGTGATCTGCCTGATGATATTGAAGAACCCATCATCCAGAAGATAGATTTTAACGACATGCCTATAGTTTCCGTGGCAGCGGAGTCAAAAATACTTTCCCCAAGAGAGCTTACGGATGTGGTTGACAAGGTTGTCAAAAAACGTCTGGAATCCATTCAGGGCGTGGGAAAGGTAAACCTTATCGGTTCCTCCGAAAAGGAGGTCAATATCGTAATTGACCCGCTTAAGCTCGAAAGCCTTGGCGTGTCCATTACATCGGTCATGAACGGTATCAAACAGGAGAACGTCAATACTCCGCTGGGGCGTATGACGAAAAAGAGCGGCGAATATTCGGTGCGCGTATCGGGAAAAAGCGAATACGTTGACGAACTGAACAGCCTTACCGTCACATCTCTGGACGGCAGAGCCGTCAGACTTTCGGAAGTTGCTGATATAATTGACGGTATTGAAGAAAAACGGACGACCTCGCTTTATAACGGCAACCCTGCCGTATCGGTGGACGTAATAAAGCAGTCCGGCGCTAACGTGGTGCAGGTTGTCGACGACGTTTTGGATCGTGTTAAGAAAATAGAAAAGGATCTGCCGGCAGACGTAAAACTCACAGTTGTGCGCGATGCGTCACAGCAGATACGCGATTCACTTGAGGATGTTCAGCATACTATAATCATCGGCGGTATCCTTACCGTGCTGATAGTTTTTCTTTTCATCAACTCATGGCGATCCACCGTTATCACGGGGCTGACACTGCCCATTTCGGTCGTTTCGTCTTTCATAGCCATCTATGCACTGGGAATGAGCCTCAACGTTATGACTCTTATGGCGCTGTCTCTGGCTATCGGTATGCTTATCGACGACGCCATCGTCGTTCGTGAAAACATCGTAAGGCACGTTGAGATGGGAAAAGACCATATGACGGCGGCGAAGGAGGGTACCGCAGAGATCGGACTTGCGGTTATGGCAACCACGCTGTCGGTCATGGCGGTATTCGTTCCCGTAGCGTTTATGAAAGGGATAGTCGGTAAATTCTTTTTCTCGTTCGGAATGACGGTTGCGTTCGCAGTCGCTGTTTCTCTGCTGGTTTCGTTCACCCTCGACCCTATGCTGTCTTCACGCTGGCATGACCCTGCCATCGGAAATCCGCAGGGGACGTGGCTGGGCAGACGCGTGCATAAATTCAATCTGCTTTTTGACAGAACAGCAGACAGCTATAAAGGTGCAGTGAGATGGGCTTTGAATCACCGGATTACAATTTCGGTTGTGACATCTCTCGCATTTTTTCTCGGTTTATTTCTTTTCGGCACGCTTGAAGGCGCATTCATGACCGAAGAGGACAAAGGCGAGTTTCAGATCAGTTTTACAACAGCTCCCGATGCTTCAATATATGAGAGCGAGAACAGGCTGAATGCTATGCTTGCCTCTGTCAAGGACGTGCCGGAGGTCGATCATACATACGGCACCATAGGCGCAGGCGATAGCGGTGTTGTACGGAAAGGCGTTCTGTATGTGAAGCTTAAACCGAAAGATACAAGAAACAGAAGCCAGAAAGAGATTGAACAGGATTTCAGAAAACGCTTTCTCGGCGTTGCCGGGGTTCGTACGTCAATAGAAGAGGCAGGAGGGCTCGGCAGTTCAAACAAACCGCTGGTCGTGACAATTCAGGGCAGTGATATTAACCTGTTGAAAAAATACTCCGCTGAACTGAAAGAAAAGATGTCTAAGGTCAAAGGTATCGTGGATATAGATACATCTCTTGAAGACGATACGCCCGAATACAGGATAAAAGTGGACAGAGACAAGGCGGCGGCTGTGGGGCTTAATTCGCAGGATGTCGTTAACACTGTCAGCACGCTTTTCGGCGGCACGGTGGCTTCGACATACGAAGAATCCGATGGTGACGCAGTGGATATAAGGGTGAGATTAGGTGAAAAATACAGGCAGAATCCTGAACAGCTTATGAACCTTAAACTTGCAGTTGAGAGCAAGGATGGTGCAAATACACTTGTGACACTTAGAAACATTGCATCATATGAGATAGATACAACACCTTCTCAGATTAACAGACAGAACCTGGAGCGCAAAGTGGACGTTATGGCAAACCTTGACGATCTGCCCATCGGTACTGCTGTTAACCTTGTGAAAGCGGATGTTATACCTACAATTAAGACCGATCTGGGGTATGATTTTTCTTTTGCAGGGGAGGGCGAGGATATGGCGGAATCGTTCGGATATATGGCGGAAGCGCTTATTCTGGCGGTTCTGATGGTTTATCTGGTTCTTGCGGCGCAGTTTGAATCGTTTATTGAACCGTTTGCCATCATGTTTTCTCTGCCTCTCTCTATTTTGGGTATGGCGGGTATGCTGCACCTCACTGGCGATACCATAAACATCATGTCGCTGATAGGTCTTATCATGCTGATGGGATTGGTTACCAAGAACGCCATTCTGCTGATAGATTACGCTAAACATTTGCGTGCGGCAGGTATGGAACGCAACGAGGCGCTTATTCAGGCGGGGCGTACAAGATTCCGCCCTATCATGATGACAACCCTCGCGATGATATCCGGTATGCTTCCGCTGGCACTTGCCATCGGTGCGGGTGCCGAGATGCGGGCTCCTATGGCAAGAGCCGTAATAGGCGGTCTGATAACCTCTACGATACTTACACTGGTTGTCGTGCCTGTTGTCTATACTCTGCTTGATGATTTTGCGGGCAAGCTTAAAAAGTTCTTCGGGTTTGGGGGACATGCATGAGAAAGATACTGATTGCTTTAATGATGATAATGCCTTTGATTGTGTCCGCGCAGGAAGTCAAGGTGCTGACGCTGAAAGAGGCGATTGATATAGCGATGGAAAAGAACAAGAGCGTCGAGCAGGCAAAGGAATATATGACTTACCTTCAGGGAGTTTATGTTGAAGAGCGTGCGGCGGCTCTGCCGACAGCAACACTTTACGGAGGCGTTGCAAGGGCAAAAGATGCTTCGACAGGTTCCGCGGTGAACTCTGACGTCTTTAACCAATATAACGCCGGAGTATCTGTTAAACAGGCTCTCTTCACATGGGGTCAGGTCGGCGCCGCCATCCGCGCGGCAAAGATAGGGCTTCGCACAGGAGACGAACAGCTCAGAATGTACAGGCAGGCGGCTGTAAGGGATGTTACGGTGGCTTTCACCGATATTCTGCTTACCAGAAGACTTCTGTACATAGCACAGGAGAACGTTAAACAGCGGGAGAGACATCTTGCCGAAGCCGAAAAGAAATATAAACTCGGAACTGCAACGGATTATGATGTTCTGTCGGCTCGTGTAGCCCTTAAAAATGCACAGCCGGATGTGATAACCTACAGCAACAACCTGAACATTGCTAAGGACAACCTTAAATACATACTCGGCATCAACTACGATATCGACGCTGACGGGGAACTTAAACCGGAGAGTATCGAAACGACAGATTATGAAGCCGTGCTGAGATCCGCTATGGAAAACCGTCCTGAAATACTTGATAAGAAACTGATGGTGGATTTCAATAAAGAGATGGTGCAGGTCAGCCATGCCGGTGACAAACCAAGGCTTGATCTCGAAGGTTCTTACGACCGTATGAGGCTTGACGGGGACGATGAGAAGAATCTGACCACGTGGAATGCAGGTATAAAGATGTCGTTTCCGTTTTTCGACGGTCTAGAGACCAAAGGAAAAGTGATTCAGGCTCAGAGCGACCTGCGCAAAATAAAGTTACAGCAGTTGCAGACGGAAGATTCCGTTTCACTTGATGTGCGTCAGGCTGTAAGCCGTGTTAAAGAGGCTGTGGAAGTTATAGACGCGGCGGGCGGCACTGTTGACGAGGCGGCTAAACTTCTTGATATGGCGGAAAAAGGATACGCTTATGGCGTTAAGACCAAACTGGAAGTGGATGATGCGGAGTATAACCTCAGAAACGCTCAGGTTCGGCTGGCGCAGGCATGGCGCGATTATCGCGTGCAATATGCCAATCTGCTTTGGTCTGCCGGAATAATAGGCGAGAAAGACAGTTTATAAAATATATTAAATAATGAGACTGCCGCGTCAGCCAAAGGCTTCCTCGCAGAGACAGTAATTTATGTCTTCGCGAGGAGCACTAGCCGAAGGCTGAATGAGTCCACTTTAAACTATTTGTCGAATAAAGCGACGCGGCGATCCTGTCTTTATCAATAATTGGCTCCGAAAGGAGCCTTCAGACTGATGACAAACTGGATTTGCATAGACTTACATTAGATTGCTTCGGGTTAAAACCCTCGCAGAGACGTTTTTTTGTCTTCGCGAGGAGCGCATGAGACGACGCGATCTCGCGTTTTCCTGACTTTGTCAACAACCTGCGGTTCCGAAAGGAGCCTTTTTTGACGGTATAACAAATTATCCTATTGAAAAATATCAGGTTTTGATTATTAATACCGATGTGTTATTATATAATAGAGGTGTTCCGATGAATCGTTTGAAGATAGCTGTAGGGGCAATATCGTTCATACTGGCGGTATTCTGCTTCACAGCTCCCAGTTTTGCTGCTGAAAAATTCGTTATAAATTACGATAAGAAACTGGACGTCACAGACAGTCCGGTTACTATAGAGCAGGGCGGATATAAGATAAAAATAGATATGACGCGCCCTGCGAGACCGTTTTCGGAGATAGTATTCCGAGTTTTTATAGAAAAGGACGGCAAGCCCGTAAATATCTCTCATGGACATATCCTGTTCAATATGTCCATGGATATGGGACTTTATAAAGCTAACCTGCAAAAGGCAAGCACAGGATATACAGCCAAAGTTACTCTTCCCAAATGTATTTTCGGCGGAAAAGAGTGGTACGGCAAGCTTGCGTTCGGACATGAAGGCGGACAGATTGAAAAGGTCTTCCTGTTCAATATAAAGGATTAAGGTGGAAGAACTTTCTTATCTGGGTTTCCTTACCCTCGGTTTTTCAGTCGGTTTCGGTCATTGTCTGGGGATGTGCCATCCCTTCGTTCTTTATATCTCAGGTCGTTTCGTTGGCGAGAAGAAGGGCTATAAGGCGCTTTTCCTCCCGCATATCAAATATAATCTAGGCAGGATAACGACTTACTGTTTTCTGGGGCTGATAGCGGGTCTGGTGGGCAGTATGGTTCAGGTCATCGGAAATCTGGCTGGTATTCAGAAGGCGGCGGCGATATTCGCTGGTGTCTTTCTGGTGTTTTACGGCATCTTTGCTTTCTCCGGCTATAATTTTATGAATAAGCTTGAGAGTAAAATAGGGCGTGTTGACGTTGCGGACAAGATAAAGAGATTTCAGCCGAAAACGCCTTATCTGACCGGACTGATTTTAGGTTTTCTTCCCTGCGGACCCCTTTATGGGGTAATCATAGCCTCCGCATCCTCTGCCGATGCCCTTCGCGGGCTTCTTTCCATGCTTTTTTTCGGCACAGGTACAATGGCGGCACTCCTTGCGGCTTCCGTCTTCGGCAATTTCCTCATGGCGCGCAGAGGTTTCTTCAACGCACTTTCGCTGGTGATAATGGTTGTTATGGGGGCTTTCTTCATCTGGTCGGGAATCAGGATGTGACTATCTGTTGATTCTGAGTGAATTGAAGACCACCAGCAGACTGCTGATGCTCATAAGCGCGGCGCTGAAAACCGGATGCACCTTTCCTGTCACTGCCAGAGGTACCATCACTATATTATAAGAAAAAGCCCAGAAAAGGTTTTCCTTGATTATCCTTAAGGTCTTGACCGATGTCTCGTGCAGAGTCGTGAGCATTGGCAGTTCATCCCGCATAAGCACTATGTCGGAACTTTCTATGGCTATATCAGTTCCATTACCTATGGCAACACCAACGTCGGCAGTTGTAAGCGCGGGAGCGTCGTTTATTCCGTCGCCAACCATTACGCAGATTTTTTTATCTTTTTGATATTGCCTGATTATTTCGGCTTTCTGAAATGGCGTAACATCTGAGACGTATTCCAGCCCTTTAACGCCAAGTTTTTCAATCAGCTTTTCTGCCGCGGCTTTGTTGTCTCCGGTTATAATGACTGATTTCATGCCTTTCTTGTTTATATATCTAAGCACGTCAGCTGCATTTTCACGGATGCTGTCTGAAAGAGTTATCATTCCTGCGAAAATGCCGTTTATGCCGACACAGGCAATTGTGTGTCCTGTATCAGAAGTTTCAGGTATTGCGATGCCGTTCTCAGCCATAAAAGCTTTCGTTCCGACCGATACTTTTTGTCCGTATACTAACCCTACAACGCCTTTGCCCGGTACCTCAGTGAAATCAGAAACCGGAAGGAAATCGTCTTCATAAGCTGTTGTGATAGCCTTGGCTATGAGGTGGGAAGAGTTCTTTTCCAGCGATGCCGCCAGAGCCAGAACAGTCTTTTTATCTTCGGCGATAACGTCTTCGACTTTCAGTTCGCCTTTGGTTATAGTTCCGGTTTTGTCAAAAAGGAACACGTTCGCCTTGCTGTATCTTTCTATTATATCGCCCGATTTTGCCACTGCGCCCAGCTTGGTTATTTTGGATGTGGCAATCAGTATGGCAAGCGGTGTTGCAAGCCCAAGAGCGCACGGACAGGCTATCACAAGCACAGAGACCGCCGTCATGACAGATGTCAGGATGGTTCCGCTGTGCCAGTACCAGAACAAAAAAGTTCCTGCAGAGATGGCGAGTATCGTTGGAACGAACCACGCAACGACCTTGTCGGCGACGTTCTGTATCGGTGCTTTGGACGATTGAGCATCCTCCACAGCCTGAACTATCTTTGAAAGGGTTGTTGTTGCACCAACCTGCTCAATCTGAACGACGATACTTCCGTTTATGTTTATAGTTCCGGCAAAAACCTTTTCGCCCTCTGATTTATATTTCGGGGTGGCTTCGCCTGTGAGCATTGATTCGTTTATCTCCGTGCTGCCTTTAACAACGTATCCGTCGGCAGGTACTGAATCTCCGGGCAAAACCTCAATATATTGTCCGGCGCGCACCTGCTTGACATGCACCATGGCAGATTCATAAGGTCTGTCCGGAGCGAAATTTTCTATCAGGCGCACCTGCGAAGGCTGGTATGTCAGAAGTTTTGACACTGCGTTTGAGGTTCTTACCTTTGCACCCGCCTCAATGTACCGCCCAAGCAGTATCAGGGTGATAATGTTTGCCGTGGTGTCAAAATATATCTCTTTCTCCAGAAAGAGTGCGAAAATGCTGTAAACGTATGCAGTGAACGACCCCAGAAATATCAGGGTGTCCATGGTTGTGTGTCCTTTGCGTATTGCCTGCAGTGAGCTTTTAATGAACGGGAACCCCGAATAGAACATGACAGGTGTGCAGAGGAACCACGCAATATATTCAAAAAAGTCCTTCAAACCCGCGTTGATGCCCTGAAAATATCCGGCATACAGGGCAACGGTGTAAATCATGAGCTGCATTGTGAAGAATGCGGCTATGGAAAACCGGTAAAAATAATCTTTCTTTTCGTTTTCGTAGATTGTTTCTACGGATGATTTGCTTATTGGAAGAGGGCAGTAACCTATTGAAGTTATTCTGTCTATTATCTCGGCAAGGGTTATACTGCCTTTTGTCCATCTTATACGGGCTTTGTGGGTGGCGTAGTTCACGCGAACCGACTCCACCCCTTCAGCCTTTGATATGTAGGTTTCTATCAGCCAGATACATGCGGCACAGCGTATGCCGCTGAGAGCGATGTCCACTTCATAGCCCGTGTCTGTCACCTTTATGCTGTCGAAGAACAAATCTTCGGACACCTTGACGTTTGACACAGCTCCTGCTTCCCATTCACCCTCTCTTTTAGTGTAAAATTTGCCAAGCCCTTCTGTTTTGAGTATCCTGTAGGCACCCGCACAGCCATGGCAGCAAAAAAAGACATCCTGACCGTCGATACACTCCTGTATTGACTGGTTTCTGTTGACGTCCTGCATACAGTGGGAACATTGAACAACCTTCTCACTTGTCGTCGTCATCATCATCCATCATACGGTATTTCGGTCCTTCCATGTCTTCAAACTCCCCGCTTTTGCCCGCCCAAAGAAAAACGGCAAGGACAATCACTCCCAAAATCAGGGAGATGGGGATCATAATGTAAAGTGCGCCCATCAGTTAGCGAATTTCATCGCGAAAAAGAGGGGGATGCCTATCATTGCGATAAGCGATACTATCATTACTACTGTTCCGAGTTTCATAATAAAACCTCCTGCTTATTGGTTGATATAAAAATTCTTCCTGAGGGCTATTTCGTCCGCAGCTACCTTCGCACGAACCTCAAGAACAAAATTTCCGTATCCGTTAACGGGAAACTCCGCTTTATAGAGCTTTCCGTCGGTCTGAGGGGTGATGTACACAATGTCGCCGTTTGTTGCGGGACGTTCCACAACGAATTTTTCGTCAGTAACAGCAACACCTGTTGTGTTTGCAAATGCAAACTGGATAGAAACTTTGTCGCCGTTCTTGACGGTTTTAATGTTTTCAAGCGCCAGACCGTTCTCATTTATGATCTTTTCGCACTTGTCATACTCAAGTCCCGTTTCATAAGGTTTTTCCGTCACTTTGCCGTCAAAGTATTTTATTCCCATATAAATACTCGGCGCAATGGTCAGAAAGCCTACAAGAAAAATCAAAAGAGATATTTTCATTTTCTACCTCAAAATTCAGATTGCTTTTCCGTCGGTTCGCAGAGACAAACAGATGTCATTGCGAGGAGCGCAGCGACGCGGCAATCTGTGTTTATCTTTATTTTACAGTCTTCCGTTTTGCCTTTATCGGTCTGCGGAAGCTGAATTCGCTCTCTTGGGGTTTCATTTCACCGTTATCCGGTATTGCCCTCATATTCAGTGATAATATAGGAAATTTCTCCAGTTTTTCTTCCGGAATGAACAGAAAAACAGTTCTCTTAACACTTTCCGTGGGTTTGACGGTAAGCGGTTTTTCATATTGCAGTTCATAACCGTCTGTGCCGGCGACATCCAGATCAAATGAAATGTCCTTGTCTGAAATATTTTTAAGTACCAGTTCATAAGAGTTAATAATGCGATCGTCCTTTTCTCTGGGCATAAACATCTGGTTCGGAAGTACCTGAAATTCAAAAGGTTTTGTTGTTGCCGCCATCCATATGAAAGCAATTCCGAATATCAGTGTCACTACGCCTGTTATGAGTACATTAACGCGAAACGGATTCTTTTGCTTATCAAAACCGAAGATATAATGCACGAGGCTGGGGTGCTGTTTCTTTTTCATGACCTTCGCGCAGGCTGTGATGCACTGTCCGCAGTTGATGCAGGCGGAAACAAGCCCTTTGCGGATATCAAGCCCAACGGGGCAGGTTTTCACGCAGGCGTTGCATTTGATACATCTGTCTGCTGTTGCGGGGTCGAATGCCACAATCAGCGTGTTCCTGTCGAACATGATGGATTGCAGCTTGGAATATGGACAGACCGTCGTACAGAACTTATAGCGTATCAGCGTGAAGCTGAGATAAGTCAGCACTGTCAGAACTATACAGAACCACATTGTGACACTGCCCAGCGTTCCTGCCGCTATATCCCTGAAGAAATCATAGGGTGATACAAAATAAAATACTATGGTAACACCCGCTATGATACTTACGAGAAACACCAGTATATGATTAAGAACCTTATTGATAAAATTCAGTTTTTTTCTGTCAAAGAACCATGTGAGATTTATCATCACCGTGTGCGGGCAGAACCATCCGCACCAGATACGTCCGTAAAGCTGTGTTATCAGTATTCCGAGGAAAGTAATAAAAAAAGTAAATAAAAGAAGAATAAAGAAGTTTTCTATCCAAACAGATGCACCGAAGAAAAAAAGGCGCATAGTAGGGATGTCAAAACGCAATGCGCTGTGACCGCCAACGATGAGCCACGGGATGAGAAGGAATAAGGCGGTGTTGAATAGTCTCACCGCCCAGCGGTATTTTTGCAGATTAATCATCATCATCTTCCATCATTTTGTATTTTGCTTCCTCAACCGCGTCTTTTCTCTTCTTTGAATAGTAATAGAAGATGATCACGGCAAAGATGACCGTCAGCGACAGTCCGTAGAAAAGGAATGAGTAGATGCTCCCAATCATGGTAAGCCTCCTTGGTTTTTGAGACTGTTCGTCAGTCTTAGAACTTCCCCGCAGAGGCGAAACCTGTCTTCGCGAGGAGCGCTAGCGACGCGGCGATCTCGTTTGTTAAAAGGAAAGGGAGCCTAAGCTCCCTTTCTCGTTATTGATAGGTTACTTAGGCTGAGCCTGCATGGACTCTTCAAACGCTTTTTCCTGCGACCAGCCGGTGAAAGCGGGCGTGTAGGCGTATACATAGTATATACCGAAAACGATGAGTCCGATGAAAAGTATCAGCCACCCGAGGGGAAGTGCATGTTCGGTGTCTTCCCTTGTGAATTCTTCAAGGTTATCGAATTCCTCTTTCATATTAGCACCTCTTCCCTGTTATTTAAGGCTGTTGATGTATGAAACAACAGACCATATCTTTTCTTTGCTGAGCTGTCCTGCAAAAGCGGGCATAGCGCCTTCAAGACCGTTTGCAACGGTTATGTAGGTGTCAGTGTCAGCGGGTTCGCCCTGAGCGTAGTCAGATATGGATGCGCCGATGTTGCCTTCCGCATTCTGCCCGTGGCAGCCTGCACATTCAGCTTTGTAAACAGCCTGACCTGCTGCGATGGCTTCGGGTTTGCCTGCAAACGGGTTCGCAGATTCTATCATAGATGCGTCAACAACGATGGCTTCTTTTCTTGCAACCGATGTACCGATAACCTGCATGTAAGCTACCAGAGCGTCAAGCTGGGTTGAAGATTCAAGAGCTTTCTCTTCTTCCTCAGTGTAAGGGAAGCCAAGCGCTTTCATGTGTGCCAGCGTCTCGGAAGCGTTGAGAGGCTTGTTTTTCAGCCATGTATATTTGGGCATGTTAGACATCGGAAAGAACGCCTGAGGGTTCTCAAAGTGCTGAATATGCCAATCGTCGGGATATTTGCCGCCGATTCTCGCAAGGTCGGGACCTGTACGTTTTGAACCCCAAAGGAAGGGTCTGTCGTAAGCAAATTCGCCTGCTTTTGAGTATTCGCCGTATCTCAGAACATCCGATTTAAGAGGACGGACTGTCTGAGTATGGCAGTTAACGCAGCCCTCTGCCTGATACACGTCGCGTCCTGCAAGCTGCAGAGCGGTGAAAGGCTGAAGGTTTTCGTTCTTAGGGTGCATTCCTGATGTAAACATAGGAACGAACACTGTCACTATTGTACCGATTAATACTGTTACCGCAGCAACAACTGCGAACAGGACGGCTTTGCTGTAAAGTGAGTTTTCGTGATTGCTCATCGTATGCCTCCCTACGCTGCCTGTTTGGCAAGGTCGTTGCCTTTTTTGATTGTCATAAGTACGTTATATACGAAGAACAGCATACCGACAACGAATATCACACCGGCAACGGTTCTCATCTGCCAGTAGGGATAGTTGCGAACCAGCGTCTCCATGAACGTATACTGGAGAGAGCCGTCGGCGTTTGTCATCTTCCACATAGCGCCTTGCTGGATACCTGTGATCCACATAGTGATGGAGAACATAAGCTGTCCCACAAGAACTATCCAGAAGTGGATGTTTGCAAGTTTTTCGCTGTAAATCTCAGTTTTGTACATAGCGGGGATCATATAGTAAACTGACGCGCAGATAACCATTGTAACCCAGCCCATTGTACCCATGTGAACGTGTCCGGGAACCCAGTCAGTATAGTGGATAAGGGAGCTGATGACCCTGATGCCCTGAGAGGGACCTTGAATTGTCTGAAGACCATAGAATGTGATACCGACTATAAAGAATTTAGTCAGATAGTTGGTTCTCATCTTAGACCAGTCTTTGTCCACTGTGAAATAGCCGTTCACAACGGAACCCCATGACGGAGCGATGAGGAACAGAGTGAAGGCGATGCCCAGCGTCTGTATCCAGTCGGGCAGGGGAGTGTACACAAGGTGGTGTGCGCCTGTCCAGAGATATGCGAATATCAGCGACCAGAAAGAGATGATGGAAAGTCTGTGGCTGTATATCGGCAGCCCGGTAGACTTAGGAAGGAAATAGTAGAACATTGCCAGTATGGGTGTTGTGAAAAGGAAACCCACGGCGTTGTGTCCGTACCACCATTCCACGTTCGCACTGTTTACACCTGCGAAAATGTGATAGGATTTTGTCAGCGATGCGGGAATAGCAAGGTTGTTCACGATGTACAGAATAGCCACTGTTATGATTGTCGCTATTACATACCAGAGAGAAACGTACATGTTTTTCTCTTTTCTTGTGAACACGTTGCCGAGAACGTTGATTGCGAAAAGCACCCAGAGGATAACTATCGCAATGTCGATGGGCCACTCAAACTCAGCATATTCAAGAGACTGGTTCATACCTACGAAAAGTGAAAGCGTCGCAAGCACCATACCTACATTGAACAGCCAAAGGTGAAAGCGTGCAACCTTTGGAAGAACCAGAGGTCTCTTTGTCAGCCTCATAACGATATAATAAAATATACCGAATTCGGCTCCAATTCCGAGACCGTATGCCAGAACATTGGTGTGAAGGGTTCTAAGTCTGCCGTATGAGAAATACTCACCAAAATTAAGGTTAGCATCCCAAAGCTGAGCAGAGATAAGAAGACCGATCACAAGACCAATAACACCCCAGAAGATGGCGGAGAGAACGAATCCCTGTACCGTCTTGTAGTCGTAATGAAACTCGTTGTTCATTCAGACCTCCTGCATTGATTTGGATTTTGAAAACAATTCGTTACCGTTAAAAAGAAACTCTTTTATCTTTGCCTGTTTCAGCCTATCCTCTATATCTTTCTGGATATTGCTGAAAAGTCTGTTGATCTTGCAGATGGGGAAAAGCTGGCAGGTTGCGTTGTCCGTTTTGCAGGAGTTCACCCTTCCGGTGAAGCCCATGCAGGCAAGAATGTCATATATGCTTGCTTCCAGTGTATGGTCGCTGATAGTCAGACCGCCGTCCTTTCCTGTTTTTGTTATGATAAAACCGCAGTTTTTAAGTTTGTTTATTATTTTGACAACTATAGGACGTGAAAGATAGAGAGTGCGGCAGATGTCGTCGGTTTTGACCTGTTTGCCGACAGTTGCCAGAAACACAATTATTCTTATGGCGTAGTCTTCTTCACGCAGTATGAATGAATCCAATTGTATACCTCACAGGTAAACAATACATCTTGTGCGGGAGCTTTGTCAACAAAAGATACAAAAAATATCTAAATAGCCTTATTCGGTTTTTCTATCGAGTGCGAGCATTTCTCCGTTTTCTTTCAGATTGCCAAAGGCTTTGCCTAGACGATCCATAATAAATTGATAACTGTTCTCATCGTGATTTTTTGTGCATGCGGAGCAGTCTTTAACGTTTCCCTTCCATTGCGCATCACCTCCGCAGTCGCGGAAGAAATAAAGCGGACAATAACAGAACAGACAGTTCTGGTCTGCAAGACCGTGACACGGGAAGTATTCACATTTATCGTTTATAAAATATTTATAACTCAAAAGATGCTCCGTATACTTCAATATTAAGTTTACCACGCAAAATCAGATTTGCATGTTATTTTTTTGGTTTGAATTTAGATTTCACTTCTTTACTGTTCAGTTCGTTAAAAACCTCAGTTGCTGTGGTCTTTGCAGTTTTCGATCCGCCGTCGCGCATTACCTTTGCTATTTTGACAGCGTGCTTGCGGTAATCCTCATTGCGTTTTCCGATACTGCGCAACGCCCAGCTTATCGCTTTGCGGACATAGTTGCGGCTGTCGTCACATTCATTCAGTATAAGCGTACAATAGCTATCTACCTCGGCTGCGGTGAGTGTTTCGTCTTTTGATGCAAAGTTTGCGATGAGTGCAAATCCGGCGCGTTTTACAAACGTTTCATTTTGAACCGCCCATTCGTAAACTTTCATCTTCCCGCTTTCAGTCTTATAGGCAAGGTTTGTGCAGAACTGGTCGCAAAGATCCCATGAATTAATATCCATGACCCATTTTTCAAGGAGAGCATCGTCCACAAGATCCTTATCGGCAAGGATGGTTGCCAGAATCCGTGCCTCGTGGATACCCGTATCCCACAGCTCCAGAGCGAGTTCATGGTTTTTTCTGAGTTTTTTTGATATTTCGCGCAGATCCACCACGGTGACGCCATATGCGTTCGCCGTGTTTATACCGGCTTTGGACATTCCTTCCTTATTCTCTTCCGAGCTTTTTTCTTTAAGGATGGATAGAATTTCGTCTTTTGTCATTTGTTTATATACCTCATAAATTGAGAGAACAGAGTAGGGTGTCCGCTTGCGTATTTCATAAGCCTGTCAGCGGTGTAATCAAGAATCATGTCGGTGTTTTCCGCGCCGAGCGTTTTGCCGTAGTTCAGCAGTATCCCCGCAAAGACGCCTATCGGGTTTGGCATCGAATCGTCAAAAGTATCCGCAACCGTCCTGTCAGTATCCAGATAGAGAAGACCGTCTCTGGTGAACAGTTCAAGAGCGCTTCGGGTCAGCTTTGCCGCTTCCGCCATAAAACTGCGCTCTTTCGTTATATGCAGAAACTCAAGCAGTGCGTCAATAGTGTATGCGTAATCTTCAAGGGCTACATGGTGCATAACGTCGCCTGAGTAATTGATTCGGAAGAGTCTGTCACCCTCCATGTGAAAGTGGCGCATCTTGTTCATCAAAGCCGTTGCCTGCTCAAGATAGAAATCCTTACCCGACACCTCGAACATTTTTACAAGCGCTTTACAGAAAAGCATATTCTGTGAAAGGATTATCTTTGTATCCTTAAGCGGTCTTTCGCGCGTGTTGGTGTCTTTCAACAGGTCGAAATGCTTCTCAAGCCGAACGTAGTTTTCATAATCAGCATCGTTGATATTAATAACGCCTTCGTGGAGAGAAACCTTGTCTTTGACAGGTTCCATAGCGCTTTCGGTATAAAGATAGTAATAACCTTCTATGAGTTTTCCGCCATCGGAAAGACTGTCTGCGTCCATAGCGGCTATCAGCCCGAAATCGGTGTTAAACTCGTGCAGGATAAAATCTATTGTCTTTTCCGCTATGTGGAAATAGAGCATGTTGTCCGTGCGCTCAAACATTTCCAGCAGGAACACAGCATTCTGCGCGTTGTCATAGAGCATTTTTTCAAAGTGCGGAACTGTCCAGTGTCTGTCCACCGCATATCTGTAAAATCCGCCGTTCACATGGTCGTATATTCCCGATGTGCAGAGCATATCAGCCGTCAGGTTCATAAAATCCCGCACATACAGGTCAGTTTCGTAATAGTAAAGCATAGCGTTAAGCACGGGAGTATTTGGGAATTTGGCATCGTTGCCCAGTCCTCCGAATTCCACATCGAACATCTTTGAGAAATCTTCTGACGCGGTATGGAAATCGAAATTGTCAAGGTCAGTCATTTTTCCGTCGAATGAAGTGAATTTCTGCATGAAAACATCGAAGTTATTCGCATATTTTTCCGCTTCCTTCTGGTTTTCACGGTACAGTTTGCCAAGCTGTACGACTATCTCTGTGAAAGCCGGCAGTCCGTGGGTTGGTTTTGGCGGGAAGTAGGTCCCACCGAAAAATGGTCTGCCGTCCGGCAGTGTAAAGACCGAAAGCGGCCATCCGCCGCGTTTTCCTGTGGCATGCAGGTAAAACTGATAGCGTTTGTCCACGCCCGGGAATTCCTCACGGTCTATCTTTACGGGGATGAAATATTTATTAAGTATTTCTGCCGCCACCTGATTTTCAAACGTTTCGTGCGCCATGACGTGACACCAGTGGCAGGAGGAGTAGCCGATGCTGAAAAATATCGGCATGTTTAGCTGCTTTGCTTTTTCAAAAACCTCTTCTGAATACGCCTGCCATAGAACAGGATTGTTTTCATGCTGTTTCAGATAAAGGCTTTTTTGCTTGGAAAGTTCATTCTGCATCTGTTTCCCTGAATTCAATAATTTAAAAATCAGGATATAGAGTTCGGCAGAAGACAGCAAGGGAAAAAAACGGGGCGGAAAAATCCGCCCCGTACGATAAGAGAGGTACGGCTTTTATGCCGGATAATGGTGTCGCAAACGCTGGTTCCTCTTTATTAAGAGGGTATTATTTATGCTTCTGTTTTGCTTTTTCGATAGCGTCAACAACAGCAATTGCGCCGAGGTTGACTATTTCGTTCACTCCGCTGCCCCTTTGCAGAACATGTACGGAGCTTTGAAAACCTTGCAGTATCGGTCCTATGGCGATACCGCCGCCCAGTCTCCAAAGAAGTTTATATGCGCTGTTGCCCGCCTCAAGGTTGGGGAAAACAAGCACTGACGCGTCGCCTTTGATATCGGAGAAGGGGAATGCCTCTTCCGCTATGGGTCTGTAAAGGGCTGTGTCAGCCTGCATATCGCCGTCGATTATGAGTTTGGGGTATTTATCTTTAACTTTTTTGATAGCCTCGACAATTTTTGTTGTTCTTGGCATCTTCACAGAACCGAAGTTTGTGAATGATATCATTGCAACTTTAGGTTCAATCTCAAATTTGGCGCATGTGTCAGCGGACTGCATAGCTATCTGTGCCAGAACGTCCGCATCGGGGTCTATGTTCACTGTTGTGTCCGCACAAAGGACGACACGGTCTCTGAACACCATGAAATATGCACCGGACGGGCTTGTATAGCCTTCCTGCATGGGCATTATCTCAAGCAGAGGTTTGATTGCGTCGGGATAGTTGCGTGAATATCCGTTGAGCAGACAGTCCGCATCACCGCAATAGACCATCATAGCCGCATAGTAGTCGCTTATGCGCACCAGAAGTCTGTGTGCTTCGTCGAGCGTAAGTCCTTTTCTCTGGCGCATGTTGTGCAGAAGCTTGGTGTATTTGTCCAGATTGGGCGCAAGAGACGGATTTATGATCTCGCAATCTGTAAGGTCTATGTTGTGTCTCTCCGCAAGTTCCCTGATATGCGCTTCTTCGCCGAGAAGGATGGGTTTTGCGATGCCTTCCTCCACCATCTTCTGTGCGGCGCGGAGAACTTTTTCGTGTTCGCCTTCCGGCAGAACAAGTCTTTTCGGCTTCTGTCTGGCAACGCTTATAATCTGTCTGGTAAACTCTTTTGCGAATGAGAGTCTTGATTCCAGATAGTCTTTATATTTTTCAAAGTTGGGGATATCTTTCTGTGCAACGCCGGAGTCGATAGCGGCTTTGGCAACGGCAGGGGCAACCCACGTCAGAACTCTGGGGTCGAACGGTTTCGGGATAATGTATTCGGGACCGAATTCAATTCTGTCCACACCGTAAGCTTTGCATACTGATTCCGGTACTTCCTGTCTGGCAAGCTGGGCGAGTGCGTTAACAGCCGCCATTTTCATCTCTTCGTTGATCGCTTTGGCTCTGACATCCAGCGCGCCTCTGAATATGAACGGGAATCCGAGAACGTTATTAACCTGATTGGGATAGTCCGAACGTCCGGTCGCCATTATAGCATCGCCGCGTATCTCTGCAACTTCCTCGGGGGTTATTTCGGGATCCGGGTTCGCCATTGCCATGATTATGGGGTTGCGAGCCATATTTTTTACCATGTTTGGTGCAACGGCGCCTTTCTGTGAAAGACCGAGGAAAACGTCCGCACCGTCCATGGCTTCTTCGAGGGTTCTTTTGTCTGTATTGACGGCGAACTCCTCTTTATATTTGTTCATACCTTCGGTGCGTCCATTATATATAATGCCTTTAGTGTCGCACATGGTGATGTTTTCACGTGTTGCGCCGACGAGCACCATCAGCTTACCGATGGCTATTCCCGCCGCACCTGCGCCGTTGACGACTATTTTTACAGTCTCAATCTTTTTACCGACGAGATCAAGTGCATTTATGAGAGCCGCAACGGCTATGATTGCCGTTCCGTGCTGGTCGTCATGAAAAACGGGGATATTGAGGCGCTCTTTCAGCGTCTCTTCTATATAAAAACAGTCGGGAGCCTTGATGTCCTCAAGGTTGATGCCGCCGAAAGTAGGCTCCATAAGCTCGCATGCTTTGATAATGTCGTCGGGGTTTTTCGTGTTAAGTTCGATGTCGAAAACATCAACATCTGCAAACCTTTTGAAGAGAACACCTTTTCCCTCCATAACAGGTTTTCCGGCAGCTGCGCCGATATCGCCGAGACCGAGAACCGCGGTTCCGTTTGAAACGACAGCCACAAGGTTTCCTTTTGAGGTATATTCGTACACAAGTTCTGGGTTCGCCTCAATTTCCAGACAGGGGACGGCGACTCCGGGAGTGTATGCAAGTGAAAGGTCTCTTTGGGTGTAGCATGGTTTGGTGGGAACCACCTCGATTTTTCCGCACCTCGGATATTTATGGTAATCAAGAACTTCTTCTTTTGTGATGACTTTTCTGTTCTTCATATACAGTCCTCCATACTATTGTTCTGTTAAAGAATACGGTATATTAAACTATAAGTCAACTCAAAATAGGGTGGTCAACTTTTTTTCATGAAAAAGTTAAATTAAATTTAACCAAAAATCAGTGATATTTAAATTGAAAAAATCAATTTGTATTTCCTATATCAGTCCTCTATTATTGAAATAGAAAATAGTATGAAAATCAAATATATGTTTGTTATAGAATTTACTGATTGCTCTAAAGCTTTAAATAAAGCCTTTATTGGTAGTTATCCTGATATTTGATTTAATTCATAGGATGAAATTTTAATAGGTTTTCAATACTATAATCATAATGTAAATATATGCTATAGGTTTTTATGATGTCTGCATTGGGGTTTGTTTGGAAATGTAATCAGAATTTAACAAGCGTTTTTGAAATTTTTTATGCGTGTTCTTAAAAAATTGAAATCCACACTCCCAAGGTGTATACATATGTAAGCTTAATGTTAGCACAAAAAGGGATATTTTGGACAACGGAAAACATATCTTTAATTTCAAAGCATGGATGAAGCACGAACAGGGACTTTCCGATAACACTGTTGCCGCATATGAATCAGACATTTCCATTTTTGCATCGTCTGCCCGAAAAAATCTGGCGGAATGTTCCGCTCAGGAGATAGTCACCTTCATGACCGGAATGCGTAAGGATGGTTACAGCATTGAAACTGTTTTGCGCAGGCTATCCGGCATTTCGGCGTTCTATGATTTTCTCATTCAGGAACATGTTATAAAAACGAACCCCTGCGGATTTATCTCAAAACCTTCAAAATGGGAAAAACTGCCTGTTTTTCTCAATTTTGACGAGGTTGAAAGCCTTATCGAAGCGCCCGACGTTTCTTCCAGATTCGGTTTCCGCGACAGGATCATCTTTGAAACGCTCTATTCAACGGGGATGCGCATAAGCGAACTGACAGGACTTAAGGTTGCTGAACTGGACATGAACCGTGAGATAATGCGTGTTACGGGTAAGGGCGGGAAACAGCGTTTCGTTCCGATGTACAGCTCTCTTGCGGAGAAGATGAGGGCATATCTGGGCTTTCGTAAAGATTATTTTGTAAAAGACAGGGATGAGGGCTGGCTTTTTCTCAGCAAAAACGGTAAACAGCTTGATAGGGAGCTTATATTTATGCTTGTTAAGAAATACGCTGAAAAGGCCGGGATAAATAAGAACATATCGCCGCACACTCTGCGCCATTCGTTCGCGACACATCTTCTGACGAACGGTGCTGATCTGCGAACAATACAGATATTCCTTGGTCACTCAGACCTTTCCACAACACAGCGTTACACTCATGTGACAGACGATAAGTCCAGAAACGTTCTGCTCAACTGCCACCCGAGATTCAAAAAATGAAAAAAATAGTCATCACTCATAAAAATCCGGATTTTGATGCCATAGCCAGCGCCTACGCCGCATACAGGCTTTACGGGCTGGACGCTGTGGTTACGGCGACTTCATATGAATCCGCCGTGAACGAATACGTTTCGACCCTTGAAAAACCGCTTCCCATTGTGCATCTGCGGGAGAAAGAGATCGAAAGCATCGAATCCATCGACCTGCTGGTCATAACCGACTGCAAGCTTGCGGGCAGGCTTGAGCCGCTGGACGGTCTCGTTGCGAAAGCAAAAAAAGTGATCATTTACGATCATCACCCCGCCCACGGGCAGGATATAGAGGCGGAAGAGATGTATGTTGAGGAAACCGGTTCCTGTTCCGCTGTCATAGTTGAAAAGATGAAAGCGCAGGGACTAACCCTTACGCCGGAAGAGGCGACGCTCATTATGACGGGTATCTATGAGGATACCGGCATGCTGAGTTTTGCAAGCACCACCGTAAAGGATATGGAGGCGGCGGCATGGCTTCTTTCGTTCGGTGCAAACCTGAACGAGGTCGGCGAATACGTCAAACGGGAACTTAGCCGCGACCATGTTTTCATACTCAACGAGCTTCTGACAAATATGCATATACGAGCCATCGGCTCCGTACGTATCGGAATTTCAAATGCCAGTAATGATAAATATATAGAAGATATTTCTCATCTTGCACATAAGATAATGGATATTGAGTCGCTGGATGCTCTTTTCATTCTTGTCCGCACGGGAGACAGGATAGTTCTCGTGGGCAGAAGCCGCACCGACGACGTTGATGCGTCGGAGATAGCCGCTTCGTTCGGAGGCGGCGGGCATTACACTGCCGCCAGCGCAGTTATCAAAGATCAGATGCTGCACGAGTGCGTGGCAAAGCTGGACTTGATGCTCGGGGAGGCTGTAAAACCCGTTAAGAAAGCACGCGACATAATGACCTCGCCCGTTAAAACCCTTGCTGCTGATGTGACGTTTGATGCGGCGATAGATATCTTTATGAAGCATAATCTCAATAATATGCCCGTTGTTCAGGGGAAAGTGCCGGTTGGCATCGTTTCCCGCCGCGATATTTTGCAGGGGCTTAAGCACGGACTGAACAGGGAGCCTGTCAGCTCCATCATGCAGGTTGAGTTTATAAAAATTCCGCCCGACATGCCTTATTACTCTGTTGAAGAGACAATGCTTGCTGGCAGCAGCAAGATGGTGATAGTTGAGGACGACGGGAAACTGATTGGCGTTATAACCCGCACAGACCTTCTGCGTCTTATTCACGACGAGATAGCCAAAATGCCCAGATTCAGCGACGGAAGGCTGATGAAAGGGGAAAACGGCAGAAGCAAAAGCGTAGCGGGGCAGATGGAGAACGTTTTGCCTGAAAGGGTCTTTGCAACTCTTAAAGACATAGGCGCTATGGCTGACGAGCTTGGGTATAAATGTTACCTGGTTGGCGGTGTCGTCCGCGATATCCTGCTTAAAAAAACCAATGAGGATATAGATATAGTTGTTGAGGGAAGCGCACCCGGTTTCGCAAAAGAGTTTGCGAACAGGATGGGTGCAAGAGCTGCCGTACATGCGAAGTTCAAGACGGCTGTCGTGATTTTTCCCGACGGTTTCCGCGTTGATTTCGCTACCAGCCGCACGGAATTCTATACTTTTCCGGCATCAGCCCCAACAGTGGAGGATGCATCAATAAAAAATGACCTGTTCCGCAGGGATTTTTCAATAAATGCCATGGCTGTGAAGCTTAATAAAAAAGAATTCGGCGTTCTGCTGGATTTTTTCGGCGGTCAGAGAGATTTGCAGGATAAAAAGATACGCGTTCTGCACTCACTGAGCTTTGTTGACGACCCGTCCCGCGCACTTCGTGCCGTCCGGTTTGCAGTGCGGTTTGATTTCATGATAGGTCCCCACACAGACAGGCTTTTTCGTCACGCGGTGAATCTTGACCTGTTCGAGCGGGTTCAGGGACAGCGCATGTTTCTTGAACTTAAATATATCCTCAGCGAAAAGAGCTACCGGAAGGCACTCAGAATGATGCGGAAATATGACCTGCTGAAATTTTTCCACGAAACATTGAGGCTGGACGAGCGGAAAGAGGCGATGTTTGACGACCTTGACACCATTCTGGACTGGTACGGATTCCAGTTTGACGAAGAACCGGAGGCATATCTTGCCCGTATGTCGGTACTTTTCAGCGATATGGACAAACAGGCGGTTAAAGAGATTCTGAAACGGTTCAGTCTTGACGAGCATAAAACGCAGCAGCACGGCGAATGTTTCAAACAGGTGAAAGATACCGTCGCATGGCTGAAACGTTCCAGAAAGATGCCGGATTCCGTATTTGCGCGGTGCATGGATAAGCTGGAAACACCCTGTGCAATAGCGGTTGCGGCACTTGCGGGAGAGAATTATGAGCGGCAGGTTAAAGACTTCTTCACTGTTTTCAGGTATACGAAGCCTGACATAACGGGAAACGACCTGCTGGAGATGAAAGTTGAGCCGAAAACCGAATATTCGCACCTGCTTTCAGCTGTCAGAGATGCGAAAATTGATAAAAAATGCACCGACAGGGAAAGTCAGCTCAGATTTGTGCAGGAAATGGTGAAAAATGATAAAAAAGACTGTTGAGGTTGCAAAAATTCTCGTTCCGTCCATTCTCGGGCATAAGGATACACATCTCAGGATGATAAATTCCGAATTTTCCGTTAATACAAGTGTTCTCGGCGGTCAGTTTACTGTCGAGGGCAAGGCGGAGGATGTCCGTATGGCTGTCAAGGTGCTGGAAGAGATGATAAAAATAGCCACAGAAGATGATCTGGACACATCCAAGGCAGCGGATATCATCCGTATGATAGCCGACAATACAGAGGATGCCTACGACATCATGAAGGACGGCATACCAGTTGCCGGACGTGTTAAAAAAGTTACGCTGAAGTCCGCAATTCAAAGGGATTATGTCAATGCCATCCGCAACAACGATATGGTATTCGGAATAGGTCCCGCAGGAACCGGCAAGACATACCTTGCCATGGCGATGGGTGTTTATTATTTTCTGCGTAAAAAATGCGGTAAGATAATACTGACGCGTCCCGCAGTGGAGGCAGGCGAAAACCTCGGATTCCTTCCAGGCGACATAAACGACAAGATAAACCCTTATCTGCGCCCGCTTTATGACGCTATGTACAGCATGATGGACTACGGCAGAGTGAACGCGCTCATAGAAGACGGCATAATCGAGGTGGCTCCGCTGGCATTTATGCGCGGGCGGACGCTTAACGATGCCTTTATCATACTTGATGAGGCTCAGAACACCACGGAGGAACAGATGAAGATGTTCCTGACGCGGATGGGGTTTCAGTCGAAGGTCGTTGTGACAGGCGACATCACCCAGATAGATCTGCCAACGTCCAGAAACAGCGGACTTATACAGGCGCGAAAGATACTTAAAGATATCAACGGAATAAAATTTATACAGTTTACTGAGAAGGACGTTGTGCGCAACACCCTTGTACAGAAAATTGTTCAGGCTTACGATAAATTTCACGGAGATGTACATTGAAAGCGGAAATATTTATAACAGATGAAACTGAAAGCGGGCTTGGTGAAAAACTTTTCAGTCAGGCGTCGGAAGCCGTTTTTGAAGAACTTGATGTTGAGTTTGACGAGTGCGAGATATCACTTCTGATATGCGATGATGCACAGATTCAGGAGCTGAACAAGGAATACCGTGAGAAGGACTATGCGACTGACGTTCTGTCGTTCCCTATGTCCGACGATCCATATGGCGAAGGGGGGATGCTCGGCGACATAGTCATTTCGCTTGATACGGCGAAAAAACAGGCGCAGGAGGCGGATATTGCCCTTGAACGCGAGATAAGTTTTCTTTTCATCCATGGACTTCTGCATCTCATGGGTTTTGACCATGAACTTGGGCAGGATGAAGAGGAGGAGATGTTCACTCTTCAGGAGGAAATATTACTGAAACTTGTCAAATCAGGGAAAGTGGCTTGATAAAGTTTCTGCGTTATGTTATTTAGAGCTAATCGGCGTGAGATTTTCTCATGCCGAAATTTAAATCAATAATGAGGTAAAAGACCTTTCAATGGACTCGGACAGTTCGTGTTATTGCTTCAAAGGAGCTATGAGTGAGTGATTCGTTAATCATTGAGTTACTTGCGATTGTGCTCTGTATCGTCCTCTCTTCATTCTTTTCAGGAAGCGAAACTACCCTGACGTCTCTCAGCGAGATACGGGTGCGCCGCATGATGGACGAAAACCCTAAAAATAAGCCGCTTAGTCTGTGGCTTGATCACCCGAACAAGGTGCTTAACACCATCCTTATCGGAAACAACATTGTCAACATTCTGGCTTCTGTTCTGGCAACGGATTTCACCGCCAAGATAGCGGGTAATTCCAATATCGCCCTTGTAACGGGTATAATGACCCTTACAGTCCTCATTTTCGGAGAGATAACACCCAAAACCTACGCCAAACATAACGCTGAAAAACATGCCGTTTTCATTGTAAAAACACTGAAAGTGCCATTCGTTGTGTTCTATCCTCTTTCATTCGCACTTAATAAACTGGTGAGATGGATAATCGTTCTTTCCGGCGGTAATGTGGAAAAAGCCAGGCACAAGATAACTGAAGATGAGCTTGAATTCTACATTTCTGAAAGCGGAAAAGAGGGGATGCTTGAAGACAATAAAACAAAAATGCTTCAAAATATCTTTGATATCAGTGAAATATATGTAAAAGAGGTCATGGTGCCCAGAACGGATATGGTTGCCGTGGACATAAACGCTCCTGCGGAAGAGTATCTGGACAGGATACTCGCCTCCGAATTTTCAAGGATCCCCGTATATGAAGACAGCATCGACAGAATTGTCGGTATCCTTTATGTCAAAGACCTTTTGAAATTCGTTAAGGAAGACGGAGTCAATTTCGACCTGAGAAAAGTTATAAGAAAACCTTTCTTTGTGCCGGAGACCAAAAAGATAGATTCCATGATGGGAGAATTCCAGAAAAGCCGCAATCATATGGCGGTGGTGATCGACGAATACGGCGGTGTTGCCGGAATCGTCACACTTGAGGACATTCTGGAAGAGATTGTCGGTGAGATATGGGACGAGTATGACACGGAAGAACACGAGGTGGTTGAAACTTCTAATGATACTTATATCGTTGATGTGCGTATGGATATCGACGACTTCTGTGAAAAATTCGAGCTTGAGAAAACTCACGATATGGAGGAATACGAAACACTTGGCGGACTTGTCTTTGACATTGCCGGGAAAATTCCGGAGGTCGGCGAAGTGTACGAATTCGACGGCTATTCGTTTAAAATATTAAACAAAAACGAAAGAAGACTTGACAAGGTGGAGTTAACAAGGCTACACAGAGAGCCTGAAGATAACGAGGAGAACTCCGCCGAATATGAACAAACAGCATAAAACAGGTTTCGTAGCAATAGTAGGACGCCCCAACGTGGGCAAATCAACACTGCTTAATGCCATCCTTGGCGAAAAGATAGCAATTACGTCCGCGAAACCGCAGACGACAAGAACAAACATTCAGGGAATCCTCACAAAAGAGGATTCCCAAATCATCTACATAGACACCCCCGGGTATCACAACGCAAAAGATTCCATAAACAAGATGATGGTTCAGCAGGCAAAAGACAGCCTTGATAATGCGCAGGTTATATATATGCTTGTGCAGCCCGACGAGTTTATGGGACCGGAGCTTGAAAGCCTTGTTAAAGTGCTGGAAAAGACTGAGGCAGTTAAGTTTCTGGTGGTTAACAAAGTTGACAACTTTAAACGTGAACAGATCTATGACGCCGCTAACAAATTTTTTCCTAAACTCCAGTTTAAACATGTGCTTCCCGTTTCCGCTCTGAAAGGTACAAACGTGGACAAGCTGATTGAGCTTACCATTGAGGAGCTTCCGGAAGGCGACCCTCTTTTTATCGACGATGAGATAACCACACAGCCGGAAAAACTTCTTATTTCTGAATTTATCAGAGAGCAGGTGTTCCGCAGACTGAAAGACGAGATTCCATATCAGATAATTGTTGAAACAGAAAAAATTGAAGACAGAAACGACAATTTGATGTACATTGCGGCTTCGATAATCGTTAACCGTGATTCCCAGAAGGGGATAGTTATAGGCAAGGGCGGGCGTGAGCTTAAAGAGATAAGTACGGCGGCACGCATTTCTTTGTCAAATTTCTTCGGTGTAAAGATTTATCTGGAATTATATGTTAAAGTTATTGAAGGATGGCAGACTAAAGACGAATATCTGAGATTACAGGGGCTTTATTGACATGACAGGAATCTCTGCGAAAACCAAAAACAGACATATTGGGATAAGCGCTGTCAAGCATCCGCAGATGCGCGTGCAGAGACAGTATTTCACAGAGATGGATCAGCCCTCCGACTCCCGATCGCGCTGAACGGATTGAACCGTTTCCGAAAAACTTTGTTTATCAGCGCTATGAAAGGAGAAGTGCCATGGTTAAGATTTATACTAACATCAACTCCCGTCTGAAAATTTTTGAACTTTCCGAATATCTTGAAAATATGGAAGAGCTGGAAAGCGACGTCGACGTCCTCTGGATTGATATGATAAACCCTTCCATCGACGACATAAACACTATAGCGAAGTCATTTGAGATAGAATTTCCATCAAAACAGGAAACGGAAGAGATTGAGATAAGCTCCCGTTTCTGGGAATCCGATAAAGATATCACAATAAACAGTTATTTCCTTATAGTCGAGGGTGAAGCGGTCTATAACGAGACCGTTACTTTCATTCTTCAGAATAATCTTCTTGTAACAATGAGATACAGAGAACTGAAAGTCTTCAACGAGTGCGTGAAAAAACTTGTTTCAAGCCCCAGCATTTTCCGCGACGGATCATACATCTTAAGCTATATCTTTGAAACGCGCATCGACCTTGATGCGGATATCATCGAAGGGCTTTCGCGCAACATATCCGGTCTTCGCAAGAAACTGTCGGCAAACGACATCGACAACGAAGATATACTGGATTATATCTATCACTACGAAAACCTTAACACCAACATCAGAGACAGCCTTATTGATAAACAGCGCATTATTTCCGCGCTGCTTAAATCGCATAAACTGGCGGAGATAATAAAGAACAACTTCCGTATCATGATCAAAGACGTTAACTCGCTTATAGATTACGCTAAGTACAATTTCGACCGTATGGATTACATCCAGAACATAGTTCTCGGTTTCGTAAACATCGAACAGAACAAGGTTATTAAGATATTTACAGTGGTAAACGTCATCTTCCTGCCGCCCACACTGGTCGCGAGCATTTACGGCATGAACTTCAAGCATTTTCCGGAACTGGGACTGAAATACGGTTACGGGCTTTCGTGGGTATTCATGATAGTTTCCGCGATTCTGCCCGTGCTTATCTTCCGCAAGAAAAGATGGCTGTAACCGTAAATTAGCTCTTTGATTTCTGTCGTTTTGGAGTAATGTATCTGCATGAGCAGAGAGAAAACCGGCGCCATCCTATACCGTCTTGTTAAGTATTCCGACAGTTCCGCCATAGCCATGGCGTTCTCAAGGGATTTCGGCAAAGTGAAACTGTTTGTGCCGAAGGCATACACGAAAAAAGGCGGGGTGATGACCTTTATTCCGGGGCTGCTCGACATCGGCAGAAAAGACAGTGACCTCAGCAGATTCTATTCGTTCGAGCCGGATACGGGATTCTATAAGTATCTGAATAATCATGAGATAATTCTTAGACTGCATCTTGTTTTCGAGATACTGGACGGACTTTATCAGGTGGATATGCCTGACGATCGCCTGTTTGACCTGATACTTAAGGTTGATGACGTAAATTACAGAAAAATAACACCTTATCTGATATATTTTATGCTGCGCCGCGCAGGGCTTATGTACGATACCGAAAACTGTGCGAACTGCTCTTCAGGTGAGGATATTTTTACCGTTGCATCAAACGGAATGTATTGCCCGACCTGCGCCAAAGAGCTTGATCTTGACAGTTTTTGCGACAGGGAATCGGCATACATAATCCGCTGTTTCGGCAATGCTCCGTTGTATAAGGCTTTGACAATCAACAGAAAACAAGAGATACAGGTGCTTGCGGCTCTTGGCGCTTATGCCGGACATGTGTTTGAGAAACCTCTTAAAAGCCTGAAAACCATTATGGATATTATATAAATTGGCATATTCTGCCTATAGGAAAAATTAATACTTGTTATTTTCTTTACATTTTCAAAACGAATGGTTACACTTAATAAGTGCTTCACATATAACACAAATAATAGGTATACAAATATAAGAGGGTGTTATGGAAAAGGGTGTTACGAATCTTAACAGATTCCTTATCGAGGAGCAGAGGGCGTTTCCCGAAGCTACCGGCGACTTTACCATGCTTATTGAATCAATCGCTTTTGCCTCAAAGATAATAGGTCGCGAGGTGAATAAAGCGGGTATCGTAAATATCATCGGAAAAGCTCAGTCTATTAACGTTCACGGCGAAGAACAGCAGAAGCTTGACGTTTATGCCGACAAAAAGATGATAGAGGCGATGGATCACCTCGGAAAACTTTGTGCTATGGCTTCCGAAGAAAACGACGAAGTCATTCAGGTTCCGAAAGAATATCCTAAAGGTAAATACCTCGCTGTATTCGACCCGCTGGACGGCTCAAGCAATATCGACGTTAACATCAGCATCGGAACAATATTCGGCATCTATAAAAGACAGGACGGCGAAACAGATACCCCATGCTGTAAAAGCTTTATGCAGCCGGGACGCAAGATGGTCGCCGCAGGGTATGTGATATACGGCTCTTCCACGATGATGGTGTATTCCGCAGGGAACGGAGTACACGGCTTTACACTTGATCCCAGCATAGGTGAATATATACTCAGCCACCCCAATATGAAAATTCCTGAATGTGGAAATATATACAGCATAAACGAAGCTAATTATCATCATTGGGACGAACCAACCATAAAATATATCGAACATATCAAAAATCATCCGGAAAGAAAATATACAGCAAGATACATAGGTTCTCTCGTTGCGGATTTCCACAGAAACCTGCTTAAAGGCGGAGTTTTCCTTTATCCTGCCGACGAAAAGAATAAACGCGGTAAACTGCGCCTGCTCTACGAGTGCGCTCCGCTGGCGTATATCATTGAAAATGCAGGGGGAAGAGCAACAAACGGCGTTCAGGATATTCTGGACATTGTTCCTGACACTCTTCACCAGAAAGAGCCGCTTGTTATCGGTTCAAAATACGAAGTTGAGACCTATCTGAAATTTCAGAGGGGCGAACTCAAATAGAACATGCTCATTGGCGCACATAAATCAATAACAGGTTCAATAGATAAAAGTATCGAGAGGGCACTTGCAGACGGCTGTGAGTGCCTTCAGATTTTTGTAAAGAACAAGAACAGATGGGAGGGCAAACCGCTTTCAGGCAATGAGGCTCTTGCTTTTTCGTCTGCGCTTGCTGAAAGCGGGCTGAAGGTCTGCTCACACGCCTCATATCTTATAAATCCTGCCGCAATTAATCCGGAAACAGCCTCCAAATCGTTTATATCATTTAAAGACGAGCTTTTAAGGTGCGACAGGCTCACAGTGCCTTTTCATGTGATACACCCGGGAGCGCATATGAAGGCAGGCGTTGACGCAGGGATCGAAAGCGTGGCAGAGTTTCTGGACAGAGCCTACGATGAGGGCGGATTTTCCGCTATGACACTGCTTGAGACTACTTCCGGAATGGGTACCTGCATTGGTCACAGAGTTGAGGAAATCGCGCGTATAATAGAAAAATGCAGACACGGCGATAAAATAGGCGTTTGCCTTGATTCTTGCCACATTTTTGCTGCCGGATATGATATAGTCGATGCATATGACGAAGTTTTTGATGAATTTTTCCGTGTTTTCGCGGATAAGATAAAGGTGTTTCACCTTAACGACAGCAAAAAGCCGCTCGGTTCACGTCTGGACAGACACGAACTTATTGCTGACGGAGAAATTGGTGAAGAATTTTTCAAAAAGGTTGTTAACGACAAAAGATTTAACGATGTTTTGGGCATATTGGAAACGCCCGTTGAAGAAGATTATAAAGAAGAAATAAAAAAACTGAGATCATACAGGGGGAAATAGATGGAAATCACCGAAACTCCGGTAGTAACTGTTATGAAAGAACTTATTAAACCGGACAAAATCGTGGAAACTCACATTTCTTATGTGTTTCTGAAAGACGATTACGTTTACAAAGTTAAAAAGTCGGTGGATTTCGGATTCCTTGATTTCAGCTCGAAAAAAAAACGCAAGGCCATGTGCATACTGGAAAAAGAGCTGAACGAGCGCTTCTGTAAGGATATATATCTGGACGTTCTGAAAATAGTCCGCAGAGAGAAATCATTCGACCTTGTCAAATATGACAGCTCACTTCTCACTATAGATTACTGTGTTAAGATGAAACGGATCAAGGACGACGCTTTTTTGTCCGCGAAAGTGGCAAACGGCGAAGTCGGCACCGAAGATGCGGTTAAAATAGGCGGGAATATCGCGAAACTCTTTAAAAATATAAAAACAGATCCGTCTTCTGCGGAAGCCAACGGCAGTTATGACATCGTTCGTTTCAACTGTGAAGAGAATTTCTCCCAGACCGAAGGCTACAAGGGCGGTCTGATAAACGCGGCACAGTTTGATTTCATAAAAAAGCAGACCATGAAATTTCTGGACGAGAACAAGGAACTTTTCGACCGCAGGCTAAAAGAAGGTTATGTTGTTGACGGACATGGCGATTTACGCCTTGAACATATCTATATGGACGGGGATGACTTCGGTCTTATCGACTGTATCGAGTTTAACCAGAGGTTCAGATTCAACGACGTTATGTCTGAAATAGGCTTTCTCAGCATGGAAGTTGACCAGATGGGAAAAACTGAATTCTCAGACGGGCTTCTGGAGGGCTTTTTCAAGGTTTACGATGATGAGGATTCCAAAAAACTGCTGAATTTTTATCGCTGCTACAGGGCATATGTCCGCGCGAAAGTGACCTGTTTCCTGCTCAGCTCAAAAGACGAAAACTGGGAACATTATAAAAAGAATAAAGATGACGTTACTAAGCTTATGAACATGGCGGCTCTCTACGCGTCAAATATGTTCGGGACAAAAAGTTTTATCTTTTACGGGCTTATGGCGTCCGGAAAAACAAGGAACGCAAAAGTGTTCAGCGAGATTTTCCCTGTCAGGCACATAAACACCGACGTTGTGCGCAAAGTTATGCACGGCATTGACCCCGAAAGCAAAGTCCACGTTGATTTCGGCGTTGATATCTATTCCAAAGAGAATTCCCTGAAACTCTATGAAGAACTTGGCATGATGGCGGAGACCAACAGAAAACTCGGTCGCATGAGCGTTATCGACGGCAGTTTCAGCAAAATGGAATATCTGGACAGAGTTAAAGTTTCTTACAAGGGTGATTTTCTGAAAATACGCTTTTTCGCATCAGAAGAAGAAATTCTGGCTCGTCTGGAAAGACGCAAGAACAAGATATGCGTCACTGACGGGCGTATCGAGATATACGAGAGTCAGAAGAAGACCGCGCAGAACATTGGCGCAGACTTTGAGATGGAAACTACCGGCAGAGCGGAAGACAACGCTATGAAAATACTGGGATTTCTTATTAATGAAGCATAATTTTGATATAAAGCAGGTTAATTCGCCTTTCGAGGATACGTCGTTCTTCGTACGCAACGTGTACAAGACGGAAGGTTTTCTTTTCGATTGCGGCAAGCTCGGCGGACTGACAAACTCCGAAGTTCTTGCCATATCTGAAATATTCATAAGCCACACACACATAGACCATTTCTACGGGTTCGACAGAATCCTGAGAGGAACACTCCTTTCCGGCAAACGGTTTCGCGTTTTCGGTCCGCAGGGCATAATAAAGAACGTTCGCGGAAAGATAGACGCGTATACATGGAACCTGATAAAGAGTTATCCGGTCAGCTACGAGGTCATCGAGCTTAATTCTGAAAAGAAAGAGTACGAAACAGCAGTGTTTTCAGCCGCTGACGGCTTTGAAATGGTCAAAGGCTCCGTTAAACACGGGGATATTGTTCTCGGCGACGGTTTTCGTCTGGATTTTGATATTTTCGACCACAGGGTGCCGTCCGTCGGTTACAGAGTTACTGAAAGGGAGATGGTCGCAGTCAAAAAAGATGCCCTTGATGACGGTTTTATGTCCGGCAGATGGATAGGCGAGCTGAAAAGAAGGGTGCTTGCCGACGAACTGGAAGGTGAAATTGAAGCGGAGAGCAAAGGCGGTTCGGTCAGAATGACCATAAGAGAGGCGAAGGACAGGTTCATTGAACATGTTAAGCCGAAATCCGTCACTTTTATAACTGACATTGCGCCCAGTGAAGAAAATTATGAAAAAGCTGTCGCTCTTGCGAAAGACACATCCGTTTTGCTCATAGAGTGTGTTTTTCTGGAAGAGGATGCCGAACATGCAGATATTAAGAAACACCTGACCATGACCCTTTCAAAGAAGATTTTCAGAGAGAGCGGCGCGGAAAAAGTACGGTTTTTCCATTTTGCGCCCAGATATGATCAGAACAGAAAAGAATTTTTTGAAAGACTCTACAGCGACATGGATGGCAGTATATACTGATGATTGAACTGAAACCTTTTAAAGACCTTTCAGAGGTCGAAGATATCGAACTGCACGATCTGGACTTTAAACGCGCAGAATCAGAAAACGTTGCACTGAAAGCCAATTACCCCCGTTTTGAGAAGAGGGGGGACGTTGGAATTCTCCTTGTCCACGGGTTCACATCAAGCCCGCTGGAGATGCAGCCGCTGGAGGAATACCTGACAGGTCAGGGATTCAGCACTTACAATGTGCGTCTTGCGGGACATGCATCTGATTATCGCTATCTCAATATGATCACATACGCAGACTGGTACGATTCCGTAAAATACGGACTGTTTATTCTCAGAAGAAACTGCAAAAAAGTCTTTATCGCAGGTTCATCTATGGGCGGTCTTGTATCGCTTATGACGGCGCATCTGAACGGGTTGGACGGCGCCGTACTGCTTGCTCCGTGCATAAAAATAAAATCTCCGATGACCTTTCTTACGCCCATAATCAGTAAATTTATGCCTGTTATGCCGAAAATAGGTTTTGACATGCAGTATTCGGATATATTTTACGACAACTGGCCGATGAAAGGCGTTGCCGAACTTTACAGGCTTACAGTATATACGGCAGGGTTCACATCTGATTTTAAGATGCCGCTTCTTGGTTTTCAGTTTCCCGGAGACATGATAGTCAGCGCAAAGGCAACGAAGAACTTTTTCGGACGTGCCGGATCAGAAGATAAATTGTATGTTGAATTTCCGGATAAAGACGGGCAAACTCATATATTGACATCCCACCTGAATCAGCATAGAGATGAGATGTTTGCAAATATTGCCGTTTGGCTGAAAGACAGGAGCGAAAAATGACTGAAACTCTGAAAATAGGTTTTATCGGAGCCGGAAACATGGCGGAAGCAATAATTAAGGGGCTTCTCGCATCCGAGCTTAAAACGGAATTTGCAGTCAGCGATTCCAGCGTCGACAGGCTGGAGGTTATCCGTACCGTCTACGGTATCGATGGCGTTGCCAAAGACAACAAAAAGGTTGCCGATTTTGCAGATATAATAGTTCTTGCTGTGAAACCGCAGATAATATCCGTTGTTCTTCGCCAGCTTAAGGGCAGGGTGCGCGATAAGCTCATCGTTTCCATCGCGGCGGGGATAACTACAGAATATATAGAGAGTTTTCTTGGTGAAGATACGCATATCGTGCGCGTTATGCCTAACACTCCGGCGCTGGTTCTCAGCGGTGCGGCGGCTATATGCGGCGGCAAGTCTGCCACTGATAACGACCTTGCCACGGTTAAATCCATGCTGGATGCCGTCGGAAGCTGCATAATAGTCGACGAATCAAAAATAGATGCCGTTACAGGGCTTTCAGGCAGCGGACCCGCATACGTTTATCAGTTTATCGAGGCGCTCAGCGATGCCGGCGTTAAAATGGGGCTCATGCGTGCCGACGCAACTCTTCTTGCCGCACAGACTGTGATGGGAGCGGCAAAGATGGTCATAGAGACCAAAAAACACCCCGGAGAACTTAAAGACGGCGTTACGTCACCCGGCGGAACGACCATATGCGGTCTGCACGAACTTGAAAAAGGTGCTATGCGGGCGACAGTTATGAACGCTGTGGAAGCTGCAGCGGAAAAATCCAGAGAGCTTGGCAAACGTAAATAAAGAAGTGTGCAAATTTTTCCATCATGTGTGAAAAATACGCATACGCATTATATTGTAAATAATTGTTGAATAACAAAATATTAAATGGCATGCTGTTTGCATATTTTCCCGTGGAGGGAAAACATGTCAAAATACAGAAATACTGTTTCCATTATTACTTTTGCCCTGTTCATCATATCTGCCGTAACAGGATTAACAATTTTCTTTATGCCTCACGGTCCCAGACCTGATGCAGCACACAAAGCTGTCGAAGCAATAAGTTTCGGGCTTGTACTGAAGAGAACTCACGAATACGGTTCGGTATTGATGGCGATGATCACCCTGTTCCACATTTATCTGAACTGGGGAGCGCTTAAAAGTTATATGTTTAAAAGGAAATAAGAAAGGCGACCGGAAGGTCGCCTCGGGTTATTGACAAACTGGTTAAAAGTTAATGAGATTGCCGCGTCAGCCTACAGCTTCCTCGCAATGACAGCAATTTACGTCTTCGCGAGGAGCGCATGCGACGACGCGATCTCGCATTTTTCTGACTTTGTCATTAGTCTGAGGCGACCGGAAGGTCGCCTTTTTAAGTTATATTCTTTCAGAGATAAGGTCGCCCATCTTGTCTGTTTTGACCAGTGTCTGACCTGTCTTGTTCTTGTTAAAGATATCGCCTGTTCTGTAACCTTCGTCCAGAACTTTCTGAATAGCGTTCTCTATATCCGTTGCCGCAGCATCCAAGCCCAGAGAATAACGGCACATAAGAGCCGCTGACATTATCTGTGCGATAGGGTTAGCTATGTTCTGTCCTGCTATGTCTGGTGCCGTTCCGCCGATGGGTTCGTAAAGTCCGAAGTTGGACTCGTTGATAGAAGCGGAAGGAAGCATGCCCAGAGAACCTGTAAGCATAGCGGCTTCGTCGGAAAGGATGTCGCCGAACATATTTTCTGTCACTACAACGTCAAACTGGGAGGGCCAGCGAACGAGCTGCATTGCGGCATTGTCAACATACATGTGGTTCAGCTCAACGTCGGGATAGCTTTTGTGAACCTCTGTAACGGTCTCACGCCAAAGGATAGAGGACATGAGTACGTTTGCCTTGTCCACGCTGGTGACTTTGTTTCTGCGCAGTCTGGCGGCTTCAAAGGCGAGTTTTGCAATACGCTCAACTTCGGGTTTTGTATAGAGCATAGTATCCATACCCATGGTGCGTTCAGCGTTTATCTCTTTGGGCTGACCGAAGTAGATACCGCCTGTAAGTTCGCGGAAGAAGGCTATATCAAGTCCCTCGGGGATGAGTTCGTTTTTAAGCGAGCTAGCATCAATAAGGGAAGGGAATATCTTTACGGGTCTGATGTTGCAGAACAGACCGAAATGCTTGCGCAGGGGGAGCAGGGCGCCTCTTTCGGGCTGTTGGGCAGGGGGAAGGTTTTCCCATTTGGGACCGCCCACAGAGCCGAACAGGATAGCTTCTGACTGTTCGCAAAGTGCCAGTGTGGATTCGGGCAGGGGTGTGCCGTGGTTGTCTATGGCTATACCGCCTATGTCGGCAAAGCTGAATTCAAATGTTTTGTTATATTTTTCAGATACTTTGTTCAGAACCTTAATAGCCTGCTGCATCACTTCGGGTCCGATTCCGTCACCCGGTAAAACTGCTATTTTTGCCATTTTGAACGCTCCTTATATTAGTGAACTCCGAATATTATTCCAATATGCCTGTAAAGTCAAACTGTAATATGTTCAATAAAACTACATTGCATGTTCACGCCTGTAGATGATGTAAACCGCGAGACATGCGAACAGGATTATAGGCAGAAAACTCGACATGAAAGGGCTGAGAACGCCGTTCTTACCCAGAGAAGAGCATGATGCGACACTCATCCAGAATGCGAAACCGACCCCTAAAGATTTTGCCGCAGCTTTTATGTATGAGTGGTTTCTGTTAAAGTCCACGCAAAGCGGGAAGATCACAAGTATTATGACCAGAACGCTTATCGCGTGAGCGAATATTTTGTATATTTGCAGCATATATTTAGAAGTATTGACGTTTTGATTTTTCATAACCTCGGCAACCTTGTATATATCACCGATGGATACGAACTGCGGTTTAAGGAACGGCATTTTTGAAAGTTCGTCAAATATCGGTTTTGTCATAGTTATATTTCTGACGTCATAGGTCTTTTTGGGAACGTTCATCATGTCGTATTTCTTCTGATTGAACAGCTTCCACTTGTCGCCGTCTTTTTTTGCAGAGTTGTATGTTTCAATTGATTCGACCTGCAGTTTATCGTTCAGAGTATATTCGGTGACATAGTGAAATTCCATCTTGTCAGGGTCAAGGGCGGTTATGTGGATGAATTTATTGCCGTGAAGTTTCATCCATATGTTGGTAAGGGAAGGGCGGATGTCCATCTCTTTTTTATATATGATCTCCGCAGCATATTTTTCCCGCATGTACATTACTTTCGGGTTGATTGTGTTTGCCGTAAGGACAAGAAGCAGGGCGACAACTACGCCGGATATAAGAAACGGCTGAATCAGATTGCGTATCTTCCCGCCGAGGGAAACGTATGCCATCAGTTCGTTGTTTTTGATAAGTGTCAGTATCACGAGCATTGTCGAAATAACAATGGACATCGGCATGGTGGTATAAAGCAGATACGGTATCTTCATCATGTCAAAAATTAGCACTTCAACAATGCCGACTTTGTATTTATCTATCAGGTCAGTGTGCATTGCGGCACTTGCCAGCAGAGAAATAACCCCTACAACAATCTGAACCACAATAGTATATTTAAGGAATAAAGATATGATATATTTATCAAATTTGGATATCATAGAACTCTCTCGTAAGCGAAAATACTTATAATGCCGAAGAATACGTTCGGCACCCATGCCGCAAAGAACGGTTCGATACTGCCTTCGGCTGCGATATTCTGCGCAACAAGGAACATCATGTTGTATATGACGACAATGAAGACCGTTGAGGGGATCGCCATTGTTTTTCCGCTTCTGTGAAAGAACATTCCGATGCTCATGCCGAACACGCACATTATGATTGCCGCAAACGGCATAGAGAAACGTTTGGAATATTCAAATTTGTATATGGGGTCTTCGTTGAAGTTTGCCCTCAATTCACCCATTGGCATCAGACGTTCAGTTTTTATTGTCACTCTGGATGCCTCTGTCAGAGGGGCATTGATGACAAATTTATCGAAATTAATGGTCGAGTGCATATTGTCTTCGCGGATGGTTGCTATTCGTCCGTTTGAAAGTTCAAGCAAAAGCCCCGCGTCACCTGTCGGGATGATCTTGGCGGTTTCCGCTGTTATGACGGAGTTCTTTGATTTATCAATGATCATGAGTCTTGCGTATTTGGTATCGCTTATTTTCTTCTCAGCGTAAAAAACATAACCCTTAAGCTCTTCGTAAAGCTCTTTTTCCTTGATATCCCGGATGGATACAAGTTTTGCCATTTTAAGTACGTTCTCAGCCGCCAGAAAGCTTCCTTTAGGCATAAGATAAGCACTCATAGCTACACCCAAAATAAATACTCCGACAGCAAATATCATTGCGGGCAAAAGGAAAAATCTTTTGCCTGCGCCGAATGACCGCATAGCGATTATTTCGCTCTCAGAAGACATCCTTCCGAAGACGAAAATAACGGCGAGCAGTGCCGACGTAGGTATGGTTATTACGAAGAAAGACGGCAGGTAATAAATAACCGTTTGAATTATCAGCCAGCCGGGGACGCTTTTTGTGAAAAAAAGGTCTGACAGGTCGACAAGTTTGTCCAGAAGCAGAAGCAGTATAAAAAAAATGTTGCCGAGTAAAAATATCGGCAGCAGTTCTTTCAGAATGTATTTATGAATCAGCTTTAGTTTCACTGTATAGCCTTATAACCGGAGTTTCTTTCTGCATAGTAATTTCGTCGATGCGTATGATATAATTCAGAGGAATATACGAGCGCTCGACGTTTTTGAAGACCTCTTTCAGTTTTCCGTCGTCCGGAGAGATGATTATATCCGACTGACCTATGAAAACGATGTCCGATATCTCTATCAGACCAAGGAATGATGACGGGTTCAGATAGCTTGCGTGTATGGTCTGAACCTTTTTATCTTCGTCTATAAAGACGACCTTATACAGCTTTTTGTTCATTCAATTATTCGCCTTTGCGGTAATAAAATTTGACGGCGGAGCGGGATGAAAAAGAATCGAACACCAGATTTACTATACTGATGATTATAGCGCCGAGAAATGCCGCCCAGAAACCTTTTATAACAAGTTCTTCAATAAAGTGTGCCGTCAGAAGCAGGAGCATGGAGTTGATTATCATATATCCTATGCCCAGACTTAGTATCTGAAACGGAAGTGTCAGAAAAAACAGGAGCGGGCGCAGAAAAGCCTGAAAAAACGTAAGGATAAGTGAGGCCGCAATCAGAGCGCCGTATGATTTTACATTGATGCTCTCCATAACGAGCGATGCAAAACCTATCCCAATAACGTTGACACAAATTCTGTAAAGTATATACTGGAATCTATACATAATAAGACATAATATATTGTTAAAATGATAATAACAAGGAGTTTTTCATGATAGATCTTCATTGTCATTCAACTTATTCTGACGGTACGTTTTCTCCTGCAAAACTCCTTGAATATGCTGAAAAAAGAGGTGTTGAGGTGCTGGCGCTGACAGACCACGACACTGTTGACGGGCTGCCTGATTTCTTCTCCCATGAAACAAAAGTTGAGCGTGTGGCGGGCACAGAACTCAGTATAGATTATGACAAAGGAACATTTCACCTTGTGGGGCTTTTTCTGGATTATCGTGAAAAAAAGCTGAACGAGACATTGAATTTTCTTAAAAGTGCCCGCAGAACAAGAAATGAGAAAATTCTGACATCCGTCAGCAATCTGCTCGGGCGCGAGGTGACGCTTAACGACGTTTCAGACGGCAACGAAGGAGAACTGGGCAGACCGCATATAGCAAAATTTCTTATAAAATGTCATGTTGTCTCAACCATGCAGGAGGCTTTTGATAAATATCTTGCGAAAGGCAAACCTCTTTATGCAGACAAGGCAAGGCTCAGTTTTGAAGATGCGGCGGCTATGATACACGGAGCAGGCGGCATAACAGTTCTGGCGCACCCTGTCAGCCTGCGCCTTGAAGACGATTCCACGGAAACTTTTCTTGCAGAATATAAAGAGAAAGGGCTTGATGCCATTGAAGTATTCTGCTCGGAGGTTGCTCCTGAAAGACGCCCCTTCTATCTTGCCATGGCAGAAAAATTTGGTCTCGGAGTTTCAGGCGGAAGCGATTTTCACGGCGATAACAAGCTTAAGATAGCTCTGGGTACCGGTCCCGAAACTCTGAACACGCCTTATTCCGTTTATCAGGCTTTGAAAGAGCTTGTACACAGATAATCGAATACCTCTGCGTGGTCACTGATTATCCTGCTGTTCTCAAGTTCGTTCTCATATGCGAGGAAATGCACGTCTGCGGATTTTGCCGCAAGATAGTCTGTCATTGAATCGCCGATGAACAGCAGTTCCTCTTTTTTACTCCCGAAATATTCCATTATTTTGTAAAGCCCTTCAGGGTTTGGCTTCGGTTTTGCTACATCCATGCATGTGACGGTGTAGGAGAAAAAATTTCCCATGCCGAAATGTTCCAGAAGGTATGAAAGCGATATGCCTCTGTTTGTGAAAACAGCGAGACTGCGTCCGGAATTCCGGAGTTTTTCGAGGGTGTCGTGTATGTTTGGGTTAGGTTTCATGAGGTCGATGAACATCTTAAAGTTCATTTTCATGGCGAATTCAAGCATTTCGGCTATCAGTTTTTCGTCGCTGACGAAATGTCTGATTATTCCTTCGTTGGTTCCCATCATGGCGAGTTTTACAAGGGAAGGGTTTTCCCAGTCGATAACAGGGACGCCGTATTTTTCAAATACGAAGTCATAATAACCCCTAACCGCCATGGTGCTGTTAAACAGCACGCCGTCGCAGTCGTAAACGATAATATTTTTCATACCTATTGCTTAATACATTTTTGATGTTTGGGCAATTTGTTTCTAAAGATTGGAAGAAATCGGTCCGAATAGACTGATATCCTCAGGAGGTTGACCTATGGCCGGAATACAGGTTGGCGGCATTGTTTCTGGGCTGGATACAAACGCACTGGTTGAACAGCTCACACAACAGGCGAATATCGCTGTGGACAGGCTGAACGGACAGTATTCATATAAAGCACTGGAGAAAAATACATATACCTCAATCAACGAGATGATGGGGGATATGTCATCCGATCTTCTGTCGCTTAAACTTGAATCAACGTTTCTGAGCAAAAAGGTATCCTCCACTAATGAATCCGTTGCCACAGCCACCGCAACGACAGAAGCCGATATCGGCACACATTCGCTGAAAGTTTCAAAACTGGCGAAAAACTCCGAAGCATTGAGTTCATATACCCGTGTGGGTCTTGTGACTGCCGGAGCAAATATTACAAAAATATCCGGCAGAGCAACCGAATCCCTTGAGGGAAAGCATACCGTTACGATTTCGACGGTATCTTCACAATATCTTTCTACGGATGTTTTTGAGGTCAGCAACATCGGATCTGTCTCAAAACAGGCAGGTTCAACATTTGCCGGTGTTGATGCTAACGGAGCCTTAACAGCAGACGTTTCCGGCGACCTCCAGTTTACATATACTGATGCGGACGGAAATGACCAGTCCGTTACAATAAGCGGGACTTTCGGCTCGTCAGGTCAGGATATCAACGTTGTATCCACCAATATTGAAGATACATTGAACAACGCTCTTAACGCTTCCATGGGAACCAATAATGTGCAGTATGTAACCATGAGAGCCGATTATGACAGCACATCATCCGCATGGAATTTTTCCATGTATGAAACTACCATAGACGATTTCAACATTGCATTTGGCGGTGACGACAGCACAACTTTAAGGGATGAACTCGGTTTTTCCTCTTCGTCTTCACCGACGCTTTCAACGGTGACCAAAATAAATAAATATCACCTTGCTGACACAGCAGAAAATTTGCAGAATAAACTTGCCAGTTCAATCTCGGGTCTTGTACCGGGAGCAACTATCGAACAGTCAGGCACAATCACAACCGGAACGTTCGTATTTGCGCAGGACGCGTCGCTTAAGGTTTCTGCATCGACATACTCATCATATGTGTCTGACGCTGTGACATCAGGTACGCTCAATACGACAACCAAAGGACTTGAGAACGCCGGTTTCTCTGTTGCCGCCGGCACCGATCTGAACGGAACTTTTACAATAAACGACGTTGCAATAACTATCAGCGATTACACGAAACTCAGCGTCGATGACGTTTTGGGTATGATCAACAGCTCAGGTGCCGGTGTTACGGCAACATATGATTCAACAACCAAAAAGTTCACGCTGGAATCAAACGAGAGCGGAGCAAAAAGCATCACTCTGGGCGATTACGGCGATACCAGCAGTTTGCTCAAGCTTTTTAAATTCGACACCACGAGCGATACGACATACACTGTCGGCAGTACGGCGGGAAGCATAAGCACCACCACCAAGCTGTCAAACGCAGGGCTTACCACCTATCCTGCAAGCGGAACATTTACGATAAACGGCGTATCAATTTATGTCGATACTGCTGTAGACACCATTCAGACACTCATAGACAAAGTTAACAAATCCGGTGCAAAAGTTACGATGAGCTATGACTCCGCTTCCGACAAAGTTAAAATAAAATCAAATACCATAGACCCTATCACTGTGGGCGCGGCATCCGATACCAGTAACATTCTGGAAGCGTTCAATCTTACCAGCGACACCACTGAAACCACTACAATAGGCGAAGAGGGCAGCAGGGCTGTCTTTACTGTGGATGGAACCACTTACATCAGAGATACAAACGTCATAAGCGACGTTGTTGCCGGACTGACTTTAACTTTGAACACAGAAAGCAACGAATCCACCACTATAGGCGTAAGTGTTGACCCTTCAAAGGGGGTGGCGGCGTTCGCTAAGCTGATACAGCACTATAACGTGCTGATGGAAAAACTTTACACCCCTGAAGTTGATGACGACGAAGAGGATAAATACATCGAATACCTCACCGACACAGACAAAGAGAGCATGAGCGAAGATGATATCGCTACTTATCAGGAAAATTACGAACTTTTGAACAGCTATAAAATAATCAGACGAAGCTCGGAACTTCGCAACCTCGATACCAACCTCAGAAAATCTTTCTTTGCGGAACGTCCGGGGATAACAAGCTCCATAAACGATATGTCTGATCTCGGAATAGAGGTTGCAGGCGCCGGTGACACTTCAAAAGAGGTGTACGGTTACCTTGTTACGCTGTCCACCGATTACGATGAAATATATGCCGCTCTTGAAGGCAACGAAACTTTTATGGACGCACTTACAAATAATCCTAAAGATGTATATACATTTTTTGCGAATTCATCCGATTTAGATACAGATGATGCTACAACCACCAAAGAGAAAGCGCAGATGCAGCAGCAGATAGAGAATGAAGTCGGCTGGGCAAGATATTTCGGTGATTATGTGCTTGATGCGTATACCGATTCAGATGGTATGATAGGCGCTAAGATAGGAACGAACGGTACCCTGCAGTCTTACCTGAATAAGCTGTCCACAAAAATAACCGATCAGGAAGACAGGGTGCAGCAGGAGCTTGAACGCTACTGGGCGCAGTTCACGGCTATGGAAAAGGCAATATCTGATGCTCAGTCTCAGTCATCCGCATTAAGCAGCGTGACATCATCGTCATCTTAATGTATACTATAGGAGTTTTAATCTATGCAAAGCCCTTACAAGAACTACATCAAACAGGAAGTTGAAGGAGCCACCAAAGGAAAACTTGTTCTCTTACTGTATGATGGAGCTATCAAGTTTATGCGGATTGCTGTTAAAGCTATTGACGACAAAAATATTCAGGACTCTCATAACAACATCATGAAAGCCCAGAATATTATCTATGAACTGATGTCCACCCTGAACATGGACGCGGGAGATATTTCAAAAAACCTCCTGAGGCTCTATGATTTCATGGTTTGGCAGCTTATAGAGGCAAACAGGGAGAAAAGTAAAGACAAGGTTGAGAGTGTGATAAAACTTATGTCTAACCTGAGAGAGGCATGGCGCGAGGTTGTCCAGAAAGAAGAGGGCACAGCCGCAAGACCGGAATCTCAGGAGGCAGAGGTCAGATCCATCAACTTTGCCGGATAAATTATGACTATCAACCCCAACAGTTCCGTTGTTAATTTGCGGGAAAAACTCCTGCAGATGGACAGGAAAAAAACACAATCTGAGTCTGAAGATGTGAATTCGGGCAATAATTCTGCCGAGTCGGTTTCTGCTGACAAACAGTACATGTCTGATGTTATAGGCATTAGAAACGAAAACAGGCTTGCGGTTCAAAGCTCAAACGCCATAACCTCAAAAGACGAAGCGTTTGAGATGCTCGAAACTCTTAAGCAGAAATTTTCCGACAGCTCGGAAACTGCTCTGAATGCACATAAAAAGGCGGATCCGAACACAGTAATGCAGTTTTACCCGTTTGAATAATATACTGTGTCCGTAATAAAGCTGAGAAGGAAACAATCCTGATGAGCCAATCTGATTTTAATATAATGTTTAAACAGGCGTATGACGCTGCAAAAGACTTAAACGAAAGAGAATTCAGCGATTCATTCTTAGATAAATATCAAATTTACAGCAGCTATCTTTCCCAGATATTTCAAATTCTTGACAACATGCCAGAGAAACCTGAAGAGGTAAAAAACGCAATAAAAAACCTTCTTGCTGAACACAAGAAGGTTGAATATCGACTTGAGAGAGAAAAGACGGAGATTGGGAAAAAGATATCCAACAAGATACGCAAACAGCATATCCAGAAGAAATACAATTCAAAAAGTATCAAATCGGCGCTTTTGAATAAAAAAATCTGAAAAACCCGAACACAGCAAAAGCTGTCGGTTTTCAACGCATCAGCGATTTAAAATCTGACCCGACGGAAAAATTACAGGTTTTTCAGAAACAGTTTTTATTCAGCTTCGATCAGAAGTTCTTTTATCTCTTTACCGGGCTTGAAGTAGGGTACGTTTTTGGAAGGTACTTCCACTTTGTCTCCGGTTTTGGGATTGCGACCGAGTTTGGAGTTCTTTTCTCTGATCTTGAAGCTTCCAAAGCCTCTGATCTCTACTTTGTCTCCGGCTTTCAGAGCGTCTTTGATGTTTTGGAAAACACCGTTAACGATGAATTCGATCTGTTTTTTTGTCAGTTCGGGGTTGAGTGTAGCAATTACTTCGATCAGTTCTGATTTAGTCATAACCATAATCTCCGTGCAAATATCGTTTATTTATGATATTTTTCAATGTCCCATTATATCCGATGTGTTTTAACGTGTAAAGTCAATTTACATTTTTTTTTAAGGAAATAATTGTCATGGCAGGATTTGTTAAAAAAGTGCTTAAATCCGGACTGGGTATTCTGACCAGCAGAGTATTCGGAATGGTTCGGGATGTGCTTGTGGCGGGCTTTTTCGGCGCAAACGCTCTCACAGACGCTTTCTTCGTTGCTTTTGCCATACCCAATCTTTTCCGCGCTTTTTTTGCGGAGGGCGCATTGTCTTCCGTATTTGTTCCCATATTGAGCGATAAACTTACAAAAGAAGGGGAGCGTTCCGCATCCCATTATCTCACCAGTCTTATAATTTTCGTATCCGCTGCCGTTTTGGTTCTTCTCGTTGCGGTGTTTATATTTCCTGAATTTTCAGTTACAGTTTTCATGCCGGGGTACAGACATGACCCATGGATTTTGAGTTCTGCCGCATCAATGCTTGTGATTCTTATGCCTTATCTGCTTTTGATATCAATATGCGCGCTTTTTTCAGGATACCTTAATATAAAAGACACTTACTATCTGCCTGCAGCATCAACAGCCGTTCTCAATATATCCATGATAATAGGCGCGTGGCTTGGTTACGCAAACTCAGGCAATATAAATATGTTGTGCTACGGAGTGCTTGCAGGCGGCGTTTTTCAGCTTTTACTTGTGTTCGGTGCGGCTGTTTATAAGGGTTACAGACCTGTTTTTTCTCATGGAATCAATAAGGACGCATTGAAGACTTTCCACTATGTCCTCCCATCGCTTGCCGGCGTCGGGATAAGCCAGCTTAACTTTATGGTTGGAAGGATAATCGCATCATTTCTTACTGTCGGCAGTATATCATATCTGTATTATGCGAACAGGCTTTTTCAGTTTCCTCTCGGTATGTTCGCGGTTGCTGTCGGCACTGTTACACTGACAGAGATAAGCGTTGCAAATTCCAATGGCGATTTCGGACAGCGCAACAAACTTATAGACAAGGCGGTAAATGCTATCCTTGTTATTATGATACCTGCGTCGGCCGGGCTTATTATTCTTGCCGACCCGATAATATCGCTCATTTACGGCAGGCTGTCGTTCGGCGCCATGGATGTCAGGGCAACGGCATTCGCTCTCAGGATGTATTCTTCGGGGCTGTTATTCTATTCGCTGATAAGTGTTTTCAGCCGTATATATTATTCGGATAAGGATATAAGAACTCCATTAAGGGCGGCTTTTATAGGTTTTGTGTTCAACGTTCTGTTTGGTTTTATGTTTATGAAACCGTTAGGGCATGGCGGGATAGCACTCGCGGCTTCCATAGCGGCTCTGGTGAACTGTACGTTTCTTTATGTTAATCTAAGACATTATAACTACTCAATTACCAATAGTTTCAGTCTCTTGGCAAAAATTATCCTGTCTGTTGCCGCTATGTCTGCGGTTATTTTCTTTGCCGATAAAAATGGTCTTCACGTTCTTTTAAATATTGTTCTTGGTTGCGGCGTGTACTATTCTGCCCTGAGAGCGATGAAGCTTGATCTGTTGAAGGTGATAAGATGAAGGCTGTGCTTCAAAGGGTAAACAGCGCCTACGTCCGTATTGACGGGCAGACTCAGGCTGAAATAGATAAGGGTCTTCTGATTCTTTTCGGAGTTGAGAAGGGCGACGGGGCTGAAAGCTGTGCGGAACTTGCCTATAAATCAATGAATCTGCGCATATTTGAGGATGAAAACGGCAAAATGGGCAGGTCTGTTAAAGATATTGACGGCGGGGTGATAGTTGTCAGCCAGTTTACGCTGGCAGGAAACTGCAAAAAAGGTCTGCGTCCTGATTTCACAACCGCCATGGAACCTGTGGCGGCAAATCAGTATTACGAAAAATTTGTTGATGAATGTCGCAAACAATATGCTGCGGACAGGATTCAAACTGGAATTTTTGCCGCGGATATGAAAGTCGGGCTTGAAAACGACGGTCCAGTCACAATAATATTAGAATCACGGTAGGAGACGAATATGGATATTGAGATAGTTATAACAGGTCCTCTCGGGGTTAATACATATATAGTAGAAAACAACGGAAACGCAGTAATATTCGATGCAGGCGGTAACGAAGAGGATATCGAGGCTCATCTTGAGGCTAAGGAGCTTAAGCCTGTTGCACTGGTGAATACCCACGGGCATTTTGACCACATAGGCGCGATATATCCGCTGATGAAAAAATATGATCTGCCTTTTTACATGCATAAAGAGGATGAGTTTCTTCTCGCACAGGGTAAAAAAGTCATGCAGATGTACGGTTTCGGGGACATGGAAATACCCGCTGTCACAAGCTATCTGGAACACGGACAGAAGCTTGATCTCGGCGGAATCGTTCTGGATGTTATACATACTCCCGGTCATACACCTGGAGGCTGTTGTTTTTATATCGACGGGATAAAAAGTGTGATCACGGGAGACACGCTTTTTCTTGAATCGGTGGGGCGCACAGATTTTCCTTACAGCAGTACCCAGTCACTTGTTGACAGCATAAACGAAAGGCTTTTCACTCTTGAAGGGCATACGGTTGTTTATCCCGGACACGGCGCCAAATCCACAATCGGACATGAAAGAGAACTCAATCCGTTTATGTGATTCTGAAATATTTGCTGTGTTTGGATTATTGACTTATACCACATATCTGATAAGATAACTTAAATGAAGTACATGCTTGCGGATACATCGGGAAAGGGACTTTATGTTACGGTATGCGACGAAAACAGGGTGCCTTTTTCGTCGGTTTTTCTGTCTCTTGAAAATTCTTTGAGTGAAAAGATGCTCTGGGCGCTGGACAATCTTTTGTCCGGTTCCGGTCTGACACCGCAGGATATCGACAAATATTATATCGTTAAAGGACCCGGTTCCTTCACAGGGATACGGATCGGTGTCGCTACGCTTCTCGGCTTTTGCATGGCGTGCGGAAAACAGCTTCATGGTATAAGTTCCCTTGATGCCGCAGCAATTGTCAGCAGAGAGAAAAAAATTACGACAGCTGTCAGGCTTCGCGGGAAGCTCTATGGCTACAGACATTACGACTTTGAAAATAACGTTTTTTCAGAATATATGACCGGCAAGTTTGAAAACACTGACGGTCTTTTTGTTGTCAACAGTGTCGGCGGACAGACTGCCAACCTTTCGGAAGCTCTGCTTTCAGAAAGGTTTGATATGTTTGTTTCAGATTACGCGCCGATGTATATGCGTCCCAGCGAGGCGGAGATCAATTTTGATAAGAAATGCATCGCATGAAGATCTGGACGCCATACTTGCGATAGAAAACAGTTGCTTTACTCGCCCGTGGAGCCGTAAGTCGTTTGAAAACGAGCTTTTCAAAGTTAAAAGCGACTTTATGGTCTGCGAATGTGACGGTGAAGTAGCAGGATATATAGTTTTCTGGTATATTTTAGATGAGGCGGAACTTGCTGATATTGCCGTTGCCGATAAATTCCGCAGAAAAGGCATAGCGAGCCGTCTTATTACGCATTGTGTTGAAAAACACAAAGAAATTGACATCATACATCTTGAGGTGGAAAAGGCTAATCTGTCCGCCGTTGCTATGTATGAAAAAATGGGATTTCAGCCCAAAGGACAGATTAAAGATTATTACGGAGAGGGCAGGCACGCACTGAGGATGTCATGCCTCCGTACAGATTACAGGGGTGACGAGCATGCTTAAAGACAACACACTGGTGGAAAAGATTTGTCAGGTCGATGAGGAGTTCAGGAAGCTTTTTGAAAACCACATCCGCTTTGAACAGGATCTTGAGGCTCTTTACAGCCTTAAGTTTTTTCCTCCGGAAGTCGAAGCTAAAATGAAAGAACTTAAAATGCTGAAGCTCAAGGGCAAAGACAAAATGACGCAAATCATAATAAAATACAAAATTGATAATGGTTTATAGGAGATAGTTGATGGATAACAAAAAGTATTTATTCACATCAGAGTCTGTCAGCGAGGGACACCCGGATAAGATAGCGGATCAGATTTCCGACGCAATTCTTGATGCGATGCTCAAAGACGACCCTTACAGCCGTGTCGCATGTGAAACTCTCGTTACAACAGGACTTGCAGTGGTATCAGGCGAAGTTACCACCAGCACGTATGTGGATATTCAGGCCACTGTCAGAGAAACCATCAGACAGATAGGATATACAAGAGCGAAATTCGGTTTTGACGCCGACACTTGCGGTGTTATAATCACGTTAAACAAGCAGTCTCCCGACATCGCTATGGGTGTTGACACCGGCGGTGCAGGCGATCAGGGGCTTATGTTCGGCTATGCTTGCGACGAAACGCCCGAACTGATGCCTATGCCTATCATGCTTGCGCATAAAATAACCAAGAGACTTTCAGAAGTCCGCAAAAGCGGTGAACTCAGCTACCTTCGTCCCGACAGCAAATCTCAGGTAACAATAGAATATGACGGCTACACACCAATTCGTGTCGATACTGTGGTTGTCAGCTCACAGCATTCTGAAGATATAAAAATGGACGTGCTGAAACACGACATCATAGAAAAAGTCATCAAACCGGTTATCCCCAGCGATATGCTTGACGATAAATGCAAATATCACATAAATCCCACAGGACGCTTCGTAATAGGCGGTCCCATGGGCGATTGCGGTCTTACAGGACGTAAGATAATCGTAGATACATACGGCGGTATGGGTCGCCACGGCGGCGGCGCTTTCAGCGGAAAAGACCCGTCAAAGGTTGACCGTTCCGCAGCATATGCCGCAAGATGGGTCGCTAAGAACATCGTTGCCGCAGGTCTGGCAAAAAGATGTGAAATACAGGTTGCATACGCGATAGGCGTTGCAGAACCCGTTAGCATAATGGTGAACACATTCGGTACCGCCGAAGTTGATGAAAAACTTATAGAAAAAGCTGTTATGGAGGTTTTTGACCTCACGCCCAAAGGTATCATGACGGCTCTTGACCTTCGCAAACCGATATACAGAAAAACGGCCGCATACGGTCACTTCGGACGCAGCGAATTTTCATGGGAAAACACTGACAAAGTGGACGCGCTTCTCGCAGCAGTACGCTGATAATCAAATTATTCAAGCCCGCAGAGGTTCAACTTTTGCGGGCTTTCTGTGTTTAAAGGAGATAACAATGGACAACACGCTTAAATACAAAGTAGCCGATATTTCACTTGCGGATTTCGGACGCAAAGAGATCGATATTGCCGAGCATGAGATGCCCGGTCTTATGGCTACAAGAGAGAAATATGCCGCTCTTAAGCCTCTGGCAGGAGTTCGCATATCAGGTTCTCTTCACATGACAATCCAGACTGCTGTGCTTATAGAAACACTGACTGCTCTGGGTGCAGAAGTGAGATGGGCGAGCTGTAACATATTTTCCACACAGGATCATGCTGCGGCTGCCATAGCGCAGACAGGTACTCCCGTTTATGCTTGGAAGGGCGAAAGCCTTGAAGAATACTGGTGGTGTACGGATATGGCGCTTCGTTTTGATGGCGGCAAAGGTCCCCAGCTCATCGTTGACGACGGCGGCGACGCCACAATGATGATCCACGTCGGTTATCTGGCTGAAAAAGACCCCTCAATTCTCGACAGAACTCCCCACGGCGAAGACGAGGCGGAACTCTATAAACGTCTTAAAATAATTCTGAAAGAAACTCCTACCAGATGGCATGACACTGTTAAAGAGTGGAAGGGAGTTTCCGAAGAGACCACAACTGGAGTTCACAGACTTTATCAGATGATGGAAAAAGGTGAACTGTTAGTTCCTGCTATCAATGTAAATGATTCTGTTACAAAGTCAAAATTCGATAACCTTTACGGATGCCGTGAATCTCTCGTTGACGGAATCAAAAGAGCCACAGACGTTATGATAGCGGGAAAAGTTGCCGTCGTATGCGGATACGGCGACGTAGGTAAAGGTTGTGCTGAATCTCTCAGAGCCATGGGAGCAATAGTGACCGTTACCGAAGTTGACCCCATATGTGCGCTTCAGGCTTGCATGGCAGGTTACAGCGTCAAAACCGTTGAGGACACACTCGGCATCGGCGACATTTATGTGACGACAACCGGAAACAAAGACATCATCCGCATCGAACACATGGAAAAAATGAAAGATCAGGCTATCGTTTGCAACATCGGTCACTTTGACAACGAGATAGAAGTTGCGAAACTTGAAGCTTTCAAAGGTATTAAGAAACTGAACATCAAGCCGCAGGTGGATAAATACACTTTCCCCGCAGGTAATTCTATATATCTTCTGGCAGAGGGAAGGCTGGTGAACCTCGGCTGTGCCACAGGTCACCCGTCGTTTGTTATGAGCAACTCTTTCACAAACCAGACCCTTGCCCAGATAGACCTTTGGGTTAATAAAGAAAAATACGAAGCGAAAGTTTACAGGCTGAGCAAAAAACTGGATGAGGAAGTGGCAAGACTGCACCTTTCAAAAATAGGCGCTAAGCTGACCACACTTTCAAAAGATCAGGCGGACTACATCGGTGTACCTGTCGAAGGTCCTTATAAACCGGAGCATTACAGGTACTGATGCAAAAATGGTTAAACAGCACTTTGATATAGTTGTCATCGGTGCCGGTCCCGCCGGCATCGAATGTGCCAAAAAACTGGCGGACAACGGAAAACAGGTTCTGCTGATAGACAGGAACATCGGAGGAAGCTACTGCTTTACAGGCAGTGTTGTTTCCAATCTGCTGCTTCATATAAGCTATCTGTACGAACGAAGCATCAACAAAGCTTCAAATTTTATCAACGTTGACTATGATAAAGCGGCTTCATTCGATTTCAAAAAAGCCAAAAAATATATCGACGGCATAACTGCCAAACTTGTTAAGGATTTTCAGGATGAACTGGAACAGTCCGGTGTCCAGCTTATGCGCGGAACGGCTGTTTTTGAAGATGCCAATACATTGCGCGTGACAGAGGAGAAGCAGTCTTTCCTGCTCGGTTTTTCAAAAGCCGTGATAGCAACCGGCTCAAACAACATGGTCACCAATGTTCCTTCAACTAAAAAACTTATTGATTCAACAAATATCTTTGAACTGACCACAGCGCCTAAGAGCGTTATCGTTGTCGGCGGAGGATTCATCGGAACAGAGTTTGCAACTTTTTTCAGAAGAATAGGGTCGACGGTAACTATCGTTGAAAAGACTGACAAGATACTTGCAACCATCGACAGACAAGTCGTTAAAGACTATGAAGATCAGATAAAAAAGAACGGTGTTGAGATAGTCAAAGGTGTTTCGGTTGAGCGCATTGAAAAGGTAGGCAATAAGACAATCGTATTTCTGAGCAACGACACCAAACTTGAATCTGAAGAGGTATTTCTTTCCATCGGAAGGAAGCCGAACATGGGCAGGCTGGGCGTTGACAATGCCGGTATCAAACTTTGCGAAAGGGGCTTTCCGAAGCTGACAAAGAGCCTTCGCACAACCAATAGGAACGTTTATGTTGTCGGCGACTGCACGGGAATAAATATGTTCGTGAATTGGGCGTTTATGTCCGCGGATATGGTTGCAAACGACATACTTGAAAAAAGCAAGATCATTTCCGCCGATTACTGTCCGAGGATACTGCATCTCGACCCTGAAATCGCGGCAGTCGGGCTTAGTGAGGACAAGGCAAAGGAACTCGGAATCGACTGTAAAGTGATAAAACATTCATTCAAGAACTTTGAGAATGCCATAATGTCCGGTACTTTCAAGGGTTTCATAAAGGTTATATACGACGAGACATCTAAAAAGATTCTGGGTTGTCATGCTATCGGAAGCGGCGCGGCGGAACTCGTCACAACATTTTCCATGATGATACAATCCAAAATATCCCTTAATAAACTTGAAGATTTCGTCTTTAACCACCCGACGTTCTCCGGTGTTCTGGGAGATATCGCAGGTAAGGTAAAATGAAAATAATCTACAGCCTTTTTGTATGGATAATATTCGGTTTAATGACGGCATTTCTTACTATATGCGGCATGCCGTTTGTTCTTATAGGGAAAAATCCGTTCTTTATGCTGGCAAGACTCTGGTCAAAAATAAGCTCAAAGCTTTTCCTCGTGCGTTACGAAGTTGAAGGGCTTGAGAAGATTGAACCTGACAAAAACTACGTTTTCATGGGCAACCACCAGAGCTACGTTGACATCTTTTCCATGATATCCATAATAGATAAAGACTTTCTTTTTATGGCGAAGAGAGAGCTTTTCTCGCTCCCGTTCTTCGGGTACGCCATCAAGCACATGGGGCTTATCCCCATCGACAGAGGAGAGAGCCGCGAGTCGCTTAAAAGCCTTTTCGATGCCGCAAAGAAAATTCAGGAAGGTTATTCCGTTCTGCTTTTTCCTGAAGGTACAAGGTCTGAAGACGGCGTTATGCTCCCATTCAAACGCGGTGCGTTCACACTTGCAGTTCGTACAGGTCAGCAAATAATTCCTTTTGTAATAGACGGTTCATGCAAAGTTATGAAAAAAGGTGCGTTTATCATCAATCCCTTCAGAAAGGTGCGGATACGCTTTCTTGACCCTGTTAGTCCCGAAGGCGTGAAAGACAGGGAGATGCTTGACATTATCAGAGCGAGGATGGAAGATGCCCAAAAAGAGCTTGGCGGTACTGGGACTGGGAAGTAATCTGGGGCAGAAAGCCCGTAATCTTGCCCGCGCTGTTAATGAGATATCCCGTTTCTGCGAGGTCGTGCGCGTATCATCCGTATACAAAACGGCATCTCTTCTTCGCGACGGACAGGATGGATATTTTAATCTATGTGTACTTATCCTCACAGATTTCCCTCCTGAGAATCTGCTGACTGCCGTTAAAAATCTTGAAAAAGTTCTGGGAAGAGAGAATTCCGGGAGATGGTATACCCGTCTGATAGATATAGATATTATAGACTATGACAACATAGTCGCAGAGTTTTCGGGTCTGTCCTTGCCGCATAAAGAGATGCAGAACAGAAGTTTTGTTTTATATCCTCTCTCCGAAATTTATCCAAATTACAGGCACCCAGTAAGTTGCTTAAACGTCAATGATATGGTAAAAAATATTAAGGACGATCTTGGTATAAGCAAACTGGGGGTGTGCATATGGCGGTCATAACCATTTCAAGACAGTACGGCTGCGGCGGCGAATACGTTGCGGAGCGCATCGCAGAAAAACTCGGGTTTAAATTTCTCCATAAGGAACTGATACGCATTGCTTCCGTGCTGATGAGTACGGATGAAGAAAAACTCAAACAGTTTGACGAGGAAGAATTCTCCTCCATGCGTTCCTTTATGTCCAAATATTTCGATCTGGGCATGTTTGCCGACATGCTGGGTAAAACGGATTATTCCGAAAAGACTGCTAAAGAGATAGCTATGCAGGAGGCGGAGACCTTCTTTGAAAAATATAATCCTGATACAACCGCATTCGACAGTGATTCCTTTCAAGCAATGATAAAGAAGATAATAGTTAAAGCGGCGGACACTACAAACTCCGTAATTATGGGCAGGGGCGGGGTGAGTATCCTTGCCGATGTGCCGGACACTCTTCATTTCAGACTGATAGCTTTTGAAGATGACAGAATACGCTGGGTTAGCGCCCGTGAGAACATTTCTAAAAAAGATGCGAAAGACCGTATCGCCGAAGTTGACAAGCGCAAAGAGAAATATTTTAAACACCACTTCAATCAGGATATAAATGATCAGTGGATGTACCACGGCACCCTGAACCTCTCCAAACTCGACATTGAAGAGGCTTCTCTTGCCATCACAGCTATCGCTAAGATAAAATTCAAACTCTGAAAGCTTCCTGTTGACTGGACAATGTTTTAAGCATATTATCAGGGTTTTGGAGGAATATTTTCCGTGTATCAGAAAGTCAAAGGGTTCAGAGACATATACGGACTGGAAGCCAGATATTGGAACAAGGTCGAAAAAGTATTCAAACAGACATTCCGCACGTTCAATTTTGAAGAGTTCTATCTTCCGGTTCTTGAAAAAACAGAAGTATTTAACAGAGGCATCGGCTCAACTACAGACATAGTTGAGAAAGAGATGTTTGCCTTTGAGGACAGAGACGGCACCTCCGTTTCATTGCGTCCCGAGGGTACTGCATCGCTCGTCAGAGCCTATGTCGAAAACAAACTGTTTTCCACACCGGGAATATCAAAATATTATTACATAGGTCCCATGTTCCGCAGGGAGCGCCCGCAGAAGGGCAGGTTCCGCCAGTTCACACAGGCCGGAATCGAGGTTTTCGGCTCCGGCGGTCCTTCAATAGATGCTGATGTTATCTATCTGCTTTATAAACTGGCGGAAAACCTTGACATTAAAGATTATGTCAGCATGGAGATAAACTCCATCGGCTGTCCCGACTGCCGCCCCGCTTACAACGAAAAACTTATAGAATATTTCAAAGCCAATATAGACCATCTGTGCGGCGACTGCCTGCGCAGGCTGGACAAGAACCCCATGCGCATACTCGACTGCAAGAACGAATCCTGCAAAAAGATTACTGCGGATGCACCAAAAGCGGTTGATTTCCTCTGCGATGAGTGCAAAGACCATTTTGAGGGTGTGAAAAGCTACCTTGACGCACTCTCAGTACCGTATAAAGTGAATCCGATGATGGTCAGAGGACTTGACTATTATGTGCGTACTGCGTTTGAGATGATAACCGACAAACTTGGTTCACAGAGCGCTGTGGGAGCAGGAGGACGTTACGACGGGCTGATTCAGCTCCTCGGCGGTCCGGACACGGCAGGGATTGGCTTTGCAGTTGGCATAGACAGGCTGGTTAGCCTCTGTATGCTTAACGAAACCGAGAAAGAGAACGATCTTGACGTGTTCATCATCAGTTTTAAGGATGTTTCCGACAAAACTGCGCTGAAATTAGCGAACGAAATGCGTTCTCAGGGAATCAGTGTAGATATGGACTACGATTTCCGCAAGATGAAGAAGCAGTTCAGCCTTGCCGACAGATACGGTTCACTTTTCACAGTTGTTATAGGTGAAGACGAGGCTGCGAAAAATACCGCCGCTGTCAAAGACATGCAGGCGGGTACACAGGAAGAGATTGCTACCGAGAAGGTTACGGAATATATTATAGATAAACTCAGGAGGAATTAACGTGCTTGCTAACATGGGAGACTGGCGAAGGAGCCACCACTGCGCACAACTTACCGGAAAAAACATCGGCGAAAAAGTCTGTATAATGGGCTGGGTTCAGCGCCGCAGAGACCACGGCGGTGTTATTTTCGTTGACCTCAGAGACAGAGAGGGCATCACTCAGGTTGTGATGAACCCCGAATATAACAAAACTGTCCACGATCAGGGCAACAGCATCAGAAACGAATTTGTCATAGCTGTTAAAGGTACTGTTTCCGGCAGACCCGACGGCACTGTAAATACAAAACTTCCCACAGGCGAAGTTGAAATCATGGTAGACGAACTGCGCATCCTCAACAACGCAAATACTCCTCCTTTCATGATAGACGACTACACAAATGCAAACGAAGACGTAAGACTTAAATACAGATATCTCGATCTGCGCAGACAGAAGCTTCAGAACAACCTGAGACTCCGTCACGAACTGACACGCACCGTTCGTGAGTTCCTGTACAGCAGAAACTTCATGGATATAGAAACACCTTTCCTTACAAAATCAACACCTGAAGGCGCAAGGGACTACCTTGTACCCAGCCGTGTTAACCCCGGAAAGTGCTATGCGCTGCCCCAATCACCCCAGATGTTCAAACAGCTTCTGATGGTGGCGGGCTACGAAAGGTACTTCCAGATTGTTAAATGCTTCCGCGACGAAGACCTTCGTGCCGACCGTCAGCCTGAGTTCACTCAGCTGGATATGGAGATGTCATTCATCGACAGGGAAGACCTCATGGATCTCATTGAGGATATGTACATCCTTATATTTGATAAACTGAAAGGCATTAAGCTTGAAAAAGGTTTCCCCAGAATGTCCTATGACGACGCTATGGAGAAATACGGTCACGATGCACCCGACACACGTTTTGCGATGTACCTTAAAACCGTCAACGACCTTGTTAAAGACAGCGGTTTTAAAGTGTTCAACGACACGGTAAACAACGGCGGAGTTGTTAAAGCTGTTGTTGCGGAAGGCGCAGGCGAAAAATTTTCCAGAAAAGACATTGACGAGCTGACAGACTTTGTTGTTTCACTTGGCGCGGCAGGTCTCGCATATATCAAAGTGAATGAAGACGGTCTCCAGTCGCCCATTGTTAAGTTTCTCGGCGATTCTGCCGATAAGATTGTGAGTGAACTGGGAGCAAAACCGGGCGATATCATTTTCTTCGGTGCAGGCAAAAAAGAAATTGTTAACCTTTATATGTCTAAACTGCGTATCAAACTCGGAAATCTCCTTGGTCACATAAAAGAGGAACAGTACTCATTCACATGGGTTCTGGATTTCCCGCTGCTTGAATATGATGCAGAAGAAAAAAGATATGTCGCTGTTCACCACCCTTTCACGGCTCCGCTGGATGATGACGTGGATTATTTTGACACCGACCCCGGCAAGATGCGCGCCAAAGCCTATGACCTTGTTCTTAACGGTTCCGAGATCGGCGGCGGTTCCATCAGGATACACAGAAGTGACATTCAGGAAAAAATGTTTAACGCTCTCGGCTTCACAGAAGAGGAGAGGGAATATAAATTCGGCTTCTTCATCGAGGCTCTTCGTTACGGAACACCACCTCACGGCGGTATAGCGTTTGGTGTGGACAGACTTGCGTCTATCCTCACAGGCTCTGAATCCATCAGAGACGTTATAGCTTTCCCGAAAACGCAGAGAGCCACCGACATGATGAGTGAGGCTCCCAGCAAAGTGGACGAAAAACAGCTTAAAGAACTCTTTATGCAGTTTAACGTCCCAGAAAATGACTAAAATATTACAAAATAAGTAGTTTGTGTTTTTGACAAACTATTTCATGTGTGATATAATATGTGTAAATAAATCCGGAGGATGTAATGAGCAGAGCAACTAAAGTGCTGTTTACAGCCGTTTTCGCGGCTGCTGTGTTAGTCTCAGGCTGCACAAAACCTCCCGTTCAGGAGATGGATAACGCCAGAGCCGCTATGAAAGCTGCTCAGGAGGGCGGCGCCGAAATGTGTGCCGGAACTGAATACTTAGCTGCAAAACAAAAGCTTGAAGCTGCCGAGGCAAAAGTTGCCGATGCAGAAAAAGGCGGCAATAAAAGTGAGCTTTACAAACAGGCAAAAGCCGAGCTGATCGAAGCTGCTGCCGACTTTGAAAAAGTTAAGCTCGTTGCCGCTGAGAGAGCAAAAGTGAACGAGCAGGCGAAAGCCGAGCTTTCAGCAGCCAAAAACAACCTTGCCGCTAACGCTGAGGACGGAGAAAAATACTCCGCAACCTACAGAGACGCTAAAGCAAAACTTGACGAGGCTCAGGGTCTCATCGACAAATGCGAAGGCGAAAAAGCGCTGGCAGTTCTTAAATCAGTTTCTGCTGACAACGACACTATCCAGAAAGAAATTGCGGAAGGCAAAGCTGCCTCTATGAGATCAGCTGTTAAAGAATCCACCGCAGCAGCACCCGCAGGCACAGTTGAAGATATCATGAAATATAAAGTTGTTAGAGGCGACAACCTTTGGAACATCTCCAAAGCAAAATACCTTAACCCCTTTATGTGGCCGCTTATCTACTGGGCTAACAAAGAGCAGATCAAAGACCCTGACCTGATCTTCCCCGGACAGGAGTTCAAGATCCGCAAAGATGTTGACGCTGACAAAGCGAAAGCAATCGACTATTCAAAACACAGAGGCCCATGGTCACTGTTTGACGGCAAATAAGATACTTATCTTATAAATCAAAAAGCGGAGGTTTTTGCCTCCGCTTTTTTTATTGCCCAATTATCCTATTAAAAAAAATGTTACTAATATTTAAACTGATTTATATCCGTTCTCAAGATACATCTGCTTGTAACTGATATATCTGTCCGCATAGTTTCTTATGCCGTCAATGTCCTTTTGTTCTAGGGTTTTCACGACCTTGGCGGGGCTTCCCATTATGAGAGAGCAGGGCGGAAACTTTTTGCCGGGGGGAACCAGAGAGCCGGCGGCAACTATCGAGTTTTCACCTATTTCAGCGTCGTCAAGAATTATCGCTCCGATACCGACAAGAACGTTGTTGTTTATTTTACATCCGTGGAGCATGGCATTATGTCCTACGGTGACATAATCTCCCAGTATTGTGGGGAACTTATCCAGTGTCGTATGTATGACTGTTCCATCCTGGACGTTTGAATATTTGCCTATGACTATCTTTTCAACGTCACCTCTGAGCACAACATTGAACCATATGCTCGAATCGTCTTCCAGTATGACCTCGCCTATTATGTCGGCGCTTTTTGCCACAAAAACCCGCTCACCCTTAACGGGGGCTGTGTTCAGTCTGCGCAATACAGATTCCATGTAATCACCTGTCCGTTAATATTTAAAATAGGATATTCATCAATTCATTTTCAGTCAACTGTTAAAGTAATATTTGACGAGGTATTAATTAAAATAGAACAATATGGTTTAATCTATTAGTAGATCACATAAAATAAAAGATTAATTATTAACGAAAGATGTTGACAGCCTACATTTTTTTGAGATATAATCTTAATTATTTTTGAGGGGTGTTATTATGCCTTATGGTATTAAGTTAAGAGAGATAAGAAAGAAACTTGGCATGACGCTTGAGGATATTTCTCAGAAGACCGGTTTCACTAAAAGTTTCATCAGCCAGATTGAAAACGGAAAGAACTCTCCCTCTATAGCTTCTCTGAAGAAGATTTGTTTTGCGCTCGGAACCACCATCAGTGAGCTTTTTGAGGACGAACGCAACATCGTTAACGTCTTTGAACCCGGCGAATACAAGGTGTTCAAAAACAAAAGTATCTCCATGTCTTTCATAGCCTCAAAGCTTGTTAACAGAAAACTGGAACCTATGCTTATCGAGCTTGACCCGTACGGCGAGACAGGTTCCGAATATTACCAGCACGTTGGTGAGGAATTCGGTTATGTAATCGAAGGCGAAATATGTGTTGTTATCGGTGCTGACGAATATCATCTGCCGACAGGACACAGCATCTATTTTAGCTCAAACATGCCTCATAAGATACGCAACAGAACTGATAAGCCCGCTGTTGCTCTCTGGGTAGACACACCTCCCACTTTCTAATTTCTAATACATATCACTGAGAGGTTCTGAAAAGAACCTCTTCAGGTTGTTTACAAATTAAATTTACACAGACTTACATTAGAATGCTTCGGGTTAAAACCCTCGCAGAGACGTTTTTTGTCTTCGCGAGGAGCGCATGCGACGACGCGATCCTGCATTTTACTGATTTTGTCATCGGTCTGGAGAGATTCTGAAAAAAACCTCTTTTTTTTATCTTGACGTAAGTTCTTTAATTACCTATTATTCTCTTGCTTGGATCTTCGGACCGAGACACTGCAAATCAAAAATGTTCAATTTTTGCCATGTCTTGCGTCTGTAATCACAAAAATCAGAGGTTGGATATGAGCAAACACACTGATATCAAAAAGATTACAGTCAACACTATCAAAAAAATGAAGTCAAACGGCGAAAGGATATCATGCCTTACAGCTTACGATTTCACATCTGCGTCCATTCTTGACAAAGCCGGAATAGACATTATTCTCGTTGGGGATTCCCTTGGAATGGTCGTAAACGGTTATGAAAACACACTTCCTGTAACGGTTGATGAAATCATTTATCACTGCAAAATGGTTAAGCGTGCCGCGACAAACGCTTTTCTTGTAGCCGACATGCCTTTCGGTTCATACCATGTATCAGACGAGAACGCTCTTGAAAACTGCATCCGCGTTATCAAAGAAACAGGTTTTGACGCTGTTAAGATTGAAGGCGGAGCGGAAAGAGCCGGACTCGTTAAAAAACTTACCGGATGCGGCATCAACGTGATGGGTCACATTGGTCTCATGCCGCAGTTTGTAGGCACAATGGGCGGCTACCGCATACAGGGAAGGGAAGGGCATGAGAAACTTCTTGCCGATGCTGTTGCTCTTGAGGCGGCGGGTGCATTTTCTATTGTCCTTGAAGGAACCGTCTCTGCGGCAGCACAAATCATAACGGAAACCGTTAAAATACCCACCATCGGAATCGGTGCAGGTGCACACTGCGACGGACAGGTGCTGGTTTTTCATGACGTATTCGGAATCTTCGACGGGTTCACTCCGAAGTTCGTCAAGCAGTACGCAAACGTAAATGAAATCATATCTGAAGCTGCAAAAACATATATTAAAGAAGTAAAATCCGCTGAATTCCCGCAGGATATACACTCTTTCTGAGGCGATGGATGAGAATATTTAATAAAATAGCTGATATTAAAGCTGAAATAAAGAAAATTAAGTCTTCGGGACGATCTGTCGGGCTTGTACCGACAATGGGTTTTCTGCATGAAGGGCATATGTCTCTGGTGCGTGAATCCGTAAAGAATAATGATGTGACGGTGGTCAGCATCTTTGTTAATCCGACGCAGTTCGGACCCGCTGAGGATCTCTCGGCTTATCCCAGAGATTTTGAAAGCGATTGTGCGCTTCTGGAAAAGAACAATGCGGATATCATCTTTTATCCCGCACCTGCCGAAATGTATGGCGAAGGATTTTGTACGAAAGTTGAACTTTCCGGCATAACAGAGGTTCTTTGCGGTATAACAAGACCTGTGCATTTCGCCGGAGTTGCAACGGTGGTAACAAAACTGTTCAACATTGTAAATCCCGACAGAGCTTACTTCGGCTCGAAGGATTACCAGCAATTGCAGGTCATAAAACGTATGGTCAAAGACCTGAACATGGACGTTGAGGTTGTCGGTATGCCAATCGTCCGCGAAACTGACGGGCTGGCGCTCAGTTCCAGAAACGTCTATAACATGGACGTTGAGGTTGTCGGTATGCCAATCGTCCGCGAAACTGACGGGCTGGCGCTCAGTTCCAGAAACGTCTATCTTAAAGGTGACGAACGCACATCGGCACTGGCTCTCAGCGGCAGTTTCAAAATAGTTGAAAACCTGCTGAAAGAGGGTGTTAAAGATACGAAGACAATAAAGGACAAAATCGCGGATTTCATCTTGAGCCATCCGCACACGAAGATAGATTACATTGAAACTGTACATCCGGAGACACTGGTCTCCGTAAACGGCACAGGAGAGGATTTCGTTATGGCGCTTGCCGTATATGTCGGAAAAGCAAGATTAATAGATAACAGATATTTTGAGGTGCATCATGTTTAGAGAGATGTTCAAATCAAAAATTCACAGAGCAACAGTAACAGACGCGGATCTTCATTATGAGGGCAGTATAGGCATCGACCTCGACCTTATGGAAGCGTCGGGCATCAGGGAATATGAAAAGGTGGACATCTGGAACATCACCAACGGCGAAAGGTTCCAGACATACGCCATCGAAGGCAGACGAGGAAGCGGCGAGATATGCCTTAACGGTGCGGCGGCGCGAAAGGTGCACGTCGGCGACATGGTTATAATCGCTACATTCGCAATGTATGACGAAAAAGAACTTGAAAACTATAAGCCCACTGTTGTACAGGTTGATGCTGACAACAAAATCATCAATAAGACAGGTGCTTTAGTATAATATTTGCAATCTGCCGATTAAACTGATATGATTGCAGAAAAATACAACGAGGTTATCCATGTCCGAATATAAACAATATGTCCGCCTGCTTCTTGCGGAAGACAAATACGGCATAGATATCATGGATATTGAAGAGATTCTGCGCATGGTGGACATAACCACCGTACCCAAGGCTCCTTCATTTGTTGAGGGTATCATAAATCTCCGGGGAAGGGTCATTCCTATTGTGGATCTGCGAAAAAAACTCGGGCTTATGGCGTCTGATTTTACAAACTCCACGCGTATCATAGTTGTTAACCTCAGTGGGCGCAAGATAGGCTTTATAGTTGATAACGTTGAAGATGTTCTTCGTGTCAGCAGCGACGTCGTTGATAAAGCCCCAAGCGCATCCACAGGCGCCGACACAAAATACATTAAGGGTGTTGCGAAAACGGAAACCGAAATGGTCATAATCCTTGATGTGCATAAAGTTTTCTCAGGAAACGAATCTTCCGCTCTGAACATGTTTTAAATGGCAAACGACAGAGGACGGCTTTTAAGACTGCTTGCAGATATTAAAGACAACACTGCGGATTACTTTAAAAATCCGCGTAAGTATCTGGATGCGTTGAAAGATATAACCACCCGCAGCGGTTTTGACTCTGCGGGTTTTGTTTTTAAAGATTCCTACGAGCGCAGGGAGCTTGAGAATATCCTTGCGGAGATAACCCTTCTGGCACAGTCCGCCAACACCACAGAAGAATTTAAAGCTGTCGATATCCGCAGTGTGCCGCGCATAGGCAAAAAGGCAGCGGATGCGCTGGAAAAACAGAACATACGCACCGTAGAGGATATGTTCTACCATTTTCCATACAGATACGAATACATAGGAGAATCCCAAGGCGGCAAAAGGGCGCTGACAGGTGTTTTTAAAGCCGGCGGCATCGTTATAACTAAAAATAAAAAGCGCTTTTACAGGGCTGTTTTTCAGGCTGATTTCGGTCAGTTCTGCGCCATTTGGTTCCATTTTTCTGCGAAATTCCCGTCAAACGCTCTGAAAGAGGGCGATAAATACACTCTTTACGGTCAATCCGGCAATTTTAGCGGCATGGAATCAATTATCCACCCGCAATTCATTAAAGAGGATGAAATGGGAGAGATAATTCCTGTTTACACCCTGCCGAAAACCGTTGCTCTTAAAAGCTATTGTTCCGCCGTAAAGTCGGCTCTGGAAAGATATCTGGGACTTGTTCCGGACTATCTGCCCGCCAGATACGAAATGAAATATAAATACCCGTCAGCAAAAGAGGCGCTGAAACAGATACACTGTCCCGATTCTCCGTACGAGCTTCCGGCTCTGTCCGACAGAAGTCATCCGGCGTATCAGCGGTTTATCTATGAGGAACTCTTTTACCTGCAAATGGGACTTCTCTATAAAAAAAAGGCGTATACGCGTCAGGAAGGCATACGCTTTGACATAAAGATGGAATATCTTGAGTGGATAAAAAATCTTCTGCCGTTCAAGTTCACCCATGCGCAGAAAAAAGTCATGGCGGAGATTTTCAACGACATGTCAGCGACAGGGCAGATGAACAGGCTTGTTCAGGGTGACGTGGGCAGCGGAAAGACTATAGTTGCGTTCACTGCGGGTTTTGTCGCCGTTAAAAACGGCTGGCAGGTGGCAGTAATAGCCCCTACAGAGGTTTTGGCGCGTCAGCATATGACCATCCTTATTAAGCTTATTCAGGGCACAGATGTGACCGCAGCGCTTCTGACAGGCTCAATGACCGCATCTGAAAAGAAGCGCACCAAAGAGATGATAGCCGCCGGACACATGGATTTCGTTGTGGGAACCCACGCCGTTATTCAGGAGAATGCGGATTTCATGCGCCTCGGGCTTGCCATAATAGACGAACAGCACAGGTTCGGTGTTGAGCAGAGAAAATCGCTTATAGAAAAAGGATATATGCCAGACATACTTCTGATGACCGCGACACCGATTCCAAGGACGCTTGCGCTTTCGTTTTACGGCGACCTTGATATCAGTATAATAGACGAGATGCCTCCGGGGCGGACACCTATAATAACGAAACACAGTAATAGAATAGAAGATGCACACAAGCTCATTGCAGACGAGATAGCAAAAGGACACGGTGCGTATGTGATATACCCGCTGATAGATATCAGCGAAAAAGTCGATCTTAAGGCTGCCACGGACGAATATGAGAATCTTTGCGGGGTTTTCGGCGAAGAGAACGTCGGACTTCTGCACGGTCGGATGAAACATGAGCAGAAACAGCACCTTATGGACGCGTTCAAAGATGGCGGAATAAAGATACTTGTCTCCACGACAGTGGTTGAAGTCGGTGTGGATATCCCGCAGGCGACGGTTATGGTTGTTGAGAACGCAGAACGGTTCGGGCTTTCACAGCTCCACCAGCTTCGCGGGCGTGTGGGCAGAAGCCACAGGCAGTCGTATTGTATGCTTATCACGGGAAAAGAGGTTTCGGAAGAGGGCAGAGAACGCATAAACGCCATGTGCAGGCACGCCGACGGTTTCCGTCTCAGCGAGATTGACCTTGAGATGCGCGGTCCCGGTGATTTCTTCGGAACGCGCCAGTCGGGAATTCCTGAATTTCAGTTTTCAAATATCGTGCGTGATGTGAAGGTGCTTCAGCAGGCACGTCAGGATGCCGCAGAGGTGCTGGCAGACGATCCGTCGCTTTCAATGTCTAAAAATGCTGTCATAAAACAGGTATTGGCTAAAAAATGGAAAAAGGAACTGGAATACATAGATATTGCCTGAAGGTGCAATTATATTTGCTTTATATGTTATTGTGAGGTTTAATTGATATATACATCAACTTTAGAGGAGGCAACCCCGATGCAGCTAATCAAACTGACGGAAGAACAGCTCAAAAACATCTGCTCCGGCATTAATTTGCAGAGAGCGGAGAATTATGTCGGGAAATTCCATAACTGTTCAGTTGACGGTTCCGTTATCAAAGGCACGATCAAAGGGAATCATGGGGATTATGAGGTGACCCTTGATGTCGGGAGCGATCCCATCGGCTATAAATGCTGTTGCGAAAACTCGAAAGAGCTTTTCTGTAAACACGCCGCCGCTTTGGGTCTGACCTACATCTATACTCCTTGGGTCTTTGCCAGCAAAACAAAATTAGACAGAAAAAAGCTTCAATCCACAAATGAAATACAGTTTTTTGTGAAAACTACACCGTTGAAAGAGCTTCTGGACGAGCTTAAAAAAGCTAACGTAGGGCTTTCAACTCTCTCTGAACTGACAGGAATTTCCATGCATCAGATATCTGTTATGGTCAAAGAGGATACGACCGGAAAACATCATGCACTGACGGATCCCTTAAAAATGTCGTGTATGTTTCTTCTTGAAAAATACGCTTAACTTAAAAGCCCTGTTAATTCAGGGCTTTTTTTTGAATAACATAAAGGATTAATATGACTGAAAACTTGAAAAACAAAGACCCGTTTCATGGAATCACGCTGGAAATGATAGTCAACAGACTTGCAAAGCACTACGGCTGGGAAAAACTCGGCGAGCTTATCACCATCAAATGCTTTATCAAAAATCAATCGGTGCCGTCGTGCCTTAAATTTCTGCGCCAGACGCCATGGGCAAGGGCTAAGGTCGAAGAACTGTATCTCGTAACCCCCTTTACGGACGAAGAACCTGTGAAAGTTAAAAAGGTAAAAAACAATCCTCAGGAGAGCAATGCATAAATTAATGCCACGCGCGCACAATAACCTTGTAAAAACGGTCGAAATCTGATAGAAAATTGAAGTTTTGCCCATAGCGGTTCATCGGAGGATATTTTGGCTAAGAGAACAGACATTAAGTCTATCATGATAATAGGTTCCGGACCTATCGTCATCGGACAGGCGTGCGAATTTGACTATTCGGGAACTCAGGCTGTTAAAGCACTGAAAGAAGAGGGTTACAGGGTTATCCTAATCAATTCCAACCCTGCTACCATCATGACAGACCCCGAAATAGCCGATGCTACATACATCGAACCCCTTAACGTTGAGATGGCTGAAAAAGTTATCGCGAAGGAGCGCCCGGACGCAATACTCCCCACTGTCGGCGGACAGACTGCGCTTAACCTTGCGAAAGACCTTCACAGCGCCGGAGTTCTTGAAAAATATAATGTCGAACTCATAGGCGCTAAAATTGATGCCATCGACAAGGCGGAAGACAGAGAACTGTTCAAACAGGCAATGAAAAAGATTGGGCTGACACTGCCCGAAAGTTACGTCGTCAATACATATCAGGATGCACTTGACTGTATTGACAAAATCGGTTTCCCCGCCATCATCCGCCCCTCGTTCACGCTTGGCGGAACAGGCGGAAACGTTGCCTATAACATGGAAGAGTATAAAGAATATGTGGAGTGGGGACTTGAAGCCTCACCTGTTACAGAAATTCTGGTGGAGGAATCCGTTCTCGGCTGGAAAGAGTACGAGCTTGAGGTCATGCGCGACCTTAACGACAACGTCGTTATCATCTGCTCCATCGAAAATATAGACGCAATGGGCGTACACACTGGCGACAGTATAACGGTCGCTCCCGCACAGACGCTCACCGACAAAGAATATCAGATAATGCGTAACGCCGCCATCGCAGTTATCCGCGAAATAGGCGTTGATACCGGCGGTTCAAACGTGCAGTTTGCCGTTGACCCCAAGACAGGCAAACAGATCATCATTGAGATGAACCCCAGAGTCTCCAGAAGCTCGGCGCTGGCGTCGAAAGCAACAGGCTTTCCCATAGCAAAAATAGCGGCGAAGCTCGCCGTGGGCTACACTCTGGACGAACTTAAAAACGATATTACCCTTAAGACTCCCGCATCTTTTGAACCCACGATAGATTATTGTGTTACCAAGTACCCCAGATTCACTTTCGAGAAGTTTCCCGGCGCGGACAACACACTGACAACTCAGATGAAATCCGTGGGCGAAGCTATGGCTATCGGCAGAACCTTCAAAGAATCCATCCAGAAGGCTATCAGTTCGCTTGAGATAGGTAAATCCGGTTTTGACGAGGTTTTCAGCGATGAAGAACGCAAGACCGAAGCCGCTCTTGAGCAGATAAAAGCACTCCTCAGACGCCCCACGGCTGAACGCTTATGGTATGTCGGAGAGGCTTTCAGAGCCGGATTTTCAGTTGAAGAAGTTCACGAACTCTGCTTCATTGATCCGTGGTTCCTTGACAACATCAAACAGATAATAGATTTTGAATCTGAACTTAAAAAAATATCAATATCATCAATAGATGATGCAATGTTTCTTAAAGCAAAACAACTGGGTTTCAGTGATAAACGACTGGCAAAACTCATGAATTGTACAGAACTTGATGTTTGGGAGAAAACAAGAGGCAAAGCGGTCTATAAACGCGTGGATACGTGCGGCGCTGAATTTGAATCTTTCACTCCATATCTGTACAGCACCTATGAAAAAGAGTGTGAAGCGGAACCCACTGACAGGAAAAAGATAATGATCCTCGGCGGCGGTCCCAACCGTATCGGTCAGGGTATCGAGTTTGACTACTGTTGTGTTCATGCATCTTTCGCACTGGAAGAGATGGGATTTGAGACCATCATGGTCAACTGTAACCCTGAAACCGTTTCCACAGACTACGACACTTCCGACAGGCTCTATTTTGAACCCCTTACAAGAGAGCATGTGTTAAACATTGTTGATAAAGAAAAACCTTTCGGCGTTATCGTGCAGTTCGGCGGTCAGACGCCACTTAAACTGGCTGTGCCGCTTGAAAAGGCAGGTGTGCCGATTCTTGGAACATCACCCGACAGCATTGATATAGCAGAGGACAGGGAGCGTTTCAAAGACCTGATAACCAGACTGAATATCAAACAGCCGCCCAACGGCATCGCAAAGAACGCGGAAGATGCGTTCAGAATAGCTGAAGAAATAGGGTATCCCGTTGTTGTCCGCCCTTCATACGTTCTCGGCGGACGCGCGATGGAGATAGTTTACGATACCGAATCACTCCAGAACTATATGGTGTACGCGGTCAAGGCGAGCGAGGAACACCCCGTTCTCATAGACAAATATCTCCAGCACGCAACTGAGGTGGACGTTGACTCCATCAGCGACGGCGAGATAACTGTGATAGGTTCCATCATGCAGCATATCGAGGAAGCGGGCGTTCACTCCGGCGACTCCGCATGTTCCATCCCGTCCAGAACCATAAGCGATTCTGCGCGCGCGCAACTGCTTGAGCATACCAGAAATATCGCCAAAGAGCTTAAAGTCATCGGTCTGATGAACATCCAGTATGCCATCAAAGACGAAGAGATATACATGCTTGAGGTCAATCCCAGAGCATCAAGAACAATTCCCTATGTCAGCAAGACAATAGGTATCCCGCTTGCGAAAATGGCGGCAAAAGTCATGGCAGGTGCAAAACTGAAAGACCTCGGATTCACCAAAGAGGTGGATATCAACTACTTCACCGTGAAAGAATCTGTGTTCCCGTTTGTAAAATTCCCCGGAACTGACCTTGTTCTTGGACCGGAGATGAAATCCACAGGTGAAGTAATGGGTATCGACTCGCACTTCGGAAGCGCATTTTACAAAGCACAGATAGCCGCAGGCAACAAACTGCCTAAAAGCGGTAATGTATTTATCAGCGTTAAGGATTCCGTTAAATCTGAGATCCTCGGCGTTGCCAGAGAACTTGTTAAAACGGGCTTCAGACTGGTTTCAACATCGGGAACATACAACTTCCTGCGGGAGAACGGGCTTGAGGTCGAAAAACTTGCAAAAGTACACGAAGGCATAAGACCCAACGTTGTTGACAAGATAAAGAACGGTGAAATAGCCTTTGTTATCAATATCCCTGAGGGTAAAAAATCCAGACTGGACAGCGAATCCATCAGAAGGACAATGCTGAGCTACAGCGTTCCTTACGTTACAACTGTTGAGGCCGCGAAAGCGTGTATGGTTGCCATCGCCGCAGGACAGAAGGGACTCACAGTCACACCCATTCAGGAATATTACAAAAGAGGCTGAAAATGAAAGGGAAGGTCGTTAAAAACCAGCAGCTTAATGACAAATACTTTTTCCTTGAGATAAAATCCGAGGAGTTTGTTACACAGGCTCACGTCGGTCAGTTTGTTATGATAAAACCGGGCAGCCAGAACTATACTCACGACCCGCTTCTGCGCAGACCTCTGGGCATTGCCGATGTTAAAGACGGCAAGTTCAGTCTTGTGTATATGGTTGTGGGCAAAGGAACAAAGCTGCTCAGTGAATTCCACGAAAGCGGTATGATAGAGTTTTCCGCGCCCCTTGGCAACCGTTTCACCCTGCTTGAAAACAAACGGGTGGCTCTTGTTGCAGGCGGTATAGGCATAGCCCCCGTTTACTGGCTGGCCAAAACACTGAAAAACCGCGGATGTGTGGTTGACCTGTATTACGGCGGGCGCACTGTTGACGACGTTGTGCTTCTTGAAGAACTGAAAGAGAACACCGACCATCTCATAGTAACAACCGATGACGGCTCTGCCGGAATTAAAGGCTACGTTACTCTGCCATTCAAAGAAAATGTTGAAACATACGACATGGTATACACTTGCGGACCAAAACCGATGCTGCAGACAGTCAGCGAAATATGCGTTAATGCCGATATTCCTGTCGAGGTTTCGCTTGACGAACGCATGGCATGCGGTCTGGGTGCCTGCCTTGGCTGTATCATCTATGTGAAAGAGGGCGGCGAAATAGTGCAGAAGCGCTGCTGCGTGGAAGGTCCCGTATTTGACGGCGCCACGATAGCATGGGACAAACTAATCTGATCTGGAGAATATTTTATGTCTGACAGACTTAAAACCGTCTTTTGCGGAATAGAATTCAAGAACCCTGTGATAACTGCCAGCGGAACTTTCGGCTATGGTCTGGAGTATGCGAAACATATAGATATAAGTAAGTTAGGCGGAATTTCCGTCAAAGGGATATCCCTGCGCGAAACTGTGGGAAACCCCATGCCGCGCATAATGGAGACCACATCCGGTATGCTGAATGCCATCGGGCTTCAAAACGTCGGGGTATATAAATTCGTTCATGAAAAACTGCCTGAACTGAGAAAGTATGACACTAAGATAATTGTCAATTTCTGGGGCAAAACCATTGATGAATATGTGGAAGTTGCCCGCATCCTCGACGATGCCGACGTTGATATGCTTGAGATGAACATCTCATGTCCTAACATAAAAGAGGGCGGCATCGCGTTCGGTACAGACCCGAAAATGACCTATGAAGTTACTTATAACGTCAAAAAAGCTCTTAAAAATAAACCGCTTATGGTGAAACTGTCACCAAACGTAACAAACATAAGGGTTTACGCAAAAGCCTGCGAACAGGCGGGGGCGGATGCTATCAGCGCAATAAACACTCTTCTGGGCATGTCCGTGAACATACACACGAAAAAACCTCATCTTTACAACGTGACAGGCGGACTTTCAGGTCCTGCCATCAAGCCTGTTGCCATCCGCATGGTGCACGAGGCGTTCCGCACTGTAAATATCCCTATCATGGGTATCGGCGGGATAATAGACTGGCGTGATGTTGTGGAATTCGGGCTTGTGGGTGCGTCTGCCGTTCAGGTTGGTACGGCGAATTTCATTGATCCGGAAATACCGTTAAAGATAATAGATGACCTTGATAAGTATATGGCTGATAACAATATATCGAATTTCAGCGAACTTACGGGAACTGTTGATTTAAGCAGATAAAAAGAGGGTGGGTTAAAAACCCGCCCGCAGGTTGTTGACAAACTAAATTTACACAGACTCACATTAGACTGCTTCGGGTTAAAACCCTCGCAGAGACGTTTTTTTGTCTTCGCGAGGAGCGCATGCGACGACGCGATCTCGCATTTTACTGACTTTGTCATCAGTTTGAGGGCGGGTTTCAAACCCGCCCGTTTTGTTTCTAAACTTTGATATCTACATCCATACCGAGAAGTTTTTCATATTTTTCAATGACGGGAGTGACCTCTTCGCCGAGGAACTGGTCAACCTGTTCCGGTGCGCGCCCGACGAATTTAATAGGGTCGAGCAGAGCCATTATCTCCTCTTTGTTCAGAGGCACTTCTTTGTCCGCCGCCAGTCTGTCGAGAAGGTCGTTGTCCTTGCCCTCCATCTTGACGCGTTTGCCGGCTTCCATGGAGTTTACACGTATAACCTCGTGCATAACCTGTCTGTCGGCACCGCGTTTGACAGATTCCATGATTATGTTTTCTGTCGCCATGAAGGGAAGTTCTTCCATAACGCGTTTGGTGATCATTTTTTCATAAACAATCATGCCGTCAGTGATGTTGTAAAGCAGTTCCAGGATTGCGTCTATGGCAAGAAACGCCTCGGATATGCCGATGCGTCTGTTTGCGGAATCGTCCAGAGTCCTCTCAAACCACTGCGTAGCGTGGGTCATATATGGGTTCATGCTGAGAGCTATTACATGGCGGGAGAGGGAGCATACACGCTCGCTTCTCATGGGGTTGCGTTTGTATGCCATGGCGCTTGAACCTATCTGATTTTTTTCAAAAGGTTCCTCGATCTCTTTAAGGTTGGCGAGCAGACGCAGGTCGGTCGCCATTTTGTGTGCGGTTTCGGCTATTCCGGCAAGGACTGTAAGAACTCTTGTATCCTGCTTGCGGGTGTATGTCTGACCGGTGATGGTCAAAACCTTATCAAATCCCATTTTTTTGGACACGGTTTCATCCAGTTTGCGTACTTTTGCGTGATCACCGTTGAAAAGGTGGAGGAACGACGCCTGCGTTCCGGTGGTACCTTTAACACCTCTGAAACGAAGGTTCTCATGAGCAAATTCAAGTGCTTCAAAATCAAGAACAAAATCCTGAAGCCAGAGGCATGCGCGCTTACCGACAGTGGTAAGCTGCGCCGGCTGAAAGTGTGTGAAGCCGAGAGTGGGCATGTTCTTATATTTCAGAGCGAATTTCTTCATGTTGTCCATGACGTTGACCATCTTTTTACGGACAATTTCAAGTCCTTCTTTAAGGACGATAACGTCAGTATTGTCGCCAACAAAAGCGCTTGTGGCGCCGAGGTGAATAATTGGCATCGCCTTGGGACAGCACTCGCCGTATGTGTGGACGTGTGCCATTACATCGTGGCGGAATTTGCGTTCCATTTGTGCGGCATACTCGAAATCTATGTTCTCGATATTGGCTTTCAGCTCGGCTATCTGCTCGTCTGTGATATTAAGTCCCTGTTCTTTTTCAGATTCTGCAAGAGCAACCCAAAGCTTGCGCCATGTGGTGAATTTCTTGTGCGGTGAAAAGAGATAGAGCATCTCGGTGCTGGCATATCTCTCCTGAAGCGGGTTTGAATAGCTTTTGTAATCTTTCATCATACTCCTCTGTTAACCGTTGATTATCTTATCCGCCCAGAGACGGGCGTTGTATTTTATCTTGTCTTCATCCATTGTCTGAATAATTCTGTCTTTCATCAGACATTTGCCATTGACATACATAGCTGTTACGTCTGATGCGGAAGCGGAATATACGAGGTGGGAAACTGGATTGAAAACAGGCGTGGTTTTCGGACTGTCGAACGATACCACTATGAAATCAGCCTTGTTTCCTTTTTTGAGTTCGCCTGTACCTTCTATGCCAAGCGCATTTGCACCGCCGGTGGTTGCCATATGCAGAACTGTTTCTGCGGAAAGGGCGGTTGCATCTCTGAGAACGCCTTTATGCACCAGCGCGACACTGCGCATCTCGTCTATCATATCGAGATCATTGTTGCTGGCGGCTCCGTCGGTGCCTATAGTCACATTGATTCCGGCATCCATCATCTTTTTTACAGGTGCAAAGCCGTTCGCAAGCTTCATATTGCTTTGGATACAGTGCGCGACGCTGACCTTTTTTTCACCCATTATTGCTATCTCTTCGTCATTGAGCTGAACACAGTGGGCAAAAATGCTTTTAATATCAAAGGCTCCTGTCTCATTCATGATCTGAACGGTGGTTTTGCCGTGTTTGGCAACTGAATCTGCTGACTCGTTAGCCGCCTCCATCAAGTGCGTGTGCAGCAGCAGATCGTGCTTTCCGCAAAAATCAACGCATTTGACGTAGTTTTCGGGACCTACCGTATAGGGCGCGTGGGGACAAAGAGAAACGGTAACGTTCTCATCGTTTTTATATTTCATATAAAGGTCTGATGCTTTTGATATATAATCGTCGGCTCCGGTTCCGAATTTCGTGGCGAAATCCAAAACTCCTACGCCGATTATGCCTTTAAGTCCGCTTTTTTTCAGTGAAGACGCTATGTGGTCTGAAAGAAAATACATGTCATTTGAAATGGTTGTGCCGCTTTTTATCATCTCAATGGCTGCAAGGTCGCTTGCCGCCTGAATAAACTCAGGAGAGAGCCATTTTGCCTCTGCAGGCCATATATGGTTCTGGAGCCACTCCATCAGCGGCAGATCGTCCGCCATGCCTCTGAAAAGCCCCATCGGAAGGTGAGTGTGAGTATTTATAAGTCCGGGGAAAATGGCGGAGTTGCTAAAAACTTCAATTGAATAATCGTCTGCCGGAATTTCTGCAATGCCGGATATTGTGCCGTTTTCTGCAAGAAGGTGTGTATTGGTGTGTATCTTGTTGTTATAATAGACATAATCTGCATAGTACGCCTTTTTTGTCATTTCATACCCTCCAGAATATTGATTATCTCGTGCGGATTATTTACCGTAAAGTCAGGTTTGACCTCACTCACAGTACCATAGCCGAAAGTGCAAAAGCAAGTTTTTACCCCTGCATAGAAGCCCGATTCAATATCCGTATGGTTGTCGCCTATCATTATAGTATTGGATTTTTCGGCACCGCAGTCTTTTACAATGCTCTCAACCGGGACAGGGGAGGGTTTCTTAACGCCGAAACTGTCGCCTCCGTACCATTTGTCGAAATACCTGTCTATGCCGTAATGTTGCACAAGTTCACCGGTAAGTGAGGCGATTTTATTAGAAAGAATAACAGTTTTTATATCATTCTTTTTCAGATACTCGAATATTTCATTGTAACCATCTATTACCTTGGTATTAACTGTCATTCTGACTGAATAAAGCTGGCGGAAATAGGTTTCCATTTCATCTTTGAAATTTTCTTCCCCGGCGGCGCGGATTACGAGCCTGCGGATGCCGTCGCCAACAAAACTTCTTGTCACATCAATTGAAAATCTTTTAAGACCAAAATGATTCATTGTATCGTCAAGACAATCGTGCATATCCTGAAGGGTGTCGAGAATAGTTCCATCCAAATCAAATATTGCAAGGATCATAAATTCCCCCGAAATTATTAAATAAGTAGGATTTTTGGGTTTTCAGTTATAGTATTTCTATGGCTGCTAGTCAATACGATAAGGCGGTGGTATAAGACTTTATGCATGAATGGCTGCTTCAATACGGATACTTTTCGATGTTTCTGCTGGCGTTTCTCGCATCAACAGCTCTTCCGCTCGCTTCGGAATGGCTTCTGGTGGCGCTGGTCATAAAGGGGTTAAACCCTGTTCTGCTGCTCATTTGCGCTGTTTCAGGCAACTATCTGGGTGCCTGCACAACATACGCCATAGGATATTACGGCAGTGATTACGCCATACGAAAGATTCTAAAAATAAGCGATGAGAGCAGGGCAAAAGCCGAACGTATCTATAACAAATACGGCGCGATATCGCTTCTTTTCTCATGGGTGCCGATCATAGGTGACCCGCTGTGCCTTGTCGGCGGGCTTTTTAAAATGTACTTTATCAAATATTCCGTGCTTGTCCTTATCGGAAAATTCATCCGTTACGCCGCCACAGTATGGCTCACACTGAAAGGTACGGAAACCTTTATTCAGTAGGTTCTTTCTTCGTTTTCCAGAGCGAGAAAACAACACCGGACACCAGAAGAAGTATTGTTATCGAAAGCGACTGGAGCGAGGAAAAATGATACCAGCCAAGGACTTCGCCGATGAATATCTTTGATCCGATGAACACAAGAACAAGGGAAAGAGTGTATTTGAGATAATAAAAACGTTTTATCATGGCGGCGAGAGCAAAATAGAGCGCCCTCAGACCGAGAATAGCAAAAATATTGCTTGTATAAACGACATAGGGGTCAGTTGTGATGGTGAATACCGCCGGAACAGAGTCAACGGCAAAGATAACGTCCGCAAACTCGACCATGAGCAGAGCCACGAAAAGCGGCGTACAGTAAACATGGAGTTTTCCGGTCTCCGGATGCGGTTCCTTAATAAAGAAATCGTGTCCGTGAAGGTGATCAGTTATTCTGAGATGTTTGCGCAGAAATTTCAGAATAGCATTGTCAGAGAGGTCGTCGTCGTCACCAGTATCCTTGTTGAAAAGCATCTTGATACCTGTGTATATAAGGAAGAGGGCGAAGATGTACAGAATCCACTCAAAGCGGCTCACGAGTGCCGAACCAAGACCTATCATTATACCACGGAGGATTATGACTCCAAGAATACCCCAGAAAAGCACTCTGTGCTGATATTTTGCAGGGGTTTTAAAATAACCGAATATCATGGCTATAACAAAGATGTTGTCCATTGCGAGAGATTTTTCAACAACGAAGCCTGTCAGATAATTAAACCCGCTGTCGTGACCGAACTCCCACCAAACCCATGCACCGAACAAAAGTCCTATGGATATGTAGAATACAGACATTTTAAGACTTTCCGTAACGCTTATCTCATGGTCTTTTTTGTTGAACAGCCCCAAATCGAGTATGAGCAGAAAGATGACAATCGCAAAAAAGAGAATCCATGACCAGATTGGTTTAGACATAACCGTTATAAATAGAAAATCCACAGTAGCTACCCTCTGAAAATAATATGTAAGACAATCTAATTCAGTTCCGGTTCAAAGGCAAACACATTTCGTTCTTCTTTATTTAACATAATATATCTTATAGGACGTTACTGTATTGTCAGGGGATAGGTAGAAATAACCTGAAACCCCTGATTATATTGGATTGCCCCGTTCTAGTGATTTTCGCAGTAGCTGTTGAAGATTCCGTTGAGGAATTTTACGTTTTTGAATGCGTTGGTGTTGGCTCTTGAGAATTCAGACTCGTCCACTTTTACATATTGAGTGTTAAGCCCTTTATATTCGTTCCTGTCCTGCGGCGGCATCGGGTTCTTGTTCATGGGTCCGACCTGATAGATATATATGTCAGGCTTGCCTGCAACCACTGTTTCGATGCCTGTTTTAAATACTTTTTTCTTTTCATTGACAGTCATATAGCCGCCAGCTCTTGTCACCATATCGCTGACTATGCTTTCTGTCCCTGCGGACATCAAAGGCGTTTGAGACACTTCAAAAAACACGCTTACTCGACATGCCGGTTTTTTTAAACCGCTTATTTCCGTTTTAAGCGACTTTTCCAGATCGTCTGCTATGTCCGCCTTGCCGAATTCTTTTCCAAGGTCTCTCACAGCCAATAAAATCTCCGCCAGATTGTTCGGATCGTATGTATAGGTTCTGATGCCGAGCGCGTTTTTTATTTCATCTGTGAAATATTTACCGCTGCCCGCAATGAGCAGATCAGGCTTTAATGATTTGATTATTTCGATATTTGGCTTAAGGTGCGTTCCTACTTCCACTGCTTTCGGAAAACCGTCCAGATTCTTTGTTACACCGACAACTTTATCTTCTGCTTTGAGTTTGTGGATTATATCTCCGGCTGCCGGAGCAAGAATTACTACTTTTTCTGCGGCAAAGGCGCTAAATGATGAAAGAATAATCGCGGAAATTAGGAGAAATCTTAACATTATAAACCTCTTCTATGATATTTGGAGTTACTTCACTATTGGATATATCATAAAGTATCTGTCCGTCTTTCATGAATATCAGGCGTTTGAAATATCTCATTGCGAGGTTGATGTCGTGCATGGATGCTATTACAGTTTTCATAGTATCTTCAATGATATTCATTATTTCGAGGGAATGTCTTATATCCAGCATGCTTACCGGTTCGTCAAGAAACAGGAAAGGTGTTTCCTGATTGAAAGCCCGCGCCAGAAGAACGCGTCTTTTTTCGCCGCCTGAAAGTTCGTTAAGGCGTCTGTCCTTGTACTTTACGATATCAAAGAGCGTCAGTTTCTCAATGGTCTTTTCATCATCTTTTTTGCTGTAGTTTCCGCCGCACATGCGGAATCTGCCCATGCGGACAATCTCAAACACTGTAAATGGAAACGCTACATCCGGATTCTGTGCGAAAAGAGCGAACATTTTGGCTCTGTCCTCTGTGGACATGCTTTTCAACGGTCTGTCCATATAGGAAACGTTTATGTCAGAATCTAGCAAACCGCAACTATAATTAATAAAAGTGCTTTTACCACATCCATTTTCGCCAAGTATCGCAACTTTATCATGAGTTCTTATTAATAAATCATTTATATCAAGCGCAAAATCACTTCTTTTATAATATATTTTGCCGTATTTAATCATGCCACATCTCCGCACGGCGCTTGACCAGAATGTAAAAGAAGAAGATGCCGCCTATAACCGCCGTAACTATGCCGACAGGCAGTTCCGCGCCGGAGCTTATGGCCGATCGTGCGAAAGTATCAGCGCCTAAAAGCAGAAGCCCGCCGAATATCATTGAATAATAAAGGTTTGTCTTCATATCAGGTCGGAATATACTGCGGGCAATGTGCGGAACTATCAAACCGACAAAACCTATAAGTCCGCTGTAACTTACTGCAACAGAAACAAGTATTGTCGCCGTTACAAATGCCCCCGCCCTCTCCTTTCTGATGTTCACACCGCCTGTTCTTGCCGTGCTGTCGTCGAAAACCAGCATATCAAGCACAGGCGCGCGTCCGTTCAGATACATGAAAGCTGCTGCCAGCACGAGAAAAACAATAGCAAGTTCGTAGTAATCTATATAACTGAAACCGCCCATGAGCCAGAAGACCACAGACGAGAGCGATTCGTCAAAATAGAATTTTATGAATCCCATGATGGATGATGCCACTATATTAACTATCACGCCGCAAAGTATCATAGTCACAGCGCCTTTTGCGCCTCCGGATAATTTATAGACCAGCCAGAGTCCCAGAATACCTGTCAGAAATGCGAACGGAGGAACGTATACCGGAGAAAAGCCCGCCGCAATGGCAAAAACAGCCCCCAAAGCGGAAGAAGATGCCGCGCCTGTCGTGAAGCTGTCCGCAAGCGGATTTCGCAATACAAGCTGATACACGGAGCCTGAAAGCCCGAGCATCGCTCCGATCAGAAATGAGAAAACAGCTCTCGGCAGCCGCAGGTTCGTTATGATGTCAAGATTGTCGCCGCTTAGTATGTCCAGCTTCACAGAGCCAAAGAACAATGAAGACGCAATGGCGATTATAACAAACAGCAGCCAGAGGTATCTCACGGCTCCATCCCCTTTACAATTCGCAGGCAGAGCCAGAACAGAAAACCGGCGATCAAAGCGGAAATGCCGAAATTCAGCAGATATGCCGTTTCCGTACCTATAACAGAGCCGCGTATGAGAGTTGTAGTGTATGTCATGGGAAAAATATGTGCCAGATACTTGACAACTAAGGGCATTTTATCCACAGGATAAAACGTGCCGGACAAAAATATCATAGGGGTGATAACAAATGCATTCACAGCGAACTGGTCGCCATGGTTCTTGACTTTAAGCGCAACAGCTATACCCATAAGCGAAAAGATTATCAGGTGCATCAGCAGTGCCGGAATCATTACCAGCGAAGGAATATGACGCATACCCGCTATGTAACCGTATATCAGTATTATTAAAACAGGGATAAGCCCTTTGATTATGCCGTAAATCACCTCTCCTGTGATTATCTCCCATCTGCCGACGGGAGCAAGAAGATATTCGTCGAACGTTTTGAAATAAAAACGTGAGATGTTGATATCACTGGATATTCCATAGCTCTGGTTCATGCTGGTCATGGCGATCAGACCCGGGATAAGGAAATCTATGTACCCCGTCTGTCCGACGGTTGAGTTTTTGCCTATTCCGTATCCGAACGCCAGAAGAAACAGAAGCGGCGATACGGAAGACGCTAAGATATTGCGGTATATGCGGCTTTTCAAAACTCTCATTTCGCGGTAGAGTACGCCTTTGATGCCGTTCATGCGTCTATCCTTCGTCCGGTTATTTTCAGATACACATCTTCAAGCGTCACTTCCCGCACTTTGGCTTCCTCGGTTATCTTTTCAAGGGCGCTTATCGCTTCATGACGTGTCTCGAAATACATAGTTTCTATTTCATTTTCCTTATAAACATCAAGAGCATACTTGCCTATTGTGTCTTTCAGCTCTTTTGTTTTTCCCTCAGCGGCTATTTTCCCGCTGTCCATGATTATAACGCGGTCAGAGAGCATCTCCGCCTCTTCTATGTAGTGGGTGGTCATGATAACCGTGCATCCGTGGGTTTTATTGATTGAACGGATGAAGCTCCAGAGGGTTCTGCGAACGCTTGCGTCCAGTCCGGTTGTGGGTTCGTCCAGAAAAAGCACCTTCGGATCATGCAGAAGCGCGCGGGCTATCACCAGCCGGCGTTTCATACCGCCTGAGAGTTTTTCCGCAGTCTTGTCCCTGTGGTCACCCAGTCCAGAAAAATCTAGCGCACTCTTCACAGCTTTTTGGATATCTTTTATTCCGAAGAGCTTGCAGTGCACAATCAGGTTCTCTTCGACAGTGAGATCGCGATCCACGTTGTTATGCTGCGGAACTACACCTATCTCTCTTTTTATGTTGTTATCGTCGGCGCTGAATAACTTTCCGTTATAAAGTATCTTTCCGGATGTCGGACGGGAAAGTCCTGTCAGCATGTTCACGGTGGTTGTCTTTCCTGCCCCGTTGGGTCCAAGAAGAGCAACAGATTCCCCTGAGTCTACAGAGAGCGAAATACCGTCCACAGCGGCTTTTTTGTCGAATTTCTTCACAAGCTCAACAGCCTCAATCAACATTAATTCTCCTTTATACAAAAACCTATTGTATAAGAGTGATGGATATTTGACAAGAACAGTCTTTTGAAAGTAAGATGGTTGAATGGACGCAAAAGTTTACGAATGCATAAAAGAAGTTTTTGAAACGAATACGCCGTTCAGCAACAACCTCGGAATAAAAGTTTTGCTGGATGAGTTACTTAACCCGTATATCAGACTTGAAAAACGGGAACACCTGATAGGCAATTATATGCAGAATATTCTGCACGGCGGCGTAATTTCCAGTGTATTGGACATAATAGGCGCCATAGTGGCCGTGGACGGAGTAATCAACCGTATGAAAGACGAACCGAAAACTGAGATTATGCGAAAATTCGAGAAACTCGGCACAATCGACATGCGGGTGGACTATCTGCGCCCGGGGCGCGGTGATTTTTTCATAGCGACTGGCGAGGTTATGCGCACAGGCAACAAGGTCTCCGTTGTCAGAACAAAACTGAAAAACAATGAAAATATACTTATTGCTGCCGGAACAGGCACTTATATGGTTGGCTGATGAAAATAATCCACATCGACACAGGAAAGGAATGGCGCGGCGGACAGCGGCAGGCTCAGTTTCTGCATGAAGGACTTCTGGAATCGGGCTTTCAGTCCATTCTGGTTTGCAATGAGGAAGGACAATTCCCGAAAAGGGGGATCGAATCCATCGTCCCCATGAAATTTAAAGGTGAAACTGACCTCAGCTTTATGCGAGAACTTAAAAAGCTGATACGCAAGGAAAAACCAGATATAGTACATACCCACGACGCTCACTCGCTTACCCCTGCGCTTCTGACAAAAGTAATGGGTACTAACTTCAAACTGATAAATACCAGACGCGTGGATTTTTCTGTCAATAAAGGATATTTCAGCAGAAAAAAATATGACAACCGTCAGGTTGATATCGTTGTAGCAATATCCAGAGCCATCAGGGACATGCTCATCAACGACGGTATCAGCAGGTCAAAAATACGCCTCATCAACAGCGGCGTTCGTTTTCCCAAAGCCATCAACTATGAATTATATAGAAAACTTATTGAAAAATATGAACTTTACGGCAAATACGTTATAGGCAACGTAGCTAATATTTCAGACCATAAAGACCAGAAAACATTAATAGATGCGTTCATTCGTTTCAGATCGGAAGCCGAAAATGCCGTGCTGGTCATTGTCGGCGGCGGTCCGCTTTATGCGGAGATTAAAGCTTATGCCGAAGCAACTCCCTACAACAGCAGCATAATTTTCACTGGTCATACTGAAAACGTATACGAACATATAGCTCTTTTTGACATTTTCTGTATGTCTTCAAAAACGGAAGGACTTTGTACGTCCATTATTGATGCGATGTTCATGATGCGTCCTGTTGCTGCCACTGCCGCAGGCGGAATCCCCGAACTTGTGAAAAATAATTTCAACGGACTGCTTACACAGGTTAAGGATGCTGAAGCGCTTTCCGAAAGTTTCAATCTGATGTACGATGACAGGAGTATTGCAGATAAATTTTCATCGAACGGTTTTCATACGGCGCTGAAATTTTCTGACAACGCAATGGTTTCCGGCTATATCAGACTTTACGAGGAACTTTCGCGGACGTAATGCACCATAACGAATCTGTCGTTAAAGACTTTTTCAGCCTCGCGCCATTTCATAAAATCAATTTCCGGAAAGAATGTATCTCCTTTGTAGCGACCTTTCACCCATGAGATATACATGTGATCCACAATATTGACAGTATGATTGTAAATACTTGCACCGCCGATAAAAAACAATTTTTTGTCCGATCGCTCGCCTATTCTGACGGCCTCCAGTATCGACTGGCATGTGGTGACACCTTCAATCTTTTGTGAGGTGATAACGATATTCTCCCTGTCCGGAAGCGGTCTGCCTATGGATTCGTATGTTCTTCTGCCCATTACTATTATATTGCCTGTGGTCAGTTTTTTAAAAAGCTGTAACTCCTCCGGAATGTGCCAGGGTATTTTTCCTGCTGCGCCTATGATTCTATTCTCAGTCATTGCGGCAATGAGATAAAGCTCCTTCACCTTGTATCACCATACTGTTTTTTTAATCTGTCAGGATGGGTTCCAGACAAATAACGAAGTGTCAGTAGCCAGTTGCGAAAGGTTGTATAAAGCACGCCCTCTTTTTCCCAGCGCCTTGCGGAAGTCTTAACTTTTTTTCCTGCCAGTCTGAATTTCAGTTTTGAGTGCTTTGCATCCTGCATAAGTCTGTAATCTTCAAATATAGGATAGTTCTGATAGCCTTTGAAACACTCTTTTTTTATAAAAATAGCCTGATCGCCATAGGGTATTTTTGTTAAACGACATCTTATGTTTGAAAAGAACTCAATTATGCGAAAAACAGGTCTTTTGCTGTCAATACCCAATGAAAAAGCACCGTAATCAGCTGATTCAAGGCAATTTTTAACCGATTCCTGCCAGTTATCAGGCAAAATCGTGTCACAATGGAGAAAAAGCAGTATTTCGCCTGTAGCTGACCGGGCGCCTCTGTTCATCTGAACTCCCCTTCCCTTGAGTGACAGTATTTTTTTAACGTTTTCATCTGAAATAACATCGAGAGTTCTTCCGTTACAGTCGGAAACTATGATTTCACAGTTTTTCAGACGCTTTACAGCCTCGTTTATAGAGTTTTGTTCATAGAAAACAGGTATAATGACTGATATTGTCATTTTTTACTCTTTATTTTGTTGTAAATTACTGGAATCAGCATCATAATTCCAAGGAAAATGAAGACAAGAAGCATTTTCTGAGAGAATATCTCGTCAGGTGAGTTGATTTCACCAAGCCTGCTTCCCGCAAACATGATGACGAATCCGCCGGGAATGATACCCGCTGCCGTTGTCCAGAGGAAAGTGCGAAACGGTATATTTGTCAATCCAGCCAGTATGTTAATCAGGAAAAAAGGGAATATGGGAATGAATCTGAGTGTCAGCAGATAAAGGTGTCCGTTCTTTGAAAGCTCAGTGTTGAAGAGTGCAAGCTGACGCTGATATTTTTCGTGTATATAAGAACCCAGAACGTATCTGGATATGAAAAATGCTGCGGATGCGCCTGCCGTTGCCGCTGTAACAGAGAGAACAAGACTCACCAGAACGCCAAAAACATAGCCGCCGAAAAGACTTATTATGATTGCTCCGGGAAGAGCAAAGGCTGTATAAAGAAAATATCCCGCTGAATAAAGGATCAGTGAGATCATATAATGCTGATGCACAAAGATTTTAAATCCATCTGCATGAGATTTCAGATAGCTGAACGTAACCATATGTGCGTATTCACTGTTGCGCAGAACGATGATAACTATGGCAATAATTATGAGAATTATCAGCTTCTTAAACAAATCTATCCCCGAATTTCAGAAGATCCTGTTCAGTATCAATGTCATCAAGCGTATCAAGCATCGCATAGGTTTTTCCGTGTACTGAAAGTCTTTTCACAGTCTCGCTCAAAACAGTGTCAGTACTCCATATCATATTGCTGAATATAGAATAATCACTGGCACCGCAATTCATTCCGATAAGGTAATAGCCGCCGTCCTGCGCTCTGCCTACTACCGTATCGTAATTGTTGAGTGCTTTGAACCCTTCTGAAATAATATTTTTATTAAGTTCCGGTATATCGCTTCCAGTAACTATACATTGATTGTACCCCTTCTGAAAGGCATACTCAAATGCGTTTTGCATCTTTTCGCCCAGATCGCCTTCAGCCTGGGCAATATACTGCATATCACCGAGCCAGAGTCTGAACTCATCCTTTTTCTCGTCAGGTGTAATAGCAATCATAAGATCATAATCGGTGGATTTTAAAGACAAAACGGTATTTTCAGCCAGTTTTTTGTATATTTCAGCAGCTTTTTCCATGCCAATCGTCCTGCCAAGTCTGGTTTTCACCTTTCCGGCTTCGGGGTATTTGATAAATATGACGCATAAGGCATTATTTTTCATTTCTGAACCCTATTTTAGGTATCAGAGCGGGAACTTTTTTGCGGTATTCTATATAATCCTGCCCGAATTCTTTTATAAGTTTGCGCTCTTCGTTTATGTAGCCAAAAATGAAATAGACGGTAAGAATCAGTGTTATAACGAAATCGGTCATGTTCATTGGTCTTGCCCAGATAAGAATAAGCCCTGCTGTGTAGTAAGGATGTCTGACAACCGCCAAAGCGCCGCTTGTTTTCAGTTCTTTAGGGTTTTCAGGCTGTCTTTCACCCCGTATCCGTGCTTTTATATGAGATAAACCCAAAAACATGCCGTTATCATATGATTTTGACGCATAAAGACCGAAAAACAGACCTGAAAACCATATTATTCCCAGTAGAATCTTACCGAAAAGTGGCGGATTAAAGAATGGAGTGTGGTTTATGCTCATGTACAAAAAAGGATATGGAATCAACAAGACAACAGACTGAATAACATAAAAGAATCTGTACCACCAGAGACCGTACACACGCCCGATAAGTTTTCTGTCTGCAAGCACGCTGTGCAGAATACAGTAAAATATCAGGTAGGCGTACAGCGCGGTCAAATATCTATTACCGTATTCAAAAGATGATGTTTGAGTTCGCTTATGGCATACGGGCTGACGCTGAAATCTCTGTAGCCCATTTCTATGAGTTTGACAAGTATTTCGGGATCAGCCGCCATCTCTCCGCATATTTCAACCGGAATGTTAATGCTGTTCGCCCTTTCAAGGATGCGTCGCAGCAGACTTAAGAATGCGGGGTTATCAAGCTTGTAAAGCGAGCTGACCATGGGGTTGCCCCTGTCCAGAGCAAAGAAATACTGGAACATGTCGTTTGTGCCTATACTGAAAAATGAACACTCGCCGCGCATAAGCTCCATCTGATAGATAACAGAAGGAATTTCCAGCATAACGCCAAAATCAGGCATTTCAAGTTCCAGTTCTGCGGCAATTTCGCGGGCGCGGTTTTTTACACAGAAAAATTCTTCAACGTCGGCGATGAAGGGCACCAGAATTTTAAGATTCGGATAGCTCTTATGCAGTGTTATCAGAGCTTTAAGTTGGTCGTCCAGCATTTTTTTATAATCGGTCAAAAGAAGCCTTACGCCTCTGTTGCCAAGTGCCGGATTGTCTTCATCCGCCTCATAGGCTGTTTTTTTGTCAGAACCTATATCCAGAAGCCTGAAAACAACGTGTTTGTCTGTAAACGCACGCATTATGTCTTTGTATATCTCGATCTGATTTTCAACTGTGAACGGAATATCCTGACGCAGATAGAAAATTTCTGTCCGCACCAGCCCTATTCCCTCGGCGCAGAAAAGCCCGGCTTTTTCGGAATCCAGAACGCTGGATATGTTGGCATAAAAATGCACCATGGAACCGTCTTTCAGAGGCACAAGCTGACAGGCGATATCCCTGCCCTCCGGCTGAGTGTGCTTCGCGGACATTTTTGCATTATATTTATCAATTGTTTCCTGCGTAGGATTGAATATCACTATTCCGTCGTATCCGTCTACAATTACGGACTGAGCGTATTCAAGCTTATTATGAAGGTTCGGAATCCCCGTAACAGCGGGTATTTTGCGGCTTTTTGCAAGAATCGCAGTGTGGCTGGTAACGCCGTCCTTCTCTGTTACGAATCCGCATACGCGCTCAAGATCCAGTGACGCAGTTTCCCCGGGTGTGAGCCTGTTCGCGAACACAACGCTGTTGTCCAGCAGGTTCGCTTCCTTGAAGACAGCACCCAAATGCTCCAGAAGTCTGGTGGCGATATCTTCAATATCCTGCGCACGCTCTTTCAGATACGCATCGTTGATTGAACGGAACCTGCGGATATATTTATCCGCAACGTGGCGCACGCTGAACGATGCACTCTTTTTTCTTTCTATGATATGGTTTTCGATATCTTTTTTGAATGAAACGTCGTTAAGCATCATAAGATGAGTTTCAAAAATACCTGAAGCTATCTCCTGACTTGATGATTCCATTTTGTTTATCAATTCTTTAAGATCATTGGTAGTTTTTTCTAAAGCGTTTCTGAATTCACTCAGTTCTTCGTCCGAAGAAACGCTGTCGTGAGTTTTTTCAACCATTTTGGAAAGTACCATCACAGGCTCGCCGAATGCTATACCGCTGGATAATGGAACGCCCTTTTCTATCCGTTCGGAATAGTCCAGTCCCTTCTCAGCCTCGTCCTGCTGTAAAAGGTAATGGCGAAGAACAAGTCCCGAAACCTGTGCTGCCACTGCCATAAGGAGCTTCTGAACGGTTTCGGTGTTCAGTTTATTTTTGCGGAACTGGAATACCAGAACGCCGAATTCGTGTTCCCTGCTTTTCAGCGGTACACCGATGAACGTCTGATAAGGTTCTTCGTTTATGCCCGGAAAATAATGAAATCTTTCATGGCTTTTGGCATTTCTTATGAAAGTGTATTTGTTATCAGAAAATGTAAGACCTGTGAGACCTTCGTCGAATCCCAGCGAGATGCTTCCAACTGCATTTTCACTGAGACCGTTTGTGGCAGCCAGCACAAGTCTTCCGCCGTTCTTGAGATATATTGAGCATACGTCGCTTCCTATGGCGTCTTTAACGTATGCAGCGATATTGGACAGGGTTGTATCGGTGTCTTCAGAATTCAGGATTATATTGCTTATGCCCAGAAGCAGGTCTATTTTTTTCATATAATATATTTAGCAGATTCCTTTTCAGTCTGCAATCAAACAAATACGGACTGATCCGCTCCTAAAAAGCTGCATAACCCGCCAATAGCAGGGGTAACATCTTTTGAATATTTGTTAACATACAGTTGTATATGGTTTTTTATTACTGAATCATCCATTTCCTGTGCATGGAGTTTAACAAAATCCGTAATGTTCTCATAATGCTTGTCTGCATACTCTATGGATGCTCTTATTACAGAGGTTATCTCTTCCGCATAATCAAGCAATTCATTGCGTATCAGGATAGCTCCCAAAGGTATGGGGGAGTTGAATTTTTTCTCGTAAAGCCCGCCAAGGTCACAAAGTTTTTTAAGCCCCTGCTGTTCGTAGATAAAGCGTCCTTCGTGGATTATCACACCCGCAGCAACCTGTTTTGACGCTATCGCAGGCATTATCATGTCAAAGCGGAGTTCAACAAACTCGAAATCCTCGCCGAAAAACATTTTGAAAAATCTGAACGCGCTGGTGTTAACTCCCGGTATGGCAATTTTTTTGCCTCTGAGTGATTCGACAGGCACGTCTTCTGCCGATACAACCAGCGGACCGCAGCCGAAGCCCAGTGCGCCGCCTGTGCGGAGTATTTTATATTTGTCTTTGACAACAGGAACAACGCCGTAAGATACTTTTACAATGTCCGCCTCACCTTTGATGGCAAGCCCGTTAAGCACCTGCACGTCGTCCATGTATAAATCGAAGTCAAAGCTGTGTTTGACCAGTCCTTTTATCATTGCCGCAAAGATGTATGTATCATTCGGGCATGTGGAAATACCGAGTTTCAGTTTCATCTTAGTTGGGCATCGGCACTTTGCCGAGGAGGTATTTAAGGTCGTCGTCGCGGAACTGAACACCACCGCCCACAAACCAGGACTTGTCGTCCTTGTTCAGGAAGTCATCATAACCTGCTTGCATAAAAAGGTTTTTATAGAAGACATATTTTGCGGTTGCTTTCGCGTGCGCCTTTCTGTCATCGTCTTTGTCGGGGAAGTCATACAGGTCTGCGGAAAGTATCAGCTTGTCTTCGTCCTTCAGCGGGTGGTAATCAAGACCAACGCCTGCTTCTGACTCTTTCAGACCTACTCGGAAGAAGTAGTTATCCCAGAACCTGTTTGCATACATGACTGTGAAGGTCATACTGCCGGGGTTACGTTTGTTGGTGACTGTTGTTCTGGTATAGTCTCCGTCCGTACCCCCATCTTCACCGTTTGCATATGTAACAGTTTCGTTCGTAATGGTCTTCTTATTTATACCGTCGGGGTGGCTGGAGAGACCGAGCAGATAGTATCTTTCTTTGCTGGGAGTGATTTTAACAGTGGCGTGACCTTTCGACTGATTGCTTTCGCCGTATCTCTCTGCAAAGAAAGCGAGGTCTACTTTAAACTCGTTCAGCTTGCCAAGAGTGTCTTTCAGCCCCACAAGAGCGCCGTTGAGGTTATCTACTGTTGTTTCGTCGTTCACCAGTTTACCTATTGTTCCCTTGCCTTCGCTTATCTTGCCGGTGATATCGTTAAGGTTATCAACTGTTTTTTCAAGTTTAGCGGTAACGGTGCTTATGTTTTTAATAGAACTGTTGATATCATCTTTGTTGCCGCCGATAATTTCGTTCATGTCGCCTGTTATGCTTGAAAGGTTCTTAGCGATAGCAGGGGTTTCCGCTTTCATATCTTTTGTGATGGAGTTGATATTGGCTATTATCTGATTAACGTTGTCTGCGTTGGCTGTTGTTATGTCGGCAAGCTGTCTCGTCAGCGCATCAACGTTATACATTATTGCATTCACACGGTTTTCGTTGTTTTTAACGATGGAGTTGACCGCATCTGTGATTTCACGGATGTTTGATATTGTTGTGGACATATTGCTTTCGGCTTCGTTTGTCGCCAGAACTTTGCGAAGTGAAGCGGTGATAGCTTTAATGTCGTCTGCGATATTGCCTATTTTGTTGCCGAGAACGTCAAAATCCGTTCCGGAGGTTTCGGATGTTATTGAGGCTCCATCGGATATCACACCTTCCGCTTTACCGCCCGCCACTTTAAGTTCGGCGTATTTCTCACCAAGGAACCCTTTGGAGCGGACAGACAGAATAAGATTTGAAGGAAGGGTGTATTCCTTATCTATAAGTATGTTAACGACTGCTTTTCCGTTTTCCAGCTTAATATCTTTGACCTTTCCGACTTCGACTCCGCTGAAAATAACGGCTGCATCCTTTGTCAGTCCGGATGCATCATCAACAACAGCCTGTATGTGCACTCCGCTGCCGCCGGAGAATGAAAGATCCACCAGTTTCAGTGACATCGCTCCGATAATCACAAGACAGCCGACCACGAATAATCCGACTTTAGCTTCAAGTCCCATCTTCATAAAAATACTCCGCTACATGATTTTGATAGGTCCCTCTTTTGAAGCTGAGAAGAACTGCTTCACATAAGGGTTATCTGTGGTTTTAAAATCTTCGGAAGTGCCGTAAAGCACAACCTTTCCGTCATAAAGCATTGCTATATAATCTGCAATTTTCAGTGTACTCTCTATATCATGGGAGATTACGATGGACGTTATCCCCAACTCTTTCTGCGTATCGTTTATCAGGTTGTCCACCACGTCGCACATGATGGGGTCAAGACCTGTTGTGGGTTCGTCATAGAGCATTATATCAGGCTCCAGAGCAATCGCCCTTGCCAGCCCCACTCTTTTTCTCATACCGCCCGAAAGTTCCGACGGCATCTTGTCTTCTATATTCCGAAGTCCCACAAGCCTTAACTTCTCTTTCACTATCCTGTCAATCTCGCTTTTTGAAAATTTTGTATGTTCCACAAGGGGAAACGCTACGTTTTCATGTACGTTCATGGAATCGAAAAGAGCGGCGTTCTGGAACAGTATTCCGAATTTTTTGCGCATCTGCACAAGCTCTTCCGGCTTCATAACGGTAATGTCCTGACCGTTTACAATCACCTTGCCTGTTGTCGGTGACATAAGTCCGCAGAGCTGTTTCAGAAGAACAGATTTACCGGTTCCGGAAGGTCCTATGATATAGGTTATCGCACCCTTAACTATTTTAAGGTTGATCCCCTTATGTATCTTATGTATTCCGAAACTTTTATGCAGATCTAAACATTCTATCGCGTATTCCATTTGCCACCTTAGAACATAAATGCCGTAAGTATATAGTCGAAAATAAGAATCAGCACACAAGCCATAACGACCGATTCTGTTGTGGCCCGTCCGACACCTTCTGCGCCGCCGCGTGTCATAAATCCTTTGTAACAGCCCACAAGTGTCACTATTCCGCCAAAAACCAGAGATTTCATCATACCGTTGGCAAAGTCGTCAAACTCTATGTAAGTATACATGTAATCGAGATAAAGGGTCTTGTTGATGCCGAGAACGTTTATACTGACCAGATATCCGCCAACAACCCCGCAAAGCACTGTGATAGCGTTCAGCATTGGCATAACGATAAGTCCGGCGAGGATTCGCGGTACGAAAAGATAATGAACGGGGTCAACAGCCATTGCGTTCAGTGCATCCACCTGTTCAGTAACCTTCATTGTGCCTATTTCCGCTGTTATGGCGGAACCTGCGCGTGCGGCAACCATTATTGCCGAAAGCACCGGACCCAGCTCTCTTGCCATCGCAAGGGCAACTACGGTTCCCACAAGCTGATCGGCTCCGAATTTATGAAAGCCGATATAACTTTGAAACGCAAATACCATGCCGGTGAAACTTCCTGTCAGTATTATTACCGACAGAGAGTTAGCGCCGATGAACTCAATCTGCTTTAAAAGAAGTTTTGTACGGAACGGCTTTTTAAACATCAGTTTAATTGTCGAATAAAATAAAAGAGCCATATGCCCTGCTACTTCAACGAAACTTACAAGCGGTCTTCCGAAAAAACTTAATACTCTTTCCATAAACCCCTTTAGCCTAGATAAATTCTTGGTATTCTATCAGAAATACCGCACAGCATCTCATATGAGATAGTGTTTGCCCACCCTGCCCACATGTCTGCCGTAATGTTTTCGCCCATGATTTCAACCCTCATTTCGCTGTTTATATCAACGTCTGAAAGATCTATCATGGTCATGTCCATGCACACACTACCTATAACCGGACATTTTACTCCGTTCACAAGCATGTGGCTGACATTGGAGAAACAGCGCTGGTAACCGTCGGCATAACCTATAGGCACAACACCGTATGTCATATCTTTTTCAGCGAAGAACCGCCTGTTATAGCTGACCGCTTCGCCTTTCTTTATCTGTTTAACATGAACAACTTTTGAATAGATGCTCATAACTTTTCTGAGTGTAACATTGTTTTCGCCGTAAAGGTAGCCGTAAAGCATCAGTCCCGGTCTGGCGAGTGAAAATTTATTGTTAAAAGCGGAAACACCGGACGAGTTAAAAAGGCTCGTATTGCATGTTATACCATTATCAACAATATATTTTTCAAATATCTTTATCTGTTCTTCGGTATATTCCGCGTCGCTGTCGGATGAGGAAAGGTGGCTCATCACATGGACAGGCCGGAGATTCTCATACCTCGAAACAAAATCAGTGAAAGGCATTTCGGGTGAAAACCCGAGTCTGTTCATGCCAGTGTCAATCTTGACAGACACATATGCCGTTCGGTTCATTTTTCCAAGAAAATTATTGAAGGCGGATGCAAATTTTTCATCGACCATGTTAAGTACGAGGTTGTATTCAAGCACGTCGTCGAAGAAATCGCCGTCAACGTAGCCGAGGATGAATATCATCGGTTCGCTGCCGAGGTATTCGCGCAGTATCATGCCTTCAAGGATAGTAGCCACGCCGAATTTTTTGACCTTATGTTTTTCATAGGCGTATGCGGCGAGTTTCATTGCTCCATGTCCGTATCCGTCCGCTTTCACGATGGCGATGATGTCGGTGCCTGCTTTCGCCCTCGCCTGTTCAATGTTATGACCGAACGCCTGAAGGTCAATTTCGGCGTATGTCGGTCTCAGGGATTTGATCTTAGTCTTTGTCATACTCTATTCCTGCGTTGTGCAGCAGATACGCACGGATGAAAGCATCGAGGTTTCCGTCCATCACAGAGTCCACATTGCCTGTTTCGTGGCGGGTGCGCAGGTCTTTCACCATTTTGTAAGGGTGCATAACATATGATCTTATCTGGTTGCCCCAGCCGATATCGGTTTTGGTGCTTTCCAGTTTCTGCTTCTCTTCGTTCTTTTTCTCAAGTTCGTGTTCGTATATTCTTGATTTAAGGATCTTCATGGCGTGTGCCTTGTTTTTGTGCTGGCTCCGTTCGGACTGACAGGTAACAACTATGCCTGTGGGCATGTGCGTGATGCGAACTGCCGAATCGGTGGTGTTAATGTGCTGACCGCCTGCGCCGCCTGCTCTGTATGTATCAATCTGGAGATCCCCTTCGTTTATCTCGACCTCAATGTCGTCCTCAATCTCAGGCATAACGAAAACAGCCGCAAAGGACGTGTGCCTTCTGTTTGCGGAATCGAAAGGAGATATGCGAACAAGCCTGTGAACACCGACCTCGCCTTTGAGATATCCATAGCAGAAAGAACCTTTGATGTTTATCGTGGCGTTCTTGATACCCGCCTCGTCACCTTCCATATAATCAAGTATTTCGTATTTAAAGCCTCTTATCTCTGCGAATCGGATGTACATCCTGTAGAGCATGGACGCCCAGTCGCTGGCTTCCGTTCCGCCCGCGCCGGAGTTGATTGTGATGATGGCGTTGTTCGCGTCGTTAGGGCCGCTGAGAACAAGCTGAAGCTCGAATTCACGGACTTTTTTGGAGAACGATTTGATAGCAACTTCAATATCGCCGTCAAGCCCTTCTTCACCCTCTTTTATAAGTTCAAGAAGAACCTCCGTATCATCACGAAGTGTCAGAAGCTCTTCCCACGATTCAAGCTTTTTCTTAAGAGTGGACTGTTCTTTCAGAACCAGTTTGGACTCTTTTTTGTTCCAGAACTCCGGATCGTTCATGGACATTTCATCTATTTTTGCGATCTTTTTCCTGAGTTCGTCCTCATTCATCGCAGTAGCAAAGCTCGCCACCTCTTTGTTAAGTTTCTCCGCTTCGCTGATTATTTCGTCGATCATCATAAAAAATTATTCTCCGCTGACAGTCATTTTATCAAAAAGTGCAGAGGCGGATGTCACCCCCGCATAAGTTCTGTAATCTTCAAAAACGGCAACCATGCCTTTCAGCAGGTCTTTCAGATTGCCTGAAAGCACAGCTTCACGGAAAGGATGCACAACCTCCCGACCGCGAATAAGCACGCCGGATATACCTACTGAAAAATCACCGCTGACAGTGTCTGCAGTATGCATACCCATCACGTCTGTGACTTTAACATATTCGTTTATAAAATCATAAGGCATTTTATCGGTACTTGCTTTTAAAATAAGGTTGGATACTCCGATCCCCATGCTTCCGCCGTTGCCGGACTGCGCGTTTCCTGTGTTGCGCATCCCAAGGGCGGATGCCGTGTAGCTGTTATGCAGGAAAGAATCCAGTATTCCGTTGGCAAATATAGGGGTAAGTCCCGTATGGTGTCCTTCGTCGTCAAAGTTTCTCGTACCGACACCGCCTCTGACTTTCGGATCATCGAACAGAGAAAAAACTTCCGATGCCGCTGATTTGCCAAGTCTGTTTCCGAGCATGCTTATTTTTTTATAAACATTATCTGCGTTCACCAGCTCAACAATTATATCGAGAAAATCCGCCATAACGCCGGGATTTAAAAGAACGCCGTATTTTCCTGTTTTAAGTTTTTTTGCTCCCAGCAGCGTACATGCAGAATTCGCAGCATCTTCTGCCGCCCTGACATGTTCAAGAGACCTCAGCGCGGTGCTGTCCGCCATGCTGTATCCCTCCTGTTCGCCTTTATGGGATGCAACAACGTATGTGTATGAAGAATAGTGTATTTTTTCAGAGTAAAGGTCGCTGCAGAACGGGCTTATTATTCTGGTATAATTTTTTGCAGCCGTGATACCCGACTGATTCACAGATTTGACCCTTATATCGGTGGCTCTTGCCGTTTCAACGGCTTCAAGCGCCATTTCAGCCATACGAACCGTGGTGAGCGATTCAAATTCACCGTCATTCTGGATAAAGTCTTCCGAGTATTCCGGTTTAAACGGAACATTGTGAACGTCTTCCGGCAGTGCCATTATAACATTTTGATGTTCTGTAAGAAAACTTTCGATAGCGTCGGGGTTTAAACCGTCCGAACACATTGAAACTATCCTGCCGTCTTTGAATGCACGTATAATAACACCCGTTTCCGAGCCTATATCAATGCTTTCAACGATCTTTTCGTTCAGCAGGACAGATTTTGAAACAGATTCTGAAACCGTCACGGTAACGTTGTCATAAAATCCGCTGTGGCGCTCCAGAATACGCTTTATATCATAGTTCATAATTTCCGTTTCATGGCAATTTCGTCGCAGTCGGGAAACTTAGCACATTTCAGGCAATCAGACCATATCTTTTTGGGAAGATTTTCTTTTTCTATCTCGACAAAACCCAGTTTACCGAAGAAAACTGGCTGATACGTAAGGAGAAAAGCATCTGTTATGCCGACGTCTCTTGCCATCTGCATGGCGCTTTCAACAACAGCAGTACCTATACCTTTTTTTATGCTGTATTTACTTACGGCAACGGAACGTATCTCGGCGAGATTTTCCCATGTGGGGTGCATCGCGCAACAGCCGAGGATTTCTCCGCCTTCGTCCCAAACGACGAATTCAAGTATTTTTTCGTATATCTCGTTTATGCCGACCGGGAGCATAAGTCCCTCTTTGGCATGAGTATTAACAAGTGTCTGGATGTTTTTTGCATCCGACATAACAGCTTTTCTTATCATTTAATAGTTTCCTTGATAAACAGTCTGTAGATTCTGACGGCTGTATCTTTGTCAGGGATAAGCTCAACGTGTTTTTTAGCGCTGAAAGTGATTTTTATGCTGTCTGCGTTAAACGGTACAATTGTTATATATATAACGGAAGTGCTTGTACGGGCTTCGATTTTACCATCAGCAATGCTTGAGAGGGTTATCTGCGCGTTCTCTTCGTTCAGTATGCCTATGAGAGCTTCAAAAGCACGCTCTTTGGGCATAGTGAAGACGTCGGTGATCGTGTCGTTTGTTGTTGTGTATACTGCTCCACCTGCTGCCCCTCCAAAAATAAGGGGTGCGGGAATACAGCTATACATGACAAAAGCGGCAACGACGACAATAAGTATTTTATGTAATTTCATAGTGTCCTCTCAAAATCTTTATTTATTGAATAGTTTATAGAATCAACAGATTTTTTTCAAGAAAATTCGTTGACAAGTTAAAATGGCAGAGGCTATTATCTCGAAGGTGAATGATGACAGAACGAATTAACTTTTTAAACCCTTTTTGATGAGTATCAGGCCTTTTAGCCGCCACGGGCGGTTGAAAGGCTTTTTTTTTGAATAAACGGAGGCTGAAAAATGTCCGCAAAAGAGATAATGAACAAGGAAGAGATGGCGCGAACGCTGAACCGGATGGTGTTTCAGATACTGGAAGCCATCAGGAGCGAAGACGGCTTTTGTCTGATAGGTATCAGACGCGGCGGTGCTGTGCTTGCTAAACGCATGGCGGATATTCTGGCAAAGGAGGGAAAAAAAGATATTAAAATCGGATATCTGGACATCACCCTTTACAGAGACGACCTTTCAAGCATCCACGACTACCCTGTTCTGCAAAGCACGGAGATAGATTTTGACATCACAGGCAAAAATATCGTGCTGGTGGACGATGTCATCTATACCGGAAGAACCACAAGAGCCGCTTTGGATGCGCTCATCGACTACGGAAGACCGAAGAAAATCCTGCTTGCCGCTTTCATCGACAGAGGACACAGGGAACTGCCTATTCAGCCTGATTTCACAGGCAAAACAGTGCCGACCTCCCGCAGTGAAATAGTTGATGTTATGCTTGAAGAACAAGCCGGATGTGATTGTATATTAATAAATAAAAAAGCCTAGCACACAAAGGAGTCAAACAATGGCTTACAAAAGAAAAGACCTTTTGGGGATGAAGGACTTGACCAAAGATGAGATACTTTATCTTCTGGAAACAGCACAGAAATTCACCGAAATTAATGAGCGGGACGTAAAAAAAGTACCCACTCTGAAAGGCAAAACGGTGATAAACCTGTTCTTTGAAGCATCCACAAGAACAAGAACTTCTTTCGAGATAGCCGGAAAAAGGCTTTCCGCAGATACTATAAATTTCACTGCCTCCGCCAGCAGTACAACAAAGGGCGAAACCCTTATAGATACTGTAAAAAATATGGAAGCAATGAAATCAGACATATTTGTTGTGCGCCACTCCTACTCCGGTGCGGTTAAATACATTGCCGAACATACCGACGCAAAGGTCGTTAACGCCGGAGACGGACTCAACGAACACCCGACGCAGGCGCTTCTTGATATGCTCACCATAAGACAGAGCAAAGGCAGACTGGAAGGGCTTGAGGTGGCCATAATCGGCGATATCACACACTCGCGCGTTGCCCGCTCAGACGTATGGGCGATGACAAAACTCGGCGTTAACGTGCGCCTTTTCGGCCCCACAACCATGATCCCGAAACACTCAGAGGTATTCGGCTGCCGTGTCTGCAAATCAATGAACGAGGCTGTCGAAGGCGCGGATGTCATAATCATGCTCCGCATCCAGAGAGAGCGCCAGGGCAAGCTTCTTATACCTTCCACCAAAGAATATGCTAAATATTTCGGACTGACAAAAGATAAACTGGCGCTTGCAAAACCGGATGCTCTCGTTATGCACCCCGGCCCCATCAACCGCGGTGTCGAACTTATGAGCAACGTTGCCGACAGCGACCAGTCAGGCGTTCTTAAACAGGTTACAAACGGTGTCGCCGTGCGTATGGCGGCTCTTTATATTCTCGGTATAGGAAACAATAAGGGAGGAATTGATGAAAACGCTTCTTAAAAACTGCAAGATTGTCAATCATGATAAGGTCACAGAGGGCAATATACTGATAGACGGCGAATTCATCGCATCCGTAACGGCATCCGCTGACGAAAAAGCTGATAAAATCATTGACTGCAAAGGAAAATATGCCGTTCCGGGACTTATCGACCTCCACGTCCATTTTCGTGATCCCGGACTTGAATACAAAGAGGATATCACATCAGGCGGCAAGGCGGCTGTTGCCGGCGGCGTCACCGCTGTCTGCCCTATGGCAAACACTAAGCCTGTCAACGACAACAGAATAATCACTGAATACATGATAAAGAAAGCGCAGGCTGACGGTCTCATCGACCTCTTCCCCATAGGCGCGATGACAAAAGGGATGGAAGGCGAAGAACTTACAGAAATGGGCGATATGACAGAAGGCGGAGCAATCGGCTTTTCTGACGACGGCAAACCCGTTTGCAGTGCGGAGGTTTTCCGTCGCGCCGCTGAATACTCTTCCCAGTTCGGTTCTTTCGTAATAAGCCATGCTGAAGACAAAAGCCTTGCAGGAGCGGGAGTTATACACGAAGGCGAGGTTTCTGCCATCACAGGACTTAAGGGCATCCCTTCCGAGTGTGAAGAGGTAATGGTCGCCCGCGACATCCTTATGTCAAAACTCACAGGCGCTCACGTTCACATTTGCCACATCAGCTCCAAAGGCACTCTCGACCTCATTAAATGGGCAAAATCCATGGGTTATAATGTAACTTGCGAAGTTACTCCCCACCACTTCACCCTTACGGAAAAAGAACTGCTGACATACGACACCAACTGTAAGATGAACCCTCCGCTACGCGCGCAGGAAGATGTTGACGCTATGATAGAGGGGCTGAGAAACGGCGACATAGACTGCATTGTAACAGACCACGCGCCCCACCACCCCGATGAAAAGGCGCAGGAATTCGATCTTGCTCCGTTCGGCATAATCGGCATACAGACAATGCTTCCGCTCTCTCTGGCTCTGGTTGAAAAAGGCGTGATAGACATGCCTGCTTTCGTGAGGCTGACTTCCTACAATCCTGCGAAACTCATCAAAAAGACCGACAGAGGCGAGATAGCAGCGGGTAAACTGGCGGATATTGCCATTGTTGATGCCGAGCTTGAGTATGTATTTGATAACAAACTGAATAAATCAAAATCCGTTAACACTCCTTACATGGGTAAAAAACTGAAAGGAGCCGCGCTTTATACCATAAAAAGCGGCAGAGTGGTTTTTGAATTTCCAATGAACTGATAAAGATATACCGCCGGATAACAAACGTCCGGCGGTTTATTTTCCTATTAGTATTCCCTTGTCGGAAAAAGTTATCTGCCTGAAAACAGGCGATGTTTCATACATGCTTCCGTAAATATCGTTTCCGGTAAACTCATCAGAAATATTATCAACCAAATTCCGCATGTTTGTATCTTTAAACAGGTCAGGATATATTATACTTCCTATATAGCCGGCATTTATAAATAAATTCTCATAATGAGCCGCGTATCGGTTATAAGGCAGTATGGTAAAAACTTTGTTGTTTTTTATGGCAGGCAAGTTGCGCAACAGCGCCTTATTCGCCGCATAGTCCTGTTTCAGCCTGTCCAGCATGGTATACTCGACAAAGATGAAATCAGGTTTAGCTGCGACCAGCTCGTTGAACGTGATCTCTGAATATGGCGTAGTAATTCGCAGGTCGGAACCGACACTGCCGAGATTCAGCATCCTCAGATATGTGTAGCATTTTTCAACGGTATAGCTTGCTTTTGAGGGCTTATACTGCTGTGAAATGATGAACAGCTTCTTCTTGGGAGCGTCCTTCGTGCGTTCAATCAGTTCCTTTCTGGTCTTGGCCGTGAAGTTCATGATATCCTGCATGTTCTTCTGGTCATTAAGGATATACCCTGTAAGCCTTATGGATTGGAGGATGGATTCAAAATGCAGATAACCTGTTTCCGAACAGTTCAAAGCGGCAACAGGCGCCTGAACTGACTGTGTCAGTCTTTCAACCTGTCTGTCATTCATACCCGAAACAAGCACTATGTCAGGGATAGCCGAATTTATAGCGGCATAATCGGGAGTAAAGCTGTAGAATGATTTGAAAACAGCAGGCATTTTATCATACCCTTCAGGATAGATACATGCGCAGTATTTATGCACTTTTCCCATAGAGGGTAACATGTCCTGAGTTACCAGTTGTTTTGAATAGCCGGCATATTCGGTCAAAGCGGAACTTCCCGGTCCCACAGCCGAAATTCTTTTAATCTTTTTAGGAATTACAACTTCCCTGCCGCAGGCATCAATCAACTTTAAATCATTAGCCTGTGAATACCCGGACATAGCGAGAAGCGCTACAATAATAAACAGTTTAAACATTACACACCGTATTAAAACATAATATCGGAATAATAGTATGCCCGCAATACAAATGTATTGACAAAAATAACAGTCCGATGTTCAACTTCAAACGGAGGTTCATTATGACCGAAGAAATCTTGAACAAGGCGGCAGAAGACGCAGTAAGGCTTTTCAAAAGCGGATATTCATGTTCAGAAGCGGTGCTTCTCTCATTTGAAACAAACACTGAAAAATGTTTTTCTGAGGATGCAAAACGCGGGATGAGTGCATATGTTGAGGGTTTAAGCGGCTCCGGCTGTATCTGCGGCGCACTGTCAGGCGGAGTTTTCGTTCTGAGCACACTCGGCGGCAGACTGACCAAAGACGAACCGATAGATAAGCTGAAAATAGCTGTGCGTACCTTTCATGACGATTTTCGCAGAGAGTTTTCAAGCGCCTGCTGCCGTGTCATCACGGCAAAATCAGCAAAACTGTTCGGGATAGGTAAATACAAAACCTGCCATCTTACTGTCGAATTTTGTATAAGAAACATAATGAAACTTGCCGCCGAAAACGGCTGGATAAAATGACAAAAAAAATCCCGGTTACATGCTTTAAGGGGGGAGGAGGGATAAAGCATAGAAATAACCGGGCAATAGTCTGTTTGGTATCTTTATTATAAACTTCTTTATGGAATTTTCAACTGAAATCGTAATAGATGTTAAATCTTAGGCAGCATTATTAAAAATAAAAGCCGCTCCCTTTGCGGAAGCGGCTTTGCGTTATTAGTTTGTACGCTCTTTATCTTTCATTAGTTTGTATTCGATGGAGTCCATCAGCGCCTGATATGATGCGTCCACAATGTTTGCCGCAACACCCACTGTCCCCCATGTGCTGTCTTTATCTTTTGATTCGATAAGAACGCGGGTTACAGACTCGGTGCCCTCGCCTGACGACAGGATGCGAACCTTATAATCCACAAGTTCCATATCGGCGATACGGGGGTAAAATTTGGAAAGCGCTTTGCGTACAGCTTTATCAAGTGCGTTCACGGGACCGTTGCCAGATGCCGCAGTATGTTCCTGCTCTTCGCCCACAATAAGCATAACGGTAGCCTCAGCCAGAGGATTGTCGTTGCTGCTGTTCTTCTCGTCGATAACTCTGTAGCTCATGGAATCGAAAAAAGGAGTAAAGGTTCCCATTGTCTTTCTCATCAGAAGTTCAAAGGAAGCTTCCGCACCTTCATACTGAAAGCCTTTGTTTTCAAGCTCTTTCAGCCTGTCCACAACTGCGTTCACCTTCGGATCGTTGCTGTCGATATCAAGACCGAAGTCTTTTGCTTTGTAAACGAGGTTGGATTTACCGGAAAGGTCGGAAAGCAGAACTCTCTGCTTGTTGCCCACCAGTTCGGGCTCTATGTGTTCGTAGGTTTTAGCATTTTTCAGAATGGCACTGACATGCACCCCGCCCTTGTGAGCGAACGCCGCACGTCCGACATAAGGCTGGTGGATATTGTGTTTCAGGTTGCCAAGCTCGTTTATGTATCTGGATACACTGCGAAGTCTGTTCAGCTTGTCGGCAGGTACACATTCATATCCGTATTTAAGCTGGAGATTCGGGATAACCGAGCAGATGTTTGCGTTGCCGCATCTCTCGCCGTAACCGTTTATTGTTCCCTGAACCTGAGTTATACCGTTTATGACAGCCATAACGGAGTTAGCCACGGCGCAGTCACTGTCGTTGTGGCAGTGAATGCCCAGCGGATAGTCACCTGTTACCTCGCGGAGCTGACGGATGATATCCGCAAGTTCCTGAGGCATGGTGCCGCCGTTTGTGTCGCAAAGTATAATGCAGTCAGCTTTTGCCTCCATAGCCGCCTTAACGGTCTTAATGGCGTATTCTTTGTTTGCCTTGAAACCGTCAAAAAAGTGTTCCGCATCATAAAAAGCCTTGTCCACTTTGGACTTAAGGTATGAAACGGAGTCGTGGATTATCTCAAGGTTCTGCTCAAGCTCAATTTTAAGCGCCTCTGTAACGTGCAGATCCCAGGTCTTTCCGAATATGGTAAGGTTGGGGACTTCCGCTTCAAGGAGCGCCTGAATATTTTCATCGTTGTCACATGTTCTTTTTGCACGTCTTGTGCTTCCGAAAGCCGCAACATGGTCTATCGGTACGGAAGATTTTTTTACTTCACGGAAAAAGCCGATATCTCTGGGGTTGGAACCAGGCCAGCCGCCTTCGATATATCTGATGCCGAAATCGCAAAGTGCTTCGGCTATCTTCACTTTATCCGCTATGGTAAAGTTAACGTCCTCCGACTGAGTACCGTCCCTCAGCGTGGTGTCGTATATCTCTATCTTTTTTGACATAATTCTTCCTTCAAAAGATTACGCTTCGACAAAAGCCTCGTGCAGTATTCTGACCGCGAGTTCGGAGAATTTCTCCTCAACAACGCATGAAACTTTTATCTCACTGGTGGTTATCATTTTTATATTTATGTTATTCTCCGCGAGGAGAGAGAACATCTTTGCCGCTACGCCTGCGTGGCTTCTCATACCCACGCCGACAATAGATACTTTGGCGATGTTCTCATCAGCCAAAACCTCCTTGGCACCTATCTCTTTTGCGATGGCGTTGCAGACGTCTGTAGCGCGCAGAAGATCTGTTTTCTGCACGGTGAAGGACATATCAGTATTTCCGTCCTTTCCGACGTTCTGAACGATAACGTCAACGTTGATATTGCTATCGGCAATTTTATTAAATATTTGTGATGCGATTCCGGGGTTGTCCGGAACAGCCGTAATAGTAATTTTCGCCTGATTTTTGTCTGAAACTACGCCGGTTACAACGACCTGCTCCATGTCTGAATCCTCCTTGGTTACTAATGTTCCGGGTTTTTCCTCAAGGGATGAAAGAACCATGATGTCAACATTGTGGTTCATGCCGAGTTCAACGCTTCTTGACTGGAGAACCTTTGCACCCAGTGATGCAAGTTCCAGCATTTCATCGTATGAAATCTTATCAAGTTTTTTGGCATGTTTAACTATTCTGGGGTCGGCGGTGTAAACACCGTCAACGTCCGTATATATTTCGCATACGTTGGCCTTCAGCGCCGCAGCAACTGCAACTGCGGACGTGTCGGAACCGCCCCTGCCAAGCGTCGTAATGTCGCCTGATTCGGGGAAGAGACCCTGAAAACCTGCAATAATGCATACTTTTCCTTTTTTGAATTCTTCTTTGATGCGGTCAGCCTTAACATCCATGATCCGGCTGTTGGAGTGCGCTCCGTTTGTAACCATGCCGATCTGGATGCCCGTAAGTGAAACCGCCGGATAGCCCATTGAAATAAGCGCCTGTGCCACAAGTGGTGAGCTTGCAGATTCGCCTGTGGATACGAGCTGGTCGTATTCTCTGGGGCTGTACTTAGGGTCAATCTCTTTCAGGAGGTTGATAAGCCTGTCCGTTTCGCCGGACATGGCAGAAACCACACATGCAACGTCATGCCCCTGATCTTTCTTTTTTGCGATGATTCTCGCGACATTTTTGATGCGTTCTATGGAGCCGACACTGGTTCCGCCGAACTTCATAACTACAATGCCCACTAAAGTCCTCCTTAAAAAGCCGTCAACCGTTTATAACGTGACTTTTCAGAAAAAATTCTGCTATGCGGTAGCCTTCTTCTATGAAAAACGTAGGTTTCATAAACTCGTCATAAGTAAGGTTTCCGTCGGGTTTAACACCTGTTCCGTATATTATGCAAGGAACGGGTTCCGCAACGTGAGTGCGTCTTTTAACGGGTGTCGGGTGATCCGGTGACACCATTATTCTGAAATCCCCGAATTTTTTCAATCCATCAAGGAGTATGGGGAGAAGCCGGCTGTCAATGTTTTCCACAGCTTTAATTTTTTCACTTATACTGCCCATATGTCCTGCTTCATCAGGGGCTTCCACGTGTATGAATACATAATCATTTTTTTCGAGAGATTTCAATGCGTATTCAGCTTTGCCCTCAAAATTGGTATCTATGAATCCGGTCGCTCCCGGAACGTCAATAATTTCAAGTCCGCCGAATTTGCCGATACCGCGGATGAGATCGACAGCCGCAACAACAGCGCCGTTAAGTCCGTAAAGCTCTTTAAAAGCAGGCATTTCGGGCTTGCTGCCCTCGCCCCAGAACCATATGCTGTTTGCGCGTCCGTATTTTCCGCCTTCAAAGACCTTTTTGGCGCGCTCCATTATGGAAAGCAGTTTTTCAGCGCCTTTCCCTTTCGGCAGATATTGTTCCCATTCCTGCCCCATTATGTCGTGGGGAGGTGTGGTCTGAAGTTCAAAATCCACATTGCGCATCACCATCAGGTTGCGGTAGCCAACGCCCGGGTAAAACTCTGCGCCTTCGCTTCTGAAAATGCTGTCAATCTCCGCTATGCAAGCCTTCGCTACGCTTCCGTCTATATGGTGAGCGGAGAAATCGTCCATCACTTTTCCGTCAAGGGTAACAAGGTTACAGCGGAACGCCATATCGCCTTTGTTAAGTTCTATGCCCTGACTTCCGGCCTCAAGAGGGCTTCTGCCTGAATAATACACTGTAGGATCATAGCCCATAAGCGAAAGGTTGCAGATGTCGCTGCCGGGATAATATCCGTCCGGAGTGGATTTTATGAATCCGCCGACACCCTCTTTCGCCATCATGTCCATGTTAGGCTTATTTGCCGCCTGCATGACGGTTTTACCGCCAAGCTCCTCTATTTTATGATCGCTCATCCCGTCGGTGAGCAGCACAACAAATTTCATTTACACAAGCTCCTTAACTCTTATAGCGACTGTTTTGTCGCTTACACAGTCCTCACTGTCTATTTCGGCAATAGCTTTCATGATATTGTTCGCAACAGTCTTGTGAGTCATAAAAACCATTGTGACAACCGCACCGGGCGCTCTGTCGTCGGGCTGGATAGCCTGCGAAATGCTTATGCCGTATTTGCCAAGTATTCCCGCTATCTTAGCCAGAGTTCCGGGCTCGTCCAGAACTGTGAAACGCAGGTAAAACTTGGACTTAATATCCTTTATATCTCTGATGGGGTAGTAATAATCGAAATCTCTGGTGAATCCAAGCACGGGGACACGTTCTGCGCATCCGCCGGCGATATCGCGCGCGATTGAAACAACGTCCGCCGTAACGGCAGAACCTGTGGGTTTGCCGCCCGCCCCGCGTCCGTAATACATAGTCTTGTCCACGCTGTCGCCGATGAATTCAACCGCGTTGAAAACACCGCTGACCTGCGCCATCATCTCTGAGTTGGGCAGGATTGTGGGGTGAACGCGCACTTCGATGCAATCATCGTGTTTCTTTGCTATAGCCAGCAGTTTTATCTTACAGTTCAGCTTCTTAGCGAACTCAATATCCACTTTTTTAATGTTGGATATGCCCTCAACGTATATCTGATCAAATGGAATCAGCGTTTTGAAACCGATTGACGCAAGAATAGCTATCTTGTGTGCGGTGTCGATACCTTCGATATCGAATGTCGGGTCTGCTTCTGCGTAGCCTTTTTCCTGTGCAGCTTTAAGCACTTCGGAGAATTCCTTACCTTCTGACTCCATGGATGAAAGAATATAGTTGGCTGTCCCGTTGATGATGCCGAATATCTCTTTGATATTGTTGCCGACAAGGTCTTCCTTAAGCACTCCGATAAGCGGTATGCCGCCGCCGACGGCGCCCTCGAAACCGATTGTGACGTTATTTGCCTGCGCAGCTTTGAAAACCTCTGCACCGTGTACGGCAAGAAGTGCCTTATTAGCTGTCACAACATGTTTTTTCGCATTAAGGGCTTTAAGGATGATATCCTTCGCAAAGGTATATCCGCCCACAAGTTCAATGACTATATCTATTTCGGGGTCATTGATGATATCCTCTGCGTTGTTCGTTACAACCTGACAAAGCGCAAGCGTATCATCCAGTTTCGTTTTATCTATTTTAAGATCTGCGATCGTTTTGAGGCAGATGTCGATACCCGTTTTTTCAAAGATATCCTGTTTGTTCTTAAGCAGAATATCAGCGGTTCCCTTGCCTACAGTCCCGTATCCGATCAGACCTGCGTTCACTTTCTTAGACATTAATTCCTCCGAATTTGGATACAATACAACCGTTAAAAATTATGTCCAACGATATTAGTTGATTTGATATTTCAAGTCAAGAAAACTGCTGTCTTTTTTACGGAAAATCTGATCAATGTTTTAATTAATCGGAAGTGATATCCACATTCCTTGTTCCATCGGGACGCCACGCCGGAGAAATGGTCTTTGCGCCTATCCTTTTGCAGTTCAGCACAGAGGCATAAGAAACAGTATGTTTTCCAAATTTTGAGTTTATTTTATCTATTGCATCATAAAGTTGTGGGTATTTCTGAAAGTCATCCATTATATTTGTAAGTGCAACATACTCTGAAACAAGGCTTCCAAGCGTAACGCCAAGCAATCTGATCGGTGTTTTATCCCAAATCTCGTCGAATATGGCGACCGCTTCCTCATATATGTGGTGCGTTGCCGAAGTAAAAAATCCGAACGTCTTCCGTTTGCCGATATTGCCCATCTGTGTGTCGCGGATGGTCAGGTGCACGGTTTTGCCGGCAAAACCGTTCTTCCTTGCCCGTGCCGATACCATTTCCGAAAGCTGGAGCAGATAATTAAGCGCTTCTTCCCGCTTAGTCAGAAATACAGGCATCGTCATGCTGTGTCCGATGGATTTTACAGGCGGCTCTTCGGACACCACGCCGCCGGCATACTGCCCGCATACCATTTTATAAAGCCGTGTACCGTATATGCCGAACATCTCTTCAAGCCGCTCCTGCCCGAAATCACGCAGGTCTTTCGGGGTAAAGATTCCAAGCTCGCGGAAACGCTTTGCCAGTCTGCGCCCTATCCCCCATATATCTCCGAGTTCAAAGCCGTCAATGAAATCAATCACTTCATCAGATTCCACCATATAGAATCCGTCAGGCTTGTTTATCCCGCTCGCCATCTTCGCTATCAGCTTATTCGGACCGACCCCGACCGAGCAGGTTATATTGAATGTCTTCTTAACAAAGGACTTTATCATGTATGCCGCATCAACTGGATTGATGTCGGTCTTAGAAATATCCAGAAACGCCTCGTCTATGGAATAGACCTCCACTTCCGGTGTTATGGTTCTGAGATATTTGTTTATTTCAGTTGATATATAAGTATATTTTCCAGTGCTGGCTGTGACCAGAGTGACATGCGGACAAACTTTGAGAGCTTCATATTTGCTCATGCCTGTTTTGACGCCCTCCGCCCTCGCTTCGTATGAACTCGTAACGACGACAGTCCTCTCTTTAGCGCCGATGACAGCTATTGGTTTGCCCCTGAGATGCGGATTTGCAGACTGCTCCACAGACGCGAAGAAAGCGTCCATGTCCATACAGAGTATCACTTGCCGTCCCCTTCGTCCATACCCTCAAGATACCAGCAGGCATCAAGACCGCTGAATGACAGCTCAAACACATTGAGACCGTCGGTAACCGTGTATTTGTGTACGATGTCGTTTCCCGCACGTTCTTTCCAGCGGTAGCAGATATCTTTAACGGTGACTTTTTCGCCTCGAAGGCTGAACCATACAGGTCTGGGGCTGTTTTCAAAGACCGCGCCGACACGCACTTTTTCATGCAGGTTCAATATCATAGCCACCCTCCAGAGCGCGTATCACCATTTTTACGGTGCCGATGACCCTGAAATCGTCATATTCGCCAACGGGGATCGGAGCAAAGTCCGGATTGGCGGGCATCAGAAAAACTCCGGCGGATGTTCTTTCAAATGTTTTAAGGGTGACTTCGCCGTTAATGCGGAATGCGCCCATCTGACCGCTTGTGACCTGATTCGTCTGACGTATCAGAACACAGTCACCGTCAAGAATCGCTTTATCTTTCATACTGTCGCCGTCCACCCGCAGAAAAAAGTGGTCTTCGCTAATGGGTTTATCCAGACGTATGTAGCCTTCCACGTTCTCTTCCGATGTGACGGGCAGACCGGCTTTGATACGTCCGAGTACAGGTATCCCCTGCGAAGGTTTCTCAAGACTGCGCGCGATGTTTTCAGTGCGCCTTAAAGCACCCGACTGCGTGAGTCTGTCCAGCATGTTTTTTACGCTGGCTGTTGACGAGAGTCCCATGCCTTTGGCTATTTCACGGACAGATGGCGAATATCCGTTATCTCTTATGAACTTATCAATGAATTGCATGAACATTTTCTGCCTGTCTGTCATATCGCCCTCCATGAGCGAACAGGTGTTCGCCTATGAGTATAATAGCTCAACAGGAGTAAAAGTCAAGAAAATTGATCACTGGATTGTTGTGCAGGAAAAGTTATTGAATATCACGTCTTTAATGCTTGTGATATTGTATTGGGCAGCATATCCGTCTTTCAGGGATTGCGCCATGATGTCTTTTCCCTCTTTGGTGACAGCTTCGTCCGGGTCTATGCCGCGCAGAGGTTTTGCAAGCATGGGCGCAATGTTGTGACGGAATTTAAGAACCAGTTTTGCATCTTTTTCGCGCGGGAAGATCACTTTTAAATCCCCTTCGCACATCGTTCTGGTGCCTACCCTGCTGGAGTAAAGCTTAGCCCCGGAAAGTTCCAGCGCATATGTGCCGTCGGAGTTCTCTTTTATGTCTATCGAGCTAAACTCTCCTGACGGAACGTCGGTTGCTTCGTCTATCTTTTTTGAAATTTCTGAATTTTTAAGGGCGTAGTTTACAAACAGAAACGCTATCAGCGCCACCAGAACCGAACCCATAAGATATTTACCCATCAGGCTTTTCCATCGACAGGCTTAAACTTTTCCAGCCCGTACACTTTAATTTTGCGGTGCAGATAGGTGCGTTCTATCTCAAGTATTTTCGCGGACTGGCTTATGTTCCAGTCGTTCGCCTGAAGTGTCTGGAGAATATACTGTTTTTCAAAACCTTCCTTCGCGTTGCGCAGAGCCGCACCGTTCTCGGACTCGTATTTGTCCTCTTCCAATGCGCGCAGGAAATCGGGAGCATCTTCAACGTCCATGGTCTCATGTTCGGAAAGCACAACCATACGTTCTATCAGGTTTTTAAGCTGGCGGACGTTCCCCGGCCATTCAAAAACCATGAAAAGCTCCATGAGTTGAAGGCTGACCTTTTTCAGTTCAAGACCGTTCAGCGAGCAGGCCTCGCGGATGAAATGCTGCATCAGTATCGGTATATCCTCTTTGCGTTCGCGCAGAGGCGGAACGGTAAGCGGTACCACGTTTATTCTGTAATAGAGGTCTTCGCGGAAGTTCCCCGCCTCTATCTCCTCTTCGAGATTCTTATTTGTGGCTGTTATAAGCCTGAAATCAGATTTAAAGGGCGTATTGCCGCCTACGCGGGTGAAGCTGTTGTTTTCCAGCACGCGCAGAAGCTTCGCCTGTGAGGGCATCGTCATGTCGCCTATTTCGTCGAGAAATACGGTGCCGTTGTCCGCTTCTTCAAATTTACCCATTTTCTGAGCAACAGCCCCTGTGAAAGAGCCTTTTTCATGTCCGAACATCTCTGTTTCCAGCAGTTCCGAAGGGATGGCGGCGCAGTTTATCTCTACGAACGCATCCTTCGCTCTGCGGCTTAGCATATGGATAAGACGTGCAACATGTTCCTTTCCTGTGCCGTTTTCACCGTTTATCATAACCCAAGCGTTTGTGGGGGCTATCTTTTCGATCTTCTTTTTAAGTTCGTTTATGGGTCTGCTGACACCGATAATGTCGTATTTTTTGATCAGGTCGCTTCTGGTTTCACGCAGGTCGTGCATAAGCTGGAATTTGTCCGTAAGATGTTTTACGATAAGGAGTATGCGTTCCAGCGACAAGGGTTTTTCGAGGAAGTCGTACGCGCCCCTGCGGGTTGCCTCAACGGCGTTTTCGATGTTTCCGTGACCGCTGATTATCACAACCTCAAGGTCGGGAAAATAGCTTTTAATATCACGCAGACCGTCTATGCCGTCTTTGTCGGGAAGCCAGATGTCCAGAAACAGTATGTCGTAAACGCATTTTTTAAGCTGAGCAAAACCGTCAGCGAAAGTCAGTGCGTAATCAGCCGCATATCCTTCGTCTTCAAGGATATCTTTAATGGCCGTGCATATTCCTTTTTCATCATCAATAATCAGTATTCTTGCCATAGTTTAAGCCTTGCGAAACTCCATAAGAAAACGTGTGTATTGTCCGTATTCGCTCTCAACGGTAATACTTCCGTTGTGAACCTCAATTATTTTCTTAACAATAGCAAGCCCCAGCCCTGTGCCGTCCGGTTTCTTGCTGAAATACGGAATGAAGACCCTTGTGACGTCTTCCTGAGGGATACCCTCTCCGTTGTCTCTGTAATCTATGCGGATAATGCCGTCGATTTCAGATACGTTCACGGTTATTTTACCTTTCCTGTTCATAGCGTCAATGGAATTATTTATCAGATTGATAAAAACTCTTTTAAGCTGGGATTTATCGCCCACAAATCCTATCTCCGGGCAGTTTATTTCAAAGTCGACAGTTTTTGACGCCGCATAAAAAGCATATATCTCGTCAAAAAGCCCCTTAAGACTGAACTGCACCATCTTAAGCTCCGGAAGACGCGCAAACATGTTGAACTCGTTCACCATGCTTTGCAGGCTCTCCACCTCAGCAATGATGGTGTCCATGCTGTTCATTATGGTGTCTTTGTCGCTCTCCCCCATGGATGCCTTTCGTCTTATCCTTTCCGCAGTGAGCTTTATAGGGGTCAGCGGGTTTTTTATCTCGTGTGCGATGCGGGTTGCTATCTCTTTCCAGATACCGACGCGCTGGAAGTTCATCAGGTCGGTTATGTCGTCCAGAACTATAACAAGGTTGTCAACCTCTCCGTCGCGGCTGAAAATCTTGGTTATGGTGGTGGTCATTGTGCGCAGTTCACCTTTCAGCAGTATCTCAATCTGGAACTGGGTCTCGCGCTCCTCGGTTTCAATAAATGACGCAGCGGGCGTGAGCACGGAAGAAAGGAAAGCCTCATTCGCAAATTCTATGACCGTTTCCGCGTAATCGTTCTTTTTCAGCAGTTCAAAGCTATGGGTATAAAGGAATATTGCTGATTTAACGTTCTTGAATATTGAGTCAATGTACTGATTGTCCCGTGTTATTTGTATGAACATTTCCGACAGCTTTTCGTTTTTCAGATTCAGTTCGGTGTTGTGGGCGTTCAGCCGCTTTATCATGGAGTTAAACGATCGGGCGAGGTATGCAAGTTCGTCGTTGCCCTGCACGTCCACCTCGACATCAAGATTACCCTTGGAAACGGCAGCCGACGCAGACGCAAGGTTTTCTATGGGGCGTGTTATACTCTTCGCATACACGAGACTGCCCCAAATGGCGGCAAACACCACCAGAAGCGTCATCAGCATAGTAAGAGCCTTGAACGAGTTCTTAACCGGATTGGCGAAATGCTCGGTCTGTCTGTATGTATTGTAAGATGTGAGAATATTTGCAATATCGGACGCTTCGTTCTTAGGCACTTTTTTATAAACGACTACCGCGCCGATTATTTTGTTCGTGTTCTTTCCCGAATATATCGGGCGTCCGACCCAATATATCTGGTTGTCCTTGTCCATTGCGTATCTGGCTATCAGCTCTTTGTTCAGTATGCGGTCGATCGTATCATTATCGACAACCTTTCTGGTTCTGTCCTTCTTTTTGTGAACGGACAATATCTTTTCATTATAGGAGTTATAAATGGAAATTCCGTCAATGCGGTCTTTTTCCATATATCCGTTAATGAATTTTTCCATTTTTGTTTTGTTGTTTTTATAAACGAAATCGCCGGATGATATAAAGCTCGCCAGCAGGTCGCTCTGTTCAATGACATAGTTTTCAAGCTGGGTCTGATATTTCTGCATAAGGCTGACAGAGCTTTCAAGTGCCTGCTGTATCTGGGAATTAAACCATTTATCTATACTTTTGTTTATGACCTTATTGGAGAACACAAAAACAATGACAACAGGAATTACCGCTATGATTATTGAAAACGAGACCAGCCTGCCCTGCAGTCTGGTGCCGAAGATGTTCTTTTTGCGGTCTATGTAAAGCTTGCCAAGGTTTCTGAATATAAGTATGCAGACAACAATTAGCAGGATGATATTTATGTTGACTAACAGGAAGATGGATATGTTTGAATACCATGGGAACTCGTTATCGAATATTTCGGACGATGCCATAATATTGAACACCAGCAGTGTCACAAGGATAAAAGCGTATGTGTATTTGTTTTTCCAGTTTGCCCCGGAAGTTCCCGAGAGTTTGGGTCTGAATCTGAATCTCACGTCAGCCTTCCATTTCCTGAGAAAAGAAATCGTCAGTCTTTTTTTCAGACGACGGTTTCAGGTCGGATTCGTCAAAACTTATCGACACAACCTTCTCTTTCTTTTCCTCTTTTTTCTCTTCAACCAGACCTTCAAAATAGTCTGTTTCATTCTTTGCGTCTATATCTATATCCTCAAAACCTTTGAATACATTGTCATTGTTATGCTTTTCATCCGCCAAATTAAAAGTTTCAAATCCGCTGAACGAGGTGTCCGAATTCTGCACCGGATCCGTAAGTCCGAAATCGTCTGCTATATCAATTGCCGTGTCCACTGTCGGCGCTCCATCGTCCGCCACAAAACTATCCAGCTTCATCGGTTCATATTCCGAGATATCCTCTGTCTGTTCAAAGGTTTCAATCACAGGTTCTGTCTGTTCCACAGCAGGCTTTTCCTGAGCATGGGATTCCGAAGCCACCATTTTGCCGGCTTCCTCAAGTGCGATGTCACAGCCGGATCTTGCGCATATGTCTTCTATGCTCCTCATATCAAGCGCATTATCAAGATACATCTCGCATATCAGCCCTTTTATCCTGTTCCTGTCCTCTTTCAGCGATTCAAGATAGAGCAGATGATTTAAAACTGCTTTGTCCGCAACCGCCTCTTTTATCTCCATGGATATGCCGTATGTTGCTTCCGCTGGTGCCGAGGCGATGATTTCGTTGAATTCATCCGCATTGAAATCTTTGCTGAAATAAGCCGTAATTGCTCCTTCCGCCATTTCAAAGTTATCCGGGTTGCGTTTGAGGAAGCTTTTCAGAAAAGGCATTACAAGGTCAGCTCTGCATCCGGATTCCAGAAGGTAGACTACCATATCATCAATCTCGAAATCGCTCAAAACACGGCTTTCAACACAGTCAGCCAAAATATCCGAAAGCTCCTGATACGACCCCAGAACAGTAAGTTTACGTAAAACTTTGATTATTAAGCGCCTGTCGTCAGCGTTTCGTCTGAATATTTCTGTCAGCAGAACGGAACATTCGCTGAATTTCCCTGCAGATTTATACATATCCGCCAAAGCGAAAAGATAGCGCACGGCAAGTTTCTGCCGCCCCATTTTTTCATATATGTCATGGGCAAGCCTGTAAAACCTCGGTTTATCGGAGGATACTATTATCAGTTTTGAAACGATGCTGAGTGCTTCATAAAAGTACCCTGCGGCAAGGAATCTGTCTGTAAGTTTGATAAGGAGTAATTCGCCTTTCTCCCTGTCCTCCGCCATGAAACAGATGTTAGACATCATTCTGACAGCGGATAAACTATCGCTGTTTTGAGCATAATACGCTTCGTATGCGTGAAGGGCTTTTGCATATTTCCCCTCCACATACAGGCTGTGGGCTTCAAAAATATCCGGCTCTTTTGTTCCGAAAAGCATCAGATATCCTTTTTCTATTATTTTAACTGAAACTTAGGATCATTCAAAGTACTCTGCCGCCTGAACGTCTGTTTCCCAGACGACAACACGCTCGGTAAGTTCTCCGAATGTATCTTTAAGTCTTCCATATATAAACCGGGCGATGTTTTCGCTTGTCGGGTTATTCTGAACAAAGAATTCAACCTGTTCATTCAAGTATTTATGATCTAATTCCTCAAGTATGTCTTTAAGTCTTTTTTTAAGCACGGTGAAGTCCACAAGCATCTCCGTTCCGTTCAGTCTGTCACCCTGAAGATAGGCTTCGACACGCCAGTTATGTCCATGCAGATTTTCGCATTTTCCGTTATAATTCCGCAGGTTATGCGCACCATTGAATTGCTGTATAACTCTTACTCTGTACATTATAACATTCCTTCCAGATCTTTTCGTGAAAGCACCCTCATTTCGCCCGCCTTCATGCCGTCGAGGTTTATACGACCGATGCGTACACGTTTCAGTCTCTTCACCTGAATGTTGAAATACCTGAACATGTTGCGTATCTGGCGCTTCTTTCCTTCATAAAGAATTACACGATAGCGTCTCTCTTCGGTCTCCGTGACGATACACGGCAGATAGTCTATGCCTTCATATGTGATTCCGCGTTTCAGCTCATCAATCTGAGCCTGATGCAGACGTCTTGTCACACTTACGATATATTCTTTCTGTATCTTTTCATCGCTTTTCTGCAATTTTCTGATGAAATCGCCATCGTTGCTGAAAATTATCAGCCCTTCGCTGTCATAATCGAGCCTGCCGGAATATGCCGGTTTTTTCTCTGCCAGTTTCGGAAAAACATCCAGAGTCTCTTTTCCCTGTCCGTCGCCATATGCCGTAACTATCTTTACAGGCTTGTAAAATGCCCAGTAGAAGTAGTCTTCCACTCCAACTTTCTCACCATCAAGAGTTACAGCGGAGGTTTCATCCACCTGTACCCACGGACCTTCGGCAACTGCACCGTTAACGGTTACCCGTCCATCCGCAACAGCTTTGTCGGCATCCCTTCTGGAAAGAGATGTATTCTCTGCTAAATATTTGTTAAGTCTTATCATTATTTGGTTTTAAGTTCCTGCCATTCTCTGAACGTCGGCAGTTCGGAGATGTCGTTGATTCCCATATATTCAAGGAAAAACTTGGTTGTGCTGTAGAGCAGAGGTTTTCCCGGAACGTCCTTTCTGCCAGTAACCTTTACAAGGTTCTTGTCCAGCAGATATCTTACAGTTCCGGAGGAATTAACCCCTCTGATCTCGTCTATTTCAAGCCTTGTGATAGGCTGTTTGTAGGCTATTATTGCAGCCGTTTCAAGCGATGCGCGGCTGAGTGTCTCTGTTTTTTCACCGAAGAAAGGTTCCAGTTCTGTGAAGAGTTCTTTATCGGTGACCATCTGAAAACCGCCGGACACCTGACGTATCTTCATACCCAGCGACATGCCGTTAAACTGCTCCATATAGTCCAGAAGCCTGTTTTCGAGGTTGATAGGGTCGAGTATCTTGCGGAAAAATTTATTATCCAGCGGTTCGCCTGCCAGAAACAGTGAGCTGTAGAATATTTTCTTTTCTCTATCCATTTGCCGTTCCCTGCTGAATTTGCTCTATCACTATCTCCCCGAAGGTTTCAGCCTGCATAGCGCGGATGATGGCAAGGCGCATCAGTTCCAGAACTGAAAGGAAGGATATGACCACTTCACGTCTGCTTACGCAGGTTTTGACGATATCAGTCCAGAAAAGCTTCTGCTTTTCATAAACAAGATCCTTTATCTTCACAATGACATCAGATACATCCACTATGTTTTTTTCAAACTTCATGGGTTTTTCAACGTCTTTTTCCAACGCGCAGAAAAAGGCGTTCGCGATACGGTATGGATCCTCCGTCTGTATGGATTCGCGCTCAATGAATATTGCGGAACCTCTCATAAGATATTTTCCGGAGTCATTTTCAAGTTCTCTCAGTTTCAGCGCAATGTCCTTATAGAACGAATATTCCACCAGTCTCTGTGTCAGAATGAATTTTTCCTCTTCCGGATCAAGCTCTTCCAGAGGCAGAGATTCTTTCGGCAGAAGCATCCTTGATTTCAGATAGATGAGATATGACGCCATGTTTATAAACTCGGCGGCAATCTCAATATCCATCTTTTCCATCTCCTGCACCGCATCGACAAACTGTCCGGCAATGAAGGCTATGGGAATGTCGTAAATATTCAGTTCGTTCTTATATATCAGGTGGATAAGCAGGTCGAGAGGACCTTCAAAATTATCCAGCCGGACGTCGAGCAAATGGCTCATATTTTAAGCGCTTTCCTCACTTTTTCCATCATGCAGGCTGCCTCTTCGTTGGCTTTGTCCTGCATGGGCTTTAAGAACTCATTTATGTCTTTGATCTCGCTTTCAAATTTTCTGCGGCGCTCCTGAATGGGTTCCAGAAGTTTCTGCATGTGCCTGTATAGTATCATTTTACATTCCATACAGCCTATTCCTGCCGATGTGCAGCCCTTTATGATATATTCTCTTTCCTCTTCGGTGGAGAACACTTTATGATAGTCAAACACAGGGCATATTTCTGGGTTTCCGGGGTCTTTCAGTCTCTGGCGGTTGGTGTCAGTCACCATCTTTTTAATTTTGCTCTCAACCTCTTTCAGGTCTTCTGAAAGCATTATGGCATTTCCGTAGCTTTTGCTCATCTTTCTTCCGTCAAGCCCTGGGAGTCTTGGAACTTCCGTCAGAACACCTTTCGGTTCTGTAAACACTTCGCAGTTATAAAGGTGGTGGAATCTGCGGATTATCTCACGGCTTATCTCTATGTGTGGGAGCTGGTCTTCGCCGACAGGCACATAGGTTGCGTTATACATGATGATGTCCGCGGTCATAAGCACCGGATAGCTGAGAAAACCAAGGTTTGACAGATCCTTATTCGTCTGTTCCTGTTTAATCTCTTTGTATGTGGGACATCTTTCCAGCCAGCTCACAGGTGTAAGCATCGAGAGCAGAAGGCTCAGTTCTGCATGATAGATGTTATGAGACTGAACAAACATAGTACATTTGTTGGGGTCGATGCCGACACTCAGCCAGTCGAAAACAAGCTGTCTGCGGTTCTCTATAATGTCTTCCGGGTTTTCATAATTAGTTGTGAGTGCGTGCCAGTCTGCAACGAAATAAAAGCATTCATGCTTTTCCTGCAGATCCAGCCAGTTTTTAAGCGCTCCGTAATAATGTCCGATATGCAGTCTGCCCGTGGGACGCATCCCGCTCAATACTTTTTCCATCTATAAAACCTCTAAAGAAGAATATTCATAAAAAAATTCATCGCCGGCAAAAGAACGTAGTCTATCGCCCTTGTAAGGAACAGAAGCAGGATGATGATAAACCCGTATCTCTCTATGGAAGCAAATTTAACAGCCTTGTCATAAGGCAGGAAATTCGTGACGATGCGCCCTCCGTCCAGCGGCGGAATTGGTATCAGGTTGAAAATGAACAGCGCAAGGTTGATGGATACCGATATTTTAAGCATCCCCGCAACGGGAACCAGCACTTTCATAAGCATACTGCCTTCCTGCACCTGAACATTGTACAGTATGCGAAGGATAATCGCCGAAACTATCGCCAGCACAAAGTTTGACAGTGGACCTGCGAAAGCCACTATGGCGGGACCGTATCTGGTTTTTCGGTAAAGATTGCCGTAATTCACCGGAACAGGTTTTGCCCACCCGAAAAGGCGTGTGATTATCAGAAACAAAAGCCCGAAAAGGTCAATATGGGCGATTGGGTTAAGGGTCAGCCTGCCCGCTCGTTTTGCCGTGTCGTCGCCAAGCATATATGCGCTCATGCCGTGTGAAAACTCGTGAACGGTCACCGCAAACATGAACGGAACTATCGCCAGCGCTATAAATCGTATGTATTCCGCTATATTAAAATCCATCATAATTATTTATCACCTCTTACATTTCAAGTCAAAGACTTTACGAATTGAGATATGTTCAATTTTAAGATAATAATCATGCAAATATATACATTATGCTGTTCAAAACTCAAATTTGTATTATACTTAGCGATGCTTACTCTATGTGAGAAGATATGAGAAATATCGAACATAACAACATTTTTGAATTAATTTCTTTAGATACAGGGATTTCTGAAAACGATCTGATCACAAAACTACGCAGCATGGGCAGACGTTCGTTTCTGGATTATGCTGCAAAGAACGGATTAACCCTTATAGGCACGTCGATGCCATTCGGTTCAGAAGTTTTCGATCCGAACGGTAAAATCCTTATCAATTCAGGAGTTCCGATCGGAAAATATCTTGATGCACTCCTTGACAGATATGTAAACGACGACAGGTTCCACACGTCATCAATATCCATCAAATGTACGTCCGATGTTCTGAGCTACTATCGGTCAAAAACATATGAGCGCATAGAGATGATACTGAATGATTTCATCTTTTCGCAGGATCAATACAGCTCATTTTACAATAAGATAAGGGAAAACCTGCTTGAAGTCAAAACACTTGACGTTTTCAACAGAGCTGTGGATCACATGCTTGCCTCGTCCGACGGCATAACCGCAATGGTGAAGATATTCAAAAATGCTACTGATAAAAGGGAACTGATAACCGATAATTTCAATTCGGCATTCATAAGTCTCGCGCTCACACCTTTTTCCAGAAATATTCTCATTGGCGACGAATCCGGCGGTTTCCTCACGAAGATAGCACTGACCTCCGTATTGCAGAACATAGCAGAGCTTATGGACTGCGACCGGAATCAGGACTGCATAGATCGCTCTGCGCAAATAGCTAAGTCGCTGATAAACGACGACTCCGTTGAAGAGGCGATACGAATTAAAACATATGCCGACGGCGACAAATCCGTGCCGATATTCACCGACCAGATGAACAGAAAAAATTTCTTCCTGCGCATGCTGATAACGGTCAACCTCTTTGTGGAATTAGTTAAAATAAATAAAACCGATCCGCATAACCTTGAGGTGCATAAATCGCTTTATGAACTTGCAGAACTTGGCTACGCAGATAAAGAGATGGTGTCATTCATCAGTAAGCTTTTCCTGCCTGCCGTTAAATCACTGGTTCTGGAATACGCTTATAAAATCAAAAACAGCTGCGGCGCAGACCCGGTTATATGGAGTACCATAGGCGACATGCTGCCTGTGAAATTCCTTTGCCCGAAACCAAACTGTCTGCATGCCGGACAGCATAAAACGTTTATACCGGAAGATGTTAAGATTGAAGCAGATAACGTTTACCAGACGCGCATAAATGCCGGAATGTACCACACATGTAAAATGCTTACGGACAAGCTTCAGGATTACTACAAATCGGTTTCTCAAAAGGCGGAGGATTAAACCAGCGCCGACGCCTGTCTTTTGTACGCTTCACCCCACTCTGCCATTGAATCCAATACCGTTTTAAGGCTGTACCCTGTTTCTGTCAGCGTATATTCGACTTTTGGCGGCACTTCTGCGTAGACCTTTCTGGCAACAAGCATACACTCCTCCATCGCGCGAAGATTTGATGTCAGCATCTTCTGGGATATGCCGCAAACAGATTTTTTCAGCTCGCCGAAGCGCTTCGTCCCATCCAGAAGGTCGCGTATTATAAGTATCTTCCACTTATCACCCATAAGCATCAGCGTAACTTCCACAGGACAGGCAGGCATTTCTCTTTTCATATCTTCCCCCTCAATAGTTTCCAAATGGTAACTATAGCACAAAAAGGTGCTTACTTTACAAAATATCCTATAAACCATAATGTAGTCATACAAATTGATTTAACAAGGAGAACGTTATGAAAATAGCAGTTATAGGCGCAAGCGGAAAACAGGGAAAAATGCTTGTGGAGGAAGCACAGAAAAGAGGTCACGACGTCACTGCGGTTGTCAGAAACAAAGCTAAAATGGCTGGTCTCAAAGGAAATATAGTCGAAAAAGACATTCTGGCACTCGCATATTCAGATATCAAAGATAACGACGTTATCATTAACGCATTCGGTACCGGAGTCAATGATGACCCTATTCTTCATCAGACAGTCATGACACATCTGATTGATATTTTAGCCGGAAAACCGAACAGATTCCTCGTGGTAGGCGGCGCAAGCACCCTTTATGTGGATAAAGACCATAAAGTCCGTCTGCTTGACACTCCGGATTTTCCCGACGCATGGAAGGGAGTCGCCGGAAGCATGGCGGCGGCATTTGATACTCTCAAACAAAGAAACGATGTGAACTGGACGTTCTTCAGCCCAGCCGCATTTTTTATGGCAGACGGCGAACGCACAGGTAAATATACACTTGGTCAGGATGAGCTTATTCTGAATTCGGAAGGAAAGAGCGAGATAAGCTACGCGGATTACGCTATCGCCATGATAGACGAAGCAGAAAAAGGAAATTATATCCAAAAACGCTTCACTGCCGTTGCAGGATAAAACATTAGGGGCTTCACGCCCCTTGGGTTGTTGACAAACTAAATTTACACAGACTCACATTAGACTGCTTCGGGTTAAAACCCTCGCAGAGACGTTCTTTTGTCTTCGCGAGGAGCGCATGCGACGACGCGATCTCGCATTTTACTGACTTTGTCATGAGTCGGAGGGGCTTCGCGCCCCTTTTATTGCCCGAAATATTTACGAACCAGCCCTTCCGCCATATCCATATCGTTCAGAAAGGTTATTTTTATGTTGTCAGACAGAGACATAGCCCACTTCACACGAACTCCGAAAAGCTCCATAGCCTGAGCCTCATCGGTGATAACAATTCCCCGTTCATCGGCATTTTCCACCGCTTTTTTAAGAAGTGATGTTTTAAATATCTGCGGGGTATGTGAAAGAACGTATTCGTCTCTGCTTACAGTTTTTTCAACGAAACTGCCGGATATCTTTTTCAAAGTATCACGCACAGGCAGACCACATATCGCCGCACCTGTATCTTTTGCGGCATCCGCAACGTTTCGCACGATATCTTCTGTCACGAACGGTCTCACGGCATCGTGTATTAAAACGTAGTCCGTCGTGACCGCTTTCAGACAGTTATAAACTGTCTCATACCGCTCTCCGCCGCCCTGAACAAGCTGATAATTCTTAATATCCGCCATTGAAAGCTGTGAGTATAAAAAATAAAAATCGTCGGGATCGGCGCCGAGGATAAACTCTTTGAAAGGATAGGCACGGTTCAGAGCCGTAAGAGTATAATAAAGAACAGTATGCCCGAGAACCTCGAAAAACTGCTTTTTAACGTCGCCGCCGAAACGTTTGCCCATTCCGGCGGCAGGTATTATTGCGGTTATATTCAATATTTCACCTTAGTAAATATTATACGTCCCGATTCTGTCTGAAGGAGACTTGTAACGTTAACTTTTACTGTTTTACCAATCAATTTGCGCCCGTTTTCCACAACAACCATCGTGCCGTCGTCGAGATAGCCGACACCCTGATTGGATTCCTTACCCTCTTTAACAACGCTTATCTCAAATTCCTCACCCGGAAGAACAGACTGGCGCATCGCCATTGACAGCGTATTTATGTTCAGAACTTTGATATTCTGTATTTCAGCAACTTTCAGAAGGTTAAAATCTGTTGTTATTATATCAGCTTTCAGCTTTTTCGCCAAGGCAACAAGTTTTTCGTCAACAGTGCCTATTTCCAGAAAATCAGTGTTGTTTATCTCAACAGGCACGGCTGTTTGCTCCTGTAAGCGTTTCAGAACATCAAGCCCGCGTCTGCCCTTCTGTCTGCGCAGGTGATCGTGGGAATCAGCGATATTCTGGAGTTCTTTCAGGATGAAGGTAGGAATGACCAGCCCGCCCTCTATAAGTCCTGTATCGACGATATCTGCCATACGACCGTCTATAAGTGTTGATGTATCAAGCACTTTTGAAGACGCGCTGAATTTTATCTGTTTCGGCTGTTTTGCCATAAGTCTTGAAAGTACGTTCTCAATTATCCATGAAAATTTCTGACCAGTCGCAACGCCGAGATAAAGCGCGAAGAAATAGAATGCCAGACGCAGAGAATCGTTATTGAAATACGTCTCAAATATAGACGCTATAAAATACGCGGCAATAATAGCGACAACAGCACCGGCAAGCCCGCCATAGAACTTATAGCTTTTGATATCTGCGATAAGTGTTTCTATGAAAACTATTGCGAAAATAACGCCCATAGAATAAAGAACAGCCTGCGGCATGCCTATGCCCAGCGTGTCTCTGACCAGCACGAATGCCGCCATAATGAAAACTGCATATAATATTCTGAAAACCCACATGTTATCCTCTTTTTAAATGTTTATTCAGAGCCTCAAAATCACCCTTTCTGCCAAGTGCGATAAGGGTGTCGTTCGCTCTGATGACCTCGTTGGGTCCGGGGTTATAAATAAACCCTCCGTCGCTTTTTCTTATGGCGACAATAATGATACCGATCTTGCGGACGTTGGAATCAACAATTGAAGTGTTTTCCAGAACATTGCCTTCATGTATCATAACCTCTTCAACCATGATGCCGTATTCCTGATTTCCCATCGCCATGGAGAGGAAATCCGTTACATATGGTTTTATGATGCTGTAAGCAATGCTCTGCCCGCCGATGGTATACGGCGAAACAATCTTGTCGGCTCCCGCCCACTCAAACTTTGTTGCGGCGTCTTCCTGCGCAACTTTTGCGACGACGTAAAGATTTCTGTTAAGCCCCTTGGCGGTAAGGACGATGTAAAGGTTCTTCACATCCGTATCAACGACGGTGATAAGTCCTTTCGCACGCATCACACCCGCTTTTTTAAGAACCGCATCATGGGTTGCGTCGCCTGTAACAAACACGTATTTTTCTTCCGCGGATTCGCTCGCCCTGTCTTCGGGGTCGATTATGACAAACGGCACATTGTTCTCTCTGAGCAGTCCCGCAATTATCCTTCCCATACGTCCGAAACCGCAAAGGATATAGTGGCTGTTCATGTTGTCGATGATGTGGTTCATCTTTTTTCTCCCGAAAAAATTGGTAAGGTCGCCTGTGACAACGTAGTCGATAAATTGTGTCGCCGTGTATGCAACCGTACCTGTGCCGGATATGATGATCAAGATAGTGAATATCTTACCCGCATCCGACAGAGGGAATATCTCGCCATAACCGACTGTGGCCATGGTGATAATTGTCATATACAGTGAATCGAGCATATTCGCATGCTCAATATGCATATAACCGAGTGTTCCTGTCACTCCGACAAGAAATATAAGTGCTGTGCCGATGTAAACGTATTTGAGCTTGCTGAATTCCATTAAAGGAGCATTCCGATAAGCCTAAGCAGCATATTCTTAAGAAAATACAGCAGGAATATCAGAATCATAGGGCTGATGTCCACAGGTCCCAGCGGGGGAATTATCCGGCTGAAAGGAACCAGCACAGGATCTGTCAGGGCTATTATCGTCTGCACAACAGGATTTGAAGGGTCGGGACTGACCCAGCTCATCAGTGCGCGGATGATTATCACCCAGATATAGATACCGAGCAGGCTGACAATTGACAACAGACCGGATTTAAGGGACATGAACATCGAGGAAATAAGACTGGATGAAACAAACGTAAAGTCTGTCCCGTGCTGCATAAAGAGAATGACTGCTCCGTTTACAACGGTAAAAAAGACAAAGACAAAAACAATTGCAGGGACAGCCACGGCGTTTGACCGTATAGGCAGAATCGCCCGCACCGCATTGACCCAAAAAGAGCCGAGGCGGTTAAAATACATAGAGAAATATGACATGCGGCTGTTTCCGGCAAAAATGCCGAGTATTATGCTGACAATGTAGAACATCATCAGGAAGTTAAGCATGTCTGATATGGCAAAGAACGCAGATATCGCGAGGCTCATTCCGCCCATGGCATAATACAGCAGAGCCGTAAGCGCCGTCGCAAGCAGAATGAACAGAAGGGTTGACCTGTCGGCGTTCTTTTTGTTCAGTTTAAGCAATTTTTCCATGAGGGGGTCGGTGAGCTTCGCCACCATCTTACCGAAGGGGTTGAAATAAAGCTCCTGTCTGGTCATGACACTGCGCAAGAGCAGCACGACCAGATAAGATTTTATCAGCATTGAAATAATAGCCATTGTTTCCCCTTTATCATCGTCCGCCGAAAAGAGCCGTGCCTATGCGCACCATCGTACTGCCCTCTTCAACAGCTATTGTGTAATCATCGCTCATTCCCATAGACAAAATATCCATGGTATTCTCATTTTTGACAGACAGTTTATCAAAAAGTTCTTTCATCGCAGTAAAATATTTCCTGTTTTTTTCCTCATTATCTGTCAGAGGAGGTATCATCATAAGCCCTCTCAGGTTCAGGTTGGGCATATCTTTCACTGCGTTGCAAAGGCTTTCCGCCTCTTCTCCTGTAACTCCGGATTTGTCAGGATCGTTCGCTATGTTCACCTGAACGAGAATATCCTGAACACGGTCTATCTTATTGAAATACCTGTTAAGTTCATCCGCCAGCCTTTCGCTGTCAACTGAATGTATCAGCCCGAATATATCTTCCAGATACTTCACCTTATTGGTCTGAAGATGCCCTATGAAATGAAGCTCAAGCTCCGTCAGATCTTTAAGTATCTCTTTCTTTTCAACGGCTTCCTGAACACGGCTTTCACCGAATATTCTGTGTCCGCATCCATATGCATCAAGAATAGCCTCCGCCGGATAATATTTGCTCACGGCAACGACTTCAACGCTGTCAGTTCTGCCTGCCTTTTTCATGGCGGCGTCTATATTTTTTCTGACCTCGGCAAGTCTGTCAGCGAACATCGCTTCTCCTTACGATAACCCCCATCATACGCCCTGTCACGCCTTTGTCTCTGCGGTGAGAATACAGGCTTTCGTCTTCAAAGGTGCAGTTACGCAGATGCTCAATGTGTCTGATACCCGCCTTTGTGAGATTTTGCTCTATCACGGTGCGCAGGCTCAGATAAAGTTTTCCGTCCTTAACCACGATACTGTCGTGGCATATTTTGCCGAATGTATCCGCCAGTTCCGGACCTATCTCGTAATTGGCGCATGATATCCCCGGACCTATACCGGCAAACACGGGAAAATCTCCATGTTTGACAAAAAGTTTTATAGCCTCACCCATAATATCCGACGAAACGGATTTATGTCCGCAATGCAGAGCGGCGACAGCTTTTTTTCCGGCGAGAAAAACGTTATAGCAGTCTGCGGTGAGAACGCCAAGGGCTATTTCGCTTTCCAAAGTGAAAAGTCCGTCACCCTCTCTGTACATTATATCGGTATAATTGTCAGATGTCACTTCATAGACCATATTTCCATGAACCTGATTGAGATTGACGAGCTTTGAAAGGTGAAATTCATTTTTCAGAAGTTCAATGTTTTTCATCGCAATCCGGTGGTCTTCCGCTGTGCTCACGGCAAGGTTGAAATTGCCGTAGTCCCCTCTGCTGTATCCGCCGTGGCGGGTTGTGACAAAACAGTCGACATTTTCGGGAACTGTTTTATATGAATTTATGATTATATTGGTCATAAAGGCAAATTGCTCCTATTTTAAGGTCATAATACAGCGGGTGGGTTTGTACTTCAAGTAAAAAAAGAGAACAGCCCCGCAGGAAACGGAGCTGTTGAGTGATTTTAAAGGGAATCCAGCATATCCTTTGCCACGTGTGTTCTGGAGCTTATTTCATCGTCGGTCATTCCGGATTCTCTGAACCGTTTGATGGTACCAGACAGCTTTTCACCCACCTCTATCAGATGCCCGTCGGGATCTGATATCCTGAACGTAAGCTGTCCCCACGGCTGTTCTTCAAGTGGATTAACGACTTTTGATGCCCTTGACAGCCGTTCATAATCACCGTTGATATCGTCGCTTTCAAAGAAAAGCTCAAACATCGACGACCTGCCGTCGCAGACAGAACCGAAGATAAGCTTATGCGCCGCATCCTTCTTCCAGAGCGCAACACCGCATTTAAACATAACATGTTCATTTCCGTTATCCATCATCAGTTCCAGCCCGAGAATATCTCTGTAAAAAGCCAGTGAAGTCCGGACGTCCTCAGCCATGACAGCCATACCGCCATATTTTATCATACAGCACCTCCTGAACAGGAAAATATCATATACATCCGGTTGGAAATTGTATGAAACGGACACCAAGCGAATTTTTATAGTGCAAAAAATCCGACGGCGCCGAACCTGCATATTTTTTAAAGTCCCTTATAAAATGCGACTGGTCATAATATCCTGCTTCATAAGCTATTTCGGTATAACAGCTGCAGCTTTGCGTAATCATTTTTAATGCGTGCTGGAAACGCCTGACAGATAACATTTTTGAAGGTGTTGCACCGGTGTGGTGCAGAAAAGTCCTGCTGACTGTTTTGACCGAGCATCCGAAATATGACGCGATACCGCCTATATCGCTGTCCTGTGACGAAAGCCAGAAAGACATCATAGGATTTTGGCAGGAAACACATGAGCTGAAAACCGCATCAAGAGCGGATGGCGAGAAGCCTTCGTCTATTCTTTTAAGTCCTTCAATGAGCTTACCGTTAAGAACGTCCGAAGCATCGGCTCCGTCGTATATTCTGTCGGCGGGGATGCCTGTCAGAGCCGTGAATCCCCCAGGCAGGAAGCGTATCCCTCCCAGACGAACCTTACCACTCAGCGGCACATATTCCAGATTCACTCCTGTGCCAACCATTTTAGCAGGAGAATTTCCGGCAATATCAAAGATTATATCGCAGCAGCCGTCAGCGAAAACCGGAAAAAGAACCTCTTCGGCGTAATAACCATCAGACAGCCAGTATGCCGCTATGAACGGTCTTAAATGCTCTGCAGGTTTGAATTCGCGGTATGAAGGGGCGCTCATTGCTGTTGATATTTTCTGAGTTCAGAAGGCACGAACTGCGCCAGAACAAAGGATACGAACGCCAGAAGTGCCGCCACAAGGAACGGTATCTTTCTGTCAACCATCCAGAGCAGACCTCCGGCAAACGGGATAAAAACAGCCGCTATGTGATTTATGGTGAATCCCATGGCAGAGCCGTTCGCAAAGTCTTCCGGTTCGGCTATTTTCTGAAAAAATGTTCTGATAGATATGACAAAGCTGTAAACAAGGTTGTCTATAATATACAGCAGAGCAACAAACAGCTTGCTTTCAGAAAAAGCATATCCTACGAAAACAACTACCAGTGTTGAGTATTCAATACTTAAAAGCCTGCGCTCGCCGTATTTATTCACCATCTTACCAATGACAGGATTAAAAAAGAAATTCGTCAGGTTATTGATAATGAAGAGTATTGCAACTTCTCTAGTTGAGAAATGAAATTTTTCCACCATCAGAAACACGGAAAATGCCGTGAAAACCTGCCTGCGGGCACCAGAAAGAAATGTCAGCGCATAATACAGCCAGTATTTCGCCTTAAGCTGTAATTTCTTTTTCTGAACAGGAAGACTGCTGTCAATAGGATTCAGTTTCAGACAGTATATGCCCGCCGCTACGGCTATCAAACCGGTTATCAGGAAAATATATTTATATTCCAAAAACTTAAGCAGTATGATGACCAGTATTCCAGCGGCAATGTTTCCACCGGCGGCAACACTGCGCAAACGGCTCAGAACCAGCGGAGTTTCAAGCTTATTGAAATACTGCAATGTCAGTGACTGGTTAACCGTTTCAAAGAAATGGAACCCGAAAGACATTATTAATGTTGAAATTATTACGCCTGTGGTGGATGGCAGATAGCCTGTCACAGCGATGCCTATTCCGAGAACAATAAGGCTCACCACGGCGAGTTTATGCTCTGGAAGAACAACGATCGCAAGTATCACAAGCAGAGACAGAAAACCGGGGATTTCTCTTATGGATTGGGTAAGCCCCATGTAAAAGCCGTCCAGAGAGGCATTTTCAACAGCAAAGTTATTGAATATCGTCGACCAGCTCTGGAACGATATGTACACAGCAAGATTTAATAAAAGCAGGAAAACGAACATGTCCCTGCGATTTTCTCGGATCATATACCCTTCAGATACTTAATACATTTTTCATGGTAGCACACGCCCTTTTCCATGACAAGATACTGAATCGTCTCATTCATTTTTTCCGGCGGAATAGGGATAAACCTGCCGGAAGCAGACGCAAACACAGTACCGGAAGCATCTTTCAGCTCGCCTGTCACTTCGCAGATACCTTTGTGCATCCCCTGATATTTTGCCTCGACTATCAGGTTAGTCATCGTGGGGGTATTTTTGCGGAATTTAACCTCCAGACTTCTTGTAAAGCAGAGCCTGTCCAGTGAATCCTCAAAGATGAACGGTGACCAACCCATTGTTTCGTCCAGAAGAGCAGTGCATATGCCTCCATGCACAACATCCTTGAACCCGCAATAATCCGCAGGAACGCATACGTCGCTGTAAAGCGCTCCGTTCTCTGCAAAAAACCTATGCTTCAACCCCACAGGGTTCTGCTGTCCGCAGATGAAACACCCTGTGGAATGGGGAATGTATTCTCTCATTTTGCCCACATAACAAGATTCAATTCAAATATATTTTTCAGATACTTATGGCAAGGCACGGCAGCAAAGCCGACCTTCATCTTGCCTGCATTGTCAATTCTGAAATGCGCTTTATAAGTGCTGATATCCCCGTTTTTCTCCGCAAGTTCAAGGGCGATGAATTTCGGGTTTTTAAGCACCCCGCTCTCACCGTCAAACTCAACAACGGCGTAAACTGCGAGGCTTTCGTTATCTATCTTCGGTGAGCGGATATTTGCTTCAAATGTCACATAACCGCCCATTTCTATGGAATCAGCCTGAACACCGCTCTCAACTATTTCAACAGAATCCCATCCACTTATAACATTCTCTTTCCATTCCAGATACTTGGAAGCACCTTCAAAACCATTGGATGAGATATCTTTATAAAGTTCATGAAGCTGAACGTAATATTTATCAGTATATTCCATAACCATTCTGGAAGTATTGAAGAAAGCGGCACAAACTTTAACAGCCTGCTTCATCATATGCGTCCATTCTCTGGGTATGCCAACTTTATCGCGGTTATAGAACAGAGGGATTATCTCATTCTCAAGTTTGTCATAAAGCTCCATGCTTTCGACAAAATCCTGATAATCCTGTTTGTCGTATTCCTCACCGGCACCTATAGCCCAGCCTGTTTCGCCGTTATAGCCCTCCGCCCACCATCCGTCGAGGATGGAAAGGTTCAGACCTCCGTTAGCTGCGATCTTCATACCACTGGTGCCTGATGCTTCCATAGGGCGCAGAGGTGTATTGAGCCATATGTCAACACCATGGGCAAGGTGTCTTGCCACTTCAATGTCGTAGTCCTCAACAAAGGTAACTTTGTCTCTGAATTCGGGTTTGCGGCAGATATGGAATATCTTTTTGATTATCTCTTTTCCGCCGTCGTCTTTTGGGTGTGCTTTACCCGCTATAATTATCTGAACTGGTCTTTCGGGGTTATTCAGAATTTTCGCGAGACGTTCCTCGTCCATGAACAGCAGATAGCCGCGTTTGTATGTTGCAAAGCGGCGCGCAAAGCCGATGGTAAGCGTATCGGAATTAAGAACGTCGTCCGCTTTTGTTATTTCGCTGGCTGTTCCGCCGCGTTTCATAACCTGTTTTTTCAGCCTTTCACGGGCGAAAATGACAAGTCTCTCCCTCTGTTTGCGTTTCGCATCAAAGAAGGCGTTGTCCGGTATCTTTTCAACGTCGTGCCATACGTCAAAATCGTATGGTTTGTAGTACCACGCCTCGGAAAGATATCTGGTGTATATCGTCTTAAAGCTTTCGGCTATGAACGTGGGAAGATGTATGCCGTTTGTAACGTGCCCAATGGGAACATAATTGTCAAGCGCGTTGCTCCAGAGGTTCTTGAACATCTGTCTGGAAACTTCGCCGTGCAGTGCGCTGACGCCGTTGCGGAAGGTACTCAGACGGATACCTGCGATCGCCATAGCAAAACTCTCTGATTCGTTGAACGGGTTCTCGCGTCCGAATCCCATTATCTGATTTATATTGAAGCCTGACGGTTCAAATATCGGACCAAGGTATTTTTTTATCTGGTCGAAACTGAACACATCGAAACCTGCGGGAACAGGCGTGTGTGTGGTGAACAGCGTACTTTTCTTAACAACCTCTGCCGCTGTGCGAAGGTTCATTCCGTCTTCGACGCAGAGTCTGATACGCTCAAGTGCCGCAAATGAAGGGTGTCCCTCGTTCAGGTGGTATACTGTCGGGCGGAATCCCATGGTTTTCAGAGCGCGAACGCCGGCAATGCCGAGGATTATCTCCTGTTTCAGCCTCATATCCGAATCGCCGCCGTAAAGCTGCGCCGTAATGTTTCTATGTTGGGGGCTGTTAGTTGTCAGGTCGGTGTCAAGCAGATAGAGAGTGATAACGCCGATCTCCAGTTTCCAGACCTTAACGTTTACGTCGCTTTCGGCTATTCTGACCTGAACGCATATCTCGTTACCGTCCGCATCTTTAACTGGTGTTATCGGCATCCTGTGAAAATCGTTGTACGGAACCGACTGCTGCTGCCAGCCGTCGGAATTAAGGTACTGGTGGAAATAGCCGTTTCTGTAGAGCAAACCAACCGCTATGAAAGGAATACCTATGTCGCTGGCAGATTTACAGTGGTCGCCCGAAAGGACGCCGAGACCGCCGGAATAGAGCTTCACGGATTCATGTATGCCGTATTCCGCGCTGAAATAGGCTATCTGCATCCCCTCTTCTCTCTTGCCGCTGTGAGCAAGATCAAACCATTTAGGGAGCATTTTATATTCGTTGAGGCGTTCGTGTACGTTGTCCATTACATTCATGAAAACGGGGTCGCCGACAAGTCTGCGGAAGTCTTTGTCATTGAGCTTTGAAAGCACCCACACGGGGTTATGCTCACATTGCTCCCAAAGTTCCATATTTATCATACGGAAAAGCTCTCTCGCCTCCCAGTTCCAGCTATACCAGAGGTTATGCGCTATCTGCTCCAGCGGACGGAGCTTGTCGGGGAGTTTGGTTTTCACATTGAATTCATAGACTTTCATAGAATCACCCTTAAAAACTTGATAAGTCATATTAGCACACAAATGAGAAAATTTATAAACATAATTGTGTCATATTCCTGTGTGTCCGAAGCCGCCTGCGCCCCTTTCGGTTTCAGACAATTCGGTCGCATGTTCAAAAACAGCTCTGGTAACGGGTGCTATTACCATCTGCGCTATTCGGTCGCCTTTCTTGAAAACAAACGTATCCTGAGAAAGATTTATAAGAATTATTCCAAGCTCGCCCCTGTAGTCGGAATCTATTGTTCCGGGAGTGTTGAGCAGTGTTATGCCGTTTTTAAGCGCCAGACCGCTTCTGGGGCGTATTTGCGCCTCAAAACCTTCCGGCAGTTCGATATAAAGACCTGTTTTCACCAGTGTCCTTTCAAAAGGTTTTATCTCGCCGCTGTGCGCCGCCATAAGGTCAACGCCCGCCGCGTGTTCCGTCTTATACTCCGGCATAAGCGCCGGATCGTCTGCTTTTATCTTTACTTTACAAGTCTGCATACCGAATACTCCCTCTTAAATATTTCTGCAGCCGTACGCTGTATACTCACTTTATCCAGCGTCTCTATCCTGCCCATTATCTCTTCGCTTTCAAGCAGTCTGCCGTAATGGTAAAACTGCCGAAAATTCATCTGTACGCGGCTTTCAAGGGTTTCAAAGTTTGAAACATAAGAAAGGATGAGCTGATTCTTTATCATAGTAAGCTCGTCGTCTGTGATTCCATTTTCAACCAGCTTCTTTATTTCCGTAAATACAAGTTCAAGCACTTTGTCGCCTGATTTTTCTGCGCATGAGTACATGATGTTTGCATATCCCGCCTTTCTGTAAAGAACAGCCTCCGCTTCAATGTTGTAGCAGAGTCCGCGTTTTTCCCGTATCTCCTGAAAAAGCCTTGAACTCATCAGCCCGCCCAGAATCATCACACCGCCCGACAGAGCGTATCTTTCAACATTGCCGTATTCAAACGCCGGGTACATAAGCTGAACGTAACTCTGTCCTGATTTGAAATGAAAATCGTGATTTTTGGGCGAATATGCAGGAATGTAATGGTTTAGCTTTCCGGCATAATTATTTTGTGAAGCAGGAAAATATTTACTAATATATTTAGAGACATCATCCATTTTCACATCGCCGCTTATTGTTATTATGCAATTGTCCGGAGTGTAGTTTTCCTTGTAAAAACGGTTGAGTTCTGAGAACTCAAGCTGTTCAACTGAAGCGACGGTGCCGGACACAGGGTACTCAAGCGAACAGCCTCTGAAAAGCTCCTCTTCCGATACCTCGCCCAGATATTCATCGGGGCTGTCCATAATGGAGTTTATCTCATCTATGATTATCTGTTTTTCCTGCAAAAAATCATCTTCGATGAACACCGGATAAAAACAGATATTTGCCATCAGTTTTATGAAAAGTTCCAAATTTCCTGAAAAACCCTTTATGTAATATGCAGTTGTTTCTTTCGACGTATAGGCGTTCATGTAGCCGCCGTACATTTCGGAAAGTCTGCTTATCTCCTCATTTGAATAGTCTCTGGTGCCGCGGAATGCCATGTGTTCGATGAAGTGGGAAACACCGTTGTTTGCTTTTGTTTCGTTTGCGGAACCCGTGTCGAAAAATACGGATATGGTGAAAAGCCCCGGAAGGCTGGTTACATTCTCGTAGATAACAGGAATGTTGCCGACTTTGTATATTTCTCTCATTAAGTGTCCTTTTGAATTGAATGAAGGAAGATTTTACACCGCAAAGGTTGTGTGGTCAATTGAATAAAAAAGGGAGCCGAAGCTCCCTTCAGGTTGCTGATAAACTGGTTAAAATCAATGAGATTGCCGCGTCAGCCTGAGGCTTCCTCGCAATGACAGTAACTTACGTCTTCGCGAGAAGCACTAGCCGAAGGCTGAATGAGTCCACTTTAAACTATTTGTCGAATAAAGCGACGAAGCGATCTCGTCTTTTTCGACTTTGTCATCAGTCTGAAGGGAGCCGAAGCTCCCTTGATATTAATTTTCTTCTTTTTCCTCAGGTTTTTCTGCGGAGAGAAGAACTTTTCTGGAGAGTTTGTAGCGTCCGTTGGGATCTTTGCCCACAACTTTCACCTGAACGCTGTCACCGACACTGAGGTAGTCCTCAATCTTGTTAATGCGTTCGTTGCTGTACTGGGAAACGTGAAGCAGTGCCTCGATTCCGGGGATAAGCTCCACGAATGCGCCGTATTCCATTATCTTTTTGACAACAGCATCGTAAACAGCACCATCTTCGACTTCTGCAACGATCTCGTTCACACGTCTCTGAGCGATGGTTATAGCGTCTTTGCTTACAGCAAAGATGTTTATCTTGCCAGTATCGTCGATGTCTATGGACGCGCCTGATTCCTCGATGATGGATTTGATCATCTTTCCTCCCGGTCCGATAACCATACCGATCTTCTCGGGGTTGATCTTCATGGTGAGGTATCTGGGGGCTGTAGGAGCAAGGTCTTCTTTAGGTTCGGGCAGAACGTCGATCATTTTGCCGAGAATATGAAGTCTTGCAGCTTTCGCCTGCTCAAGAGCTGTCTCAAGAAGTTCTTTTGAAAGACCTTCTATTTTGATGTCCATCTGAAGCGCGGTGATACCGTCTTTGGTACCTGCAACTTTGAAGTCCATATCGCCAAGGTGGTCTTCAGTTCCCATGATGTCGCTGAGGACTGCGTATCTGTCTTTTCCTTCATAGATAAGACCCATAGCAACGCCCGCAACGGGAGCTTTGACCGGAACGCCTGCATCCATAAGGCTGAGGCATCCGCCGCACACTGTCGCCATAGAGGATGAACCGTTTGATTCAAGAACCTCAGAAACGATGCGCACGGTATAGGGGAAGTTGTCTTCATCGGGCAGAACGTATGACAGAGCTCTTTCAGCAAGCGCACCGTGACCGATCTCGCGTCTGCCGGGTCCTCTCATGAAGCCGACCTCGCCAACGCAGAAAGGCGGGAAGTTATAGTGCAGCATAAAGCGTTTTCTGCCTTCGCCGTCGATGTTGTCAAGGATCTGTGTATCCATTTTTGTACCAAGCGTTGCAACCACCAGCGCCTGAGTTTCGCCTCTGGTGAAGAGAGCGGAACCGTGGGTCATAGGCAGAAGAGCGTGCTCAATGTCTATGGGGCGGACTTCTGTGTAAGAACGTCCGTCGATCCTTGTTTTAGAATCTATTGTGAAGTTTCTGAAAGCTGTTTTCTCAACTTCGTGGTAGATATTTTTGAAGTGACCTTCTTTAGCGGCGTATTCCTCTTCACCCACTTTTTCTTTCATGAGTACAAGGAATTCCTCTTCAAGCTTGTCGATAGCTGCGTATTTCTCAAGTTTCTGAGGAATAACCAGTGCAGCCTTGATCTTGTCGCCGATAACAGCCATAGCGTCGTTGACATCGTCAGCGGGAACGGCGAAGCTTTCATAGGCAAATTTCTCTTTGCCAAGCGCTTTAACCATTTCAAGCTGGTGAGCAACGAGCATACGGATGTGTTTGTGTCCGAACTGAAGAGCTTCAACAACCTCTTCTTCGGAAACGTTGTTCATCCCTGCCTCAACCATAACGATGGCATCGTCAGTACCGGCGAGGGTCATGCTGATGTCAAGCTCGCTGACGCGGTTTGAGGGGGGATCTATGAGAAGCTTACCGTCCAGTCTGCCCACTTTGACACCGGCTATAGGTCCGTTGAAGGGAATATCGGATATCATAAGCGCGGCACTGGCAGCGTTCATCGCAAGCATATCGGGCGAGTTAACGCCGTCATATGAAACGACAGTAGCTATCACCTGAGTTTCGTTTCTGAAACCGTCGGGAAACATAGGGCGCAGCGGTCTGTCTATCAGACGGGAAATGAGCGTTTCTTTATCGGAGGGTTTAGCCTCTCTTTTAAAGAAACCGCCGGGAATCTTGCCCGCTGCGTAGAATTTTTCAAAGTAGTTGACAGTCAAGGGAAAAAATCCCTGATTTGCAGCTGCTTTTTTCTGACCGACAGCAGTAACGAGGACGATTGTGCCGCCCTGTTTGATCCATACACTGCCGTTTGCCTGCTTGGCTTTCCAGCCGGTTTCAAAAATTATTTCGTCGGCGTCTTCACGCAGGCGAATAGGGAAAGTCTGAATATTTTTTTCCATCTAGTATTACTTCCTGATTCCGAGAGCTTCGATGATTTTGCGGTATCTCATATAATCTTTCTTCTTCACATAGTCGAGAAGCTTTCTACGGCGACCAACGAGAAGAAGAAGACCTCTTCTTGAGTGGTGGTCTTTGGGGTTAGTTTTGAAGTGTTCTGTCAGATAAGTGATTCTTTCTGTCAGAAGCGCTATCTGCACTTCAGGAGAGCCTGTATCAGCATTATGGGTTTTGTTTCCTGCGATAATCTCTTCCTTGCGTTCTTTGGTCATTACCATTTTAAAATTACCTCCATGATAAGCTAGTATTATAGCAAATTTATCTTATTAAATCCAGTCTGTCAGACCAGTAATTTCACAATTATGAAAGGTTGGTCGGCAAGTCCGCTTTGTTCCGCAAAAGCCAGCAGTTCGCCGTTTCTGTCCGTCAGAAAAACATGACCGCCGTCATTGTCCGGTACGGTCAGGTAGTTATGTCTTTTCACGGAGACGCCGTTTTTCACAAGCTTCACAGCTTCGTCGCGAACGATCGCCTTTGCCCATCCGAGAGCCTTGTCCACAGGAATGACAGCCTCGTCAAGTCTGCCCTCCTCTTTCATCCGGTCAAGGTCGCCCAGCTTATAAGCCGCCGCCTGCGTGAACTTTCCGTTCACCGTGCGGATAAGTCCGCTCATGACACCGTAACAGCCCAGCTTAAGCCCTGCCTCGTGGATAACGCTCCTTACATAAGTACCTTTTCTGCATTTCATGCGAAAAAGCCCGTCGGGATAGCTGTAATCCATCAGCTCAATATCTGTGATTGACATCACGCGGCTTCCGGCATCCTCAATCTCGCCTTTTCTGGCAAGATCGTAAGCCCGCACACCGTTTATTTTAACGGCTGAATACGCGGGAACAGTAAGCTCCACATCGCCTATGAAAGTGTGAAGAACAGCCTCGACCTCATCTTTTGAAGGTCTGATATCACGGTTTTCGGCAGTTATCACGCCGTCCGTGTCATAGCTGTCTCTGGCTTCGCCAAGGCGGAACTGAGCAACATACTCTTTATCAAGAGCCATCATGTAATCTGCAAGTTTGGTGGCATAACCCAGACAGACGGGAAGAACGCCTTCCGCCAGCGGGTCGAGAGTGCCGGTATGACCGCATTTTTTTGTATTAAAAATTCTGCGGACCGACCTGACAACTGAAAATGATGAAATACCTTTTTCTTTGTAGATATTTACAACGCCATCCATTACTGCTCATGACTGATGGTTTTTAAAACTTCGTCAATTTTCTGGCCGTAATCGGATGAATCGTCATAAATGAAGCGGAGTTCGGGAACTTTTTTGATGGTAAGGCCTTTTATAATGCAGTGCCTGATATAGCCTGCAGAACGGTTAAGCCCTTTTTCAATCCCTTCTTTTGCACTTTTATTATAAGTGCTGAAAAATATTTTGGCACTGGACAGGTCTTTGGATATCTCAACGCCCGTGATAACAACATCTTTAACTTTCGGGTCTTTGACCCCCATAATGATCACGTTAGCGATCTCGGAACGTAAAAGCTCCGCAACTTTTCTGTCTCTCACCAAAATATCTCCTGCTCATTCTCCGATTGCACAGCAACCGCCCCATCATGAGCGGAAACCGTATCAACGGCCGGCAAAATGCGTTCCGCACCCAAAGGGATGCGGAACAGCAACTATCATATATATTTCAGAAAACGTCAAGAACTTATTTGCTCTCTTCCTTTTCTTTTGCTTCTGAATCTCTGCGGACATCTTCAAGAGTTCTTTTTTCTTCAACCATGATATAGAACTCGAAAACGTCTCCTTCTTTGATATCGTTGTATTTTTCAACTCCGATACCGCACTCGTAACCCTGTGCAACCTCTTTCGCATCGTCTTTGAAACGTTTAAGAGAGTGGAGTTTGCCGTCATAGATAACGATAGAGTCTCTGATGACCCTGACGCTGGCATTTCTGGCAACCTTGCCCTCGGTAACGTATGAACCTGCGATCTTGCCGATTTTCGGCACAGAGAACACCTGACGAACTTCCGCACGACCGAGAACTTCCTCTTTGCGCGACGGGTCAAGCATACCTTCCATCGCCTGTTTAACATCGTCTATCGCCTGATAGATTACAGAGTAAAGGTTAAGCTCAACGCCCTCCTGCTCTGCTTTGGCTTTCGCCTGCTGTCCGGGACGGACGTTGAAACCGATGATAATAGCGCTGGATGCAGTTGCGAGGATGATATCGTTCTCCGAAATACCGCCCACACCGCTTGAAATGATATTTATCTTCACTTCGGGGTTGGAAAGTTTTATCAGAGAGGATTTCAGAGCTTCCAGTGAACCCTGAACGTCGGCTTTCAGCACGATATTCAGTTCTTTCAGCTTGCCCTCTTTTATTCTGTTGAAGATATCCGCAAGACTGACAGAGGTTTTTTCCGCCAGCGTGTGTTTGCGTTTCTCTTCAGTACGCAGTTCTGCGATTGCTCTTGCTGTTTTTTCATCAGCTGTAACGATGAATCTGTCGCCTGATTCGGGAACGCCGGAAAATCCCATTATCTCAACGGGAACTGAAAGTCCGGCTTCCTTAATGGCAACGCCTTTATAGTTGAACATCGCCCTTACTTTGCCTGATTCGGTACCGACAACAAAGTTATCGCCTCTGGTGAGTGTACCTCTGTTGATAAGCACTGTCGCAACCGGACCTTTCTGTTTGTCCAGTTTTGATTCGATAACGATACCCTCTGCCGGAGCGTTGGGATTGCCTTTAAGTTCAAGCAGTTCAGCTTCAAGAAGCACTCTTTCAAGCAGTGCATCAACTTTGATGTTCTGTTTTGCCGAAATCTCCTGAAACTGTGTATCGCCTCCCCAGTCTTCCGAAATAAGTCCGTATTCGGAAAGCTGGTTACGAACCATATCAGGGTTGGCATTTTCTTTATCTATTTTGTTGATGGCAACAATAATTTTAACGCCTGCCGCTTTCGCGTGGTCAATAGCTTCTTTTGTCTGGGGCATAACGCCGTCGTCTGCCGCAACAACAAGTATAACTATATCCGTAACGCTGGCACCTCTTGCACGAAGGGTTGTGAACGCCTCGTGACCGGGTGTATCAAGGAAAGTTATAGTTCCGTGTTCAAGCTTGACCTCATACGCACCGATGTGCTGTGTGATACCGCCTGCTTCGCCCTCTGCAACAGCCGTAAGACGGATTCTGTCGAGCAGTGATGTTTTACCGTGGTCAACGTGACCCATGACGGTAACGATAGGCGGTCTGGAAACAAGGTCTTCGTCCTTGTCCTCGTGTTTGGGGATAAGGTCGTCTTCCGTAAGGAATTTCACTTTAACGTCTATACCGTATTCAGAAGCAAGCAGAGTCGCCGTGTCGCCGTCAATCGCCTGATTAACGCTCGCCATAACGCCGAGACCGATAAGTTTTTTGATAACTTCAGTCGCTTTAACTCCGATAAGCTTGGCAAATTCGGAAACAACAACATTCTCGCCTATCTGAACGCTTGACGGGCGCACAATAACAGGCTCTTGTTTTTCCTCTCTTCTGCCCTTCTGTTTTTTGAAAGGTCTACGGTTATTTCTGTTGTCAGTTCTTTTTTCTCTTGGTGCTTCTTCAACAACTTCTTTTCCAGCTTCAACAACGGGAGCACCATCTGAAGACAGTATCTGCTTTTCAAGTTCAAAAAGCTCGATGCCTTCATCAACACCCTTATGGATGTTTTTCTCTTTTTTAGCAACGGCAGCCTTAGCCTTTACCTTTTTGGTTTCGACAGTCTCCGTTTTGGGTTTCTCGCGCATTACTTTTTTCTTTTCAGCAAGCTCAGCTATGGATTTTTCCTCCATCTGAGGTCTGCCTGCGCCGCCGCCCTGCGGACGGTAAGGAGGTCTGTCACCTTGGGGACGGTTGTCTCTGTTATAGGGACGGTCGCCCTGATAAGGCGGTCTGTCACCCTGAGGACGATTGTCTCTGTTATAGGGACGGTCGCCCTGATAGGGAGGTCTGTCACCTTGGGGACGGTTGTCTCTGTTATAGGGACGGTCGCCCTGATAAGGAGGTCTGTCGCCTTGGGGGCGGTTGTCTCTGTTATAGGGACGATCACCTTGATAAGGAGGTCTGTCACCTTGGGGACGGTTATCCCTGTTATATTGCGGACGGTCTCCCTGATAAGGAGGTCTGTCGCCTTGGGGGCGGTTATCCCTGTTATATTGAGGACGATCACCCTGATAGGGAGGTCTGTCGCCTTGGGGGCGGTTATCCCTGTTATATTGAGGACGGTCTCCCTGATAGGGAGGTCTGTCGCCTTGGGGACGGTTGTCTCTGTTGTATTGAGGACGGTCGCCCTGATAGGGAGGTCTGTCGCCTTGGGGGCGGTTATCCCTGTTATATTGAGGACGGTCTCCCTGATAAGGCGGTCTGTCGCCTTGGGGGCGGTTGTCTCTGTTGTATTGGGGTCTGTCTCCGCCTTCGCGGTTGTACTGCGGGCGGTCACCCTGATAAGGCGGTCTGTCGCCTTGGGGGCGGTTGTCTCTGTTATACTGAGGTCTGTCTCCACCTTCGCGGTTATATTGCGGGCGGTCTCCCTGATAAGACGGTCTGTCGCCCTGTTGGCGGTTGTCATCGCGGGTATATTGGGGACGATCCTCTCTTTGGGGACGTGGAGCCTGTGTATTCTGCTGGGGCTGCGCCTGTTTAACAGGTTCAGCGGATTCAGACTGAGCAGCAGGTTTGGCAGTTTCCTGAACTTCCGGTTTCACGGTTTTAACCTCTTCCGCAGCGGGTGAAGAATTTGCAGCAGCTCTCTCTTCAACAGGAGCCTGTGCAGCATCATCGCGTGTAGTTTCTCTTATTTCGTCAACATTACGAATTGTATTCTCAAGTTTCTTCTTTCTATCGATAAGCTCTTGTTTGGAAATCTTTCTGACTGCTTCATTATCTCCAGAACCCATTTTAACTTCTCTGGATTTCGGATATTTTTTATGGCGTTCCATAGCTTTTTTAAGCATCTCCTGTCTGCGGTCAAGATGCAGGTGTTTCGGGTCAAGCCCGAGCGACTTAACGGCGTCATCGGAAATGGTGCCGTCGTCAGCCATATTGTGTCCTGCTCCTTGTACGTTATTCAGAATCTCGTCTTCGTTTTTTCCAAGTTTTTTCGCTACATCAGTCAGTTTGATTCCAGACATATAATTTCACCTGTTCAGCGGGTTCGTCTAAATTGGTTGCAAAGCAGAGATCTTGTCAGCTTCATTTTTTTCAGCCCGATATCTCTGCACTTTTCGTTATCGCAGACATAGGCTCCGCGCCCGTGCCTGCTCCCATTTGCATCCTCTTCGGGTTTATCGGAATAGACGAAGCGAACAAGCTCTGTTTTTTCCTTTTTAATACCACAGGACACGCAGGTTCTAATGACCCTTTTCATGATCTTCTAATTTTCTTCTTGCTCCTCAGAATCCATATCTTCAAATTTACTTGCAAGGAAGTCAATTGCGGCATTGATGATATTCACCGCTTCGTCCTCGCCTTTGCTTACTGCGTACGCAACCTCGTGGGGGCTGGCGTTTGACAGTTTTTCTATATCGTCAAGCCCTGATTCGATGAGCTTTGATACTTCTTCGGCAGAGAGAACGGAAAGGTTCTCAAGGTTATAAATCTCATAGAATTCTTTAAGTTCCTGTTCCTGATCCTGCATACGCTCTTTTCTGATCTCCGCATATTCGGATTCTTTCAGAACATCAAGTCTCCATTCGGTAAGCTTAGCCGCCAGTCTTACGTTCTGACCTTTTTTACCGATGGCGAGTGAAAGCTGATCGTCGGGAACCACTATCTCGATAGTATCCTCGTCTTCAAAAACGTTGGTAAGCACGACTTCCGCGGGGGAAATAGCGTTGCAAACGAATTTGATGGGATCCGGAGACCATTCGATAACATCTATTTTTTCGCCTCTCAGCTCGTTGCTGATGGCGTTGATACGCACACCTTTAAGACCGATACAGGCACCAACGGGGTCGATGCTGCTGTTCATTGTGTAAACAGCCACTTTCGCCCTGTCGCCGGGTTCTCTGGACACAGCCTTAACGTCGATGATACCTTCGTAAACTTCGGGAATCTCAACCTCAAACAGTTTTTTAAGGAACTGGGGATGTGTTCTGGAAAGGATAAGCTGAGGCCAGCCTTTCACTATTTTTATATCCAGAAGCAGTGCGCGTACATAATCGCCGCGGTTATAGAAATCGCCGCCGATCATCTCTCTTTTGGGGAGAATTGCTTCTGTTTTTCCAATGTTTATTATAAGGTTATCTCTGTCTGTCTTAAGAACGACACCGTTAACAACGTCGCCGACCCTGTCCTGAAACTGGTCAAGGACAACCTGTTTTTCGGCTTCGCGTATTTTTTCAAAAAGTTTCTGTTTAGCAACAAGGGCTGCCTGACGACCAAGTTCCTCAAGGGTTGTGGGAACCATGATAACGTCGCCGAGCTGCGCGTTCTCTTTATACTGCTGGGCATCGTCGATGTAAATCTCAGTCCATTTATCGTCCACACCTTCGCAAACCTCTTTGGGCAGAAGGATATCTATAATGCCTTTATCTATGTCAACATCCACGTCGGGTTCAAGAAGTTTGCCGATTTTTCTTGCAACGGCAGCCAGAATGGCTTCTCTGAGAGCATCACAGAGAATATCTCTGGATATGCCTTTCTCTCTGCCCAGTTCATCGACAACTTTCGTCAGTTCCTTGCTCATTAGTCCTCCTAAAACTCAATCTCCAGATTGGCCTTGGAAATATTTTCTATATTAAGTTTAAATGTCTTGTTTTCTTTTTCAACGAACAGATCGACAACACCGTTCTCAGCTGCGCTGATAACGCCTGTATAGTTGGATCTGCCTGATTCATCCTTGTTTTTTGTAACTATCTTGCATTTGCGTCCGTAAAACCTTTTAAACTCGGTCTCTGTACGCAGAGGACGCAGAAGTCCGGGTGTGGAAACCTCAAGCATATAGCTTTCATACGGGATGAGAGTTTCGTCAGCATCCAGATATGCAGAGATAAGCTTGCTGATCTCGGAACAGTCTTCAATACCTGTCCCCTTGTCATTGTCGATGGTGATTCTCAGTATTTTGCCGCCCGGTTCGCTTTTGAGTGTCATATCAAAAAGCTCGCAGCTTTTGTTTTGGACGATAGATTTGACCTGTGGTCTTATCTTATCAAGAATTATTTTGCTAACAGCGTTCTTCATCTGTCTCCGGATAATGGTATATAACCTGTACGATACCTTACAAAAAAATTGGCGGGCTATGCCCACCTGAGGATGTTTCTAGCACACGACTGGTTAAATAGCAAGCACTTTATTTCAAAATGCCCGCTTTAAGCGGTTTCAGATAAAATAGAAGCCGTATTTAAGGTCAACCACTCTTTCGATGAATCCGTCCACGAGCGTCGGGTCTGTGCATCCGTGCCCGCCGATGTGGATACCGGGTTTTATGCGTTCGCCATGAAAATCGCTTCCGGCTGTTACAAGCAGGTTGTGTTTTTTCGCCGCATCCAGATACTTTTGCACCTGTTCAGGACTGTGATATGTGCTGTATGCCTCAATACACGATATACCGTCAGTGACAAGTTCTTCGATATCCCTGTCCTTATAAAGTCCGGGGTGAGCTATACAGAGAACAGCCTTATCCTTCAGCTTTTCGATGGTGTCGTAATAATCCAGCATACGGATGTCCACCCAAGCCTTTCCGCCTTTAAAGAAATAGTCGAAATAGAAATTGGTGAACGGTGATATGGACTTTTCGCCTTCAAGATAATCTTTAAGCGCTTCCCTGTTTTCGGGATGTTTTGAAAGCACTGTAAGGAACGTCACACCAGAGGGGGTCTTTCCACCCGCCGCTTTCATAAGCTCCGCATAGTCGATATTGAAACCCATATCCTGAAGCCTTTCCACACGCATCTGGGTCTGCAGGTCGCGGTTCTGCTTAAATATCTCAAGAATCCCGAGAAGTGCATGACAGCCTTCGTTAAAGCCGTATGCGCAAACGTGTATTTCTCTGTCCCCATGGTACGTTGAAAGCTCCACTCCGTTAATGAACATGGTCTCGGAACCGTAGCGCCCCTTGTTCCATTTCATCTCGTTACAGGCTGTCAGGGTGTTGTGGTCGGTTATGGAAAAGGTGCCGATACCCCTTGTGCGGACAACAGTCAGTATCTGCGCGGGAGTAAGAACACCATCGGAGCTGTGGCAGGAATGTATATGCAGATCGAAACTGCCCACAGAATATTCCAAACCACACCTCCGTCAGTAGTTATTAATAGTTATATCCGGTATCGAATGCTTTAAGATTCAGTTCAATGGTCTTCGGGGGGACGCGGTCTTTAACTGCCTGTTCCCATACCTTTTTTGCGAAAGGAACCGATTTCGCGAGAATACCCAGAACCACCATGCCGGCAATCTTCTGATTGCCAAGCTCTATCGCCTTGGATATGGCGTCAATTTCGTACACTTTGCTGAATTTTGACTTAACAGAATCAACTTTGTTCTGCGGATATTCCGCCGCACCATCCGCCACAGAGGGTGGAAGTATCATCTGCGTATTAAGAATAAGCGTAGTGTTATCCGAAATATATTCAGAATATCTTAAAAATTCCATTCTTTCAAACGAAACTACAATATCTGCACTTTTGAGTGGGATGGTCGGCGAATCAACCGTTTCGCCTATGCGTATGTGGGTAACGACACTGCCGCCCCTTTGCGCCATACCGTGAATCTCGCTCTTTTTAACGTCGTATCCCGCTGCCAAGGCAACATCACACACGATGTTGCTGGAAAGGACGGTACCCTGTCCGCCCACACCTACCATGAGTATATCCAGTTTCATCATTTGCTCCTTTGCTCAATAGCGCCGAATTTGCATACTTTGATGCAGAGATGGCATCCGGTGCAGAGGTTTTCGTCGATAAGCGCAATGCGTTTTTCGGCGTTCCAGGCTATCGCGGGACAGCCTAGCTTAGTGCATACGCGGCACCCGCTGCATTTGTCCTCGTGTATGAAATAAGGTTCTTCAATGACGGTTCTGTCAGCGAAGATGCAGGGCTTGTTCGTGATGATAACGCTGGGCTCAGGCTTGGACGTTTCCTCTTTAAGCACTTCCATAGCGTTTGCAATGTCAAACGGGTCGATAACGCGGATGTTCTCCTCTTTAACGCCCACGGCCTTGCAGATCGCCGCAAAGTCTATCTTAGGCGTGGGGTTGCCGTGAATATCCTTACCGGAGCCTGCGTTGGGCTGGTGTCCGGTCATACCGGTGATGGTGTTGTCAAGGATGATAACCGTTGAGTGACCCTGATTGTAAACAGTGTTCACCAGAGAGTTTATACCTGTGTGCAGGAATGTGGAGTCGCCTATAACAGCGACGGATTTTTTTGACATATCGTCTGTGGCTTTGTCCAGACCGTGCGCCATGCCGATACTTGCGCCCATGCAGACTGTCGTATTGATAGCCTGAAGAGGCGGAAGAAGACCGAGGGTGTAACAGCCGATGTCGCCCGTTACAAACAGTTTCAGTCTGCTAATGGCATAGAAAATTCCTCTGTGGGAACAGCCGGGACACATATTGGGCGGACGGAACGGAAGAGTGGTATCCACATCCGCCTCAACGGGGGGAAGTCCGAAGAGTTCGCGAACAGCGTCAACGGAAAGCTCTCCGCAGACATCCCTTTCAAGGGTTTCAACTGCAATTCCTGCTGCCTTTATTTCGGTTTCATAGAATTTATCAAGCTCTTCGACCACATACATCTTATCAACGGATGCGGCGAATTTTGCTATCTTTTTCATAGGGAGCGGCCATGCGAGGTCAAGTTTAAGTGTTGATGCTTCTGGCACAGCCTCTCTGACATAAGTGTAGGCAACACCTGAGCATACAATACCTATCGTCTTGTCTCTCATGGTTATTTTGTTATATTTTTCACTCTCGGCAAGTTCTGTGAGAAGTTCAAGTCTGTTCTCTACAAACCTGTGTCTCTTCCTTGCATTTGCCGGGATCATGACCCATTTGGAGATATTATTTTCAGGTGCAAATTTTGGTGCCTCAGCTCTGTCTTCAAGTTCAACTATTGTCTGAACGTGGGATATTCTTGTGGTTGAGCGTACAAGAACAGGCGTACAGTATTCCTCGGAAAGTGCGAACCCGTCTTTGGTAAACTGTTTCGCTTCCTGACTGTCGCAGGGTTCAAACATAGGCACCTTGCCGAAGCGGGCGTAATGCCTGCTGTCCTGTTCGTTCTGCGAGCTGTACATGTTGGGATCGTCAGCAACGATTACGACGAGACCTGCATTAACCCCCGTGTATGAAAGGGTCATAAGCGGGTCTGCTGCAACGTTAAGCCCGACGTGCTTCATGCAGGACATAGCTCTTTTTCCGCCAAGGCTGGCGCCGATGGCAACCTCAAGACCGACTTTTTCGTTAGTCGCCCATTCGGTGTATATCTCTTTATAGTGTGCAGCGTTCTCAGTTATCTCTGTACTGGGTGTCCCGGGATAAGAACTGACGACACCCGCGCCCGCTTCGTATGCCGCGCGGGCGAATGCTTCATTACCGCTTAAAACCTTCTTCATCAGCCATTCCACCTTTTAAGCTGTTTCAGAAGTTCGCTTTCGGGATATGCAGTTTCAAACTCTTTCATCAGTTTCTCTTTGTCCGCGCCGGCGGCTGCGAGACAAGCTCTGTAATACCATACTGAACCGAGTTTACCGGAGTTTATGTAGGCTTTGGGGTCAACACCCTGACCTTCGATATCCGCTTTAAGACTGTCGGCAAGTTCTTTCATTTCACCGCCGGATTTTGCCAGCATCTCGTCAGCGGCTTTGATATTTTTACCCTGAACGTACATCTCTGCTGAGCGCAGGTTTATGTAGTCGGATGCATTTTTGAATTCGGATGCGGATTTGCTGTATTCAGCAACTTTTGAAGCTTCGTAGTTGTTCATTATAGCGGTAAGCTCAAGCATACCGACTCTGTTAACCAGCATAGTGTCTTTGGATTTGTTCATTTTTGTGAACGTATAACCAAGCACGAACAGAACAAGAAGGGCTACAAGCCCTACAACCATTTTCTTAAGGTTTCTTGCTAAAAAATGCTCAACCTTATCAATAGGTTCTTCTTCGATGTCAATAACAGGTTTTCTATTGCTCACTTTCTTCCTCCGTAAAGTCTGTCAAAAAGAACTTTATTATTATTAATTACTTTCTCAATTTGTTCATTGTTGAGCCCTGCTCCTGCAAGGATTCTTTTTGCCTGTTCAAAGCTCACTCTGTCGCCGGGTGCATGATAATCGTTATTTATAACAAGTTCGCCGCCAAGTTCCAGCACTGTTTTTGCAACGTGTCCGTTGGTGATGCTGTGTCCTTTGCGGGTTGATATCTCGAAAAAAACGCCTTTAGCGATGCCTTTTCTGATAACATCTTCAGTTATAAGCCCCGGATGTGCCAGGATATCCACCCCGGCTTCAACGGCAGCAAGGTTTGTACCCTCTTCCACGGGTTCGACTATGGTCTCGCCGTGTACCACAATAATGTCTGCGCCCGCTTTGCGCGCCTTAACCGTGAGTTCGCCTATCCTGTCGGGGTTGACATGGGTCAGCTCAAGACCGATTATGACCTTGAAATCATCGTTCTTAGCGTTCACCTGTTCTTTGAAACGGAGCTGGTTCTCCAATATAAGCAAATAATTGGACTCGTCCGCATGGTCTGTAATAGCCATGCCGCCATAGCCGTCCGTTTTTGCCCTGCGTACCGATTCGGCGGGGATAAGCGCTCCGTCGCTGAATGTCGTGTGCGTGTGCAGGTCATATAATTTCATGCTACACCGTCCTGTTTGTATCCAGAAACTGTCTTACTATTGTTATGACCTCATCAGGGGTATCGACAAGCTGGATATACTGAAGATCCTGCTTTTTGATGAAGCCGTTCTCAAGCATAGAGTTTTTCAGCCAGTCCAAAAGCCCGCTCCAATATTCCGTACCCACGAGTATCATTGGGAAAGGTATTATTTTCCCCGTCTGAATGAGGGTTATCGCCTCAAAAAATTCGTCCATCGTGCCGAACCCGCCGGGAAGAATTATAAACGCATTGGCGTACTTGACCAGCATTACCTTTCTTACAAAAAAATAGTCGAAAGTCACTGACTTTTTTACATAAGGATTGATTTTCTGCTCGAACGGAAGTTCTATATTAAGTCCGATGGACTGACCTCCGGCCTCAAAAGCGCCTCTGTTCGCCGCCTCCATAACACCGGGACCGCCGCCTGTAACAACGCTGACCCCTTCCGCGGCAAGCTTCCTGCCTATCTCTCTGGCAAGTTCATATTTCGCGTCGCCCTCTTTCACCCTTGCGGAACCGAAAACCGTCACCGCAGGGTCAATTCCGGAAAGCTTTTCAAATCCCTCTACAAATTCGGCGAGAATCTTGAATATACGCCAGGTGTCACCCACCTTCATATCATCAATCAGATACTGCATTCCGCCGATATCGTTACAATCTTTCATAAACACCATCCATTACAGGAAACAATTAAAATACACAAAATACGTTCTGTTTTCAATTGAATATTGAAAAGCACCGTAATGTTTGCGATGCAAATAGTAAAAGAAATAGTATAAATTTATTTTATTGACACAACTAATATGTTGACAAAAAACAAACACATCTCTAATCTAGCGCTATGTTAGGACTTGACGATACACTCACATTTCTGATCAACAGGGCTTCAACACTTGCCAGACAAGAGTTTGAAGGCAAACTGCGTAAGTTTGACCTCACTCCGGCACAGTGGGCGGTTCTCATTCGCCTTTCCGAGCAGGACGGGCTGAATATGACCGAACTGGGGCACCTTCTTTATTTTGACAAACCCACAACAACAGGCGTTGTCAACCGTCTCGTGAAGAAAAAATATGTAAAAAAGGTTAAAAACCGCAAAGACCGCAGGGTTACGCATGTTTTCATCACGGATGCAGGAAAAGATGCTCTCATTCCCGTTGAACCGATCATAAACTTTTATTCAGAGAACTTCCTGAAAGATATCTCCGGAGAAGAATATGAAACGGCAAAAAATGTGCTCAAAACATTTATAAGAAACATCAAAGCTGTAGAAAACTATTAATGTCCGGTTTTCAATCGGCTTAAATATGTTGAACAGGCGTTTAATCCTTGATAATATCACTGCGTTTACTGTCCGTATCTGATATAATCGAAAGATAAGAGGCTTGTATGAACAAATATATTCTTGGAATGATTCTTCTTTCAGCCGTTTCGGCTTCCGCAATGACGCTGGATGCCGCAATTGATTCGGCTCTCAAAAACAACAGCTCGCTTGAATCACAAAGATACACAGTTAAATCATCACAATATCAGGCACAGGCGCAAAAGAGCGGCTATTTTCCGAAAGCGGATGCGGGATACGCATATAAGCACAGCTCCGAGAAAGCCTTCAATTACGTCGAGGAACAGTTCTCTCAGGTCGGACTTGAAATATCCTATAACCTTTTCAGCGGCGGTGCTGACAAATACGGTTATCTTTCCGCCGAAAAACAATATGAAGCAGAGAGGTTTACTGAAACAGCTATGAAACAGGATATGGAACTGTCCGTAAAAAAAGCCTACATTCAAATACTCAAGGCAAAAGAAAACATAACAGTGGCGGAACGTGCCGTTGCTCTGCTTGAAAATCAGCTTAAAGATATAAACCTTGCCTATTCCGTCGGATACGTCGCAAAAAATGAGGTGCTGAAGGTCGAAGCGGAACTGGCATCCGCAAAACAGACAAATCTTTCCGCTGTCAGCGGTTACAGGACTGCGGTGTTCTCTCTGGAACAGCTCACCGGAATCGACTACCCCAGAAATGAAGTGTTTGAGCCGTTTCAGCTTTCCGGTAACACCCCGCCTTACGACGAACTGAAAAAAGAGATGTTTGAAAACCGGAGTGAGATAAAATATACCCGCAGTCTTATCGAGTCGGCAGAGTATTCCAAAAAGGCTGTCAAAGCAGGATATATGCCGCGAGTTGACGTAGGCGCAGGGTTCTATTCATACGGACAGGACGTTTCTCCTGCGGACAGGGATTATACATACGATTCGGAAACGCTGCTTTCCGCATCGGTCAACATGAATCTTTTCGACGGTTTTACAAAAAAGAACAATATCATGGCGCAGGAATCGGCAAAGAACGCGCTTGTTTACAAACTGAACGACCTCAAATCACAAATGGAACTACAGCTTAAGACTGCTCTGGAAAATCTGGCACTGGCGAAAGCAAGCCTTGAAACGGCAAACAGCGAAGCGGATTCAGCGACAGAGAACTACCGCATAACGCAGAACAGATTCAGACAGAAGGTGGCAACCAACACCGATCTGCTGGATGCCAGAGTAATGCTTACCCGCGCGGAGAGCAACCAGAACACTGCGCGTTACAACATCTATGAAGCAATTGCGGAAATTGAAAGAATAACAGAAAAACAAGGGTTGTGAAAACAGACCTCAGACTGATGGCAAAGTCAGTAAAATGCTAGATCGCGTCGTCGCATGCATTCCTCGCGAAGACAAAAAACCGTCTCTGCGAGGGTTTTAACCCGAAGCAGTCTAATGTGAGTCTGTGTAAATTTAGTTTGTCAACAACCTGAAGGCTGTAAAAACAGTCATTTAATATTTTACATAAAGCCTTCGCGCTTCATCAACTGCTTTACCTCTTCGGGGTAAATAGCTCTGTTTATTGCCTCTTCTTTAGTTATAAGCCCCTTGCGGAAGTTGTCCATAAGCGACTGGCTCATGGTCTGCATCCCGTGTTCACCCTGACCTGCCTGCATGGACGAATAGACCTGATGAAGCTTGTCCTCGCGTATCAGGTTGCGTATGGCGGAAGTAGGAATAAGCACTTCGCACACCATGACCCTGCCCTTTCCGTCAGCCTTCTGAACAAGCTGCTGGGAGATGATACCCTCCAGAACGAAAGACAGCTGCGCCCGCACCTGAGACTGCGCATTGGAAGGGAACACGTCTATTATTCTGTTTATGGTCTGCACTGCACTGTTGGTATGCAGGGTTCCCATGGTAAGGTGTCCGGTTTCCGCTATTGTAAGCGCCGCTTCAATGGTCTCCGTATCGCGCATTTCGCCTATAAGACATACGTCGGGATCCTGTCTTAAAAGATATTTAAGTGCATTCGCAAACGATTTCGTATCTGCATTCAGCTCTCTCTGGTTCACAGTAGCCATCTTGTGCGGATGCACAAACTCAATAGGATCCTCTATGGTGACAATGTGAACAGGCTGCTCGGAATTTATTTTGTCTATCATTGCCGCAAGAGTGCTGGATTTACCGCTTCCGGTGGGACCCGTGACAAGCACAAGCCCTCTGGGTTTATCGCAGAGACCCGCCACTACAGGCGGAAGGTTAAGCTGTTCAAAAGTTCTTATTTTATATGGAATTATACGAAAAGCGGCAGCAACGGCACCCCTCTGCATAAAGAAATTTGCCCTGTAACGGCTTACGTTTTTTATTCCGAATGAAAGGTCAAGTTCCCACTCTTCTTCAAAACGTTTTTTCTGGGATTCGTTCAGAATACTGTAGCACATAGCCTTAGTATCTGCAGGCGAAAGAGGTTCGTCATCCATTTTAATGAGATCGCCGCTTATGCGGAATGCAGGCGGTGAACCGGCTGTGATATGAAGGTCGCTTGCATCCATATCAACCATTTTGGTAAGCAGTTCCTGCAGGTTATAAGACATATCCGCCTCCTAAAGACCAAGCTCTCCGGCAATCTCCTCAACACTGAATGCGGGGTGTATCCCCGTCCATATTTCAAAGGCTTTTGCCGCCTGATAGACCAGCATCGGGAACCCGTCCAGAAGTTTACACCCGCAGCCGGACATCTGCATAAGAAACGGCGTCAGCCCCTTCTTGTATTGCAGATCGACAGCAGCCACAGAACAGCCCACGCGTGACATATCTGCGAAAACACCGTCTTTAAGTCCCATGCTGGTGCCGTTTATCACATAGTCAAAATTTCTGTCAGCTTTAATAAAATTATAATCCTGAACAGATGCTCTGTCAAAGTTCATTGCTTTTAAAATTCTTTTAGCTTTATCAGTGTCGCGGTTGACCACGGTAAGCTTCACATCGCTCTTTTTCAGCGAATAAAGCACAGCTTTTGATGCCCCTCCACAGCCCAGAAGAAGAACTTCCGCGCCGTTCATGTCGCACCCGCCGTCTTCCAGCATCCCTTCAAAGCCGTAAACATCCGTGTTGAATCCTTTAAGACCGTTCTCATTAAGAACCGTATTAACTGCGCCCACGCCGGAAGCGACTTCGTCTTCCGATATAAGATATTGTCTTATCTCTTCCTTGTGCGGAACAGTGACGTTAAAGCCTCTGAATGAGAATCTTTGAAGAATGTCAATGGTTTCGGCAAGTGCCTGACCGCCGTCTGTTTCAAAACAGCAGAACCCGCCGTTAAGAGATGAGCTTTTAAGAAAACGGGTCTGGATAAAAGGGGAAAAGGTATGGCTTAAAGGATTGCCGATGAGCGCCAGATTAAGAAACATTTTTTTCCTCAATATTCTTGCTGTCATCAGGTTCAACAAGTCCGGCGGAAATGATAAACTTAATGCCGTCATCCACTGATATTTCGGCATCAACTATCTCTTTCTTCGGTATGATGAGCACAAATCCCGACGTGGGGTTGGGAGTTGTGGGGATAAATACGTTGATGCAGACCTCTCCTGTCGCCTTATTGAAAAATTCACAGGATTCTCTGCTCAGAAATCCAAGGCTATACATCCCTTTTCTGGGATATTCCACCAGCACGACTTTTTGAAAGCTTCCGCCGCCGGCCGTCTGAACAGCTTGAACGACCTGCCTGATGGATGAATAGATACTGCGCACAACTGGTATCTTGTCTGCAATGCGCTCTACAAAGTTCAGTGTGACCTTGCCGATGTAGTGTTTCGCAGCAACCCCTATCAGCACTAGAATGATAAGAATGATAAAAAATGAGATAACTTTTTGTATGTAAATGTGTATCTCAACTTCCATATGTCTGGTTATCATGCCCAGATACGGCAGGAAGAAGCTGGAAAACTTTTCAAAAAGGAACTTAATGACCCAGAAGGTCACAATAAGAGGAAGCGTAGCCAGAATACCTGTTATCAGCGAACGCTGAACGAACACCCTGAACTTGCCAAGCATTTAATGCCTCCCAAAAATAATCAGCTATGTTTAAAAAGCTGCCTTTCAAGCAGCCTGTCGTAACCGCTCCATCCTTTTTCCACCCCGTCCCTTTCAAAAATGGAGAAAAAGGTGTTCAGTTTTGCATCCATGTCGTCCAGATGATGAAGAATGAACGCTTCGGGGGTTTTCGGTTTTTTAGGTGAGCCGTATTCAAGAAGTCCGTGGTGGCTCACAATAAGATGGGATATAAGATATTTCAGATCTTCCGGAAAGTCTTCTATCTCTGAAATGTATTTATTCAGCATCTCAACGCCAAGCAGAAGATGTCCCAGCAGTTTACCGCTGTCGGTATATTCAAGTCCGGTTCCCGCCTGCATCTCCTTCACTTTGCCAAGATCGTGGAACAGTGCGCCCATGATAAGATGCTGTGTGTTTACAAGGTCTTTATAGTAATCGCCCACCAGAACCGAAAGTCGAACAATGCTCAGAGTATGTTCCAAAAGCCCGCCGACGTACGCATGATGTACGGATTTTGCCGCTGGCATCTTTTTGAAGCTTTCAAGGGTTTCCGTGTCTTTAAAAAATCTGTCAACAAGTCCGGCGAGGTGCGGGTCTGTTATCTTTTCCAGAAGGAGAAGTTCAAGCTCCTGAATAAGCTCTTCGGAGTCTATACCCCTTTTCGGCAGGAAATCAGACGGATCGGCATCTTTAACAACGGTCATGGTGGATATCTTAAGCTGATCCTGTCCGCCGAACTGCTGTATCATGCCCACCGCATCGACGATATCACCGTTCTGCGGGTCAAATTCCAGTTTGTTGCTCTCGAACATGATACCGTTGCGCCGGCTGCCCTCTTTGTCGCACATTATGGCGCGAAGATAAGGTTTGCCGTCCTTTGTCTTGCTTTTTATGATGTCTGTAAGCATGTATCTGCCGGGTATTTCCATTAACGCCCTCCGACTGTTATTTCAGGTATGCGCAGCGTAGGCTGTGCATCAGTAACGGGTACGCCCTGCCCCTCTTTTCCGCATGTTCCCATGCCAAAACCGAGGTCAGAGCCGACCATATCTATTTTTGCCATTACCTCCGGTCCGTTGCCCGTAAGTGTGGCGTTTCGCACAGGTTCACCCATCCTGCCGTTCTCTATCAGATAACCTTCCGTCACTTCAAAAACAAAATCGCCTGTGACGGTATTGACCTGTCCTCCGCCCATTCCGGCAACATAAAGACCTTTCCGGACGGAAGCTATTATATCTTCGGGCTTTGATGCGCCCGGTTTTATGTATGTGTTCGTCATGCGTACGATAGGTTTGTAACGAAAACCCTGCCGGCGTCCGTTGCCTGTGGGCTTTTTACCCTCTTTCATTGCATACAGTCTGTCATACATATAGCTTTTCAGTATCCCGTTCTCTATAAGAACATTTTCCGATGAAGAAGTTCCCTCATCGTCATATAAATAACTGCCGCGTCTGTCGGTCAGTGTGCCGTTGTCGACGACGCTGATAAGCTCTGAAGCAACCTTTTCGCCAAGTCTTCCGGCAAAAACGCTCATGCCGTTACATGCAAGGTCAGCCTCAAGTCCGTGTCCGACAGCTTCATGCACCATCGTACCGCCAGCTTTAGAGCCTAAAACAACAGGCATCATCCCTGCGGGTGCATTTTTTGCCCTAAGGTTCTGCATGGCAAGTTTTCCCGCACGCTCACCGATGGAAGCAAAATCTATATTTCCAGCCTCTTCCGCACCGAAAGCTCCGCCTTCGGGAATATACGCGGTCTGCATGGTTTTGCCGTCGGATGCCGTTGCCACGGTATACGCGGTAACGTAATTAAGACCCTGGGATATGTCGTCACCAAGGCTGTTTATTACGCGCGTATTGCGCACAACCTCGGAATACATGCTTGTTTTCTGTATTATACAGGCGTCAACAGACGCAGCCCTGTCCATTTCGGAAATGATTGCTATTTTCTTTTCAATGGGCAGTCTGCTCAGCGTCTTATAATTTTTAACGGAAACAGGATTCCCAAAAGAGATATCCCGCGCGCCGTTCCTGACTGAATATAAAAGCGCTTCCGCAGTGTCCCACAGAGACATCTCATCGGTATCCGTGGTATAGCCGAAAAAGGTTTTTCCGCCGTCTATGAGCCTGAAAGCAACTCCCTGCTCAATCGTATTTTCCAGTCTGTCAGGCTTGCCGTTCTCAAAAACTGCTGCCAGCCTTTCGGTTTCCTCTGCAAATATTTCCGCGTAAACCCCATGAGCTGAAAGTTTTTTCAATATCCTGTGAATGACAGCTTCCGAAAAATTACCATTCATCAATTTTTTCGCTCACTTCGGTATGAATATTTTCAATGGTCATTCCGTATTTTTTCAGGTCTTGGAGAACCAGAAGGACTTTTTCATATTGGTCGTCGGTGGAATATATTACCATAGCGCCTTTTTTTGCATCCACTGTGCGCACCAGCCCGATTCCCTCATGGGAATCCACTATGCTGTTGACGATAAGCACATCCTGCTTATTAATGTTGAATTTAACTCTGACAGTATGCGGCATTTAAAACTCCAGAAGTTCAACACGGCAATTCACACCGGCGCCGAGAAGCGGCGTAAGGTCGAACCTGTCCGAGTTTTCAACGTATACCAGAGGCACATTAAGGCTATTTATTTTTTCTGCAAATTTTTCAATATGTTGCATGAAATAGTTGAAGTCAAACAAGAAGAATCCGTTATTGAATATCAATCCTTTTTTACGGATCATTATTCCTTCTTCCACAGCAAATCTGAGACCTTCGCCTTTCAGTTTATCAATCTCTGCGGTCAGAGCGCCATAGCTGAAAAGGTCGATGCGGGCGCTCATGCCTCTGCATTTACCCGATTGCATATCGTAATCCACAAATACGGGAAAGATATCAAGGTCTCTGTAAGTTATCTTTGTTGCGGGGAAATCAGGACTCAACCTTGTCCTCCGCGAGATTATATTTCTTTCTGATATTTTCCAGAATACCGTTAACAAGAGATGCCGATTTTTCATCGGAATATTTTCTTGCAAGTGTAACGAAATCATTCACAATTGCATAGAAAGGAGCGTTGCCGCCGAAAAGCTCATGAACGGCAACACGCAGGATGCTTCTGTCCACTTCGCCCATACGGTCGTAATTCCAGTCTTCCCGGATGAAAGATTTGATTATATCATCGTTGGTATCCACATCCGCAGACGCACCAAGAAAAAGAGAACAGGCGAATTCCTTCGTATCCTCACTCTCTTCCTCGACAGATTTCCAGTATGAATCGGAGATGTCCTTTGGATTTTCGTTTGCATTGACAGAAAATCTGTACATCATCTCAAAAGCGTATCTTCTTCCTTTTGTGCGTTCTTTGTATTGTTTCTTCATTATACCAGCTTCAGCACGTTAACCATTTCGAGTGCGGACATTGCTGCCTCTGCACCTTTATTGCCGTGTTTTGTTCCCGCTCTTTCAACAGCCTGCTCTATAGTGTCTGTTGTCAGAACACCGAAGATAACAGGAACGCCTGTATCCAGAGATACTTTAGCAACACCTTTTGAAACTTCTGATGAAACGAAGTCAAAGTGGGGGGTTGAGCCTCTGATAACTGCGCCGAGAGTGATAATTGCGTCATATTTTCCTGTCATCGCAAGTTTTTTCGCCATAAGCGGAATCTCGAAAGCACCGGGAACTTTATAAACTACAACGTCCTCTTCAGCAGCCTCGTGACGAACCAGTGCGTCTACAGCGCCCCCTATGAGGCTTTTAGATATAAAGTCGTTGAATCTGCCGCCGACTATGGCAAATTTCATTCCTTTGCCGCTGTATATCCCCTGTACTGTTTTAACTTCCATCATTTTCTCCTATATGTCCAGATGGTGTCCCATCTTTTCTTTTTTGGTCTTCATGTAATATTCGTTGTTGGGATTCACACCGCATGTGATGCCGACGCGCTCAACAATCTCAAGCCCGTAACCGGAAAGACAGCGCATCTTTTTGGGGTTGTTGGTTATAAGTCTCAGCTCCCTGATGCCCATATGTCTGATTATCTGCGCACCGAAACCGTAGTCCCGCAGATCCTCCTCGAAACCAAGCTGAATGTTAGCCTGTATGGTGTCGAGCCCTTCGTCCTGAAGGTGATAAGCGTTAATTTTGTTCAGGATGCCGATACCTCTGCCCTCCTGAAAGAGATAGAGTACCATGCCTCTGCCCTCTTCTTCCACCATTTTCATTGCGGCGTGGAGCTGGTCGCGGCAGTCGCAGCGTTCCGAACCGAAAACATCGCCGGTCAGACACTGGGAGTGTATGCGCATAAGCACAGGATTAGGTGCTTGAAGGTCGCCCTTCCAGATAACCACGGCTTCCTGTCCGTCAACACTGCTTTTGAAACCTGTTATGTTGAAATCACCGAATTCTGTGGGCAGGTGAGCCGTTGTGGTCTCCTGAATGAGCTGTTCGGTATCCATTCTGTATTTTATCATATCAGCAATGGTCAGTATCTTTAAATTATGTTCCTTTGCGAACTCAAGAAGCTGGGGCATCCTTGCCATGGAACCGTCGTCGTTCATTATTTCGCAGATTACAGCGCCATAGTTGTTAAGACCTGCCATCATGGCAAGGTCAACCGAGCCTTCGGTCTGTCCGGCGCGGACAAGAACTCCACCCTCGCGAGCGCGCAGAGGAAATATATGTCCGGGACGTGCAAGGTCTTCAGCTTTTTTTGCGGGATCGTTGGCAACGCGCACTGTCTGCGCTCTGTCGTGGGCAGATATACCTGTCGTAACGCCGTCCTTCGCCTCTATGGAAACTGTGAAGGCAGTGCCGAAACGAGCGGAATTGCGGTCTTCGCGTACCATAAGGTCAAGACCGAGCTCGTCGCATCTTTTCGACGGCATTGCAAGACAGATAAGCCCCCGTCCGTATTTCGCCATGAAATTTATCTTCTCCGGCGTAACGAAATCTGCGGCAAAAACAAGATCACCCTCGTTCTCCCTGTCTTCGTCATCCACCAGAATGATCATCTTGCCGTTTCGTATGTCCTCAAGCGCTTCTTCAACAGTGCAAAGCGCCTTTTTCATATCGCTCATGATAACTCCTTAGTCCATAAGGCTGTTCAGATTTTCCAGAAAATCGCCGCTGTTTTTTTCTTTTTTCAGCAGCTTTTCCAGATATCTCGCCACCGTGTCAACTTCAAGATTCACGATGGAGCCATGTTTTTTATCTGCAAGAGCAGTGTTCTCATATGTATGCGGAATAACAGCCACGTCGAACGTAAATCCGCCAACGCGCGCCGTCGTAAGGCTTATTCCGTCCACACATACCGAACCCTTCTCAGCTATGTATCTGTCTATATCCTGCGGATATCTGACCGTCAGTATATACGCGTTGCTTTTCTTCTCAAGCTTTTCTATGGTACCTGTGGCGTCAACGTGTCCGCTGACAAGGTGTCCACCCAAACGCGTATTAAGGGTCAGCGCCCTTTCAAGATTCACCTTGGTACCGTTTGATGCCGAGGCAAAAGCACTCTTTTTCAGGGTTTCATAGGAGATGTCTGCTTTGAAAGTGTCACCGGACATGGACGTAACGGTAAGGCATGTGCCGTTAACCGCTATCGAATCACCGATGGCAGAACCCTCCAGCACTTTTTTACAGCCCACCGTGACAATGGCGAAATCGCCCCTGCGGTCGATGGAAACTATCTTTCCTGTCTCCTCAACAATACCTGTGAACATTTATTCCTTGTGTGCCGAGCATCCGCATGCACTGCACCCTCTTATTTTTTCCGTAAGCGCCAGAACAGGCTTCGTGAAATCCGTCACCTTGCCGCTGTAGAGCATATCGCCCTCAAACATTCTGGTCTGTACATCTGTTAATTTATGCGCAAGCGAAACGGATTCAACACCGTTTCCGCAGACAGACGTTCTGTCGCCGCCTATAACTATGGGGGCGATGATAAAATCTGTCTTGTCGATAAGCCCTGCATCAAAGAAGGAACCGACAGTTTTGCCGCCGCCTTCTATCATAATATTAAGAATCTTCCGTTCTATCAGCTTCTTAGACAAATATTGCAGATCAAGTCCGTTTTCCGCAAACGGAACGGATAATACATCTATGCCACATTTTTCATATTTATCAATATTTTTATTGCGTTCAGACGTAACATATATGAGTTTGTCCTTTGAATTTTGAACCAGTTTGCGTTCAAGGCTCATGCGCCCATTGGGATCCAGCACTATTTTGTAAGGGTCACGGTCAGATTTAATAAGCCTTACGGTAAGCTCCGGATCGTCCTGCTCAACAGTGGAAACGCCAACCAGAACAGCATCGGAAACTGCGCGCAGATAGTGTGCATAGGCTCTTGACGAATGGGATGTTATCCATTTTGAATCACCCGTGCGGGAAGCTATCTTTCCATCAACGGATTGCGCAAGTTTGACGGTGAAATAAGGCATGCCGGTATATATGAATTTTGAAAAATCTTCTATTATAGAGGCGCAAAGCTCTTCCATGTAGCCGATGAAAACCTCGACTCCGTGCTGTCTCAGATACTCTACACCCTTTCCTGCATTAACGGGGTTCGGGTCAACGACGCCGATGAAAACTCTTTTTATTCCGGACGCAACTATCTTTTCAACACAAGGCGGTGTTTTCCCAAAATGGGAACAGGGTTCAAGGGTGACATAAATATCAGCACCCTCAACGCTTTCCGGACTGCCATCTATTGCGTTTACCTCTGCGTGAGCCTCGCCGTATGCCATGTGCCAGCCGCGGGAGATTATTTTATTATCTTTCGCAACGATAGCGCCGACACAGGGGTTGGTCTTTGTGTACCCTTTGCCCAGAAGCGCAAGCTGAACACACTCCTGCATCACATCCAGCGGATTAAGGAGTCCTTTTTCCAATTTTTCTCTCCTCGCCCCTGACCATTCTGGCGATGTTTCCTCTGTGGAGCCAGATTATCAGGAGGGCAATGACAAAGGTTATATACCGCAAATGATCCCATTCCGAAGTAAACCAGACCATTACGGCAAGAAAAGCCGCAGCAGTTACGGAACCGATGGAAACCATCTGGAAAACTGCAAGCATTATACCGAAAATTACGGCAGCCACAAGAAGCTGAAACGGTGCCAGTGCCAGAAAAACACCAACTCCGGTGGCAACACCCTTGCCGCCTTTAAATTTCAGAAAGCAGGTGAAGCTGTGTCCCACTATAACTGCAACAGCGCCTATAAGCACGATCCAGCTTTCGCCGTAAAAATGCTTTATAACGAACACAGGGATGAAACCTTTCATCATATCGGCGAAAAGCACGCCTATGAAGCCCCATTTGCCAAGTACGCGGGCGGCATTGCTGGCCCCGACGTTACCACTCCCCACGGTTCTGATATCAATACCTTTGATCTTTTTTACCACCAGATATGCAGTGGGAACAGACCCGATTACATAGCACACCGCAATTACTGCAGCTGCGGTCAAAACAGATACTATCATGATTTCACCATAATCTTATGCAGCCATGACCTCTGCAAACCCACTGCATCGGATTCGCAGACTTCGTGACAGCAAAAACATTCGATACATTTGTTTTTATCTATAAAAGGATAGGAATCTACTACTGAAATAGCGTCAACAGGACAGCTCTTTTTGCAGAGCATGCACTTTATGCAGGGTTCCTTCAGAACCACAGGTTTCACATAGACCTGTTCCGCAACAAATTTTTTCATAAACAGCGGCACACGCACCTTTCTGGACATGGGTATTTTCATTAAAGGAACGTTCGTTTCAGGCACGTCAAGCCACGATGTGTCATAACCCATGCGCAGTGCCTCCGCACTTGTCAGGCAGAAAGAGTCTTTCAGACCGACCATACGGGTGATGGCAATATCAAGCCCCACCGCATCCGAGCAGGCGGCGGCAATTCCAAGCTGAATGGGTGTTCCTCTTGAGGGTCCGTCCCCTTCGTGTGCGATTATGCCGTCCATGATATGCATGGTTTTATCGCCTAGAAGCGTAAAATACTGATATATCTTGGCTCCAAGCTCGGTATCAGAAGGATATTTTCTATGGAAGCCCACTTTCGCCGTACCCGGAACAAGCCCGAAAAGGTTCTTTACGGACAGAGTAAGCCCTGTCAGCGAGTGGGTCTTGAGTTTCGGAAGATTGATTATCACATCCGCTTCATCTGCAAGGGACGAGTACATGAAGCCGTCCTTCTGAACAGGCTCGTAACTCTCCACTCGAACGATTCTGACACCCTCTTCCTCTGCTACCCTGCCGATGCCCGTAACATCAAGAACCTTTTCGTATTTACCGAAATTTGCACCGGGGCTGTCGCCAAGCATAAGCTCCGCTTTTGTGAAACTTTTAAGTGATGAAATCACGGTACGAACAAAGTCGGGATGTGTCGTAACAGCTCTTTCGGGTGGTGTTGCGGAGAGAAGATTAGGTTTTATAAGGATTTTGGACGCAGAAGCAAGTCTGTCCTTTTCATATTCAAAGTATTTGTCTATCAGCTCTTTAAGGCTATCATCCTGATAGCTTCCGCATTGCGCGGCGAATAGTTTACGCATTTTCGGATATTATGAAGTTCCTGTAGTATACCCATGCGGACTGGACGGAAAGAATAACTGACAGGTACACAAGTGCTTTTCCTATCAACATTACATCCAGACCAAACAGCGGGTTTTTAAAGATTATACAGCCGACGCCTACCATCTGAAAAGCGGTTTTTATCTTTCCGCCCATCCCGGCGGCGATAACCTGTCCTTTGCTGGCGGCAAAACTGCGCAGTGCATTGATGGCAAGATCGCGCGTGATAAGGATGATAACAACCACCGCTTCCAGCCTGTGAAGCTCAACAAACACTACCAATGTGGCAGTTACGAGAACTTTATCAGCTATCGGATCAAGTATTTTCCCTAAGTCAGTTATAAGATTGTATTTTCTGGCAATATAACCGTCAACGTAGTCAGTTGAAGCAGCAATTGTATAAAGAACTGTGGCAAGAACATCACTCCAGAAAGTATCCAGATACATCAGCCATATAAATACGGGTACCATGACTATTCTGAATATCGTAAGCCAGTTTGCAATGTTCATTTGAGCTGATAACGACATAATTAAATTCCCTCTGTCGGGGGTGATTATACAGCCATCAGAAGTATTTATCCAGTAAATTTTTTTTAATGGAAATATACGTCAGTTGACTTGTTCCTTATAAATTCCATGAGCCTGTTCTCAGAATCCTGTGCATATGCGCATGAAGTGAGATCGCTTACAAGTTCTTCGCAGTCTTGAACATTAAGTGAGCGAATTATCATTCTTGCACGCAGGATAGAAGAAGGACTCATGCTGAGCTGCCTGTAACCCATACCGATAAGCATCGGTATGTATTTCGGCTCGCCCGCCATTTCACCGCATACGGTACATTCTATACCGGCGCTGTCAGCACTTGCCACAATCTTTTTAAGCAGAGTGCGCACCGCCGGATGACACGGTTCATAAAGATATGCCACAAATTCATTGTTGCGGTCTATGCCCAGAGCATATTGTATGAGGTCGTTAGTGCCGACGCTGAAAAAATCAACCTCAACCGCCGCCATTTCGCTTATGACAGCCAGCGACGGAAGTTCCATCATAACGCCGACTTTTATATTCTCGTTAAACGGCAGATTCTCTTCTCTAAGCTGTCTTTTAGCTTCGTTCAGAGCAATCTTACAGTCTCTCAGCTCTTCGAGTCCGGATATCATAGGAAACATCAGTTTAACGTTCGCAATGGCGGAAACCCGCAGAACAGCGCGAAGCTGTTTCATGAAAAATTCCTGATATTTAAGGGAATATCTGATAGCTCTCAACCCCATTGCCGGATTATGCTCTTTCGGGTGCGGCATATATTTTGAGAGTTTATCCGAACCGAGGTCAAAAGTTCTTATTGTCAGCGGACGGCCGTAATTAAGCTCAGCCGCTTCTTTAAGAATATTAAACTGGGTATCTTCATCAACATCCCCATGCTGCATATAAATATATTCTGTCCTGTAAAGCCCCACTCCGTCGGATTTGTATTCGTTTGCTTTTTCAAGCTCATCATTCATCTCAACGTTGCTGAACAGCTTTATAATGCATCCGTCTTTAGTGACTGAAGACTCGCCGCGCATCTGTCCGAGTTCGCAGACATAATCAGTGTATCTGCTGCCTTTCAGCTTGTACGATTCAAGGGTTTCATCGTTCGGATTGATGATAACAAGTCCTTCAAACCCGTCTATGATGATGAAATCGCCCGTCTGCGCTATTTTTGCGATGTCCACAAGCCCTACAACGGCGGGTATTCCCAGCGAGCGGGCAAGGATTGACGTATGGGCGGTTTTACTGCCCAGATCAGTGGCGAAACCTCTGATATTATTCTTTTTCATATGAGACGTGTCGGCAGGTGTGAGGTCGTGGGCAATTATTATCTCCGCATCCTCAATCTTAAGGATTGAATCGGGACCTCCGCCTGTCATGAACCGCAGAACTTTCTGCACGACGTTTATAACATCCGTTTTCCGCTCGCGCAGATATCCGTTCTCCGACATATTAAACCGCTCCACAAGACCGTTACAGGCGGTCTCAAGAGCATATTCAGCATTTATCAGCTTTTCGGCGATAAGCTTTTCCGCCTCGCCTATAAGCATAGTATCCTTAAGAAGCATAAGATAAATATCAAAAATGAATGAATTTTCCTCGGAAAGAGAATCTTTACTGATGTTCTTCGACTGCTGAATGAACCATGCGGTCTTTTCAACAGCTTTTCTAAGGCGCCCGGTCTCCGATTCTATCTCACTTTGGGCAATAGTATATTTTCCGACAGCAACTTTAGCTCTGTCCAGAATATAGCACACGCCGTAAGATATGCCTTCGCTTGAAGCAATACCTTTCAGAACCTTCAACGTTCCTCTCCGAACTTATTACAGATAAGCTCCTCAAGTGCCGTAAAAGCATCCTCTTCGTCGTTTCCGGTGCAGCAGACGGTTATACAGGAGCCTTTGAACGCCGCAAGCATCATCAGTCCCATAATGCTTTTGCCGTTGACCTCCATTCCGTCCCTCTCCACCTTTATCTCAGAAGAGAACTTTTCGGCGGTTTTTACGAATGCACCGGCAGCCCTTGCGTGCATTCCGAGTTCGTTAACGATCTCCAATTCCTTTTTAATACTCACCCTATACTCCTGTTATAAAAAGAAAAAATCCTGTAGTAATAATTATAAGAACAAGTCCGAGAACAATATCCAGCTTCTTTGCCAACGCCATGCCCAGCATGATGTAAACCGTGAGGGTGCCAAGCAGTACAGAGTTGAAATCCGCACTGGTCTTTGCCATATATGACAGAAGGATACCCAGCATGAGCGAAGAACCCAGATCAAAATACGTAGCCCATTTATTAAAACGTATCCTGTTAAAGAACGTTATAACGTCTCTTCCGAGGCTGTAGCCTATCCTGAATCCGGTGAAACGGAAGGAAAGATGAAACAGGTTATACAGCACCAGATATGAAAGTATGCCCGCGAACGGGTTATAAAGTCCTGCAATTGCCGCAGTAGCGAAACAGAGCGGACGAAGCGAGTGCCAGAAAAAACTGTCGCCAAGCGCCCCGAATGCAGAGGAATATATCTTTTTATGAAAATCCTCTTCACCGTTCAGCTCAAACTCGCGTACCCACATACCCACGATGAAATTCACCAGATACGGGTGGGTATGGAAGTACGAAGTCTGCTCATACACCTTTCCGACCTCAAGCTCCATTCCCTTGAGCCGTGCCGCTTTTCGTATAAGATAGGCAAAGCCGGTTCCCTGCATGTTCTCATGGTTCAGATTCGCCTGATAAAAAAAGCTGAAAAATCCTACTATCAGGCTTTTCATAAGATCACCCAGCCTATGAAAAGTCCCAGCATAAAGAACGCATACTTAAGATACGTCTTCGCGGAGAGAAAACGCAGAACATAGCCGGACAGAAACGCAAACAGCATCAGCGCGTAGATATAAAAATTCATCTCCGTATTCTTGCTGCCGTGCAGAAACATGTATATATGATAAATAATGAAGGTACCCAGCGTATAAAATATCACCCCGCGCATATATGAAAAGCAAAAGCCAGACACAAGCAGACGCAGAGGGTATATACGCCCCGCCTTCTGCTGACGCGTGTAAAGTGTTTTGTTAAAAGCTCTGGTGATATAAAGTGAAAGTGTCACCGGATACATCATAAGCAGAATAAGCAGAAACAAAAGAACGTAGTTGGGTTCATGCGCCTGAGGCATAAGTGACAGAAGCGCACAGCCGGCAAAAGCTCCGAAACTGTCCTCTTTCGGAACACGGGTTCCGAACGGAACATCAACAAGACCGATTGCCTCAAAAATTATACCCACATAGAAACACTCCATGCTGTTCCCCAGCAGAAGCCCCATTATCATCGAAATTACGATGGGGCGCGAAAGCATCACGTTGAACGCGGCGAACCTGTCCACCGAGATGACCCCTGCATAAAGAACGGCAAAGGCTATGTTCACAGATTGCCCTCCAGTATGTTGTTAAAATTTCTGATCTCCACACTGGGTTCCCATGCAACTTTGTGTATAAACACCTCATGGCTCTGTCTGATTTCGCATATTTTCTTTATCTCGTCCGGATTGAGGAACACTGTGTTTGAGACCTCTATCTTATGTTCCCGGCAGGCGACGCAGCCGATATTCACATAAATATCGTCACTTATCATTGTTTTGATGGCGTAAAGATCGTCAACACTCTCCAAAAGGACAAGAACGTAGTCCTTTTTATACCGGTCGGAACGAAATGAACTGATGAACTCGGCAATTGTCAAAATAGATATCTCCGTACCCGGCGGCAGAGTGCTGGCATATATCATTTTTTGCAGAGGATTCTGGGCAACTTTATCATTGGCGATAATGACATGGTTGATCTTGAAGTGTTTAAGCCAGCCTTCGATCACCTGTCCGTGTATCAGTCTGTCGTCCACCCGGAAAATTATTTTTTTCATGCCTTCCCTTTCAGAAGCTGTCCGGCAACGATTATGCTGTTCCTGCCGGATTCCGCACAGTCCTCACAAATGGCTGTGAGCGATTTGTTCTCCTTTCTGGCGCTCAGCGCTTTGATGAGCATAGGCAGATTCACTCCGGAAACAACCTCAACATTTTTAGTGCCGAGATATGCCATTGATATATTTGAAGGACTGCCCCCGAACATATCTGTAAACACGATGGCTCCGGTTGAATCGTATTTCTCTATAGCTTTTTCAATTTCATCAGCAACACCTGCAAGGGACGAACCGTCCAGCATTGAGATAGTCTCTATACAGTCCTGATGTCCGACTATCATCTCCGCCGTTTTGATAAGTTCCTCGCAAAAAAGTCCGTGAGTAACCAAGATTATTCCGATCATCTGATCACCTGTTAACATCCCTATGTCTGATATTTACCTTGATCTTTGCTTTCTGATCAAGGTATTTGGCAACAAATTCCGCAATGGCGACAGATCTGTGCCGTCCGCCGGTGCAGCCTATGGACACGGTGAGAAATTTTTTCCCTTCCCGTATGTAGTTTGGGATAAGGAATCCCAAAAGCCCCTTCAGTTTGAACAGAAACTGTTTTGCATTGTGGTCTGACAACACATAATCGCTAACCGTCTGTTCAAGTCCGGTTTTTTCACGCAGTTCATCGACAAAGTACGGGTTCTTCATAAAGCGCACGTCGAAAACAAGGTCGGAATCCTGCGGCAGACCGTATTTGAATCCGAACGACTGAACAGTTATTATAAGTCCGGACTGCATCTCTGTTGAGAAGAAGTCCTCGACCCGTCTTTTAAACTCATGCACGTTCAGCGTCGACGTATCTATCACAAGGTCTGCATAATCTCTTATGGGCGTAAGTTTTTCCTTTTCTGAGGCAATAGCCTCGGTGAGGTTGTCACCCATGGGGTGTTTCCTTCTGGTCTCTTTGAAACGTCTTATGAGAACATCATCGGACGCATGGAGATAAACGACCTTTGCGGCATACTTCTCCTGCAAAATCTTTATCTTCTCCACTGCGGCGGAGATGTCCTTGCTTCTGCTGTCAATGACGAGGGCAACTTTATTCAGCTCATTATCATACATAAGCATAAGCTCAACAAATTTGTCCAGCAGCCTGAGCGGCAGGTTATCAATAGTATAAAATCCCAGATCTTCCAGTGTTGCCGCCGCAACGGATTTCCCGCCGCCTGACAATCCTGTGAGAACCACAAGGGATTTGTCACTCTCCATTATTCAACCCCTCTTCTTCCCATACGTTTTTCCAGTTCATCGGAAATTATCGTCTGGGATTCCCCTTCGTTTATAGTATGCATCAATCTTTCGGAAAATTCCTGCGCGGAGTTATAACCCATTATCTTAAGCAGGTGATTTCTGGCGGCTATCTCAACGATAACAGCCATATTGCGTCCCGCGCTGATGGGCAGGATTATTTTCGGCACCTTCTGTCTGAGTATCTCTTCGTATACGTTATCAAGCCCCAGCCTGTCGTATGAAACGTTTGGGTTCCAGTCAGTGAACTCGATGACAAGTTCCAGTTTTTTCCGCAGTCTGATAGCGGCAACGCCGAACATGTCCTTTATGTTTATGATGCCAAGCCCCCTGACCTCCATGTGATAACGGAGCATGTCGGAGCTTGAGCCTTCCAGATAGTCCTGTATACGCTTAACACGAACGGCATCGTCCGCAACAAGCCTGTGACCGCGCTTGATAAGTTCAACGGCACATTCGCTTTTTCCTATCCCGCTTCTGCCTGTAATCAGCGTTCCGATACCGAAAACATCAAGGAACACGCCGTGGCAAACAGTATCGGGTGCCAGCCTGTCCTCAAGAAACACTGAAAGGTCGATTATTGTCTCCGAACTTACTCTGTCGGTTTTGAAAAGCGGTATTGAAAAAGCCATGACAGTCTCTGTGACTTCGTCGGGCAGTTTCAGGTCTTTCGTAACAATGAAGCAGCAGACATCTTTCTTGCAGATGCCCGCCATTGCGTGTCTTCTGAGTTCAGGATCGAGCGTCCAGAGATAAGAGACCTCGGTATTTCCGAGTATCTGAACGCGTCCGCTATGTATATGGTCGCAATACCCTGCAAGGGCAAGACCCGGCTTCTGGATGCGAAAATGCGTTATCTGTTTCTCATTAAGTATGTTTTCGCCGAATAAAACCTTAAATCCCAGATGATCGGCATCAGGCGAGACAAGTTCGGCAACAGGTACACTTTTCATCCCAGTCGCGACTCCTCCTCTCTAAGTATAGCATATATCTTTTCAGCGGTTATTTTTTCTGCCATCGTTCGTTCTTTAAAATCCGTCATTTTGACAAGTTTGCTTATTTTGGCAAGAGTTTTCAGGTGTATGTTCATTTGCTTAGCAGGGGATATCAGCATAAAGAACAGCCGGACAGGTTTCCCGTCCGCAGAATCAAACTCAATGCCTGAGCGTTTAACGCCTATCACAATGGCGACTTCTTCAATATCGGCTATTTTGGCGTGGGGTATCGCCACCTGCTCCCCAACGCCGGTGCTGCCGAGCGCCTCCCTCTCCATAATGGCAGAGAGGGCGGCTTCGGCATCTATTTTGTTTTCTGTTTTTGCCAGCGTGTTCATCATCTCCCTGAGAACGTCGGACTTGGAATCGCCCTTCAGTTCCGGGACAATACATTCTTCGCAGACAAGTTCAGTAAGTTCCATTATTTCCGTTATGCCTCTATCAGACCGATGTTGCCATCGTCGCGCTGGTAAACAACAGCAATCTGACCGTCTTCGGAATTTCTGAATACGAAGAACTGCTTGTTAAGAAGATCCATCTGCATGACAGCTTCTTCCATATCCATAGGTTTAACAGGGATATCTTTTGTAATGACGATCCTGTTGTCCTCGTCCATGCTTTCAATACTGGCTGTGTCAAATACGTTCAGTCTAAGGGGCGCTTCAAACTCTTTATCCTGAAGTTTTTTGGATTTCAGCTTTTCTTTATATTTGACAAGCTGTTTTTCAATCTTATCAGTTGCTAGGTCAATCGAAGCATACAGGTCTTCAGATTTTTCCAGACCTTTCATGAAAACGCCTTTTGTTGAGATCAACACTTCAACGGTATGCAGGTTCTTGTGAACATCAAGAAGCACTGTAGCTTCTGTTGAGCCGTCAAAATATTTTTCGAGTTTGCCCACCTTTTTCTCTGCATAGCTCCTGATCGCATCGGTGACGGCGATGTTTTTTGAGTTGATTAGAATTTGCATACTTACCTCCTGATACGTTTACGTTGTGATTTTGTCGGTATGCTGAGTTCATCTCTGTATTTAGCCACGGTTCTACGGGCAATGTTGATGCCCTGACCATTCAATAACTCGACTATCTTCTGATCGCTGAAAGGTTTATCAGGATTCTCGCTGTCAACGATATCCTTTATCATATTCTTAACCTTCTGGGTGGACATATCACCGGTATCGGTGTCCAACCCTTTGACAAAGAATGATTTAAGTTCTATAAGTCCCTGCGCAGTCATGGCATATTTACCGGATGTAACACGGCTGACTGTGGATTCGTGCAATCCTGTCTCATCGGCAACATCTTTAAGTTTAAGGGGTTTCAGGTAGTTTATGCCCTTTTCGAGGAAGTCTGTCTGGACTTCGGTCAGAACTTTAACGACACGATATATCGCTTTCTGACGCTTATTTAAACTTTTGATGAGCCAGAGAGCGTTTTTAACTTTTTCTTCGATATACTCCTTTGTGTCGCCGTCCAGAGCTTTGTTTTTAAGAAGGCTCAGGTAATAGGTATTCATCCGGAGCGAGGGAATTCCCTCTTCATTAAGTACAATATCGTACTCATCATCTTTTTTTACAATATAAACATCAGGTTTTATCGCCTGATTTCCTCTGCCGCCGAAATTAAGTCCCGGTTTCGGATCGGTTTTACGCATAAGGAACATCATATATTCAAAAGTATCGTCCTCGATACAGAGGGACGCTCTTATTTCGTCATATTTATAAGCTATCAGATCTTTTTCATGTTTTTCAAGCATCTCTGCTATGAATTCCACATAAACCTGTTCAACGTCAAACTGAGAAAGCTGTATATGTATACATTCTTTCAGGCTTCTGGCTGCGATACCTGCCGGATCGAACGTCTGAACAAGTTCCAATGCCTCTTCCACATCGGATTCTTCAACGTCAACGTCCCGGGCAACCTCAAAGAACTCGTCCAGAAAATATCCTTCGCCGGAAAGGTTGCCGATGATGTTTTCAGCCGCCAAAGCGACTTCTCTGCGGCATCCCGACATTTTAAGCTGTTCTATGAGATGTTCGTAAAGGGTCTTGTCACCTGAAACGAATTTTTCAAGGTCGTATCCCTCCTCGTCGGATGGAGTAAAAGTTATATCGTTATTGTCACGGTAGAATTCTTCCCAATCTATCTTATCAAGATCGTCTCCGTCCGTATCTTCGCGAAGCGGCTCTTCCTCTTTTTTCTCTTCCGTTGACTGGGCGGATTCTTCGGTTTCTTTATTTTCGGATTCTTCAAGAACCGGGTTATCCTCAAGATAGCTGTTCAGTTCCTGCAGAAGCTCCGTAATGGGCATCTGGAGAATAGAAAGGGACTGCTTCATCTGAGGCGTGATGTGAAGTTTTTGTGATAGTTTACCGCTTATTTCAAGGTTAAGCTTGCCGCCTTTCACAATGAGAAGTCCTTGCCAAGGTACCTGTCTATGACCTGCGGATCCTGTACTATATCCTGCGGTTTTCCGTGGGTCAACACGCTGCCGTCGGCTATAATATACGCTCTGTCAGTTATTTTAAGTGTTTCACGAACGTTGTGGTCGGTGATGAGAACGCCTATACCTCTTTTTTTGAGGTCGAATATCATCTTCTGTATGTCACTGACAGATATAGGGTCTATACCGGAAAACGGTTCATCAAGAAGTATTATGTCAGGTTCGCCTGCCATGCATCTGGCAATTTCCACACGCCTTCTCTCACCGCCGGACAGGGCGTATCCCTGTGATTTCCAGACCTTTTCCAGACCGAATTCTGAAATGAGAAGCTCGGTGCGCTCCTGCATAAACTTCTTATCGTCATATTTAAGTTCCAGCGCAGCATAAATATTGTCATAAACAGACATTTTGCGGAATATGGACGCTTCCTGCGGAAGGTACGCTATACCGCTGCGGCTGCGTTTGTGCATAGAACTTTTCGTTATGTCCTCGTCGTGAAGGAACACGGAACCGGCATCCGGTCTGACCAACCCGACGATCATATAGAACGTGGTAGTTTTGCCGGCACCGTTCGGTCCCAACAGCCCCACTATCTCGCCTTTGCTGACAGAGATACTGACGCCGTTAACAACGGCACGTTTTTTATATACTTTCTTTAAGTGTTCTGCTTTAAGTCCCAATTTACTTTTTCGCCTCTTTCGGTGCTATGATGATCTTGACCCTTTTGTTTGAACCGCGGTCGACAAATATCTTGTTATTCTGATTATAAAGGGTAACTTTCTCACCCTCAAGGTAATTATCGCCCTGCCAAACCCTGACGTTGTTAAAAAGAACTACTTTTTCTTCTGCGGCATAGAGTCTTGCCTTATCCGAAAGCGCTAAAAGACCCTCTTTCTCAATCTTTACATTTCCCTGTGCATATATCTCCTTAACGTTGTTCTGTTTATCGAACGATACGTCCATATAGTCTGATGTAACGCGCATATCGCCGTCGGTAACAATAACGTTTCCTGAAAATCTGGATACGTTGTCGTCGCCTGTGTATTTCATGTAATCGGAAAGTATCTTTACAGGTTTTTTGCCTGCAGGTTTAACAACACCCTCCGCAGAATGTGCAGTGAGTGCGAAAACCAAAAGCAGAGCAGCGAAACTATTTGTTATAAGTGACCTGAACATGACCAATGAACTCCGCATAATTATTTTTCGAGAATATCAGCATCTTATCGGCGGAAATGGCGCCATCGTTATGGCTTATTTCAAACCTTCCGAGCATAGTGCCAACGCCTGTCAGGAAATCATAGTGAAAGCGTCCGTCCTTTCCCGATGAAAAATCGAGTTCGTTGAAACGACCTTTTATGGTGCCGTTTACGCTAACCATGTATTCCTTTTCCATATAACCGACCGGAGCGTAAAGCTCAACGTCGGTCTTACCTTTTTTATAGACAGCGCCAAAGTCCGTAAGTTTAGCAGTTTCCTTTTCGCGGTTTATCCTCGCCTGTCTGGCGGTCACCTTGTAAAAGTTGTTCTGCTCGTCCAGAACCTTGCCCATCTCAAAATCGTCTATTACAACTTCATTCTCTTTCAGATCGAATTTGATCTTGTTCTTGTCGCTTTTAAACAGTGTCAGCGAACCAAGGGCAAGCACCAAAACCGATACTACAAGAATGAGTTTAGTGTATTTTCCCATACGCCGTTCTTTTCCAGAATCTTTTCGATGAATTCCCGCACGGCTCCGTGCCCGCCTGTTCTGAGGGTGACATAATGCACCTGTGACTTAATATAGTCAAAAGAGTCGGAAGTTGTTGCAGAAAATCCTGCTTTTTTCAAAAGAGCCAGATCGTTAACATCATCACCGATGAAAGCCGTTTCATCAGCAGTTATATCCATCTCTTTTCCAAGTGCATCAAAACACTCGGATTTATTCTTAACACCTGTGAAACAGCGCCTTATCCCGAGTTCGCGGCATCTTATCTCCGTAACTTTCGATTTTCTGCCGGATATGACCGCCACTTCAACGCCGGAGTTCTGAGCCAGCTTAATGCCAAGCCCGTCCTTAACGTCGAAACGCTTTGTCTCAACACCGTTCTCATCGTAAATTATGCCGCCGTCTGTGAGAACCCCGTCAACGTCAAGCACGAGGAGCTTTATCATACGATACCCTCCCTGAGCAGGTCATGGAGATGTATCAGACCGTCCGGTCTGCCGTTCTCATCAACGGAAAAAAGGGACGTTATGGAGAATTCTTCCATTATCTGCAAAGCCTTGGCAGCCAGCGCCTTCCTTTCAACCGTTCTGGGGTATTTCAACGGTAAATCTTTTATATTCATAGAAAAAATATCTTTATATTTTTCAAGTCCGCGTCTAAGATCGCCATCGGTTATAATGCCTGTCAGCTTTCCGTCGGCATCCGTTACCGCCGTGCACCCGAAGCCTTTTGCACTCATTACAAATACAGCGTCGGAAACTTTCTTAGTGTTCTCAATTACGGGCACACTGTCGCCTGTATGGCAAAGGTCATTCACACGGGTGAGCAGTCTTTTGCCAAGTGAACCTGACGGGTGATAAAGCGCAAAATCGTCCGCACTGAACCCGCGCTTTTCCAGGAGCGCAACACTGAGAGCATCGCCAACGGCAAGCGCCGCCGTGGTGCTTGAAGTGGGAGCGAGATTCAGTGAACATGCCTCGCGCTCAACTGAAGCGTCCAAAACACAGTCACTTCTATCCGCCAGAGTCGAAGGTACTCTGCCGACAATGGATATTAGCGGTATGCTGAAACGCTTTATCAGCGGAATGAGTTTTATTACTTCTGCCGTTTCGCCGCTGTTTGACAGTGCGATACATACGTCGCCCTTAACAATCATGCCGAGGTCGCCGTGTACTCCTTCCGCGGGGTGCAGAAACAGCGACGGAGTGCCTGTGCTTGACATGGTGGCGGCTATCTTTCTCGCGATGATACCGCTTTTGCCCATTCCCGTTATAACAAGCCTGCCCTTGCAGGACATGATTATATCAACAGCCCTGACAAAGCTCTCGTCAAGTCTGTCCTTAATGGCGGAAAGCGCATCTATTTCACTCTGTATTGTTTCTCTGCCTATCTGCAGAATGTCTTTATCAGCCAATATTACCGTTTTCCTTGTCTTTTTTGTAAGCGTAAGCCGCTTTAATAAAGCTCGCAAACAGTGGGTGCGGCTTAGACGGTTTGGATTTGAATTCCGGATGAAACTGGCATCCAAGGAACCATCTGTGGGATTTCGACTCGAATATCTCGGCAAGCCCTCTCTCCTCGTTTATACCTGTCATCTGGAGACCGTTCTTCATCATATCGTCTTTGAACACATTATTGAATTCAAGTCTGTGTCTGTGGCGTTCCGAAATATTTCTGGTGCCGTACGCTTTGAACGCGGTGCTGTCCTCTTCAAGAGAACAGGCATATGCGCCCAGACGCATTGTTCCGCCCATCTGTTTTATGTTCTTCTGTTCGTTCATGTAGTCAATCACCGGGTAAGGAGTTTTAGGGTTAAACTCCACACTGTGCGCGTCTTCCATTTTAAGAACGTTGCGGGCAAATTCAATGACCATACACTGAAGACCGAGACATATTCCGAAAGTAGGAATATCCTTTGTGCGTCCGAAGTTTATAGCAACTATTTTACCTTCCACGCCGCGCTCGCCGAAACCGCCGGGAATGAGGATACCGTCAACATCCGCAAGAAATGCGTCCGGTTTGGCTCCGTTTTCAAGCTTTTCAGCGTCAATACGTTTGACGTTGACCTTAAGCTTATTAGCAATCCCGCCGTGAATAAGCGATTCATTTATACTGATATAAGCGTCTTTAAGGTCTATGTATTTACCGACAAGACCGATAGTCACCTCATCGTCGGGCTGTTTAATCCTGTGAACGATGTCTTCCCATGAAGAAGTGTCGGATTCACGCTCTTCCATTTTAAATTTCTTCAGAACAAGCCTGTCGATGCCCTCTTTTCTCATGGAAAGGGGTGATTCGTAAATTGTACTCACATCTATGGCATTTATAACGTATTCTTTTGATACGTTGCAGAAAAGACCTATTTTGCTTCTTATGGAATCGTCAAGCGGATACTCTGAACGGCAAACAAGGATATCCGGCTGGATACCTATCTCGCGCAGTGCTTTAACGGAGTGCTGTGTGGGTTTGGTTTTAAGCTCTCCCGCACTTTTGATGTAAGGAACGAGTGTAAGGTGAACGTAGCATACGTTGTCCTCGCCTGCGTCGAATTTAAACTGTCTGATGGCTTCAAGAAATGGCAGTGATTCGATATCGCCCACTGTGCCGCCTATTTCAATAATTATGATATCGTATTGATCGGCCTCTTTATATATGTTGTTTTTGATTTCGTCTGTGATATGAGGAATTACCTGAACGGTACCGCCCAGATAGTCGCCGCTTCTCTCTTTGTCTATAACGGTTTTGTATATCTTTCCAGTGGTGACGTTGCTGACTTTCGATGTATTGAAGTTAAGAAATCTCTCGTAATGTCCAAGATCGAGATCAGCCTCTGCACCGTCTTCGGTAACAAATACTTCGCCATGCTGGAAAGGACTCATAGTTCCGGGGTCAACGTTAAGGTAGGGGTCATATTTTTTTATGGCTACTTTATAGCCTCTGGATTCCAGCAGTGCGCCGAGCGATGCCGCCGTAATACCCTTTCCAAGTGATGATAAAACTCCTCCGGTTGTGAAAACAAACTTAGCCATCAGTTTTTCCTGCCCATAATTTCTTCTGCTTTAATAAGGTCCTCTTCGGTGTCCACCGACACCGGCTTATAATCGGTCTTTATAACTTTTATGCTCACGCCGTTTTCCAGCGCCCTGAGCTGTTCCAGTTTTTCAATATTCTCAAGTTCTGTCTGCGCAAAAGAAGCAAACTGCATCAGCCAGCTTTTTCTGAAACCATAAATACCGATGTGTTTATAATATGTTACGCCGCCCCTTCCGTCTCTGTCATAAGGAATGGGCAACCTAGAAAAGTACAGTGCAAATCCGTTTTTGTCCAGTACAACCTTAACGCAGTTCGGGTCTTTTACGTCTTCACCGTCAGCAAACTTGCAGGCGGCTGTATTCATAAGCACCTGAGGGTTCTCTTTAAGGTCATTTATCAGCTCGTTGATAAGTTTAGGGTCGATGAACGGTTCGTCGCCCTGAACGTTTATGATAATGTCGTCGTCGACAAACTTTGCAACCTTTGCAACTCTGTCCGTCCCCGACTGAATGTCATCTGCGGTCATTGTGGATTCCAGACCTGCAAACCCTTCGCAGGTTTCAAGAATCTCTTTTGAATCCGTCGCAACGATAACTCTGTCTGCAACGGTTTTCAGACAGTTTTCTGCAACCCGCAGTATCATCGGGATACCCGCGATCTTGCGCAGCGGTTTTCCGGGCAGTCTTGTGGACTCCATTCTGGCAGGGATAACAACAACACTCATGATCTACCTCTTAAGCAAGCTGACAGCCATAGCATAATGCCTGTCATGGGAAATACTTATCTCAATATCAGAACGCAGAATACCCTTGATATAAACAAGGGGTGCGCCTTTATCATCGTTCAATATCTCTATGTCTGTAAACGAGTGATCGCCTCCGATACCCGTTTTAAAACTCTTTGAAATTGATTCCTTCGCTGCAAAACGTCCGGCTAGAAACTGCATTTTGGCTCCCTTCGCTTTAAAAAGCTCCTGTTCACGCAGTGTCAGTATCCTGTCCAGAAAACGGTTGCCAAGTCTGTTATATACCGCTTCAATCCTGCCGACTTCGGCAATATCACAGCCCAGCATCCATCAATGCCCTGTGGATCGTTTCTTTCATCTCTCTTACGGCTCTTTCAAGACCGACGAATATTGCACGGGCGATAATGGAGTGACCGATATTCACCTCGTTCATCCCCGGTATAGTAACAATTTCGCCGACGTTCTGATAGTTCAGCCCGTGACCGGAATTGAGTATAAGCCCCAGCTCGCGGCATTTTTCACCCGCAAAGATTATCTTTGAAAGCTCCTCGCGCTGTGCGGCACCTTTAGCATCAGCATAGTGTCCCGTGTGTATCTCAACAGCATCAGCACCCATGTCGGCGCATTTTTCCATCTGATCCGCATCCGCATCAACGAACAGACTGACGAATATACCGCCGTCCTTAAGCTTCTGAACGTTATCTGCCAGTGCGTCGTAACCGCCCACTACGTTAAGACCGCCTTCTGTTGTCAGTTCCTGCCTCTTTTCAGGCACCAGAGTGACCATGTCGGGCTTTGTTTCAAGTGCTATCCGCACCATTTCGTCAGTACATGCCATTTCAAGATTCAGTCTTGTTTTGATTGTCTGACGCAGAATAGCAAGGTCACGGTCGCATATGTGCCTTCTGTCCTCACGAAGATGTATAGTTATCTGATCAGCGCCGCCCAGTTCCGCCAGAACAGCAGCATGAACCGGATCCGGCTCAACAGCCAGTCTCGCCTGACGAACGGTGGCAACGTGATCTATGTTTATTCCCAGTCTGACCATTTATGAAAGCTCCTCTATCTCTTTAAGAGCAACGCTCCCGATGTTCTCGGCATATTCCTCTATCCTGGCAAGATCAGCACCCTCAAGCATAACGCGAAGCTTGTTCTCTGTGCCAGAATAACGGACAAAAACGCGCCCCGTCTTGCCGAGTGCTTTTTCAACGGCATCTATTTCCGCTCCGGTTTTTGGTAGTTCGGAAAGCGGTATTTTATTACTAACTTTATAGTTTTTAAGCGTCTGCGGATAAAGTTCTATAATTTTTTTCAGTTCGCTCAGGGGTTTTCCTGAACGGACAAGCACCTTTAAAAGCTGCATGGCGCTGACCATGCCGTCGCCTGTGGTGTTGTAATCGCTGAATATAATGTGTCCCGACTGCTCGCCGCCGAGGTTATAACCGCTTCTGAGCATCTCAGCCATAACGTATCTGTCGCCGACTTCGGTGCGCACAACGTCTATGCCCAGGCCGTTCATGGAGCGCTCAAATCCGAGGTTGCTCATTACAGTGCTGACCATTGTGTCGCCGTGGAGAAGACCGCCCTCTTTCATATGCGCGGCGCAGATTCCCATTATGATGTCACCGTCAACCTCTTCGCCGTTTTCGTCGGAAAAGATCACCCTGTCGCCGTCGCCGTCGAAAGCTATGCCGATGTCCGCCTTTTTCTTTTTAACGGTTTCACACATCACATTCGGGTACACCGACCCGCAGTTCTCGTTTATATTTATTCCGTCGGGTTCGTTTCCAATTACTGTAAGTTTTGCTCCAAGCTCTTCAAAAGCGAGTGGCGCAACCTTATATGTGGCGCCGTTCGAGCAATCCGCCACCATTTTGAGCCCCATAAGGTCTATATCTTTGTCAAACGTATTCTTTGCAAACTCAACGTAGCGCCCGATAGCTGTGTCTATACGATAAGCTTTTCCTATCTTTTCTGCCGAAAGCGGCACGTTGCCTGTTTCTATAAGCTCGTCTGTAAATTTTTCTATTTCAGCCTCAACCGCATCAGGAAGTTTATGTCCCGTTCCGGAAAAGAATTTTATCCCGTTGTCATAATAAGGATTATGCGAAGCGGAGATAACAACTCCGGCATCAGCGCGGAGACTTCTTGTGATGAAAGCAATGGCAGGCGTGGGCAAAACCCCCACAAGGACAACGTCCATCCCCATGGATGTAATACCTGCCACCAGAGCGGATTCAAACATATATCCCGAAATTCGTGTATCTTTGCCGATAACTATTCTGTGAGTTTTCTTTCCGCCTGTATAAAACTGACGGGCGGCAGCCTGTCCCAGTCTCAGTGCGAAAGTCGCCGTCATGGGGAACTGGTTTGCAAGTCCTCTTACGCCGTCCGTTCCGAAATGTTTGCGCATCATTCAACCTCAACCCGCACACGCGCGGGTTTTACATCAATTACTTTTAAAATATTTGAATCATTGAATACGACCGTTCTCTTGTATACTCCCCCTGTTTCGACATCGGAAAGGTCGACGTGGGGATTCAGAACGTTCGCAATGGTCTGCTCATTCAAGAGGTCTGCCCGTCCGCTGACCGTCAGCGTCAGCTCACCGGTGATTTTTGCATCCATACCTCTTTTAAGTCCGACAGGAGTGACCTCTATTTCGTGAAAGATCTTCTGCTGTATGTCCTCTTTAAACATAACGAAGACCTCGACAAATTCAGGCGCTGTCTTCTGTATACCCTCGTAAAACTTAAGACCTATACTGTATGTTATCGGGTCTTTCTTACCGGAAAGGTTAACCGGCATGGTCTCAATTGATTTAAGCCCTTTTATCTTCGACATAGCTGCGTTTATCTCAACAGTTTCAGGTTTAATGACAACCGAACCTATCTTATATCCGGGCATCGGCTCTCCCACAAACGTCGGAGTGACCTTCATCTGTTTTTTCACCAGTGAATCAACAGTCACGTCGATGGTTTTGGGATGGATATTCGTAACCTCTATGCCAGCAGGCATCTGCACGTCTTCCGGATTGATATATACGCTCTTGGTACCGGATGCTATTTTTGAAACGTCTATAGCTATCTGCACCTTATTGAACTGCTTATTGTTAACGAGAAACTTGGGGCCTTTCGCCATAACGTTTATGAGGTTTTCATCGGTAACGGCTACTGACCCTTCGGGAATATTTGTAAGTTTAACAGGCACATAGAGTGAAATCTCCTGAAACTCTCCTGTAACTATATAAAGCCAGAGGCATATGGCAAGGACAACGCTGATAATTCTTAAGTGTGTGTTAGTTATTATCATTTTTCTTTACGCTCTTTGCCTGTTGATTGAAAATCGAATCCAGCATTTTTCTGAGCTTGTCCGCGTTCAGTTCTTCGCTCAGCTCACCGTTTTGCGCAACGGTTATGGAACCCTTCTCCTCGCTCACAGCGATGGCGATGGCATCCGTTTCCTCTGTAACACCCACAGCCGCCCTGTGGCGTGTCCCGTAATTCTTTCCGAGGTCTGTCTTGCGCGTGAGCGGCAAAATACTGCCTGCGGTGGAAATACGTCCGTTGGAAATTATCACCGCACCATCGTGCAGGGGGGAATAAGGAATAAAAATACTTATAAGTATCTCTCTGGATATGATGCAGTCCAGCTTTTGTCCGGTATCGTCCAGAAAGTGTTCAAGGTCAGTGTTGCGCTGGAGAACGATAAGCGCTCCTATCTGCCTGTTGGCAAGGACAGTCGCGGCTTTTACTATCTCGTCCAGAATAACGGATTTAGCCTTAGCCTGCGTACCGAAAACTTTGGTTTCACCAATGAATGCGAGTGCGCGGCGTATCTCCTGCTGAAAGAGAACCACAATGATAATGAACAGATAACCTGTAAAGTTGTCCAGAACCCAGCTTGTGGTCTTAAGTCCCAGATATCTTGCGGCAAACGAGACAATGACGATAAGCATGATGCCCATGAGCATCGGGAGCGCCCTCGTACCTTTGATAAGCAGAAGGAGATTGTAGACAACTATGGCTATGATCGCCATGTCAATAATGTCAAACAATCCGATAGATTTGATTATCTCTAACACTTGCCACCCGCTTTTTTCAGCATCCTGAGTACCTTAAGCATATCTGCCGTCTCTTCGATATCATGCGTCCGAATGATATCCGCACCGTTCATAACAGCCGCAGTGTGGGCTGTTATGGATCCCGCAAGGCGTTTCAGCGGCGGTTTGTTCACGACGTTTCCTATCATGGACTTGCGCGAAATGCCCGCCAGAACGGGAAAACCGGCAGATTTGATCCACTCAAGACCTGCCAGCAGTTTATAATTGTCTTCAAGCGTCTTCCCGAATCCGAAACCCGGGTCAACGCATATGGAACTCTCTTTAATACCCGCTTTGACGCATCTTTCAGCGGCTTCAAGCAGATATCGTCTGATGTCTTCAACGACGTCAGTGTATTCAGGATTCTCCTGCATGGTTCTCGGCTCGCCCAGCATATGCATGATACACACCGAACATCCGAATTCCGCGCATACGGCTGTCATATCAGGGTTTCGGAAGCCGGACACATCGTTTATCATCGCCGCGCCAGCCATCAAAGATTCGTACGCAACCTGCGGTTTCATAGTGTCAACGGAAACGTATATACCGTTTCCGACACAGTGAACCACCGCCGGAAGCACCCTGTTCAGTTCCTCTTCAATACTTACGCCGTCGGAACCGGGTCTGGTGGATTCTCCGCCGATATCGGCTATATCCACCTTATGAAACAGAAACTCATCAACTCTGCTCACCAGTCCGTCGACACTGTTAAAAGAGCCTCCGTCGCTGAAAGAGTCGGGCGTCACGTTCAATATCCCCATAAGGAGAGGATATTCGAGCGAGATATCGCCCCTTGATGATGTCAGAACGTTAGACAACAGTCGTTTCCACCGGAACGACAGTTTCGCCTTCAAGTTCTTTGAGAAGAGTGTCTATCTCATTTCCGTCGATGGTCTCTTTCTCAAGAAGAAGCTTCGCCGTGCGGTGAAGCAGTTCAGTGTTGTCTTCCAGAATCCTTCTGGCTCTGTTATATCCGTCCATTACAAATGCTTTCACTTCGTCGTCGATAGCTATTGCAGTTGTCTCGCTGTAGTCTTTCGCGTGTCCGATCTCCTTGCCGAGGAAGACCTGCTCCTCTTTTTTACCGTACGCAAGGGGACCCATTTTTTTGCTCATACCCCATGAACACACCATTTTTCTGGATATGTCGGTTGCCCTTTCGATGTCGTTTCCCGCGCCTGTGGAAAGCCTGTCAAAAATGACCTCTTCCGCAACGCGTCCGCCCATAAGAACGGCAAGCATACCTTCCATGTATTCCTTGGTGTACATATGTCTGTCGTCAACGGGAAGCTGAGTCGTAACGCCGAGCGCCATTCCTCTGGGGATGATGCTCACTTTATGCACCGGGTCAGCTTCGAGGATAAATTTAGCCACGATAGCGTGTCCTGCCTCGTGATAAGCCGTATTCTCTTTCTCTTTATCGTTGATAACCATGCTTCTGCGTTCTTTACCCATGATGACCTTATCTTTCGCCTCTTCAAAGTCAGCCATCTGAACGGCCTCTTTGTTTTTGCGGGCGGCTATGAGCGCCGCTTCGTTGACAAGGTTCGCAAGATCCGCACCTGCAAAGCCGGGAGTGCCTTTCGCGATAACCTCAAGGTTTATTCCCTCTTCCAGCTTCACTTTTGATGAGTGGACGTTGAGTATCTCAAGTCTTCCGTGCATATCGGGTCTGGGGACGACAACCTGACGGTCGAAACGTCCGGGACGAAGCAGAGCAGGGTCAAGAACGTCCGGTCTGTTTGTTGCGGCTATCATGATAACGCCTTCATTTGACTCGAAACCGTCCATTTCAACCAGCATCTGGTTAAGGGTCTGCTCTCTCTCATCGTGTCCGCCGCCGAGACCTGCGCCTCTGTGGCGACCCACTGCGTCTATCTCATCGACGAAGATTATACAGGGTGCATTCTTTTTACCCTGCTCGAAAAGGTCGCGTACACGAGCCGCACCAACGCCGACAAACATTTCAACGAAATCGGAACCGGATATGGAGAAGAAAGGGACACCGGCCTCACCTGCAACGGCTCTGGCAAGCAGTGTCTTGCCCGTTCCGGGAGGACCCACAAGCAGAACGCCTTTGGGAATTTTTCCGCCAAGCCTCTGAAATTTCTGCGGATCTTTAAGGAAATCAATGATCTCCTCAAGCTCCTCCTTTGCTTCTTCGATACCTGCAACGTCTTTGAAAGTAACTTTATGCTGATCCTGCGTAAGCAGTTTCGCTTTAGATTTTCCGAAGCTGAAAGCCTTGCCTCCGGCTCCGCCCTGCATCTGACGCATGAAGAATATCCATATACCTATGAGTATTATCATAGGCAGCCACGAAACAAGAACCTGCATATACCATGGGCTTTTGTCGGGCGGCTGAGCTGTTATCTCCACCTTGTGTTCTCTGAGCGTCTTTATAAGGTCAATGTCGTCCGGCGAGTATGATTCAAACTGTCCGCCGTCAACGAATGTACCATCAATTTTGTTCTGCTTTATGATGACGGTCTTAACCTTATTTGCAGCCACCTGAGTCATAAACTCAGAGTAGTTGACATTTTTTTTGACCGCCTGTGTGCCGCTTATCACGTTGAACAGAAACACCATGATGAAAGCGATCACCAGCCACAAAGCCAGATTTTTGTAAAATCCGTTATTCATTAATCACCTTTCTCCAGTCATCAGTCGGTAAATTCGACCGTGCATATATTTTTTAAATTCCTGTAATATCCATCGTAATCAAGTCCGTAGCCTACAACGAACCTGTCAGGTATTTCAAACCCTCTGTAGTCAAGGGTTATCTGCGCTTTACGCCTTTCCGGCTTGTCCAGAAGAGCAACCAGCTTCATAGACGCGGGGTTACGCAGAGTCAACATGTTTGTAAGATATGACAAAGTGTTTCCCGTATCCAGTATATCTTCGACTATCAGCACATGTGTATCTTCAAGAGGTTTGTCGAGGTCAAAGAGAAGTCTCACGCTTCCGGAAGTATCGGTTCCTTTATAGCTTGAAACAGCGAGGAAACCTATCTCAACGTTGGAACCTTCCATCTCCCTGACAAGGTCTGACATAAAAATGACAGAGCCTTTAAGCACACCCACGGCAAGAACATTCTTGTCCGCGTAATCGGCGCTAATCTGCTTTCCAAGCTCTGCGACCCTCTTTTTTATCACTTCTTCACTCAGCATCTCTTTAAGAATGTGCGGTTTCAAATCCATCTCCCCCGTATCATTTCACATAAAGGGTTATAGTACCATCATGTGAGATATTTTCAACCCATACGATCACATTTTTTTCAAGAATTATTAGTGCGGTATCCCTTGTGTAGAGGTCAAGCTTCCTGTCTATGAAGACATCTTTGACCTTTTTCATCTTTATTCTGTCGCCGACACGCCTGTTGCGTATCAGAAGTTCCTTTTCTTTCCATTTATCTGCGAACCGGAGTTCTTTTCCAGTCTGCGGGACGACAACTCTGTCCGCTCCGGCAGGTTTATGTATCTCAAAAGGGGCTACGTTTCTGCCATGGAACAATCTTAAGTATTTGTCGCTCTTTTCAAATTTAAATCCGTCGGGCATATCGCCGCGCACGGAAAATTCGTTGTCCAGTATTTTCTGCATCTCAATAAGATGCCTGCGCTCGAACCGGAAACATTTAGAAGCCATCCGATGCAGGACATATTCCTGCTCCAGCTCGGAAAGCCCGCCGAAAACACTTGTCCGGACAGCCAAAACATCTGTCTCCGCCTTTTCTATCAGCGGTTCGAGCTTGTCCGCCAAATAGTTATCGAACCTGATATTGTCTTTCATAATAGAGACAATGTTGTCTTCGTATCCTTTTCTGAACTCTGCCAGCTTCGCCGTTATGTTTTTACGGATGAAGTTGCGAAGATATTTCTCATCATTATTGGTCTCATCAATGACATAGGCAATGCCATATTTGTTCAGGTACTCATAAATTTCTTCGGAGGAAATGTCCAGCATCAGTCTGCAAAGCTGACCGTCCCGATCGTTTATACCTTTCAGGGAGAACGCGGACGCTCCCTGCACCGCCTGAATGAAGAACGTTTCGACAACATCGTCTTTCGTATGCGCCGTAAGTATCAGGTCGGAGCCGAAATGAACCGCCGCACCTTGCAGCGCTCTGTAGCGAATAACTCTTGCGCCGTGTTCAAAACTAAGCTTTTTCACGGCACAGTATCTGGGAACGTCGCACCTGTATGATATGAACGGTATTGACAGTTTTCTACAATAGTCAGAGCAGAACTTCTCGTCCCACCACGCGGTCTTTCTGTACATGTGGTTAACATGACACGCGGCTATCTGATAACTCTTTATTCCTTCATTCTTTTTAAGAAAGTGCAGCAGAGACACCGAATCCTTGCCGCCGGAGAGCGCCACCAGCAGTTTTTTACCGTTCAGTTCACCAAGTCTTGCAGACAGCTTTTTCTCAAACGATAAAATCATCCTGTTTTTTGTAAATCTCCGTGAATTTTGCTTTGGTAGCGTCGTAGCCTTTTCTGCCCAGAAGCGCGTATGCGTAGTCTTTTCCCTCTTCCACCCCGGGCTGGTCGAAGGGATCTATGTCACAGGCGAGACCTATCACAGGGACAATATACTGCCATATCATAAAAAGTCCGCCTATCGTAAATTCGTCAACGAGATCGAGAGATATCTTAACGGAAGGTTTGCCGGCATTTTTAAGAGCCGCCTCCGTTCCTTTAAGTTCAATATTGCAGAGGTTTCCCATACCGTGACCGTTCAGGTAATCGTACGCTTCATATGGAGAAGTTATCTTTCTGTCCTTGTCGTGGTTCAGAACCTCTATAAATGTGAAGACCTTATCGTTGGGTCCCTCTTTGTAAAGCTGAACCTGAGAATGCTGATCTATTGTTCCGGTCGCGCGGACAGGAGTTGTGCCGAAAGCGATTTCTTTTCCGTCTATTGTTCTGCTTTTGCCAAGGCTCTCGCCCCAAAGCTGGCAGTACCAGTCGGCAAAAGAGACAAGTCTTGAAGAATAAGGCATCATAACGTTTATGTTTTTGCCCATATCCATGAAATACATATATATAGCGGACAGTGTAAGTATCTGTTCGTAGTTGTCTTTATGAACTGACATAGCGCCTTCCAGCAGCTTGTCAATATCAAGCCCCAATATTGCCGCAGGAATCAGCCCCACAGGCGACAGAACGCTGAAACGTCCGCCCACGTTGGGTTGAACATCGAACGACACGAAACCTTTTTCGTTTGCCATGGCGCGCAGAGCGCCCTTTTCCGGATCAGTGATGGCACATATCTGTTTTTTCGGATTTTTGACCTTTGCCATAAGCCATTCGTAGATTATGCCGAAGTTTGCCGCAGTTTCAACCGTACTGCCGGATTTCGTTATGATGCATACAAAAGTATCCTCCGGCTGACATTCTGAAAGAATTGAGCTTATCTTTGTGGGGTCAACGTTATCAGCCACCCAAACGCGGGGAAAACAGCCGCGTTCTGCAAACGAACGTGCATTATACCCAAAGGGCAGCATTGCATTGCATACGGTCTCTACACCGAGTGAGCTGCCGCCGATGCCTATAACTATAAGGTCGTTGAACTTACCGCTTATCTCTTTGGCGAATTTCTTGATGGGTGCAAGGTTCTGTTCCGGCAGTCCGATGAATCCCGCCTGACCGTCATCGGACATGCGAAGCAGACGTGAAAGCCCAAGCTTTGCCTTCTCTTTGTACTCATCGAGTTTTTCCTCGCTGAGTCCGCCTGCAACAAATTTGTCCATGACGTAGTTATAATCGACTTTAATCCGTTTCATCAGCAACCTCCAGAAAACGAACCGCATCATCAATTGAATCTATCTTCGGTACATTATTTAACACATCACGGAAATACTTTCCATAATTTTTGGTCTCGATACGGCTGTCCAGAATAGCCCAGACTCCGTGATCATCCTCGTGACGAAGCAGTCTTCCAACTGCCTGTCGATAGTATATCACAGCCCGTGGTAAAAAATAGTCTTTAAAAGGGTCAAGCCCTTTATTTTTCAAAGACGCGGCGCGTTCTTTAAGAACTATGTCTTCAAAGTATTCAAACGGAAGCTTATCAAGCACGACAAATGAGATGCCCGTATGTGCAAAATCCATACCCTCGCGAAAGACGGCGCACCCGACAAAGAAAGCATCTGTAAGTCCTTCCGTATCGCTGATATCTATCTCTGTCTGAGCGAAAACCCTTTCGGGTATGATATTTTTCAATAATTTCGTAACTTTATGCATACGGGAAACACTGTTGCATATGACAAGAACAGAGCCTTTCGCCTTGAGAGCCAGCTCCTCATAGAATGCGTCGTCGCAATCCTTAACCAACAGCCTGCCCTGTTCGCTCATGTTGAAAACAGGCTCAAGGCTCCTCGCCTGAACCTCGTCCTCTGAATATCCGGTTTCATTAAGAAAATATTCAAAACTGCCTTTAACGGAAAGAGTTGCACTGACAAATACAGGTGACAGACACGAATTTTTCAATCCCTCACGCAGTTTTTCAGATGCATCGAACGGAATATACTGCAAAATGATATCGCCACGCTCCGTATCGGCAAACCGCACGCCGTCACCATCGCCGAGAACGCTCTCCGCCTTCTCGTTCAGGCGTTTGCTTATCTGTTTCAGGTCGTCAACGTCTTTTTCGCCTATCGCCTTGTTGGCAAACCCGATATAGCCGAGCAGCCTGTCTTTTATCTCAGATGTATAGCGGCGCTCCGTTATATCTTCAAGCAGTCCTGAAAGCATCCCTGCGGTTATTTCTATCTCGCGCGGGTCAAATACCGGACGATTTTCGTTCATCACGCGCAGAAAACTGCGCAGAGAAAGCTCAGTTCCTGCAAATCTGGGAAATATATCGGGTATTGAGTGCGCCTCGTCCATTATTATATGATCTGCAAAATCAAAGATGCTTGCATGTTCGCTCTCGGCTTTCAAAGCAAAATCACTCATAAGCAGATAGTGATTAGTGATAACGATATCCGCATCGTTGGCGTTCTGTTTTGCGCGGTAAAATGAGCAGATATCATAGAATTCGCATTTGGACGCTGTGCACATCCACGAATCAGTGGTCATATTCTCTATCTCTGCCATGTTGAAAAGCCCGACAGGCATTTCTATTATCTCCTGTCTGGCGACGGACTCGTACCATTCCATAACCTTTTCGTATTTTCCCGGGTGCGGATACAGCAGTTTGAAAAAGCGGAAATGACAGAAATAGTTCTTGCGCCCCTTAAGAACGGCAACGTATTTATCGTCTCCGAATATCCTGCGGGCGGAATTGATGTCCTTTCCGGCTATCTGCGACATCAGCTGTTTCGTTTTGGTGGAAATTATGATTCGCCTGTTCAGCTCGAAGGAGGGAACAAGGTACGCCATGGTCTTTCCGGAACCCGTAGGGGCTTCCAGAACAGCCGGGACACGGCTTTCCATAGATGAATAAATAAATTCTGAGGCGTCTATCTGCGCCTGTCGTTTGCGATATCTGGGGAGAGCTTTTTCAAGCTCGCCTCCCGCCTCAAAAAAGTGTTTAACAGACATTTAAACAGAATACTTGAATTAATCCGCCTGTTCAAATATATTCTTTAGATAATCAAAAAAATGAAGGGCGTTATATGAAAAAGTTACTACTGTTCATTGCCATGATCCTTATGATATTCGGATGCGGGGAGGAGAAAAAACAGGATCAGCAAACTCCGCAGGATGCGGCAGCGCAGCAGACGGAAGCTACGGCACCGCCCAAAGAGGGCAGCAACAGATATTCACCTGTTGTCGCAGCCGTTAAAAACATAGAAAATTCCGTCGTAAACATCAGGACAGAAAAGCTGGTGCGCACATCCGTGGGACCTTTCGGACAGGAAACACCCCATGGCGAAAACTACCTTAACGACTTTTTCGGATACGACAGAACATACAAGACCCAAAGTCTCGGCTCGGGTTTTATAGTCCGCACAGACGGAACCATCATAACAAACTACCACGTCATTGAATCCGCCACAAAGATATATGTAATAACAACAGATAACAAAAGCTATGAAGCGCGTCTGGTCGGCGGCGACAAGATACTCGACATTGCAGTGCTTAAAATAATCACCGCGGGAAAATTCCCCGCTGTCAAAATAGGCAACAGCGACGGTGCAATGCTCGGCGAAACCGTTATAGCTATGGGCAACCCTTACGGACTTAACAGCTCCATAACTACTGGCGTTGTAAGTTCAGTAAAACGCATACTCAATATCGGCAACGGATACTCACTTTACATACAGACCGACGCGCTCATCAACCCCGGCAATTCCGGCGGTCCTCTGATAAACCTTGACGGAGAGGTAATCGGTATCAACTCCGCAGTTGTTCAGGAGGCTCAGGGCATCGGTTTCTCAATCCCCATAAACACGGCGGTTCGCGTTCTGCCGGAAATTCTTAAAAGCGGAAAGGTAACTGCAGGATACATGGGATTCACCGCAAAAGAGGTCAAGGACAAAAACAGCATAAGCCTCATCGTGACTCGCGTGGAAAAAGGCTCCAACGCTGAGGGCATCGGCATGAGATCCGGCGACAGAATATTGCAGGTGAACGGACTTCCGGTTTCATCAATACTTGCCATGAGCAACATGCTCAGAAGCTATCCCCCCGGCTCCGCAGTTCAGGTTGTTGTTGAACGCGGTACGAAGACATTTAAAGGGCAGATACTTCTGACAAGCTACCCTAATAATTACGGACTTAGCGTTCTGCGCAACATATACGGGCTGACATTCACGCAGAAAGAAGACTATCTGACCGTAGCTTCCACCGGAATAGCTGATACTGTACACGAAGGCGACGTTCTGGTCGCTATAAACGACACTGAAATAAAGGATATAAACCACCTGAACAGCTATATAATGGATAACATGGGAACAGAAACCGTAATGACGCTTTACAGATACGGTCAGCTTTTCAGAGTGAAATTTCAGTTTTAATGACTGGAAAATTTTGATGCAAATTCAATAACTTTTATTAGTTGAATGAGTTGAACATTTTGATGAAAGTGCAGTAGGTCTTCATAGTAACGACGCATGGAATATTCTAGAGTTTCAATGTATTCGTAAATGGTGTTATTATCGGATGTAAGTATATATAACAAAGAGGAAGTGTATCGTTTTAGATTTTGTCCCATTTTTGATATAACTGGAGTTAATATTTTGTTTTTTTCATAAAATTTATTTGCATTATTAATTATATCACCATACATTTTCAAATTGCTTTGTTTTAATCCAATCAAAAACAACAGCATGTGTGCAGAACATAATATTTCTTTATCCGTGTTTACCTTATATATCAAATCCAACATTTCAAAAAGTCTCTGTACATCTCTCGGATTTAAATTTAATGCAATAATATACTCTTTGAAATCTAACTTAAAATTTTTACAATATTGAGTATTCAAATAATCTCTTGTATCAAATAAAGATAGGTAATTTTTAATATTATCATTAGACAAATGAAACAATACATTTATAAAGCGTTTCAGATATCTTTCAGAATCCATTTTATAACCGTAGAGTGTTTTAATTGAATTTGATAATTGTTTGTAATCCACAGACAAAACAAAGAAAATATTTTTTACATAAAATAGATGTTTCACAGATTCTAATAACTCAACGGCATAATCAGGTCTACATCTATCAAGTTCATCAATAAAAAATATAAGAGGAAATCCCGTTTCTGTTTTAACTTTTTCTGCGTATTTCTCAAGGATATTTTTAAAATCATCTCTTGTCTGCTTTTGTTGTGCATACTCTATTATTGTAGTTTCAATTAAAGAACTTACATCATTACCAATAGAATCTAAAGTACCATCTGGGAGACAATCCCGCACTTCTTTCAAATCTAACACACCAGCAGTTAGTGCTTTAACTCCGATCCTTAGTCCGTTCCAAATTACTTTTTTACCTGATTCTATTAACTTATCTTTTATCTCACTTACAGCATCTGTTTCAATAATTTGAGAAGTGATCTCTCCCATAAGAGAAATAAATGGTTCTTTTGAAAAGTCGTTTTCCCATGCATTAAACTTAATACTTTTTGCATTTTGCCCATTGAGATATTCTTGCCATAAATCAACAAAAAAAGTTTTTCCACCCCCCCAAGGAGCATCAATACACAGGACAAATGGTTCCTCTGTATTCTTAGCCAGATTTGTAAGATTTTCTATTGTCTCTTTTCTGTTAAGTTTATCTTTTTCAAAGATATTATCTATTTCACTCATAGTTCATGTTACAACATATTGGTCTATTAATCAAGAAAGTGCCTGCGTAACATTATTTTTAAGATAATAACGAAAAGAAGTGCTTTTTTGACATAGCTCAATTTATTCTGCACGCAAATGCATTATTGTCCTCCTATGAGCAATAACAACAGGAGGACAACATTATGAGCATGTTCTGTTTTCAATGTCAGGAAGCAGCAAAAGGTACAGGCTGCACGGTTAGAGGAGTCTGCGGAAAAACGGACACCTGTGCGGCTCTTCAGGACGCACTGGTCTATACACTGAAAGGCATCTCCTTTTATGCCGAAAACACCAACGCCGATAAAAAATACGGACGTTTCGTATCTCAGGCGCTTTTCGCCACTATCACAAACGCAAACTTTGACGATGCACGCATCTATGAACTTATCCTTGAAGGCGTTAAACTTCGCAATGAGCTGAAAGCCGTTTCAGGCACTACGGTAACTTGCGACTGCGCAAACTGGATTCCCGCCAGTATGGAAGACGCAATAGCAAAAGGCGGTTCATTCGGCGTTCTTTCACAGGAAAACGAGGATATCCGCTCATTGCGCGAACTTCTTATCTACGGTCTTAAGGGCGTCGCGGCATATGCCGACCACGCATACGTTCTCGGTTACGAGGACACAGCAATCTATGACCACATGTTCAAGGCACTTGCAGGCGCTACGAAAGACCTCTCTGTTGACGAGCTTATTGCTCTTATCATGAAAACCGGCGAAATAGCCGTTACAACAATGGCTCTGCTCGACAAAGCCAACACATCAACTTACGGCAACCCCGAAGTGACAGAGGTTAACATCGGCGTGGGCGCAAGACCCGGCATCCTTATCTCCGGTCACGACCTGAGAGACCTTAAAGACCTTCTGGAGCAGACAAAAGGTACGGGCGTTGATGTTTATACCCACAGCGAGATGCTCCCTGCGCACTACTACCCCGAATTCAAGAAATACGATAACTTCGTGGGTAACTATGGAAACGCATGGTGGAAACAGGACAAGGAATTTGAATCATTCAACGGTCCAATCCTTATGACTACCAACTGCATTGTGCCTGTAAGAGATTCTTACAGAAACAGAATGTTTACAACTGGCATGGCAGGCTATCCCGGTCTTAAACATATCGCCGACAGAAAAGACGGCGGTCAGAAAGATTTCAGCGAAATAATTGCACTTGCTAAAACTTGCCCTGCACCCACACAGATAGAATCCGGCAAAATTGTGGGCGGTTTCGCACACGCACAGGTAATGGCTGTTGCTGACAAAGTTGTTGAAGCGGTCAAATCGGGTGCGATCAAGAGATTCGTCGTCATGGCAGGCTGTGACGGAAGACATAAAGAGAGAAACTATTTCACAGAAGTGGCTGAAAATCTGCCTCAAGACGCGGTCATCCTTACTGCTGGCTGCGCGAAATACCGTTACAATAAACTGAACCTCGGCGACATAGGCGGAATCCCCAGAGTGCTTGACGCAGGTCAGTGCAACGACAGCTATTCGCTTGCAGTTATCGCCCTTAAACTGAAAGAGGTATTCGGACTCGACGACATAAACAAACTTCCTCTTTCATTCGACATAGCATGGTATGAGCAGAAGGCTGTAGCAGTGCTTCTCGCCCTGCTCTTCCTCGGTGTGAAAGGCGTCCGCCTCGGACCGACCCTTCCCGCTTTCCTTTCTCCCAACGTGGCGAAAGTGCTTGTCGAAAACTTCGATATCAAGCTCATCGGTGATGTGGCAGGCGATGTCGAAAAAATAATGATCGGCGCATAATAAATTATTTCAAGCCCCGCTTAACAGGCGGGGCTTATTCCATTCCAATCCCTTTTTTCCGGCATAATATCTATTTATTCGTATGATACTTATTACTCATATATTTGATATGGGGTACATATGAAAACAATCAGTATGATTATCGCAGTATGTCTGAGCGCCGCCGTTTTTGGCTGTGCGGGCAGATATGACGAAGAGAACGACCCTTCGGTCACTTTCAATGCGCGTGCCGGAAATTACGGACCGGGATCTGAAATGGGAATCGGTGTCGGTTTCGGATCACAGCGTGGAGGGATGCCGCCAATGGGCAGCGGCGGACAGCCTCCGTCTGACGGGAACCGTCAGGGACCACCTAAGGAAGGTTTCAGAAATAAAATACAAACTGCCAAAGCTGTGCTGGAAAAGATACAGGGTGTCTATGTGGTTCAGGGAACTTCCGAAACAGAAACAGGAAAAACATACGACGCAACACAACCTGATCAGTCTGCTGTCGTGGTTAAAATAAATGGTGAACTGAATCTCAATCAGACCATTATCACTAAAAAAGGCAGTACCGCCGATGAGGAATCCAGCAGTTTTTACGGAATAAATTCTGCCGTGGTTGTTATCGGCAGGTCGTCGCTTAATATGGATAAAACAAGCATCACAACGGATGCCGCAGGAGCCAATGCTGTTGTTGCCGTTGGAAAACTTGCCGGAATTAACATTAACGGCATTGATATAAAAACCTCTGCAAACTCATCAAGAGGACTGCACGCGACAAGAGAAGGAAGTATCACCGCTAAAGATGTCAACATCAGCACACTTGGCGCACACAGCGCGGCTCTTGCAACAGACAGAGGCGGCGGCACGGTCACGGTTGAAAATGGTACTCTTAAAACAGAAGGCGAAGGCTCGCCGTCAATATATTCAACAGGCAATATATCCGTTAAAAATGTCAAAGGCGAATCGACTGGTGCGGAATGTGCCGTTATCGAAGGAAAGAACAGCGTATCAGTAACTGACAGCGAAATGACATGTTACAGAAGAAACGGCGTGATGCTGTACCAAAGCTTCTCCGGTGATGCAGAGGTGGGAGAGAGCCGTTTTACCATGAGCGGCGGGAGCATAACATCATATGAAGGTGCGGTCTTTTACACGACGAACACCAAAGCCGAATTCATGATAAACCATACCTCAATAACAAATAAAGACAGTGCAAACACCCTCTTCCGGGCATCGGCGGACAGATGGGGACGAACAGGCAGCAACGGTTCCGAAGCAAGTTTTACAGTGACAGATACAAACACTGCGGGCAATATTCTTTGCGACGGCTTAAGCAGTGTCAAAACTTATCTGAAAGGATCAACTGTCTGGACAGGTTCGGCAAACACTGATAAAACCGCCGGATTCATATCTCTTTCACTGGAAAAAGGCGCAAAATGGAACCTTACAGCGGACACTTATTTAACTGAGTTCCGCAATGATGACAAGACGCTGGCAAACATAAACAGTAACGGTTTCAATATCTATTACGACGGAAACGATTCAATGAATAACTGGACAGGCGGAAAAGAGATTACATTGACGGGAGGAGGGAAACTGATACCGGTTTTCTGACAGAAATAGCCCCTTAGTTTTTCTAAGGGGCTATTGTTTTATCAGAAGAAGTCTCTCTTTTTAAATGCTTATGCCATCTGCGATGTGAGCATCTCAGCCCAGTCAGCAATTCGTTTTTTTGTCATGGAAGACTGATTGTCCTCGTCAATGGCAAGCCCGATGAATTCGCCGTCCACGACAGCCTTTGAATCGCCGAAACTGTAACCTTCCACAGGCCAGCACCCGACAATATTCACTTTGCTGTCAACAACCTTTTCATAAATAGTTCCCATGGCATCGAGGAAAGTATCGGCATAGGTTTCCTGATCACCTGTGCCGAAAAACGCAACTGTCTTTCCGTTGAAATCCACGTCTTCAAGATCACCCATGATATTTTCCCAGTCGTCCTGAAGATCACCCATACCCCATGTTGATGAACCGAGGATAAGTTTGTCATACTTTTCAAAAGAGCTTTTAGACGCGTTCGCAACATTAATAACATCCACAACAAAACCCTTTGAATTAAGCGCCGCAGCAATTTTCTGCGCAACAGTTTCCGTTACCCCGCTGCTTGATCCGTAAAAAAGTCCTATGCTTCCCATAGCAACCTCCTTTTACATGTAATAATGTAACCAGAGATATCTTACATAGATGATACTGATTGTCAATATCATATTAAAAGAAGGCGAAAAAAAAGCGGAGCATTCAGCTCCGCACTCTGCCTCTGCTTATTGTTGTTCTTCTTCCTCTATCAAAGCCCCCACTATCTGAGCTTTGAATTCAGAATATGATTTTTTATTATCAAAGTCCACGTTTCTTTCTGATGTTCCGTGGTCGATCATAACCGACATATTGGCGTCGTCAAACTCTATGGTGTTGAAATTATTCAGGTTTATCACCAGAGCGTTCTTTCCGTTTTCAAGAATGAAAACCAGTTCTTTGTTAAGCATTATTACCCCCTGTTTTCAGCTACAGTATTCATCTTTTTGCTTTTTAGCAACAAAAAAGGCTGTCATGCGACAGCCTTTGATTGTTGACAAACTAAATTTACACAGACTCACATTAGACTGCTTCGGCTAGTGCTCCTCGCAGAGACGTTTTTTTGTCTTCGCGAGGAGCACTAGCCGAAGGCTGAAAACATTTGCCTATTTTTGCAAATGTTTCTGTACCGAGCTTGCTGAAATGAGTCCACTTTAAACTATTTATCGAATAAATCGACAACGCGATCTCCCATTTTACTGACTTTGTCATCTGTCTGAGGCTGTCATGCGACAGCCTTTCTCATTCTGAATTTCTGTCCCGCGTAAACAAGCGCCAGAAGGAGCAGTCCGGGGATATACATAATATATTTATCGTCAATATGGTATCCGAGCATATCGTGTATGCCCGAAGGATTGAAAAGAAGCAGAGAGGATACCAGCAGAATCGGTATCTCCCACATTTTATTCTTCGTTATGAACCATTTCTGTATGACAGACGTAAAGGCAAAGGCACCCAGACATGCCATCGTAAAGATGAGTATGGCGAGCGGCCAGCTGTATATGTTGTCAAGAATCAGGTCGTGGTTGAATATGAACATAAACGGTATTATGGCTGTGCGCAGGTCGTACAGAAAGCCCTGAATACCTGTCGGTATCGGGTCAGATCCGGCAAGTGCCGCCGCCGCATAGGACGCAAGCCCCACAGGCGGTGTGTCGTCTGCAAGGATACCGAAATAGAAGCAGAAAAGATGCGCAGCCATAAGAGGCACGATAAGTCCGTAGCTTGCACCGAGCTCAACGATGATGGGCGCTGTGAGTGATGCCATAACGATATATGTCGCAGTGGTGGGAAGCCCCATGCCCAGAAGCATACTGGCAATTGCAGTTATAATCAGAAGGACAAATACGTTGCCCTGTGAAAGCGTCTCGACTATCTGCGTTATCATACCGCCGATGCCCATGCCGACGATACCGACAATTATACCTGCCGCCGCTGTTGCCAGAGCAACAGAGACCATATTGCGCGAACCTGCTATAAAACCCTGTCCGACAAGAGTTATTGATTTTTTAAAGATACCGATGATGCTTTTCTGTTCGCCTTTTGCGAAGTTGGCTATCTCGCGGACAAATATAATGCCTATCAGAAGCAAAATAGCGTTAAAAGCCGCTCTTTCCGGTGAATGTCTCAATACAACAAGCTCAAATATGAGAATGAAGATCGGAATGAGGAAATGAAATCCGCGTTTGACAGTTTCAAAGAATTTAGGACACTCCTCTTTCGGAAGTCCTTTCATGCCGAGCTTTGACGCTTCAAGGTGTGTAACATAAAACAATGCAAAATACGAAACAAATGCGGGGATTATAGCCGCCTTGCAGACGTCGATATAGGGTACGTTTACATATTCCGCAATGATGAACGCCGCCGCACCCATAACAGGGGGCATAAGCTGTCCGTCTGTACTGGCGGCAACCTCTGTGGCGGCAGCTTTTGTCGCGGGATAGCCCACTTTTTTCATGAGCGGAATCGTAAACGTTCCTGTGGTCACGATGTTAGCGACACTGGAACCGGAGATAAGCCCTGTGAAGCCGCTGGCAACTACCGCCGCTTTTGCGGGACCGCCCTTGAACCTGCCGAGCAGAGAAAGCGCAAGGTCTATAAAAAACTTACCTGCACCCGCCTTATCCAGCATGGCACCCAGCAGAACATAAAGATAAACTATTGATGCGGAAACACCCAGCGGGATACCATATATGCCTTCAGACGAAAGGGATATCTGATTCAGATACTTATTCATCGAAACGCCTTTGAACGCCATGAAATCAGGCATATAGGGTCCAAAAAAAGAATAACCCGTAAATATGAGAACAATTATAACAAGTGCGGGACCGATTGCTCTTCTTGTCGCTTCAAGCAGGAAAAATATGGTCAGAAAACCTACGACAACATCCGTTGTGGAAGGATCGCCTGCTCTTATGGCAAGACCTTCCTGATCGAGAATTACGTAAACAGCCGCAAATGCTCCTGCCGCGGCAAATATATAGTCGATGAAAGGAATTTTATGCACAGCGCTGAAAAAGCCCATCCATTTTTTAGGGCGTTTGAACATTGGTACGCTGAGAAAAAGAATAGAGATTGCAAATGCAAGGTGGACAGCCCTTATGGTTGTTCCGTCGAGGATGAGAAAACTGGCAAGAGAGAGCTGAAAAATTGCCCAGGCGATAGCAATAACTCCGATGAGTCCTTTTTCAAACCGCCCCGTGGATCTGATCTCTCCAGTTTCTTCCCGCAGTATCTCTTCTGCGGTGCGTTGAGTTTTAGACATAGATTACCTCTTTCGAGTAAATAAAACGGGGGTCGGAAAACCGACCCCGCTGAATTGATTTTTGAAAAATTATCTGAGGTTAGAACTGATGTACTTGTCCAGTCCGGCTTCTTTGTAATATTTAAGCGCGCCGGGGTGAACGGGAGCAGTCAGACCTTCAAGCATTTCCTGTTTTGTAAGGTTGGCAAATGCAGGGTGAAGGGTCTTGAACTCGTCGAAGTTGTCAAATACTTCTTTAGTGATAGCGTAAACAACCTTATCCGGTACGTCGGAAGAAGTTACCAGTGTTGCTTTAACGCCGACAGCAGGAACGTTTTTACCATCGCCTGATGCTGTGGGATAATCTTTAATGTTGATATAAGTTTTTACATAGTAAGGGAATTTTTTAATGAGGTAGTCAGCCTGAGCTCCTTCAACGGGTACGAAACGTACTTTAATACGACCGGATGTAGCCTCTTTGATGTTGCTGTTGGGATGACCTACAGTATAGAAGAAAGCGTCAATTCTTTCATCCTGAAGCAAAGCGGGTGATTCAACGGCTTTCGCTTTCTCGACTTTAACGTCGGAAAATTTAAGACCTGCCGCATCGAAAACATCTTCGGAGTTGATGTACTGACCGGAACCGGGGTTGCCGATGTTGATTCTTTTACCTTTCATGTCGGCAAGTTTTTTGATTCCGCTGTTTTCGGTAGCAACTATAGTTACTATTTCAGGGTGAAGAGAAAAAACTGAACGAAGTTTTTTCTGGGGACCTTTGTCTTTCCACGATTCAAGACCTTTGAAAGCCTGATATTGAATATCTGACTGAGAAATACCGAACTCAAGGTCGCCGGCAATAACAGCGTTAACGTTATAAACAGAACCGCCTGTTGATTCTACAGTGGATTTAATGTCGTATACGTCGGATTTTTTGTTTACCATACGGCTGATAGCACCGCCGGTAGGATAGTAGACACCGGTAACGCCACCCGTACCTATGGTTACGAAAGTTTTAGCAAATGCAGTCGGAACCAGCGAAACCGCAAAAAGCGCGGCTGCAATGAAAAGAAAAAACTTTTTCATACGATCCTCCAAAATTAATCTGTTAACGGTAAGACAAAGTATAACAAATTAATTTCATAATTTCCACAATGCATTATTCATCTATGAATTTTGCTGCTCCGGAGCGGTATGCGGCGGTTTCAACTTCTTTTGCAACTGCATCGTGGACGTTTTTATCGAGGATGTTAGGGACAAGGTCGCCTTCCAGTGCGAACGCAGCTATCGCCTTCGCAGCGGCTATTTTCATCTGATCGTTTATTGTTATTGCGTTTGCTGTCAGAGCGCCTTTGAAAAGCCCAGGGAAAGCAAGCGCATTATTGACTGATTTACCGTCGGCGGCAAATATAGCACCGTGTTTGACGGCGACATCAGGGTCTATTTCGGGATTCGGGTTTGAAAGAGCAAGAATCACCTGCCCTTCCTGAACCATGTCCGGAGTAATCAGGTTCGGACATCCTGTGGTGGCAATCACAATTCTTGACTCAGCAACTACACCGCGCAGGTCTTTTCTGTTTCCGCCGAGAGTTTCAAATCTCTCCATAGCTGAAACGTCAAGGTCGACACCGTTGAAAGTTTTCACGCCGTATGCTTTCAGCAGCTTCATGATGCCTGTTCCGGCGGCGCCGAGACCTATAATACCCACGCTTGACTCGCGAAGGTTGATAAACGTATATTTTGCTATATTGAGCAGCGCGGCAAGTACAACAACGGCTGTTCCGTGCTGGTCGTCATGCATTACGGGGATATCGAGCATTGCGTCGAGTTTTTCTTCTATCTCAAAACATTCGGGAGCTTTGATATCTTCAAGTTTAATGGCTCCGAAAGTAGGAGAAATATGCTTAATGGTGTTTATTATCTCTTCAGGGTCTTTGGTATCAAGAAGTATCGGTATGCCGTTAATCCCCGAAAGTATCTTGAACAGCATCCCCTTTCCTTCCATAACAGGCATCCCCGCAACAGGTCCTATGTCGCCGAGACCAAGTATGGCGGTTCCGTTTGTAACTATAGCAACGTTGTTGCTGATGGTTGTAAATCTGCGGGCAAGAGCCGGATTCTTATGTATCTTATGGCAGATTGACGCAACACCCGGAGTATAAACAATGCGCAGGTCGTCCAGACTGTTGATACTCACAGTAGGTCGTATCTCTATCTTTCCGCCCTCATGGGTTTCCTCAACAATGTCTGTGACAGAAACAAGCTCAACCCCTTCAAGTGTTTTAATGGCGGCGAACATGTCGTTAAGAGCGTTTTCATCTTCTGCATAAACGTCAAGGGCGCGTATTTTGTATCCTTTCCCAAGGTGCGCAGTGGACACCTCGCCGATAAGCCCGCCGCATCTGCCGATTACAGTTGTAAGCTGACCTAAAAATCCGGGTTTATCAGTAACTTTGACCGTAAGTTTTTTTATTACCTTGTTAGAATATTCAATTCTCATCTTCATCTCCGATATCGAGAAATTTCTCCCATGTCTCCGGTTCAAACATGGTGCAGGATTTTCTTGGTGTTTTCATATATTTATCCGCCGCAGCGCATTTAAGGCTGAAGCAGGTTTTCATTTCCGGTATAAGCAGCCGTCTGAGATGGACACACTGGGCACATTTTGAGTCTTCGACTATGATATTTTTACCGGAACACTTTGATGTTTTTGCCATATCCCGCCTTCAGGACAAGTATAGTGCTTTCAGATGCTGTTGTAAACGGATTGCTGTTCCGCCAGCCAGTCAAGCCCTTTGAATTTGATATCGCTGATATCCTCTTCGGTGAGCTTCAGAACTGCCAGCTTATTCCTTTTTATCTCGGAATTGTTGTCGTCCACATCTTCAAGTATAGCAAGAAGATTCCCTATTTCTCCCTTTCTGTCAAGCACTGCTTCTTTTATTAACGGTTTCACGCTGATGGAATCCATAAGATCTTCTTTCGTAATCCCAAGAACAACATCGACATATGACAACAACCCGATGAAGAAAGCGTCGGCTCTTCCATGGTAATTTTCGCCGAAAACACGCACGCAGAGAAGCTCCAGAGTATGCGCGCGAAGCATTGCAGTTTCAAGCATGGTGGATTTGAATCTTTTGCCGCCTGTGCTGGCATAAAGCATGATGGTGAGCCATTTGCGCATGTTCTCTCTGCCGATAAGCGTTAAAGCGTGGCGGATGCTTATTATCTCGCTGCGAAGGCAGTATGAACAGGCATTTATAAGTTTAAGAAGTTTAAGGGTCAGCTCCGGCTGAATCCTGAACTCCGCTTCTATCTTGTCAAGCTCAGCATTCTGTGAAAGATGGGAAAGCAGACGCAGTATGGTCGCCTTTCCCGGTTCTATGTTCTTCTTTTTCATTATTGTCGGCTTTTCAAAGAAAAACCCCTGAAAAAGCTCGAATCCGCAGTCTCTCGTAAAATCGAAATCCTCGCGCGTTTCAACTTTTTCCGCAAGAAGCTTCATATGCCGCCCGTGGAATATTTTTTCAACACGTTCCATTTTCATCAGGCAGTTTTCTTTCATGTCGACTTTCAGATATTCAACGTATGGGAACAAAGGCATGAACATTGAAAAATATTCGGAACTGAGAACAAAATCATCCAAAGCAAAAAGATATCCGGCTCTGTGATATGCCGCTATCCTTTCCACCACGTCTTTTTTGACGTTTGTGGTTTCGACTATCTCAAAAACAACGTTGTCCTTCGGCAGAACGTCAATAACATCCTGCACGATTATGTCATCATCAATGTTTATGAACGCGTATTTACCGTTTGTAAGGCTTTTTATACCGAAATTCTGGAATATGTTGACCAGCACCCTTGAGGTGGCAACAACCGAATCATATATTTCTGCTTTGTTTTCAGTGCAGCCAGCCTTTCTGAACAAAAACTCATAACCGAATATTTCCTCGTTCGCATCAAGGATAGGCTGGCGTCCCACCAGAAAGTTATCGAATATCATTTGCCTGCACGCTTTATTTTTTATAAATATAACATCTCAAAAATAAAAAATCATCACTAAACATCTTATATTTTTATACGATACCATAATAGGGAGGACGAAATGGGACTTGGACAATACCTTCTTGCGGCAAGAAAACTTAATCACATCAGCAGATGGGCAAGCGATTTCATGCATGTGCGGTCGTCCGTTTCAGAGCACTCGTTTCTCGTTACACAAATAGCGCAAATGCTCGGAATTATTGAAGAACAGCACGGAAGCAGCGTGAACTGGGAAATTCTTTATAAGAAAGCTCTCAATCACGACGTTATAGAAGCGTATACGGGAGATATTCTCAGCCATATAAAAAACAAAACACCGAAAATGAAGGCGGCAGTTGCCGATATTGAGAACATGATAGTGGACGAACTGCTCTTGTCTGATATAGAAGAACCTTACAAAGAAATCTATCACGGGCTGCTTTTCAGCGGAAAAGACGAAACCCTTGAAGGCAGAATACTGAAATACGCAGACTACATCGACGCAATGCTTGAATGTCTCACAGAAGTCAAACTGGGCAACAATTCGCCCTTCAAACGCAAATATCTTGAAATAAAAGAAAAATGTGCGAAATCAGACCTGGCCAGCGTAAAATACTTTCTTGACGTCATCCTTCCGGAGCTGGACAATATCATCTAATGTTCATATTTCCCTTGCTTTAAACAAAGGTTTGATGGATATTTCCTTAAAATAGTTATACACTTATGTATAAAAAAAATTCAGGAGGATGCCATGTCAACAATAGCAGCAGCAGAAGACCTCCGGCAGGACTGCCCGGCGCGGGGTTTCGTATATGTATGGCAGGCGGTCGTGCGTATAACACACTGGATCAACGTGCTTTGCGTCATAATTCTGGCAATGACCGGACTTTATATGCACTACCCGTTTTTGAAACCGAATCCGGTTGATTTCCCCTACATGATGGGTTATGCAAGATTTGTCCACTACCTTACAGGGGTGGTTTTTGCCACAAGTGTACTTTCGCGTATGTGGTGGGGTGTTGTGGGCAACAAATACTCAAATATCCGCACTTTCTACAACCCGTTTAACAAAGAAGACAGAAAGATGATAATAGCCTATCTGAAATATTACGGATTTGTTAACAACAAACCTCCGCACATGCTGACGCACAACCCTATGGCGCAATACGCTTATATAGCCATATTCATGGTGTTCCTGTTCCAGATATTCAGCGGATTTGCACTCTGGTCACAGATAAACACCGACAGCGGATACTATTTGTTCTTCGGCTCAATATTCAGTATTATGTCGAACCAATGGGTAAGATATCTGCACTATTTCGTGGTATACGTTACTGTTGCATTCCTTATAGTCCACCTGTATGCGGCTGTTCTGGTTGACTTCAGAACCCACTCTGGCGATATAAGCTCTATTTTCAGCGGATGGAAAGCAGACATTCAGGACTGATAAAAGCAAAGCCCGCTTCAAGCAAGCGGGCTTTTTTTATATAGTGTCGTCCTGAATTATGTCGAATATCAGATCCAGCTTCATAAGTGAAAGCACCTTCAATATCCTTTCAGGCACATTGGCAAGCTGCATCTTCCCTTCGTATTCTTTTAGATTTTTGAGGGATTCCAGAAGTGTCGCAAGACCGGATGAATCAAGATATGTCACCTGCGCAAGATCGACTATTATCTTCATAACTTTCTTTTTCGTAAGTTCGCTGAGGGTTGAACGCAGTTCGGAAGATGTGAGAATGTCTATCTTCCCGTACGGGCGTATAACCTTAGCGCTTCCTTTGTCATCAATCGTAATCTTCATGACCAACCTTTGGTTTTATTTAAGATGGTATGTTTTCTATTTAAATTCATTCCGTTAAAAAAAGCAAGCAAATATGGATACCTATATCTATCGTCAGGATTTATTTTTCAAGCACCATCCAAACATAATACTCTCCTGTCCTGTCGTCTATCCATTCGTCTTTAACCTTATAATTTGACAGATATTGATCTGCGCTCTCTTTTGTGAGGGTGGAAAGTTTCTGTTCATAGTATTTGACCGTGGCACGGTCAACGTTGGTGGATTCAAGGTTTAGTTCTGTCTTGACCAGAACGTCTATCTGTTTCGCAAGCCCGCTCTGAGCGTTCATCCGCGCAACCCTTTTCTGTTGCGAAAGTCCGCCGTTCGGCTGTTTCGGAGCTATTCCGACTGCACCTATATACCCGTCGTATGTGGGGGTATAAAACCATTCCGGATATCCGTTTTTAATGGGGTACTTTGTAACGGGTTTAAGCGACATAACGCTGGAAACTTTCTTTTCAGGAAGGGGCTGTTTGGGTTCGTCTACAGGTTTTGCGGTCTGCGGAACGTTCATAACAGGCTCACGAAGTGTGACTGTGCCGTTCTGAATGTCCTCTTCCATCTCCTGTTGCGCTGCCTCCGCCATCATCTGCTGTGAGGATGCGGAATTATGTCTGACAACCGGTTTTTTCTCTGCCGCACACCCGAAGACAACTGCGGATGCTATCATCAAAACAGCTAGTGTTTTCATAAGTTTACTCCCTGTAATCTTTTATCTTTCCATTCACTCTGACGATATAATTTCGCGCCTCTTCATATCTCAGATTGTTCTTAAGATAGTTATAGACTTCGTCGGATGACATGGCGTTTATTGCAGGCAAAGCCGCTGACAGATTGTATTTGTTCTTTCCGCCGTTCTTATTAAAGGCGTATGCGACATTTCCCGCGCCTGTGTTATAAGCCGCAATGGAGCAGTAAAGCCGGCTTGTATCGTTGGTCACGCCCTTGAAATATTTATAGTACAGCAGATAAAAATATGCCGCACCTACTTTGACATTATTTTCCGGATTATACAGGTATGAAGGCGCAAGCACTCTCTGCGTCCCCTCAAGGAACTCTGTTGCATCAAGCCCAGCCGACTGCGGAACTATCTGCATAAGCCCGTACGCGGGGACATAAGACTTTGCCATAGGGTTAAATCTGCTTTCTGTATATATAACGGACATCACAAGTGCCGGATCAAGGTTGAACTGTCCGGCATATGTCAGCACATGCTGTTTAACTTCATCGGCACCCTTTTTATAGATATCGTCGGGAAGTTTCACCGTCATACTGTAAACTGTCTGTCCGGTCTTATCCGAAGGTTTTTGTGAATAGTCAGCGCCGGAAACAAGCTGTTTGGCAAGGTTGTTGACCTGACTGTCAGTCATCGGTTTATCGGAATAGAGATTCTGCATTATGGGATCAGCTCTCACCTTATCAGTGGTGACGCCCTGCACCTGTTCCTTAAGCTTCTGTTCGGTGTTTGAAGTAACGGGATCTCTGCGGAATGCCGTTGCCGAATCTTCATTCAGCAGGTCTTTAACAACAGGTGTGAAATCCGGCTTCGCTTTATCTGAAACCACCTCAACGGTGACGATACCTTTATCAAAATCAACGATTTTTCTTATTCTATAGCCGTTAAGATATTCAACCCATTTATAGTTATCGGAAACGACAACATCGTCCCAAACTTTGGCAATATCGTTCTTATATTTGGCGAATTCTTTGTCCATTATATCCTTGTACACTTCAAAGCTTTTAAGTGTACCGGACTTATATGCTGACCATTCCTCTTTACTGCTTTCAAAACCGCCTGTCTGGGCTTTTTTAAAATCGTCAAAACTGTCGGCATATGCAGCAAAAGAGACCAGAACAAAAAAAAGTATCAGAAATCTTTTCATTCAGTCACCATCCAGACATATAGCTCCTCTGTGTAAGGGTCTTCCCACATAGCTTTAATGCGTGCTTTGACCTCGCTGCCGTCTACAGTGAAAAAGGAGCTGCTTTCACCGCTGACTGCGGAGCCTGTGGAGTCGGAAACCGATTTCAGAGACGAAAAACTCTGCACTTTAACGCCCATCTGGCGGGCTATCTCCTCCAGCGCTCTCTGCATGGCAAGTGTTTTCTGTCCGGTCTTTCCGTCAACGTGTATACCGCTTACGCCCACCCCGCCGATGCTTGAGCCGTCGGACGGATGATAGAACCACTCCGGTTTACCGTTTATGAGCCTGACACCGTCGGTCTTGCCGGCAAAACATCCGGAAAAAGTCAGGCAGAAAACAGCCAGTATTATTAAGGTCAATATCCTATTCATATGCATACCTATAAAAAAAGGGCAGTGACTAGCTGCCCTTCGTTAGTGTTTGAGAACGTTCTCTGTTACTGCTGAGGAAACTCTTTGCTGATGGCAGCGTCAAGTTCGTCCTGAGCTTTTTGTGCCTGGAACTGCTGCCACAGAGCGGCATCGTTTTTCAGGCTGGAAGTGACCTGCTGTTTTGTGAGGTCAGCAACCTTTGAGGGGTTAAGCACAACGAGAACATAGAGTTCGCCGCAAGGAGACATCCATATCTCTTTTTGTGTTGTACCCTGAAGTGACTGGCTTGCTATCTGTTTGGAAACAGATGATGTAACTTTGTCAACAGTCTGGGCATCGCCCACGCCTGTAACCTGAGTGAAATCTTTCATCATGGTGTTGACTTTGACATCTATCATTCTTGCAAGCTCGCTTCTGGCATTAGCCATGGCAGCGTCTCTTGTAAACTGCATTCCGGCAGCAGATTTGGCAGCGGAGCCAACAGCCGCAAGCGCACCTTCCACAGCGGGATTAAGAACCCATGAGGGCGCCCCCACAAAACAAGGGTCGGCAAGCGTTTTCGGTTGTTCCTGTTTTCCTCCGCATCCCGCCAGAATAAAAGCGAGAAGGGAAACTATTAGGATCAGTTTTTTCATAAACTACCTCCGGTAATCGTACATTCCTTTGATAGAATTTAACACATGAAGGTTCATGTTGCCATACTATTTTCTTTAAAATAGTATATAATGCAAACATTGACAGGGTATTTTTCACTTATGTATGAAAGATAAATGAGCTATCATACATCAGGAGTTACATATGAAAAACACACTCATTCTGACCATATGCTTACTACTTCCTTTCTCTGCCTTTGCGCGGGACAGTATAGGCGTTATCAAGAGATACACAGGCTCCGTTGAGCTTTACGACGGCGTATCTCCGCGTCCTGCACCTGTAACACAGCCTGACACCGAAATAGCTCTTACGAATAAAGTTGCGGCAAAACGTGCTTCTGCCGCCGTAATAGTGCTTGAATCAGGCGACAAAATAGCCCTTTCCGAAAACTCCATAGCATCATTCACCTCCACCAACAAAATCAATCCGGAAGGCGGAAAAGTTATTTTCAGCATTAAAAAACGCGGAGCAGTTGCAGGGACTGTGACAGTAGGACTTAAAACAGCCGTAATAGGTGTCAAAGGAACCGAATTTCTCGTTGATATGACACAGGACGGCAAATGTAAAGTGTACCTTAAGGATGGAGTCATAACAGTGGATTCACTTGAGGGTGAATTCACAAAGCACAACAAAGTAGTCATGGATGAATACGAAGCCTACGTAAAAAAAATGATGGGTGAATACGACAAATATGTAGCGGATCTTGAAAAACAATACACTGAATATGTTAAAACTTTTACTATGAAGGCGGGACAGGCTGTCAGCATTGAGGGAAATGATGTTGAAACAGTCGAATTTGGTGAAGACGCTTTACAGGAATTTGAACTTCTGAACATGTAAATAAAAAAAGGCGGGGATTTTTCGACCCCCGCCCTGCCTTTTCATCACTGAACGATGAAAGGTCCCATAACGTTGCCCCAGGGGTTAACCCTGAGAACAAATTTGTTGCCGGAAGCATCTTTTACAAAGAAGTTATACATCATGAATCTTCCGCCCTGAAATTCCTGTGTCTTTTCTATTTTATATCCTTTCAGGTTTGTTGCGATAAATTCCTCAACTTTCTTCTGAGCCTCTTCTTTTGTCACTGCTTTAGGAGCCTGCTGCTGGGGCTGTCCGTCTTCGTCATAAAACTGTGAACAGGGACCGCATCCGCCGCCGAAACCGGGACCGTATCCGCCGCCCATCATTCCGTATCCTCTTCCCATACCGCCGTATGCGAATGCCATTCCTGCTGCAAGCACTACTGCAAATGTTACCAATAAAGTACGTTTCATCTTGAGATCCTCCTGATGTGTTTAGTTGCTTTAGTAGTACCAACTTGCATGCCAAAAACGCATAATTCCGTAACCACCTTGTATATTGCAGCAAACCATTTTATATCAAATTTTGGTGTGTAACGGCGGTTCACACACGTGAGAAGAATTTGCACAAAAAAAACTTGAATAATGTGGTACTATCTGGAATAAATATCAGATGATCAGGCTGAGTAAATGAAAACAAAAACAACTATTATTTTAATCACATTGTTCGTATGTGAGCTTATATTTTTCTTCAGCGCAGGAAAGGTCAAAGATATCTTTATTCAGGAACATCTCAAAAACGAAACCGAAGCACTCCGCTCTTCATATAACGCAGGAATTTCAAACGCGAGAAACATTGCCAACGCTTTTTACAACGTAATGATAAACAGTAATCCGGACATTCTCAAACTTTTTGCGGAAGCTGACGTGGCAACGCCAAAGAGGCAGAACGAAATAAGAAAAGAGATGTATGAAAAACTGCGCATCATCTATGAACAACAAGTCAAGCTTGGTCTTAAACAGCTTCATTTTCATACCAGAGATTCGGTAAGCTTCCTGCGCATGCACAAGCCCGACGAATACGGAGACTCTCTGGCGGGCATACGACACACCGTAGACGCGGCAAACAGACTGGTAAGATATACCGAAGGGTTTGAAGAGGGACGGATTTTCAACGGATTCCGATTCGTATACCCTCTTGTGTACAATTCAGTCCACATAGGCAGTGTAGAAATCAGTATCTCGTCCGTATATCTGGCAAACACAATGAACACCACCTCTGCGGGAATACATGATTTCCTTGTGAAAAAATCGGTGGTGGATTCAACGGTATTCCCGTCAGAACAATACAACTATGCACAGTCTGAACTTTCCGACAACTATCTGCGGGAAAATATCAGCTACGAATACCTGCAGGAAAACGCGACTGTTTTCGGCAGTATAGAAGAATATCTCTACGCATGTGAAATATTCAAACCGATTATCAAAGAGAGAATGGATATGGGCGAAGCATTTTCCATACACTCCGTGATAAACGGCAAAGAGGTCACTGCATCGTTCCTGCCTATACCAAACATCCTCGACCAGCAGGTCGCCTATTTCGTAAAAATGGAGCGCGACAACAAATACAGACATATCCTTAACATATACAAAGCGGCTCTTGTCGGTGGTTCGATAACAATACTGCTCGTATTCGGAGTAATATTCCTGTCGTTTCTTAACGGACATAAAACGATAATACTCAACACATTTCTGGATGAGAAACTGAAAGAGAACGAAAACCAGCTTTATATCAAGGAACAGATGCTTTTCCAGCAGTCAAAACTGGCAACCCTCGGCGAAATGTTCAGCTCACTGGCTCACCAGTGGAAACAGCCGCTGAATATACTGGCAATGTACGTTCAGAACATGCTCGACGACGATATGGATGAAGAGGAGCGCAAACACCGCGAGGACATAGTCGATAAGTGTATGGCGCAGATAACGTTCATGAGCGAAACAATAAACGATTTTATGGATTTCATACTGCCGTCGGGCAACATTGAAATGAAAATGGATATGGTCAGAACTGCGGAAGAAATATTAAAACTTCTCAACCCCACGATGGCTAAAAAGAAAATAGACATAACCATTGATTCCAAAGGTAAAAAGAGTGTGTTTGCCGCGGCAAACCCGAATGAGTTCAAACATGTTATGGTAAACCTGCTGAACAACGCAAAAGATGCCATAATGGACGTAAAAGAGAAAAACAAAATGTTTGTCGGCAATATAAACATTGAAATAGAAGAGAGCGGCGCTGTATGCATAATGCGGATATCCGACAACGGCGGAGGGATAAATCCCGAGGCACTGGACAAGATATTCACACCCTATTTCACCACAAAGAAGAAAAAGGACGGCTCCGGTCTCGGACTTTACATGTGCAAGAAGATAATACAAAAGCACAACGGCGACATGAACGTCAGCAATTCTGACAGCGGCGCTGTGTTCGAGATAATACTGCCTTCAGTAAAAACCGACGGGAGGATGGAATGAAACAGGCTCTGTTAGTAATTGACATCCAGAATGATTATTTCAGCGGCGGTTCGATGGAACTTACCGGCGCAGAAGCGGCAGCAGGAAAAGCGGCGGAAGTGATAAAAAAATTCAGGGAAAGAAAACTCCCTGTTATCTTCATTCAGCACATAGCGGCAAGACCGGAAGCAGGTTTCTTTCTGCCGGACACCGAAGGTGTCCGGATAAACAGACGGGTCCAGCCCATTGATGGAGAAAAGATAGTCGTAAAACATTCCCCCAACAGCTTCATAGAAACAGGTCTTAAAGAATATCTGGACTCCATGGGGATAACCGACCTGACCATAATAGGCATGATGACCCACATGTGCATAGACGCCACTACAAGAGCGGCAAAAGACCTCGGTTACATCACAACCGTCGTCGGCGACGCCTGTGCAACGCGAGACCTTGTTATCGACGGCGCAACGGTTAAAGCAGAAGAGATACAAAAATCATTTCTGGCGGCGCTTAACTATTTCTACAGCACCGTGAAAACATCTGACGAGATATAAAAAAAGCCCGGCAAAGTCGGGAAAATGCGAGATCGCGTCGTCACATGTGCTCCTCGCGAAGACAAAAAAAGTCTCTGCGAGGGTTTTAACCCGAAGCAGTCTAATTTGAGTCTGTGCAAATTTAGTTTGTCATAAGTCGGGAAAATGCGAGATCGCGTCGTCGCATGCGCTCCTCGCGAAGACGTAAATTGCTGTCATTGCGAGGAAGCTGTAGGCTGACGCGGCAATCTCATTAAATTTTAACCAGTTTGTCAATAAACTAAAAAGCCCGACAAAGTCGGGCTTTTTGAATCGTACACAAACGATGATTAAACGATTTCAGGTACGTTCCAATCTTTGATCTTCATTGTACCGTGTTTTGCAAGGTTAAGCTGCATTTTGAAGCATCTGTCGAAAAGCTGCGGTTCGTGACCGATACCTTTTGCCAGACATTCTTTCTTCGCCATGTCAAAGTATTCCTGAATGATCGGTTTGTACTCGGGGTGAACGCATTTGTCGATAAGCATCTGCGCTCTGTCTTTAGGTGCAAGACCTCTAAGGTCGGCAAGACCCTGCTCTGTAACGAGAACGTCAAGATCGTGCTCTGTATGGTCAATGTGCGGAGCTTTGGGAACCACACATGTGATACCGTGGGGGTCAGTTTTAGAAGGACGGGTTGAAGGCGTGTGCATGATTTTCAGGAAACCGTTTCTGAGGAAGTCGCCTGAACCTCCAAGACCGTTGATCATCCTTGTACCGCCGACGAGTGTTGAGTTTGCGTGTGCATAGATGTCGAACTCAACGGGTGTATTCATCGCGATGCAACCTAAACGGCGGATAGGTTCCGGAGCGTTTGAGATTGAAAGGGGACGAAGAACGATTTTAGAATCGTATTTAGCTTTGTTAGCGAAAAATCTGGGGAAACCTTCTTTCTCAGAGAGTGAAAGTGAGCAAGAAGACGCTGCGTCAAGTTTGCCGGAGTCGAACAGGTCAAGCATTGTATCCTGAAGAACTTCGGTGAAAACTGTAAGGTTACTGAAAGGACCTTTCGCAAGACCGCCGACAACTGCATTTGCTATTGAACCGACGCCGGACTGGATGGGCAGAAGGTTTTTGGGAAGTCTGCCGCATTTAACTTCATATTTGAAGAATTCCATGATGTGGTTTGCGATAGCTTCGGAAGTTTCGTCCTGCTCAGCGAAAGAGCGACCTTTGTCGAGGTGTTTAGACTCAACGATAGCGATGATTTTGCCGGGGTCGCAAGGACAGTAAGTTGTACCTATGCGGCTGTCAGCTCTTGTGATGTTGAACACTTGTCTGTTAGGGGGGGTTCCGGGGATAATGATATCGTGCATGCCTTCAAATGAGGGCTGACCAGTGTTAACTTCAAGAATAACTTTGTCGCATATCATAAGAATTTCAGGGATAACGCCGCAAGAAGAAGTGGGAACAAGTCCGCCGTCTTCTGTGATAGCTGAAACTTCGATGATCGCGAGGTCAAGTTTGCCTGAGGGAGTGTCTTTTGTATAGAAACCGTATCCGAGATCCTGAGCGAACAGAGAAAGGTGTTTGTCGCCCATACGGATGCGTCCTTCGTTAATTCCTTTAGCGATATCTTTACCTGTCTGATAGGGCCATCTGCGGTCTATCATGTCAAGCTGCGCCCATCTGTTCTCAGTTTCAGCGCCTACTGATGCGCCGATGAAGAGGTTGAATCTCAGTTTGCCCTGAAGGTTGTTAGCTTCAACATGATCAGCCAGAGCTATCGGAACTGCTTTAGGGTAGCCGGCGGGTGTGAAACCTGACCAGCCGAGGTTCATTCCGTCTTTGAAATACTGGATAGTCTCCTCAACTTTAACAACTTTGCTGAGAAGGCTCTTACATCTGATGCGTGACTCTAATTCGGACATTTGTTCCTCCATATTTGAGTAGTTATCAACTGTTAATGCCTTTTATTGTAAAAAATCCCTTTGCATCAAGGAAGCTGGGAATTTTTGTCCTGATATCTTCAACAACTGCCGCGTCCGCATATGAGGTGTAAACACCCTCTTCTCCGGCGGGTTCAAACATAGGTTCACCCCACGGATCATATGCTGCGGAAAAACCGCACGGCATATCTTTTTTGCCCATCATGACACTGGTGTTGCATCCTGCGACGTAACACTGATTCTCAATGGCTCGTGCGCGCATGAGTGTGAGCCAGTGTTCCTTTTTCATCTGCGGCCAGATAGCGGGTACAGTTATTATATCCGCTCCGGCAAACGCTGTCATACGAAACATCTCAGGGAACCTGACCTCATAACACAAAAGCAGTCCGACCTTCACACCCTTGAAGTCAAAGACGGTAATGCCGCTGCCGTTATCTATGTACTCATTCTCCTTCATAGGAGAAAAAAGGAAGTTCTTTCTATAGGTTGCGGCGATTCCATTTTTTGAAACCGCATAGACCGTATTAAAAACCTTGTTTTGATTTCTCTCAGGGAGTGATGAGATTACAAGCGTATTATCATTTATAATATCCTGTATTTCATTTATTATACCGTGAGTTCTTTCAGAAAATTCCACCAGCCGACGGTAGTCGAACCCGCAAGCCCACATCTCCGGCAAAATGATAATTGAATCTTCACCATCAATAACTTGCGAAATACCATTTTTAAACTTCCGGAGGTTTTCATCAACCTCTGAAAGCCTTACAGGCAGTTGAAGCGAAATTATCTTCATATGACTCCCCTAAGTCTTCGGGATTTTAAAACATAATTTGTACCATGTCAAGACAGTAAATGTTCATTATAAGATGATAAAAAGACTGTGCCTGTGAAAAAGAGATTGGTAAGGAGATGCGGGTGCTTTATCATTATAAAACACCCGCAGAAAATTTATTTGCAGGAATAGTTGGAAGGGATATAGTCGCAGAAAGGCTCCTCTGCCATGTAGTCGCCTGAAACGGCATAAGCTCTTGCGCGGCATCCTCCGCAAACGCCAAGGTGTTTGCACACGCCGCATTTGCCCTCATAATCTTTAAAGGTGCGCATATCGTTCATAAGCTTAGAGTTGTCCCAGATGTCCTTAAAAGGTGTCTGGAAAACGTTGCCCGCAGTTACGGGGAAGTATGAGCAGGGAAGCACATCACCTTTTGAGTTCACAAGGGCGATGGTCTGTCCGGCTATGCAGCCTTTGCTTCCGCCAGTGCCGAAAGTGAGGTTTCTGCGGTTTTTGTCCAGTCCCGCCTCTTTGCTGCGGTCTGCCCAAATCCTGTAATATTGAGGCGCGCAGGTGGGGCGAACCAGAATCTCATCCTCGTCGCGCTCCATATCATAGTGCCAGTTGAGGATTTCTTCATAGTCCTCTTTGCTGATAAGCTCTTTCATAAGCTCCTCTCCCCTGCCTGTGGGAACTATGAGGAACATATACCAAGCGGTTGGTTTCAGCGATTTTGCGAGTTTATAGGTCGCCATGATGTCGTGCTGATTTCGTTTGGCGAACGATGAGTTAATGATGAATTTGATTTCGTGTTTGCGGAAGTATGCCGCAGCATCCATAACAGCCTGAAACGAGCCTTCCTGCTGACGGAAATCGTCATGAACGGCAGGTGTAGAGCCGTCGAGGCTGAGAGAAACTATGCGGATGCCGGATGCTTTCATCTTTTCACACACTTCGTCGTTAACAAGAACACCATTTGTCGCCATAGCCATACGCAGACCTTTTTCAGTGCCGTATGCAGCGATGTCGAAAACGTCCTCACGCATAAGCGGTTCGCCGCCCGTAAGAACAACGACAGGTGTTGCAAAAGCTGTCAGCTCATCTATAAAGTTTTTAGCTTTTTCAAGTGTGAAATCGCCAACGGCGGAATGAATACCTGAAGACGAGCGGCAGTGAACACATTTAAGGTTGCATTTTGATGTGATCTCCCATGCCATCCACTTCAGTTCCCATGTTTTTTCAGACATATTTGAAACTCCGTATATTTGTTAATAAACTATTTTTTTACCACACTACATTAACAGCACCGCAGGATTTTTCAATGTTAAAGATGTGAAATAAGGATTTTTTATCCAAGACCCTTACACAATACAACATTTTACTTGATTTGTATTATTTTTGAGTTATTCTGAACAATCACATTGAATGACCATTATGCGGTCAAAGGGTTGTATATGAACATTTATGTAGGTAACATCAGCTATCAGACGAAAGAAGAAGACCTTGTTGGGCTTTTCTCAACAATGGGCGCGGTAGATTCCGCTCGTATCATCAAAGACAGGGAAACAGGTCGTTCCAAAGGTTTCGGCTTTGTTGAAATGCCTAACGACGCCGAAGCGAAAGCTGCCATTGAAAAATTTAACGGTTCCGAACTCGGAAGCAGAAACATCACAGTTAACGAAGCTAAACCGAAAGAGGACAAACCCGCAGGACGCGGCCCCAGAGGCGGCGGTTTCGGCGGCGGAAACAGAAGATACTAAGATATCTCTGAATAAATAATCTATCTAAGCGGGCTTCCATGCCCGCTTTTTTTATTATATTGATATTTTTTTATTTTTCCTCTTGCTATTTATTTGCAACGCTGTATAGTAACCATGTCAGACCGATACATCGGTTGTAGGTTGTTCGCAAATTTAACCCGGATTTTGAACCGGATCCTGATCAGTTATATGCCGCTTTCTATTGAATCTTCAATATTTATCTGCAAAATTGTTCATTCCACAGTTCTCAGTACAGATTTAGTACATCTCCGTTCTTTGCGCACCGGTCCATGAATAGTTTTGACAAATAATATTTTATGAGGATTCATTATGAACATCTATGTAGGAAATCTTAGCTACGGCACAACAGAAGACGATCTCGTTTCACTTTTCAGCGGAGTAGGCGCAGTTGATTCAGCTCGCATCATCTCTGACAGAGAAACAGGCCGTTCAAAAGGTTTTGGATTCGTTGAAATGTCTGACAACAACGAAGGCAAAGCAGCAATCGAAAAATTCAACGGTACAGAGCTTGGCAACCGTAACATCACTGTAAACGAAGCTAAACCCCGCGAAGAAGGCGGAAACAGAGGCGGCGGTTTCGGTGGAGGACGCGGCGGTAACAGAGGCGGCAGCGGCTTCGGCGGCGGACGCGGCGGAAGATATTAATCCACTACGGATTTAAATATTTTAAAGCGGGCTTTATGCCCGCTTTTTTCATTTAAGGGTACGTTTTATTTTTGCGGGAATTGTTCTTGAACAGGGTATGTTCGTTGAACAGTGTCCGCAGGAACCGTAATTCCAGTCTTTAAAATGCTCCTTGTTCCCGTGGGTCTCACACCTGCCGTCAACCTTTCCGGCATCGGTTATTGCGCCTGTCGGACATCTTCTGACGCACGCGTCACAACTTCCGTCAAAAGCGTAAAGACAGTAACCGTATACATCCGTATACGGGCGAACCGCCGGCTTCAGATTCAGCGTTGTTATCACACTGCATATCCTGCCTAAAGCACCCTTCTCACTTATCAGGTTCTGATGAAGTCCGAACGTTCCCAGCCCTGCGGCGAAAGCGACGTGTCTTTCAGACCAGTAGGGTCGCCATCCGTCGGAATCATATCTCGGGTCAATATTCGGTGCCAGAGCCTCTGCGCCCCTGCTGTTTGCAAATCTTATGAGCGAACGGCGGACAACGTTCAGAAACTTTGAGCCGTTCCATTTGCCGGAAGAAAATTCAAGAGCGGAATACCTTTGCTGTTTTGTATAATGCGCGGAAATGTGCTTAGTGAAAGGAAGAAAGACGCTTATCACCGATCTGGCGCCTTTCAGCCACTCCTGAGGCAGTCTGTGTCCGGCTCCTTCAACCTCAGGATCCTGAAACCTTGCAAATAACGGATCATCAGCAGACGCTATGCCTATCAGCGGCGTTTCCCATATCGGCGGATTATCCCCTTCCGGCAGAGCGTTCCTGAAATCATTCTTCACCAGATCATCAACGTGCCTGAAAATCTCTTCTACGGTTACGTCGGGAACAAAATCATCAACAATATATACCGGCACCGGATCGGGGCGAAAGAACAGCGGATTAACACCGTCAATCGGTTTCTGTCTGGTTATCTGATCAGGATTGGGATTTCCAGACCCTTTTACAATAAGCGGCTCATCAAAAGGTTTTCCGAACCCCGGGGGCGAACCTTTTGTAAGGTCGTAGGCGACCCATATATACAGTTGTTCATAGATGTCGTCCAGAAGCTCTTCCGCAAGCGCGGCTGGTCTCTGCCCCTCTTTAAGCTTTGTCATTCCCTCATGCGGAAAGAGTTCCCCCTCTATAAAATAATACACTTCCTGCCTTAATGGTGCTGCCGCATTTCTCAGGGTTGCCGTGCGGTCAGAGGTTCTGACCGCCAGCACTTTTCTTTTATCCGGTCTGTACTCCCTGTGGTTCACCTGTAATATATAATCCGTTAGACTTGCGAGGACAGATTCCCTGTTCAGCCTGTTAGGATACGGTTCTCCCCATTTCGGTATCTCGTTGGGAAAAAGCGATGCCTTTTCCGCCTCAAGGATCTCTTTCATAAAATCACCTTAACGTTTGTGTGTCCAATGCAGCGCCCTGTTCTGCACCATGTCGAAAAGCTCCATCAGAAGAACTATGACGACCGACAGAAAAAGCATGCCGGCAAGCACTTTCGGATAATCCGAAAAATCTGCATAATACTGGATAAAATGCCCCATTCCCGATGTCGCGCCGAACATCTCCGCCACGGTCAGCAGGATAAAGCTGAAAACCAGCGCCATTCCCGCACCGTTGAATATGGTAGGCAGCGCCCCCGGCAGAATCACTTTTGTAAACAGCCTGAACCCCGTGACCTTAAGCACCTTCGCATTATCAAGATAGCGCTCCTCTATGAGCCCAACACCGTGTATCGTTCCCATGATCACAGGCCAGAAAGCACCCACGAATATTATGAACCACGATGAAAGCCAGAATGTCGGAAGCACTGCTATCGCATAGGGTATCAGCATAGTAGGTGGAATCGGGCTTGCTCCTCTGAACAAAGGCATAAGCACCATGCGCAAAGGAGCAAAATGCCCCACTACCAGCCCGCCGCCTATCCCAAGGATAAGAGCCGCGAAATAACTTGGTATCAGCAGTTTCATTGAGCTTAAAAAACCTTCCGCAAGCTTAGGGAAAGAGTTCACCAGCTCCGGCAGTATCTTCGACAGTCCCGGAAACAGAACAGGTTCAAGTGTTCCAGTGACATCCGTAAGCAGTTCAAATATAAGGACGAAAGCCAGAATTATAACCGCCGTCCCCCAATATCTTTTAATTATGCGCATGACCTTCACTATTCCTTTTTGCAAAGCGTTTTTTAGCGTCCAGATAATACCTGTCTCTTGGGTACTTTTTCAGCAGGTCGCCCAGAGCTTCCTGATACAGAGTGGTATTGATATACTTTGTAATATCAATGTTATCTGCGTTTTGGACATAATCTATGGATTTCATATCGTCCCACATCTGTTTCACGCCGTCCGTGTCGGGGTCAACCTTTGTGGACTGGTGAGGCTCCAAAACAAACGCTCTCGCCGTTGGTTCGTCCAGATTGAGATATTTCATCGCGACACCGACAACTGAATCGGGGTGTTCATGCTTAAATTTCTCAGCCTGAATAAGCGCTCTTAAAAATGCTCTATACGTTTCATGATATTTGACAGTATTTTTACCGCGGGCAACAACCCTGCAGCAAGGGTGGTCGGGAAACAGATCATTGCTCCAGCCGACAACGGCAACGCCTGCCTGTTCAAGCTTCATAACTATCGTCGACGAGCCTATGCCGACATCAACCTTTCCCGCTTTAACAGCCTCAAGAACAGCGGCAGGATTTTTAAGTTCTATGATTGTGACATCTTTATTTGGGTCGATACCGGCTCTTTTAAGCGCTCCCCGCCATACAACATCCGCCGTATATATCCTTGCAGTTGCAACTGTTTTGCCTTTAAAATCCTGAATGGACTTAAACTTATCCTTGTTCTGCGGCAACGCTATTATGGGGTGACCGCCTGCCAGCATACCGCCGATTATAGTGAAGTCAGCACCTTTAGATATAAATGCCAGAGGTCCCGCCGTTCCGAAAGATACGCCAAAGTCTATCTTTCCTGTGTTAAGAGCGTTCAGACCGTCGGACGAGCTTGCAAACTGAACAAGCTCCACATCCAGTCCCTCTTTTTCAAAGAATTTCTTATCCTGCGCCACCAGCGTCAGGATGCTTCCTCCACCAGGTGCATAACCAACCTTGAGTTTGGGTCTCTCGCCTGCTGATGCCTGAAAAACAGCAAACACTGACAACGTAAGAACGATCAATAAAAATCTTTTCATAGCCTTCTCCTATATCCACTCGCCCAATGACAGGACGGTTTCTCCTTTATCAAGTCCGTTCAGAATATTTTCCTGAAGTATATTAACCAGTTCCTCTCTGATGGTCTGAAACTGCTTTTCGGCAGCCGCTCCCCTGCGCCTTCTCGGTCTGGGGATATCGACCTCGATAATGCCCTTTACTGACCCAGGATTCACGCCCATCACAACTATGTGAGTGGCAAGAAGTATCGCCTCGTCAACATCGTGGGTTACAAAGAAAACGGTTCTGCGCTCACTGTTCTTCTGCATCCAAAGCCCGAGCAAAAGGTCCTGAAGCTTTGCACGCGTAATTGCGTCAAGCGCTCCGAAAGGCTCATCCATAAGCAGTATCGGTGAATTGACAGCAAAAGCACGCGCTATGGCGGCTCGCTGGCGCATACCACCTGACATATGCCCCGGCAGTTTATCAAAACTTCCGGCAAGTCCGACTATATTAAGATAGTCAGCCGCTATCTCTTTGTATTCACTCTTCTTTTTCTTTGGAAAAGCCTGTCTGAGAGCGAGTACAATATTCTCTCCGGCCGTCATCCACGGAAAAAGCGAATAATCCTGAAAAACCACTCCTCTGTTAAGGTCGGTTCCGGTCACATGTTCACCGTTTATGGTGATGCTTCCGCTGTCGGGCATGGACAAACCTGCCAGAAGTCTGAGGAGTGTACTTTTCCCGCATCCCGAAGGTCCGAGGAGACAGACAAAATCACCAGGTTCAGCTTTAAGAGATACGCCCTCCAGTACTTTTGCTTCCCCATAAGAGTATGACAAATCAGAACAAATAACTTCATACATTGTATTTCTCCATTAGTCTTTCATCAAATTCGGGTTCAACTGAACAGAACATATCAGAACAATATCGGGCAAGTCAACATAAAAAAGCATTAAATCTATAGATTTTATATATTTTAAATACTGAAAAGAAAAAACACTATTTTATGTTGCTATTTGTGAGTAACGATGTATATTTAGTGTGTCAGACCGATATTTGGTTGAACGTTGTTAGCAAATTCATCCGGATTTTTTGAACCAGAACCTTATCATTTATGCCGTTGTACCTCAATATAACCCGCAAAAATTGTTCATAAGTTTCCTGAGTTTGGCTCCTTTCCGTCCGTATTGCTCACCGTATTATCCCAGAGTTGTGTGTTTTGACAAATAATTTCATGAGGAATTTTAATGAACATTTACGTAGGTAACCTTAGCTACTCAACAACTGAAGAAGACCTTACTTCTCTTTTCGGCGGTGTTGGCGCTGTTGATTCAGCACGTATAATCAAAGACAGAGAAACAGGCCGTTCTAAAGGATTCGGTTTTGTTGAAATGGGTAACAACGACGAAGCAAAAGCAGCTATTGAACAATTCAACGGCGCAGAATACGGCGGCAGAAACATCACTGTTAACGAAGCTAAACCCCGCGAAGAAGGCGGAAACAGAGGCGGCGGTTTCGGTGGCGGACGTGGTGGATTCGGCGGCGGACGCGGCGGAAGATACTAATAATAACCAGCTCACGCTGATCTTATAAAGCCGGACAAAATTTGTCCGGCTTTTTTTGTTTGATAAACTGGTTAAAATCAATGAGATTGCCGCGTCAGCCTGCGGCTTCCTCGCAATGACAGTAACTTATGTCTTCGCGAGAAGCGTAGCGACGAAGCGACCTCGTCTTTTTCGACTTTGCCATCAGTCTGAGCCGGACAAAATTTGTCCGGCTTTTTTTGTTTGATAAACCCGATAAGAAGGGTATACTTTTACATGACGGAGAAATATAAGGACATAAAAAACACTACCCTTGCCCGCCTTGCTTTCCTGCTTTTATTGCTGGTAGCTCTTTTTATGTTCATTTCCTATGTCAGCTACAGACATAAGTTGAACGCAACCCTTTCCGACGAAACTGCACATCTTCAGACATTCTTCAAATCAGAGCTGAACGCTCTTAACGAACTCAATTTCACCAGAATTGACAATATACTTGCTAATCAGGATGTCATAGATGCCATCGAACATCATGACAGAATAAAACTTTATACTCTTGTTAAACGCAACTATGATCTTTTCAGTTCTGAAAACCGTTTTTTTAAAAACATGCATTTCCACACCGAAAAAACCGTCACCCTGCTCCGTGTCCACTTGCCGGATATGTACGGAGATGACCTTTCAAAGGTAAGACATATCGTGGCAAAGTCCAATCAGTTGAAATTGCCTGAAACAGGTATTGAGGTGGGATTGAACGGCATCTACTACCGCGTTGTGCAGCCGGTTTACAACAGTGACCACAAGCACATCGGATGCCTTGAACTCGGCACTGACCCGATGTATTTCACACATCTTCTGGAAACGATATACGGTGATAAAAAACTCGCTTTCGTTTTTAAAAAAGATGCCCTGAAAGTCCTTAACAATAAAGAGGGTCTGGAACCGGCAGATGACAGATATATAAAAACCGACGCACCCGACTTCTTTCTCAAAGCTCTGAAGCAACTGGGAAATGAAAAAAAGATCACTTATGAAAACAACGGGCGGACTTATCTCGTGGCTCCTGTAATGGAGCTTAGTAATTACAGCAACGAAAGTATAGCCTCCCTGGTTGCTGCAATAGACATCACCAAGAGTATTGAGGACATAAAGGATGATGTCCTCATACTGTTCCTGTTCAGCGTTGCTATGGCAATTTTAACACTCGCTGTGGTAAATATCGGATTCAATGCGTATATAGGCAGACTGGACAAAACAAACCTCTATCTGAACAGGGCAAAGGACGAACTGACATTCAACCACAATATAATTGACAAATATGTCATCTTCTCCGAAGCAGACGCAAACGGCACAATAACGAAGGTAAGTTCGGCGCTCTGTGATGTATCACAGTTTTCGCAGGAAGAACTCATAGGCGCTCCGCATACTATACTGAAACACCCGGATATGGATCAAAACACATCCAGACAGATGTGGAACACTGTAATGTCAGGAAATTCGTGGAACGGGGATATAAAGAATGTCAAAAAGGACGGAACCCCTTTCTGGGTAAACGCCCACATAATACCCAAACTGGACGACAACGGCAAATTCAAGGGATATCTCTCCATCAGAACCGATATAACAGATAAAAAACGCGTCGAGGAACTGACTATCACAGATGATCAAACCGCACTCTACAACAAGAGGTATTTCAATCAGATTCTCGATCTTGAGGTCAGAAGAGCACAGAGAAATCACACGCACATGACCCTTGCCATCATAGATATAGATTTTTTCAAAGCATATAACGATACTTACGGGCACCTGAAAGGAGATAAGGTTCTCAACAGAGTCGCAATGAATATAAAAAGATCGCTGAACCGTGCAGGGGATTATGCTTTCAGGATAGGCGGCGAAGAATTCGCGGTCGCATGTATGGATATGAACCGGAAAGATTCAATAGAGTTCTTTGAACAGATGCGCAGAGAGATACATAACCTGCATATCGAACATTCTTCCAGCGAAATAGATAAATTTATAACAGTATCAATAGGTGTTTACTGCACGGTGCCTTCCGCCAACGCAACAGCCAACACGACATTCAGAAAGGCTGACACTGCCCTTTATAATGCAAAGCAATCAGGCAGGAACCGCATCAGTATATTCAACGATGAAAGTTAGGAAATGATGCTGTTCGCAATGGCAATTGCCACCGCGTGCTGACGGTTCGTTGCGTTCAGCTTACGTTTGATGTTCTTTATATGGAAGTTCACTGTATTCTCGCTTATCTCAAGTATTTTCGATATCTCCCATGAGGTTTTGCCGACCTTAAGCCAGCGCAGAACATCCATCTCACGTCCGCTGATAAGTCCGGGGTCTATATCCTGCATCTCGCTCAGCCTGTAATAAGCGTTTGCAAGGTGCGGGTATATAAAGTAAAGAAGCTCTTCCGTTCTCTCAGATTTAATGAATTCTCTTCCGCCGAAAGAGATAACGGCCGTTTTAGACTTGTCGGGCGCCACTTTGCTGAAGCTGTAGCCGCAAAGATTCGGAAGCACCATGGAAGGTGTCACGGAACTATTTATAGCCGGCGGAAGCTCTTCCCACCACATCATCGTTTTCCCCGCACTGACCATGGAATAGACAGGATCGTTAGGGTTTGGACTGCTGGAATACTGGTAAGGCGACCATTCCTTCATAACACTCAGGTTGGTATAGAAAGTCTGCATCTTCCACTCGTCGGAAAATGAAACTGCACCGATATGGACGAAATCGAACTCAAAAAGCCCTTTAAGCCCCATTACCGACGATGTAAACGTGGAATAGGTGCGGATATTCATAAGTTCCAGAGAAAAATCAAGTATACTTGTCAGTTCTTTACGTTTAAGCATGGCAGGAAGTTCCATAAAATGAAATTAGGCATAAAAAAATGCCGTTGGAAGCAAAGCCCGGAAAATGTTGCCACCAACGGCCAATTGCGGGACACGGTTTGCACCGTGTATGACTTTTGCAAAAACTTGGTTTTGGTGAAGTTTTAGCTAACATGGTATACCCCGTTTAACAACATTTTGATACTACCAGAAGTAGTGGCGCTTATCTTCCTTTATAACCAATAGTATACACAATTGGTTTCACAAATGCTACAACTATTTGAAGAACAAGGATTTCATAGCATTTAAACAGATATTCAATAAAATGTAAATTTATCTGATAATTACAAAAAAAGAGGGGCAAAAGCCCCTCTTTGACTGATTATATTTTCTTTTCAGAGGAACAGCTTCCTCCGCATCCCGAACAGGCACATTCCATAGGCTTGTCACCTTTTGCCTGTTTATAGGTCTTCCATGCCCTGCTTCCGGCGTAGCCGAGAGCCCAGAGCAGAATTACCGCAAGTATTACGTTAGATATCATATTTCACCTCCGCAGGGTTACCCCATTATCTGGAAAGCAGCCACAGAAGCAATGAACGCAACACCTGTGTATACGAACAGAGTGAAAAGCGCCCACTTGGATGAGCCTGTTTCCTTACGGATAGCAACCACTGTAACAAAACATGGAGAATACAGCAGTGTAAAGATTATCAGCGAAATTGCGTTTGCAGTTGTCCAGCCGGATTTAACCAGCTTATCGCCGAGACTGTCGGACTCTTCGGGATCAACTTCGCCCAGAGAGTAAGCAGTTCCCAGAGAAGCTACCACAACTTCTTTCGCGGCTATACCGCCTATAAGAGCAATATTGGTTCTCCAGTCAAATCCTGCAAACTGTGTTACGGGTTCAAACACCTGTCCGAGTTTACCGGCAACCGAATTTGCAAGTGCGTCGCCCGCTTCGTTTGAATCAACTGTTGAAAGCTGATCACGATATTCCTGAGCTACCGCAGATACTTCCTCTGCATCAGAATCGCCCTCTTCCACAACGGCAGTGTCGTAAGAAGAAACAATTTCCTGACGCTGGTCTTCATATACCTGAAGCTGTTTTTCGGAAAGCTGGGGGAAAGTCATCATAGCCCAAAGCAGAACTGAGATGGCAAGGATAACTGTACCTGCCTTTCTGACATACATCCAGCATCTTTCCCATGCGTGGATAGTAAGACCTTTAAGCGTGGGCATTCTGTAAGGAGGAAGCTCCATAACGAATGCCGAATCGGGTTCTTTAACAAAGAACGTACCCAGCAGCCTTGCGATAAGAAGCGCAAGCAGCCAGCTTATAAGTGTTATCGCGAGCATAATACCACTCTCGTTGCCGGGGAAAAACGCTTTGATAAGCAGTGCATAAACAGGGAGTTTCGCACCACATGGCATGAACGGAGCAGTAAGAATGGTTATAAGTCTCTCTTTTTCGCCTTTAATGGTTCTTGCAGCCATAACACCGGGAACGGCGCAACCGCCTGCGATACCGCCTGAAACGATGTATGCCACAACCGAGTTACCCTGAAGCCCGAAAAGACGGAACACTCTGTCCAGCATATAAGCTGTTCTTGCCATATAGCCGGAATCTTCAAGGAATGCGATTGCAAAGAACATGAAAAGGATCAGCGGCGCAAAGCCCAGAACCCCGCCCACACCGTCGATTATACCTGATGTGACAAGGGATTTCAGAAGTCCTTCCGCCATATGTGCATCGGCTATTCCGCCCAGCCAGCCGAACAGGCTTTCAAGCCACATAACGGGGTATTCACTCGCCCAGAATGTAAACTCGTATATAAGGTACAGGAAACCGAGCATTATGACCGGTCCGAGGAGTTTGTTAGTAAGAACCTGATCTATACGGTCGCTGAGATACAGTCTGTCCAGAGGTGAATCCTCGTATATGACGACTGATTTCAGAATGGAACTTATGTATCCGTATCTGTAATCTGCAATAAGGTTTTCAGCAGTTGTTTTCTGTGTTGTTTTAATATGGCTGTTGAGTTTTTCAGCCATGGAGACAAGTTCCTGATGGATATTGCCGATTCCAGCCCCTTCAGCGGTGATCTGCTCATCGTTTTCAAGGTATTTCAGAGCTGTCCATCTGGGAAGGTATTTGGCGGTCATGAAACCCGCATCCTTGATTTTTGTTTCCATTTTTACAAGAGCTTCGTCAATATCGGGACCGTAGGATATATCGAAGTTCTGTGTTTTTGACTGACCGGCGCTGAATTTTGCCACTGCATCAAGAATATCTTTCGTCCCTTTGTTCTCTCTTGCAACTGTTTCAACAACAGGAACGTTCAGCTTTTCAGACAGTGCTTTAACGTCGATATTTATTTTTCTGAGTTTCGCAACGTCCACCATGTTAAGAGCTGCCATAACCGGCGCTCCCATCTCCATGAACTGCACAAACATATAAAGGTTTCTTTCAAGGTTTGATGCGTCAAGAACGTTTACGATAACGTCCGGTTTTTCGTTAACAACATAGTCTCTGGCTACTTTCTCTTCCAGAGAATAAGGCGAAAGGCTGTACGTACCGGGAAGATCGACAATAGTGAATTCTTCTCCGCCGTGCTTAACTTTTGCTTCTTTCTTTTCAACAGTAACACCGGGGTAGTTTGCAACGTGATAGTTTGCACCTGTGATGTTGTTGAAAAGAGATGTTTTCCCGCAGTTGGGGTTTCCGGCAATGGCAACTATCTTCATTAATCATTAACCTCCACTTCTATATGATCCGCTTCGTTGTTTCTGAGCGTGATGGTAAACCCTCTCACCTTCAGAGCAACAGGGTCAAAAAGCGGAGCCCTGCCGATAATTTTGAATTCAGTTCCTGAGTTCAGACCCATATCATTGATCCTCTGCCGAAGTTCCCCTTCGCAGTTGACCTTGACAATCCTGCCCTTTTGATTGTCCTTCATCTTTCTCATGGAAATAATCATTTTGATCTCCCTAATTAAAAAAAGTAAAACCTATTACCAAGCATGATGAAAATAACTATCATTATCGCGTCGGCACGTCAAGAGAAAATGATATTCATTATCATCAATAGACAACATAAGTTTATAGATAATATTTTTAATTGATTTGTATCAATAATTTGAAGATTGTGATAAAAAGCGAAAAAAGAGCAGCCTATTAAAGCTGCTCCCGTAACGACATTCAATATGCCGTAATATGCATGGTTTGAAAGATATGTTATATGTGTCTTTTCAGAGCGTCTTCGTAAACACCTTTGGGCTGAACGCCGATGAACTGTTCAACAACTTTTCCGTCTTTGAAAACCATAACTGTAGGTATGCTCATGATACCGTATTTTGCGGCAAGCTGCTGGTTTTCATCAACGTTGACTTTAGCAACTTTTACTTTGCCCGCATATTCTGAAGCAAGAGATTCTATAGTAGGTGTGAGCATTCTGCAAGGTCCGCACCATACAGCCCAGAAGTCCACAAGGACGGGCATAGTGCAATCGAGTACTTCTGATTGGAAACTAGCTTCGTTAAGTTCTGCTGCCATAGCAATCCTCCTAAGTAACTTTAAACGCTTTCAGATTTATACTATACTATTTTCGTACTTTGTCAATGCTGCGGATATACATTTTAAATATTCATATATTCATCAATCTCTAAATATACAGCCTTTATTATGACCGCATGTTCCGCAGGAAATGCTGCTCATATACTTGCAGCCGGAAACAATTCCCAGCCGTGTCAGTGCAAAATCGTACTTCGCCGGATCGTCAGGATTCATGCCCCTGAAAAAGCTGCTAACTTTTTCGAGGTTCGCACGGGTTGCGGAGTCGTTTGTTATTACACCGTTGTTCTTTGCAAACCTGAGAATGTGCGTGTCTATTATCATCATAAGTTCGGATGGACTGAATTTTGACCAGATGCCGAAATCCACATTATCCTTGCGGATCATCCATCGCAAAAACATCCGCAGACGTTTTGAACCGGAAGTTACAGGGTTGGGAAACAGAAAATGCAGTCCGGTATCGGCATCCGCCGCATATTCTTTTATCAATCCGTGAAAAAGAAGAATCCCCTCTTCCAGCGTGTCCCTTTTGGAAAAAATATTCTCGATGGAGCCGTATTCACCGTATAAGCGGCGCATAAGCTCTGCATAATAGTCTATATCGTGTTTCTTCTGAAATCTGTAATACAGTCCGCCGGAAGGTTTTGCCGCCGCAAGCGGGTCTGTGCCGTAATAATCCAGATAGGAACGTATGAAACCTTTAATAGCCTTGACATTACCGTACGCAAAGACTGACGCCGTCAGCGCCACATACTCCGTATTGCCCTCGTATGCATGGGGGAAAAATACAGGGTCAGTGTCGATATATTCAATACTGTTGTACTTCTGGTAAATGTCTTCGAGAAACGTTTTATAAATCGGTTCCGACCGCATCGTCGCCCTCTCTTGGTACAAGATAAACGTTTTTGCGTATTATGCCAATGTCGCCGCGTTCATATCCGAGACTTTCAAAGAACTCGAAACAGTTGAAATTGCCTGAGGTCTCAGTTTTAAACACAATATCATCAATTCCGATATGCGCTGTAAAATCTTTGGAATCCATGACCTTAGGCAGCCCTCTTTTGTTCAGTTTCTCGTACTTTGCCTCTCCGGCATCATATTTAGCTTTGAATATGTCCATGAAATCCTTATCGAACCCGAAACGGACGTATACGTCAAAGTGTTTTGGGTTCACTGGAAATTCAGCAAAATGCTTTATACGTATCCATTTGGGAAGGATGCCGTTCAGCTTTTCCATCGCCTCGTTGAAATCCTCTATCTTTTCAGACTCGAATATCAGAACCTCGTTAAGACCGGAAAGCCCGGTGGATGCCGCCTGAACATAGCTCAGCTTCGGCTGGGGGTTGAACCCCTGAGTAAATTTCAGCCCGAACTTTGAAATGGTAAGGACGTGGGTGAAAAGCCTCTGTGTCTCTATCGCAGAAAGGAGACTAAGCCTCTCCGTCTTTGAAAATACCATCGCATAGCGTGTGAATTTCTGCTCATCCTCTTCCTTAGCAGGTTCAAAAACCATCTCAGTCTTGTCCGCAAAAACGTTCTTTATCTCTTTGAAATCGCAGATGCCGCAGTTGTGGCACTCACCGTCCGTACAGTCGGACGTAAGCTCAAGGGATTGTGATTTCAGATACTCTTCCCAGAGGAAATCGTTTGTTACACCGCTGTCGATGTTCTCCCAAGGCAGTTTTTCCGTGCGTTCGTAACTGCGCTGCGCGTAGTCCTCAACTTTGAGTCCGAACTTTGCAAAGCACTCCTCCCATATGGAAAAATTGAAATATTCCGTCCACGCATCAAACATAGCGCCGCGGTTGACGGCCTCTTCAAGAACGTTGCAGAGGTCTCTTGAACCTCTGGAGAACGCGCCTTCGAGAACGCTGGTCTTAATGCCGTGGAAAGCGTGGGGGATCTTGTATTTAATGAAGAGTTCCTTAAGTTTCTGACGTTTCTCGAAAAACTCGTCGCCGCTGTTCTGCCCCCACCACTGATATGGCGTGTGCGCTTTCGGCACGAAGTTTGAAACCGATACTTTTATGCTGAATCTGCCTTTGCGCAGATATTTTGCTTTCCTTGCAAGCTCCGCTATGGCGAGAACATCCTCCATGGTTTCCCCGGGTAGCCCCATCATGAAATAAAGCTTTGCTCCGTTCCATCCTGCGTCGGACGCCTTTTCCACAGCCTCAAGTATCGCCTCTTCCGTAAGTCCCTTGTTGATGGAATCACGCATACGCTGGGAGCCTGCTTCGGGGGCTATGGTAAAGCCGGACTTGCGCACCTTTGAAAGTTCGCGGAAAATATAATCTTGTATCCGGTCAGCTCTTATCGAAGGCAGAGCCAGAGAAACTTTTCGGGATTCTGTGAGCTTGACCATAGTCACAAGCAATTCTTCCAGCCTGCTGTAATCTGACGCTGAAAGAGACAGCAGAGACGTTTCCAGATAACCTGTCTTGTCAAGCTGATAAAGCGCATCGCAGGCGATGTTGTCGACACTGCGTTCGCGGTTGGGACGGTAGATTATGCCTGCCTGACAAAACCTGCATCCTCTGGTGCATCCGCGGGAAATCTCCACTGCGACCCTGTCCTGAACGGCGGGTATGGCGGGAACTATCAGGTCTTTTATAGTATAATCGTCGGAAAAGCCTGTATGTATTGAGCGAACCACGTGCTTATCCGGATCTATCTCAGGTACGTACGTGAACGGCAGAGTATTGAGATACGCTATTTTTTCCGCTCTGGAAGCACCTTCCATGCTGCGCAGAACTTTCATGGCATCGGGAAGCGTTATCTCAGATTCGCCTACGAAAAAAACATCTATAAAGTCAGCTATAGGCATGGGATTGCACACGCAGGGTCCGCCGGCGATAATTATAGGGTCGTCTCCGCCTCTGTTTTTGCTTCTGGCGGGGATATCTGCCATGAGCAGGGTCTTCAGCATGTTCGTGTATGAAAGCTCGTACTGAAAGCTGAAACCGACCACGTCGAAATTTTTCAGGTCTGTTGTGGATTCCAGACTGACGAACATCTCGCTTCCGTACGCCTCAATTGCATCCGGCCATGGCATGAAGAAACGCTCGCATACGAGTTCATCAAACAGATTCAGCCTTTCATAGAGCATCTTATACCCTATGTGGCTGATACCTACCTCATAAACATCAGGAAATACAAGGCATACGGATGTTCTGCCTTCATGACTTTTGTGGATGGAGTTTATCTCTCCGTTGATGTATCTTGCGGGTCTGGAAATCTTGAGAAGCTTTTTATAATCTTTCATTATACCTCGCTGGGACTGTCAAAACGCCTCATGGCAACACTGTTCACTATTCCCAAAATAGACATGAACGTGATGAGCGACGAACCTCCGTAGCTGACCATAGGCATAGGGATACCAACCACAGGCATCATGCCCACGGTCATCGCCATATTTACGAAAAACTGGAAAAAGAACAGCGCGGCGGCGGCGATACACACCAGCTTTCCCGCCGATTCTTTCGAGTTTACACCTATATAGATTATCCGGAAGACCAGCCCTGTGAATAAGAGAATCACCACGCTCGCGCCTATGAACCCGAATTCCTCCGCTATGACGGCGAAGATGAAGTCGGTATGGCGCTCAGGGATGAATTTCAGGTGGGACTGGGTTCCGTTCATAAATCCTTTTCCGAACAGACCGCCGGAACCGATGGCGATCTTAGACTGTATGACGTGATAACCGGAGCCGAACGGATCGGCTTCGGGATTAAGAAAGGTCTCGACCCTCTGTTTCTGATAGGGTTTCATATGGGTCCAGAGTATAGGAGCCGCAAACACAAGGCTTGTGACAATAACGATAAGCGTAACCCTTCTGATACCTATGAAAAGCAGAACGATACCCCATACGGCAAGATAGGTTCCGCCTGTTCCAAGGTCGGGCTGTAAAAACACAAGTAAAAAAGGCGGCATAGCAATGAACAGCTTTTTAATTATGTCCAGCATGCCGTATTTGTTCATTGTGAAGTCTATATAAAGTCTTGCAAGAACTATTATCCAGATAAATTTAAAGAATTCTGACGGCTGAATACGGATACCCGCCAACGATATCCAGCGCACGGCACCCTTGCCTTCGTGTCCCATGGCAAGAACCGCCGCCAGCATCAAAAGCCCGATTACATAAAGAACGTACGAATACTTCACCGGTTTCTTATAACCTACTGCGCTGAAACCAAAGAACAGTACGTATCCCAATATCAGGAAGTAGAACTGCTTAAGCCAGAAGTTGCGCACCTGACCGTCGACAGGGTCAAACCCTGCGCTGTAGATGGCGAAAACGCCGACAGTAGTTATTAAAAAAAGAAGTACGAGCAGGACTACATCAAAATTTTCAATGTGCTTCCTGTCCAGTTTCACGCTTAACATATCCAAGATCCGCCATTTTGTTTACTAATGCTCCGACGATGGGCGCCGCGCCCTTACTGCCGGAGCCTCCATGTTCTATCATTGCCACGGCAACGTATTTCGGGTTTTCCGCAGGAAAAACAGCGGCAAACCACGAGTGGTCTCTGTAATGTTCGGGAATATCCTCTTCGTCCATATCTTCGGTGCGTTTAAGGCTGACAACCTGTGCAGTACCCGTTTTGCCTCCGATATGCACACCGGGAACATTCGCTCTGTAACCTGTGGCGTGTGTACCCTCAACAACGTTCACCATCCCTTTCATGGCAACGTTTGCCGCCCATTTGTCTATATGTACCTTGCTTCTGAGGTTGCGCACAGGTTCTCGCACATGTCCAGTGGAAGGGTTTTCAAGATATCTTACTAGGTTAGGGGTATAAATATTCCCGCCGTTGAATATACCGCCAAGCATAACGGCTATCTGGATAGGTGTGGTCGCTATATAACCCTGACCTATGGATGTGATTATCGTTTCACCCGGGTACCAGCCTTCGCGTCTGACATCTTTTTTCCACTGTCTGCTCGGGAAAAAACCCGATTTTTCGTTGGGAAGCGCTATTCCGGTCTTAACTCCGAGTGAAAGCCTGTTGGAATAATCGTATATCGTATCTATACCGAGGATTAGACCGAGGTTATAGAAATAAACGTCGCACGATTCCTCTATCGCCTGAACAAGATTGATGGTTCCGTGTCCGTCTTTTTTCCAGCACTTGTATTTAAAGTTTCCGTACTGCATCTCGCCTGTGCAGGTGAATCTGCTGTCAGGGTTTATCTTATGCTCCATAAGTCCCATAACCGCCATCAGCACTTTGTATACAGATCCGGGCGGATAACGTCCTTCAATGGCTCTGTTGAGCAGGGGTTTGGTAGGGTCTTTTATTATGGAAAGCCTCTCCTGCGACGTAGCGAAAGGAGTGAAGGACATAAGGTCGAATGCGGGCGCTGAATAGAGTGCCAGCAGATCAAAATTGTTCACGTCCATAACGACGACAGCACCCTTTTTGCCGTCCATAAGCCTGTGCAGGAATGTCTGGATATCATAGTCGATGGTAAGGGTTATGTTTTCACCCGGGACACTGGCTTTTTCAGAGAGAATCTCCACCGGACGCCCGTATGAATCCACCTCGACCTGTCTGGCGCCGTCGAAACCACGGAGTTGTTTCTCATATACCTTTTCAACTCCGGTCTTGCCCAGCATATCACCAGAACGGTAATAGCCGCCGTCGCGCAGTTCCTGTTCGTTCACCTCAGACATGTAGCCCAGAACGTGACTGAAAGCCCTGCTTTCCATATAGCTCCTGACAGCCTCAAGACCTATCTCGACACCGACATAATCGTCGGAATGCTCCATTATCTCTGCAACCTGATTGAACGACAGACCGCGAAGAATTACCGCAGGTTCATAAAGATATGATTTTTCAACCTGCTTCATGGCATATTTTTTATCTATTGGCAGAACCTTTGAAAGCTTGTCAAGAATTCCTTTGAGGTCTTTTACGTCCTCTTTAACTATTTTAAGTTCGTAGCTTGGTGAGTTCTTTACCAGAAGCCTTCCTTTAACATCCTTTATGAATCCTCTGTCCGCCTTGATGCGGACTATACGGATACGGTTGTTTTCGGAAAGCTGTTTGAATTTTTCATAACTTATCACCTGCATATAGAACAGGCGGAGAGCAAGGAACGCAAAGAAAAGCCCAAGTACCACATAACCTAACATGGCCCGCTTTTTGAAGTATTCGAGTATCTCGTCCTTAAGCGTTCTTAAAAGCACTTCTGTACTCCATAAATTTCATGATACCTATAGCAGCCAGAACGTTTAAAACGGTTCTGGTCAACGTCATTCTCACTATCGTCTCTGTGTCATAACCGGAAAGAGCCGCGTTAAACAGACAATAAATAAGAGATATGCCGGTGAAAAGCAGTACTTTTGAGTTGAATTTCGTCATGTCTACAACGATGTCAGCTTTGAACCTTGTGATAGAAAATAACAGGAACAGCATGACCCCGGGTCCGAAAAAACCGTTGCGGGCATAGTCGGTATATACACCGAAAAGCACGGAAAGCCATATGTAGTTGTCTTCATCTATCATTTCGTAGACAAGCAGAAAGATGACCACGGAAAAATCAAAATTTGAAAAAACAAAAGCTCCGACCAGCGTCATGATATGACCGACCACAAGTGCGGCAAGTATCGCCGGATAGAGATAATTGAAACCTTTCATCGCTGTCTGATCACCAGTACATTCTCAAGTTTTTCAAACCTGACCTTTGAGTTCAGGGTCATTATCTTGAAAAGTCCGGTTTCCGCGGTTTTCACATCGCTTACATAACCCACCACAAGTCCCTTCGGGTAAACCCCGCCGAGACCGGATGTAACCATGGTATCCCCCACTTTAACGTCGTCCAGCCTGTCGTAAAAGTCCACAGCCATACTGCCGTGTCCGTTTCCGCGGACGATGCCCACTGTGCGGGTTCTGTTGTTCATGACAGAAACGTTGCTTGCCGGACTGAGAATAACCTCAACCTCTGCACTGTCCGCATACACCTCACGCACCATGCCAACAAGCCCGTTAAAGCTTATTACAGGATCCTGACGCTTGATGCCGTCGCGGCTGCCTCTGTCGATGACAATAAATTTAAGATAACCTTTAACGTTACGCCCGATTACTGATGTGGGCACAAAGTCAAGGTCGGAATAGTTCTTGAACTTTAAAAGTCTGGCTATGCGACCGTGTTCCTTCACCTGCTCCCTCAGAAGGGAGTTCTCAAGCATAAGCTCGCCGTTAGCCTGCTTAAGCCTGTCGTTCTGTCTGCGCACGTCCACCAGATTGATGTACCCGCTCCATATGTCGCTGAAAAAGCTGAACGTTTTTTCAGTATAGTATACGAAGGGGTTGACGAAGTTGCCGATAACGCCCCTGAACGGTCCTTTTATCTCAGGATTGCGAGCCTGTATGATAATAAGGATGAGCAGGGCGATAAAAGCGATAAGTGTTTTTTTCCAAAGTTTCATCTGCCCCGCTGCCGACACCCTAGTCTATAGTAACTTTTTTCAGAAGCTCGATATTGTCAAGCACCTTTCCCGCGCCTATGGCAACAGCCAGAAGCGGATCATCTGCCACGATTATGGGCAGACCGGTTTCGTGTGAAAGACGTTTGTCAAGTCCTTTAAGAAGCGCACCGCCGCCTGTAAGTACGATACCGCGGTCAACGATATCTGCGGAAAGTTCCGGCGGAGTTTTCTCAAGGGCGATACGCACCGCGTCGATGATTTTCGACACTGCCTCGTCCAGAGCTTCTCTTGCCTCTGCGTCGGTGATCTCAATGGTTTTGGGTATGCCGGTAACAAGGTCGCGACCTTTTATCTTGATGCTCATCTCGTTTTCCATGGGGAAACATGAGCCTATCTTAATCTTTATCTGTTCTGCAGTTCCGTTACCGATGAGCAGGTTATACTTGCGCTTAACATAGCTCACGATTGAATCGTCCATCTCGTCGCCGCCGACGCGTACGGAGTTCGCGTAAACGATACCGGAAAGAGAGATAACTGCAACTTCTGTCGTACCGCCGCCGATATCGACAACCATGTTGCCTGACGGGTCTTCAATGGGAAGTCCCGCACCTATTGCCGCAGCCATAGGTTCTTCGACAAGGTAAACTTCGCGTGCTCCGGCCTGAATGGCAGAGTCTTTAACCGCACGTTTCTCAACCTGCGTAACGCCGGAGGGAACGCATATCACTATTCTGGGTCTGACCAGTGATTTTCTGTTATGAACTTTCTGGATGAGGTTCTTAAGCATGCGCTCTGTAACCTCAAAGTTTGCAATAACGCCGTCTTTCATGGGACGGATTGCCACGATGTTTGCCGGAGTACGTCCCAGCATGCTTTTTGCCTCGCTGCCTACGGCGAGAACTTCGTTATTTATGTTGTTTATTGCAACAACACTGGGTTCGGAACACACAACCCCCTTTCCTTTCACATATATGAGAGTATTGGCTGTGCCAAGGTCGATTGCTAAGTCATTGGAGAACATATCGAAAAGCCCCATGTGATTAAACACCCCCGATTTGGGTAATTTTTCTTTGTTTCAAACACGACAATCTAGACTATAAGCAGACAGATTTCAAGTGAATTAATTATAAAGCCAAAGGAATTTATCTGCTTTTTTAGATTAGTGATTTTTATATACGGTGTCAAATAAATAAAATAGAATTTGACGCATTTTTTATTTGCACTTTGCGGGCATATACAGTTATGGTATAAACAGTCAAAATAAATCAACTTATCAGGAGATCTCACATTCAATGGAACAGCATCGCTTTGATAAAATGCAGAAGCTGAAAGAGCTTTCAGAACAGCCGTTTGTCAATTACCATAAAGTAGCGAACGACATTGCGGAAATAACATCAAAATATGTGGAAGCAGAGGAAAACGACCTGCCCGCACAGGACGTATGGTTCGACGTCGCCGGAAGAATCATGGCACTTCGTCAATTCGGAAAAGCAGCCTTCATGACCATCAAAGACCGCACGGGTCTCATTCAGGTCTATGTTAAAAAAAGCGAAATAACCGAAGAGCAGTACGCCGTATTTGACCTCACGGATGTCGGCGATATAGTCGGCATTAAAGGCTTCCTGTTCAAAACCAAGACGGGAGAGCTTACCATCTGTGCAAAAGAATTCCGTCTGCTCACAAAAGCACTGCGCGACCTGCCCGAAAAATGGCACGGGCTTAAAGACGTGGAAACACGCTACCGCCAGAGATACGTTGACCTTATAGTTAACGAGGATGTCAAAGACACCTTCAGAAAACGCAGCGTAATCATTCAGGAAGTCAGAAAATTCTTTATTGAAAAAGACTTCTTTGAAGTTGAAACTCCTATGATGCACCCCATCGTAGGCGGTGCCACCGCAAAACCTTTCATAACACATCATAACGCTCTGGATATGCCTCTTTATCTGCGCATAGCCCCCGAGCTTTACCTCAAACGTCTCGTAATCGGCGGATTTGAAAGGATATTTGAAATTAACAGAAATTTTAGAAATGAAGGACTGTCAACCAGACATAATCCTGAATTTACTATGATAGAATGGTATAATGCTTATAACGACTATCACGGTCTTATGGACATGATAGAGGAAATGTGCCAGAGAATAGCCGAAAAACTCTATGGTAAGAAAGAGATAACTTTTAACGGCAATGTGATAGACCTGACAGGTTCGTGGTCAAGACTGACAATGCAGGAAGCCATAATAAAAGGCAGTAACATCACCGAAGACATGTTAAAAAATAGAGAAACGGCAGAAAACGCAGCTACTAAAATTGGTATAAAAGTACAGAAGGAATGGGGCAAAGGCAAAATCATTATGGAGATCTTTGAAGAATTGATTGAACACACGCTCATCAATCCCACATTCATAATTGACTATCCGAAAGAGGTCTCCCCTCTGGCGAAGTCTAAAAAAGATGACCCTGAACTTACTGAAAGATTTGAACTTTTCATGGGCGGCTTTGAGCTCGCCAACGGATTTAACGAGCTTAACGACCCCATTGACCAATATGAAAGGTTTGCCAAACAGGTTGCCGCAAAAGAAGCCGGTGACGAAGAAGCCTGCATGATGGACACAGACTATATCCGCGCTCTGGAATACGGTCTTCCCCCCACCGCGGGCGCCGGTCTCGGCATAGACAGGCTTGTGATGCTTTTCACAGACAGCCAGTCGATACGCGACGTAATACTATTTCCCCACATGAGGCCCGAGGATGCCGAATAACATTAAAGTTGCAGCAAGAGCTAAAACAGAAAAAACCAGACAGCAGATAGAGCAGAGGTTTCCCATTGCTCAGTTCATGTCTGCCGAGGATATTGAGAATATCAACCGCGAAATTGTCGTCTTTGAGATATGCGAGGACGACAATATCGCATCTTTAAGAGAGCTGCTGAAAACAAACAATTTCTTCCTTTTCATCTCGCAAAAACAACACGACACACTGCTTCTTGAACTTTCACAGGACTACCACTTTGTGTTCTGCCTGAAAGAAGACCCGGCGAAAGAGATTGAAACCCGTTTCAATATTCTCAAAAAACACAGAAGTATCACACTGGAACTGGAAGAGAAAACGGAAGAACTCGAATCGACAATCTTTGAACTTGCGTTTGCATCAACAAACGTTCTGGAACAGAACGAATTCCTTGAGCAGATGGCAAAAAAAGACGGTCTCACCCTCCTCTATAACCACTCGTATTTCAAAGATAAACTGAAAGAGGAGATGCAGCGTTCAGGAAGGTATAACAACAGCTTCTGTCTTGCGCTTCTGGACATCGACTTCTTTAAAAAAGTCAACGACAACTTCGGTCACCTTAAAGGAGACGAGGTGCTTAAGGTCTTTGCCGGCACCATAAAAGAATGTATCCGCTCAACCGATCTCGCATCACGCTACGGCGGCGAAGAATTCGCAATAATCTTCACCGAAACAGACCTTGAACACTCCATTATGGCTGTGGAAAGGATACGCGCCAAGCTTGCGGCTACAATTTTTGAAAGCAACGACGAGCAGTTCCAGATAACGTTCAGCGCGGGCGTAACTCCTTATCATAAATGCTATACAGACGTTGAGTTCATGGTCGGGGTTGCGGACAAAGCGCTTTATCTGAGCAAGTCCACGGGGCGCAATAAGTTTACTGTGCTTACCGGTGAGGATGTCTGCGGTTAGGAACCGATGAATTTCAGATAGACCTTGCGGTTTCTCGGTCCGTCAAATTCGCAGAAATAGATTCCCTGCCATGTGCCGAGGACAAGTCTGCCATTTTCAACTATAACCGTTTCCGATGCACCCACAAGCGATGCCTTAATATGGCTGTCGGAATTCCCTTCGTTATGCCGAAAATCTTTTGAAACAGGAATAAGTTTTGACAGGAAAGCGTTCATATCCGTCTGAACGTCTGGATCTGCGTTTTCATTGATAGTGACTGCTGCAGTTGTGTGAGGGGAAAACACCAGAATAATGCCGTCGGACAGCCCGTGGGCTGCCAGCCTGTTTTCCACATCACGGGTGATGTCCACAAGCTGACAGCGGGCCGATGTATTGATATTCAGTGTTATCATTAAAGTGTAACGGCTTTGACTTCCATCATGCCGTCGAGGGCAAGTATCTCTTTAACAACGTCTGCGGGAATCTTGTTATCCACGCGCACGAAACCGACTGCGGTTCCTTCGGCTTCTCTGGAGAGTTCAAAATCAGCAATGTTGATGTTCCTGTTGCCGAGAATGGTTCCCAGTTTGCCTATCATGCCGGGTCTGTCCATATTTTTGAAATACAGATATGTTCCCTCGCCGATAAGGTCGAGGTAGTAGTTGTCGTATGTGAGGATTCTTCCCACTCCGTCGTTGAATACCGTACCGCCGAGGGTCTTTTCCTCTTTGTCGGTTTTAACTTTGATAACGACGAGGTCGTTGAATTTACCATATGAATGGGTCTTGGTCTCAAGTATATCGATGCTGCGCTCTTTGGCAACATACGGAGCGTTGATGAAAGAGACGTTCTCTTTCACGGCAACCTCCATGAATCCTTTCAGACCTGCGATGGTAAAGGGCTGGAAGTTAAAGGGAGTATCGAATGTCCTTTCGCCGAAGTCCTCTTCAAATTTAGGACCGACCATGGTGAATTCGATGGATTCGGGTCTTCCCTTGACAACCTGCGCCGCAAGGTGTCCCATGCTCTCCATAAGCTCGAAGTATTTCTGCATATCTTCGGGGAGTTGTGATTTCATAAAGGGAATGTTTACTGCGTTGCGGTATGAACGTCCGTGGAGAGCGTTTTTAACCTGCTCAGCAATGATTACGGCAACGCCGTACTGACCTTCGTGAGTGTTGGCTCCGATGTGGGGAGTAACATATATATTGTCCACTTCAAAGAAAGGGTGATTGACCGGGGGTTCACTAACGAATACGTCAAGTCCCGCCGCAAGCACCTTCCCTGATTTACAGGCTTCAACAAGATCAAGCTCGTTCACGATTCCGCCGCGCGCGCAGTTGATTATGACAACACCGTCTTTCATCTTTGCTATCTCTTTTGAAGTGATAAGGTTTCTTGTCTCTTCGGTCAGAGGAGTGTGGAATGTGATAACGTCTGCCTGAGAAATCGCCTGTTCAAGTGTTTCGCAAAGCTCAACGCCGAGTGCGTCCGCTTTTGTCTGTTTGATATAGGGGTCAAAAGCAACGACTTTCATCTCGAAAGCCTTGCATCTTTTCGCAACGTTTCCGCCGATACGTCCAAGACCGATAATGGCAAGGGTCTTTTTATAAAGCTGCATACCCATGAATCTTTTTCTGTCCCACTCGCCGGATTTTGTGATCTGGTTTGCGGTGGGTATCTTACGAACCACAGAAAGCATCATCCCCATGGTGAGCTCGCAGGCAGCCAGTGTGTTGCCTGTTGGGGCGTTCATAACGATAATGCCTTTCATGCTTGCCGCTTCGATATCAACGTTGTCAAGTCCGACGCCTGCGCGTCCGATAATCTTCAGTTTCCCCGGATTTTCAATAAGGTCGGCGTCAACTGTTGTACCGCTTCTTGTGATTATCGCGTCATACTCGCCGATGATCTTTTTAAGCTCGGCATTCTTAATGCCCGCCATGATGTCAACCTGTATGTCGCTTTCCGCTCTCAAAATGTCTATACCGTCCGGTGAAATGTGGTCGGTGACAAGAACTTTGAATTTAGCCATCATATCCCTCTATATGAAGATTTAGGAAGATGATAATATCAAAGCATGTGAGATTACGCAAGAATAACATACTAAATTTATAGGAATCTTTTGCTTTTTACAGGTTAAATATGTAAAAGAACTTGACAGTGAACGGGAATTAAGGAATCAATATATAATCTTAAATTCGGAGCAAAACATGGCTTTCAACGATTTATTACTCAGAACACTCAACGGTGAAAAAACGGACAGACCGCCCGTATGGTTCATGCGTCAGGCAGGACGATACATGAAAGAGTACAGGGAAATACGCAGCAAAGTTACCTTCCTTGAACTCTGCAAATCCCCCGAACTCTGCACAGAGGTCACTTTACAGCCTATACGTGCTTTCGGGTTCGACAATGCCATTCTTTTTTCAGACATCCTGATTCCGGTTGAACCCATGGGTATCAAGCTGGATTTCGACCCCGCACCCGTAATTGCAAACCCGATCCGCACACTTGCGGATGCAGATAAACTTCGCGAGATTGACCCCGCTAAGGACGTTCCTTTCGTTCTTGAAACGGTTAAAATGCTCGTTAAAGCGCTCGACGTACCGCTTATCGGTTTCTCAGGCGCACCCTTCACCCTTGCATGTTACATGGTCGAGGGCAAAGGTTCCAAAAACTTTGAGCACATCAAAATAATGATGCATACAGAACCCAAAGCCTATGCTGTCCTGATGGAAAAACTGGCATCTTCAACCCTTAAATATCTTCAGGCACAGGTTGATGCAGGCGCACACGTCGTTCAGATGTTTGACACATGGGCAGGCGTGCTTTCTCCCTATGACTATGAAAAATTCGTATTCCCATACGTTAAGCATATCGCCGACAACATCAAAGGCGCTCCGCTCATCTATTTTGCAAAAGACGCGTACAGCTTCTACGATACCATCGGAAAACTGAACTGCGCAGGCATGGGCGTTGACTGGAAAACAAGGCTTGTCGATGCCGACGCAAAACTCGGAAACGGCAAATACGTTCTTCAGGGTAATTTCGATCCGGTGCTTCTGTTCGGCTCTAAAGAAGCTATCAAAGAACAGGCGGAAAAGATACTTGAAGAAGGCAGAACACTGAAAGGTCACATATTCAACCTTGGTCACGGCATACTGCCGCCCACTCCGGTTGAAAACGTTGACTACCTTGTCAAAATAGTTAAAGGACTGGCATGAAAAAAGACCTGCTCTACATAATGTATATGGGCGGACCGGACAGCATTGAGGGAATAGAGGAGTTCCTCTTCAACCTCTTCTCCGACCGCACCATCATAGATTTCCATGTGGGCGGGCTTTTACAGAATTTCATAGCCAAAAAAATCGCGAAAAAACGCTCCGTAAAGGTAGCTCCCGAATATATGAAGCTGGGCGGGCAATCCCCCCAGCTTCCTCATTTAAAGAAGCTTCTTGAAAAAATAAAACCCGAATATCAGCGCATCACTGGCAGAGAACTCTCAAGCTCAATCGGAATGTGCTATTACCATCCGTATATCAAAGACTCACTCAAAGAGCTTGAGGGCAGAGAGTTTGAAAATATCTACGTGACAACTATGTATCCGCAGTATTCATACACCACCACGGGCGCCTGTTTCGACAGGTTTAATCCGCTTCCTAAGCCACGCGGAAATATGGTCATTAAAAAGTTCTGGCACATGAACGAAAAGTACAATCAGTGCATCATCGACAGAATTTTTAAAGCCTCCGAAAAGCTGGGTAAGCCGCTGTCCGAGTGTCATATACTTTTCTCGGCTCACTCGCTTCCGGAATACACTGTGAAAAAAGGTGACGAATACACTCACCACATTAACGAACAGGCGGCGTATCTGGTTTCAAAAACCAATCCCAAATCTCACGGGCTGGCGTTCCAGAGTCGCACAGGACCCGTTAAATGGGTTTCACCCTACACCGACATAGAGCTTAAAAGGCTTGCTGATGAAGGCATTGACAACGTTATCGTTGTGCCGATATCATTCGTTTCAGACCATATTGAAACGCTTATAGAACTTGACGAACAGTATATCCCCGAATATAAAAAGAGCGGACTGAATATCGTCCGCACGGAAAGCCTCAACGACAGTGATGATTTCGCAGCGGCGATACTGGATGTAATACTATCTTAAACACTTAGACTGCTTCTCTCCGCTCGCAGAGACGTCTTTGCGAGAGCAATGCCCGAAGCAATCTGATATTTTATGGTGAACCCGTGGAAAAGTTAAAAACATTTTTAAGCATGATAAAGGTTGAACACACACTTTTCGCCCTGCCCTTTGCCTTCACAGGCATGTTTCTGGCGGCGAACGGACTGCCGGACATGCGTACGGTTGCACTTATTGCCCTTGCTGTTCTGGGGGCAAGAAGCGGTGCCATGGGATTCAACCGCATAGCCGACGCAAAAATAGACGCACGCAACCCCAGAACGGAGAAACGCGACATACCCGCCGGAAAAATTTCCGTTGCCGAAGCATCACTCTACGTCGTGCTGTCGTTCGCACTCTACTTCTTCGCGGCATATATGCTCAACCCGCTCTGTTTCTATCTATCTCCCGTTCCGTTCATCGTTTTCCTTCTATATTCATACACAAAACGATTCACATTCTTATGTCATATAGTTCTGGGCATTGCGCTTGGAATAGCGCCTATCGGCGCGTGGGCGGCTGTAACCGGCAACATAAACCCCGGCATCAGTATGCTCGGTCTTGCCGTACTCTTCTGGGTATCCGGCTTTGATATTGTTTACGCATGTCAGGACATCGAATTTGACAGAAATGAGGGACTGTTCAGCATCCCGCGTTTTCTGGGACTTGCAAAATCCCTCATGCTGGCAAGGGTGTTCCACATTGTCGCGTTCGCCCTCTTCTTCTACACATGGCACTATTTTGACATGGGCTATATCTATCTCTCCGGAATTCTCCTCTCCGGCGGATTTATGGTATACCAGCATGCGATAATAAAACCTTCCGACCTTTCAAAACTCGGTATGGCGTTCTTTAACCTTAACGCATACATTAGCGTTACCATATGCATATTCACATTTGCAGACACAATGGTAAAGAGGATGATATGAAACGTGTTTTTCTGGGAGTTACGGGAGCAAGCGGAGCTGTTTACGCAAAAGACCTCATAGAAAAACTGCCACTGCACGGATGCGAACTGCACCTTTGCATCACCTCCGATGCAATCATAAATATCAATCTTGAACTTCAGAAAAACTATCAGTCCGCAGAAGAGTTTTTATCGGATATAAGTGCGGATGCAACTTTACACGACTGCAGAAACTTTGCCGCCCCTGTTTCAAGCGGTTCTTTCAAAGTAGATTCATATATTGTGGCACCGGCATCAATGGGATTTGTCGGCAGAGCGGCAGGCGGCGTCAGCTCAAATCTTATCGAAAGATGTGCCGACGTTGCTATGAAAGAACGCAGAAAACTCGTTATTCTGTTCCGTGAAATGCCTCTGAATCTGATTCATCTTGAGAACCTGACGCTTCTCACCCGTGCCGGAGCGGTAATTTTACCCGCCGCGCCTGCTTTTTATCACAATCCGACGAAAATTGATGAACTTATCTCTTTCGTAACCGGAAAAATATTTGATATAATAGAAATAGAGCATAACTTATATAACAGATGGGGCGAAAAGCCCGAAAGCGTGTAAAGGGGGATATCATGCCCGGTAGCTGGCTGAAAGAGACTTTTGAAAAAGGTGTCGAGGAGATTCAGAAACTCGCAAAGACGGGAAGTATCAAGATCGACATCACAAACCTGAAAAAGAAACGTGACGAGCGTGTTAAGGTCATCGGCAATAAGGTTTTGCAGATGATACAAAACGGCGAGCTTAAGGCTGAAACCTTTGAACCTGACTATTCTTACATCCTTGAAATGGATAAGAGAATTGCGAAGAAGGAATGTGAACTGTCGGAAACTGCATATGTTGACAAAGAGACAGAGCCGACAACCGCTGCTCAGCCCGCACAGGCAGCACCCGAATATACTGAGCTTCCTTCCGCCGCAGCACCTAAACCTGCTGACGACGATGACGACAGAGATCCGCACGAGGATTACATCAACCGACCCGGCTGATAAGGAGCCTGTAATGAAAAAATATTTTTTGGTTTTGGCAGTATCGCTGTTCTTTATGAGCGGATGCATGGACGTATCATCCCTTCAATACCAGCCCGCAAGAGAACTTGCTGAGAGGTATGATAATTCAGCAAAAGACGACTACCTCACCGTATATTATGAAATAAAAGATGCTCAGGAAGGTCGGATCCTCATGATGAGCATCAAAAACACCGGAAACCTGTTCATGCGCAATCTGAGTGTTCAGTTCGACGAATCACAGCTTAAGAAGTTAGGAAGCTATACATACAAAAATCTCGGCAACCTGAAAAACAGGAGCGCCAAAGAATTTTCAATAGTGCTGCCGAAAGGTGATTTAGATTCAATGAAACTTGAATATTCCTTCACCCCTGTTCAGGAAGACGGCTTTCTGAACCGCGACACGCCAATAGGTCATGTCGACGTGGAGCCTATAACTGGCGACATAACATTGTATCTGCAATAAAAATCTTTCAGGCAGACTTTAAAGTCTGCCTTCTTTTTTCACACGCCTGTGCTATTATAAGAGTATGTTCGTAAAAATGAAAAATATATTTGCTTTTATGAGTGCTATCCGAAATAATGTTATATTAAGAACATCTTGGTGGAGCTTAATATGAGCAAGCACATAGAAAAACTTAAAGCCAATTTTGCGCATTTTGACAGGTCTGAGATATCCCTGCATGAACTCAAGCGCATTGAGTCGTTTACGGATAGCGACGAAATGTACGAATATCTCGGTACCCGCTTTCTTATTTGGGAAGAGAAATTCAAAAACACGGTAACAACGGATCTCGCTGGCGGGTACACCTTTTTCAAAGGCGGAAAGCTGTGTCCCATAAAAAATATTCTTATAAAACACCTGAAAACCCACGCGAAGAATAAAGCCGCAATAATCTGGGTCGGCAGTGACGGCACCCAGAGCGTTTACACATATCAGTCCCTCTATTCCGAAGTGATAAAATGCTCGGCAGCACTAATGAAGCTCGGTATAAAACGTGGCGACAGAGTGCTTCTCCATATGCCGAACATGCCTGAACTTATCGTTTTTATGCTCGCCTGCTCAAGCATCGGCGCGGTGCATGTGCTGTACCACGCGAGCTATTCCGCAGAATCTCTGGCGGACAGAATCAACGACTGCAAACCGGCGATCATCGTTACATCCGATGAATCTGTGACAGGCGGACACTTCAACATGAAGGAAAAGCTGGATAATGCCCTGACAAAGAGCAGTCACAACCCTAAATACTGCATTGTGGTGACAAGAACAGGTAAGCGGGTACATATGAAGCCCTTGCGGGATCTCTGGTATCACGACCTTATCTCCGACGAGGTACACTGCGACGCGTCAGAACTTAAACTTGAGCCTGTTAACGCGGAAGACACCATGTTCATGCTCTATACCTCCACAGCAATGGGTGAACCGAAAGCCCTCACCTATTCCTACGGCGGATACATGCTCTGGGCGTATCTCTCATATCTCATGCTGTTCGATAAAAAAGATACCGACACTTACTGGTGTACGGCAGATATTTCGTGGATAACCGGACATTCGTATCAGGTATACGGACCGCTAATGGCGGGTCAGACGGTACTTGTCTGCGAAGACACTATAAGTATCGACAACGCTAACGGTTTTTTTGACATATGCAGTAAATACAGCGTTAACAAACTATACACTACCCCATCTGCATTGCAGTCGCTTATGAACGCAAGCCAGAAAAAAAGTATTTTCCGCAACCTTCCTGCCCTTGAAATGGTGGCAACCGGAGGCGAAAAGATGCGCGAAGAACTTTTAGAGTGGGTGTCCGTAAAACTCTGTTCCAATCGGGCAGTTATATTTGACATCTATTCCATGACAGAGGCGGGAGGCGCAATTTTCGCTTCAATAGCAGGATATAACGACATAGAGTACGGTACCGTAGGTAAACATTTACCGTGTGTGCCTGCGGTTTTACTGGACAAAACTTCAAAACATGTTATAGATATAAGCAATACTCAAGGTGAAATAGTATTGAATGCCCCTTTCGCTCCTCTGGCGCGGTCTGTCTTCGGGCAGACGGGTTTATTTGAAAAACTATATTGGAAAAAGGACGCTCAGTCGAAACCATATTTCAGTACGGGTGACGGCGGGCAATATGATGATAATTTTAATATGATCCTCACAGGTCGTCTTGATGATGTATTCCACATCGGAGGGAAGAGAATGAGCCTGATGGAGATCGAAGATGCGGTCAAAAAATATCCCAAAGTTAAAGAATGTGCCATCATCAACATTGTTGACGAGAAAAGAGGCGAAAAGCTTATCGCATTCTGCGTACTGAAGGATAAGAAAGACGAAAGTTACAACGACCAGATTATCAGGGAAATCAAAGAAACAATACTGAACGAAATTGGCGAAATTGCTATGCCGGGCGATATCAGATTCACGCGGATGATTCCTAAGTCTCCGGACGGGGTGATACTGCGTGACATACTGAAAGAAATCGCCATGCAGATGTAACGCAGGAGTTATGATGAAAATTCGTGATATTATGGCCACAAACGTGGTCACAGCCGGTCCGGACGAAACCATTAAAGAGGTTATCCTCCGCATCAGGAAGAAAAACATTTCCGGTCTGCCGGTGGTGGACAAGAACAATAAGGTGCTCGGCACATTCAGCGAAGCCGACATAGCCAAGGCTCTGCCTGACATTCTTAATGAGGCTCAGTACATACCTCTTGTTGACGTCAGGGAACTTACCGCCGAGCCTATTAAACGTGTTATGCATATGCCGGCAGTAACAATAGGCGCAGACGCGACAGTTGAAGAGGCGGCAACGATAGTTCTTGAGAAGTTCCGCCACAGACTTCCTGTGGTTGACGCGGAAGGAAAACTTGTAGGGCTTATATCACTCGGTGATATCCTTAAGGCTCTGCTGCACAAGCTTTAATATTATTTTGAAAATTGGTAAAAAGAAAGGCGACCTCATGGTCGCCTCAGACTGATGACAAAGAGGAGAAAAGATTAGATTGCGTCGCTTCTCTCGCAAAGACGGAAAGAAAAACCTGTCTCTGCGAGGGCTTTAGCCCGAAGCAGTCTAATGGTTTTGTATGAATCTGTAGTTTGTCAACAACCTGAGGCGACCTCATGGTCGCCTTTTCTGTTATATGGAAAGTACTTCTTTGACTTCAGGAATCATATCTTTCAGTCTTGCCTCGACACCGTGTTTCAGTGTCATAGTGCTGAAGGGGCAGGAACCGCAAGCTCCGGTGAGCTGTACTTTAACAACGCCGTCTTCGGAAACGTCAAGGAGAGTGATGTCTCCGCCGTCAGCCTGAAGAGTGGGTCTAACCTGATCCAGAACTTCTTCAACTTTTTCTCTAAGGCTCATCGTGTATCCTCCGTATTAATTCTCTTTTTTAATTTTAGCTTTCATCTCATCAACTATCGCCGGATCCTGTCCTTTGGATTGGAAATAGTTTTTGAGAGCTTCCTCAATAGCTTCTTCAGCCATTACAGAACAGTGTATCTTAGCAGGGGGCAGTCCGTCAAGAGCATCTACGATCGCCTGATTTGTCAGGGCGAGAAGTTCGTCAACTCTTTTGCCTATCATAAGTTCGGTAGCCATTGAGCTGGAAGCAATTGCAGCGCCGCATCCGAATGTTTTGAACTTTACGTCTTCACATATCTGATCGTCGTTAATCTTGAGGAATATTTTCATGACGTCGCCGCAAGCGGGGTTTCCCACTTCGCCGATGCCGTTTGCGTCCGAAATTTCTCCCATATTTCTGGGATTCATGAAATGATCCATAACTTTATCGCTGTAAGGTCCTTTTGCCATTGTTCTCCTCCTATTTTTAAGAAGCTCTATTTTCTGTTATACATGGGCGACATTTCGCAAAGTCTCTGCACCGTTTCGGGCATTACTTTCAGAACGTTATCAATGTCGTCTTGTGTGTTGTATTTTGACATAGACATACCGAGCGAACCCGCACAGATGTCACTGGGAACACCGACCGCTGTCAGAACGTATGAAGCCGCGAGGTCTTCCTCATCTTCCGCAAGGATGTTTGATGAACAGGCGGAACCGCTTGCACATGCAAACCCTTTCAGAGACAGCCACATAAGCAGTGATTCGCCTTCGATGTACTCAATCCAGAAGCTGACGTGTCCGGGTCTGCGTCTGTCCTTGTTTCCTGTAAAATGCAGGAAATCGAACATTCCGCCCAGTCCGTCCCAGAGCTGTTTCTGGAGTCTTACAAGTTCGGGAACCCAAACACCCATTTCTGCTTTTGCGATACGTGCCGCTTCGCCCATGCCAACGATGGCAGGAACGTTTTCTGTTCCGCTTCTGTAACCGCGTTCCTGATGTCCGCCGTCCATAAGACCGCTGACTTTAACGCCGTCGCGGATATAAAGCGCCCCAGCTCCCTTGGGACCGTAAAAGTTCTGTGAAGCTATGGAGAGCATGTCACAGTTGAGCGCCTTAACATCAAGTTCTGAAAAACCGGCCGCAGCAACGGCGTCCACATGGAACGTAATACCTGCTTCGCGGCATACAGCACCGAGTTTATCGGTATACTGCATCGTGCCGATCTCCGGATTGGTGTGCTGAATTGAAACCAGCGCAGTATCCTTTCTCATGGCTTTTTTCAGGTCGTCGGGATTAACAAGACCCGAATCGTCAACCCTGAGCTTTGTTATCTCATAACCGTCGTTCATGAGCTTAGTCACAGTGGAGTCCACCGAAAAATGCTCTATCTCGCTTATGATGATATGCTTGCCGCTATTCTTGGAGTTCTTAAGAAACCCTTTGATGGCAAGGTTGTTCGATTCTGTTCCGCATGAGGTGAAAACAATCTCCTCCGCTTTCGCATTTATAAAAGAGGCAACCTCTCCTCTTGCCGCTTCCATAGCCTCGAAAGCTTCCCGTCCGATGGGATAGAAATGAGCAGAGGGGTTTCCGTAATGTTCTGTGTAAAACGGAAGCATTTTTTCAACCACTCTGGCATCAGGTTTGGTTCCTGCAACATTATCGAGATATATCATGCTTATTCTCCAATGATGTCTTTGAATGCATCTGTTATCTGTAAACAGATTATATTTATGTAGTCTCCGGCTATGCTGAGTCTGTTCTTTGATCTGAAAACCGTGACAGGACGCTTTCTTGCGCACACATCTGCCATTGTCGGGACAAATCCTACTGATTCAGTAATGTATCCGAAGTCCTTATTTACATCTTTTTTAAAATATAAGTCAAGAACAAATCCGGTTGAAATTGCTCCCATTCTAATGTCCACGTCCACGCCTGTTTCAGCCATTATCTTCTGACGGAATCCGCTCAAAAAGCCCGTATTCATATCAGAAAAGAACAGGTTAAAAGGAAGTCTTTCCTCAAACACTTTCGTTTCGGCACTGGAAAAAGTAAAAAGCTCTCTGGTCTGGATGATCATGTCATCGATACCGCTTTTTCCGAACACAGCCGCAGGCAGCATAGCAACTGCGTCCATATCTTCCGCCTTAATCTGAACGGCGTTTATAAGATATGCCACAGGCTCTTCAACATGATAAACGTCATCGCCGGTCATTGCACCCGTGAAATCCACGATGTCGCCCTCAAACTGCACCAAAATCTCCATGTCGTCTTTCGGGTCTGAAAGCACAAGGAGTATGTCCCCGCCGCTTATCATTCCGGCAGGAAGAACATCATATTCGTTTGTAGCAGTAGAAAGCGACGTATGCGCCAGGCTGTTACCGTAAACGGAAAGACTTACAAAGGGAAACTCATCTTCAAGTTTCCCAAGCACTTCGGAGAGAACGAGATTTTCATTCGCATAAACAGATACGGAAAATTGACGCATAAAAACACCTTTCTTGTCTTTAATAGAATAAGCTGATGTCGGATTATTTCAAGACTTATTTTACAACGCTGTACTTAAGCACACCGCTTTCATTCGGTTCAAACTTCAGACCCTTTGCCGGCTGTTTATACCCGCCCAGCCCGGCAATTGTTCTTCCGTTGAAATTAACCGATGCCACAGCCGCGTTGCCAACATCGAGTATGAAGAATTGTTTGAAGGATACTTCTTTATGACTGCCTCTGCTGGCTATGAAATCGAGTTCCTCACCCGTGTCGGATTTCACGTGCACCCAGCATACGTCGGCAAAATTAAGGATAGCCATATTGCCGGTTTTAACGGCTTTATTCTCTTTGGTTGTATCGTCTGTTTTGGTTTTGTCAGCATCCGCTGTGGCGGCATCTTCCGGTTTGACCTCCGCGTTTGCCTCAGCCTGCGCTTTTTCTTCCGCAGAATTAACCTCTTCTATGGTTTTTTCGACGGTTTTAGGGTCAACAGTATTGAATGTCGTGTCGTCCTGTGCCGGAACCTGCTGTGCGGCAGACGGTTCCGGTGTCTGCTGCTGCTCGGAAACAACGGGTTCGGGGGCTTTCTTAGCACCTTTCACAGAGAAAAAAAGTTTCGTACCTGCAAAAATAATCAGCGCAATTACAACTACCGGAAGGACGTATTTCATAAGGAATGAAGAGTTTTCAGGATCTTCTTTCGGAGGGAATTCAGGGCTGAAAACGATCTGAGGTTCCTTGCTGAAGGTTTCGCGGGTACACTCTTCCTGAAGCATACTCATTGTATCGTCAGGGTCGAGACCCAGATATTCTGCGTAGTTTTTAACGAAGTTCTTTGCGTGGTTGTATGAAGGAAGCTCTGCAAAACCGCCATCTTCGAGCTGTTTTATGATATCTTCACTCATTTTGGTTTCCTGAGTGACTTTTTCATAGCCTAATCCCTGTGCTTCTCTGGTTTCTTTCAGAAATGATCCGAGTTTGCTCATATTCCCCGCCATCGGCTTGATATTAAGCCGTTAAATATTTTTTTCGTAGATAATTTTCAGACCTTCAAGGGTCAGATTAGGTTCATAGCGCTTTATATATTTGCTTTCTTCTGCAAAAACGCTGCCTAGTCCTCCGGTGGAGATGACAGGGATCATCTCGCCTTCAAACTCCTCGGCAAGTATCCTGCGGATAATGCCGTCGACCATCTCAAGATAGCCGAAATAGATTCCGGACTGTATAGAATGAATAGTGTTCTTTCCGATTACGGTGTCCACACGCTCGATCTCCACCTCAGGCAGTTTCGCCGTATTCGAGTGCAGTATCTGAGTCGAAAGTTTTATCCCGGGGCAGATAACACCGCCGATGTAGTCGCCCTGACGGCTGATAACATCGAATGTGGTGGCTGTGCCGAAATCCACAACAATGGCAGGATAGCCGTATTTCACCTTTGCGGCGACGGCGTTAACGATCCTGTCCGCCCCCACCTCTTTCGGGTTTTCCATCTTTATGGGTATACCTGTTTTAACGCCGGGAGCAATCACCAGCGCCTCTTTGTCGAGGTATTTGCGTGCAAATTTAGTGAATGTGAAGATAAGTCTGGGAACAACGCTTGCGATTATGACTCCGGATATGTCGGAAGACTTAACGTTTTCGCTCTCCATCAGTCTCATGATGATGGCGGCATATTCGTCTGTTGTTCTGCTGGTGCTTGACTGTACGCGGAAATTGCAGACAAGATTGCTGCTGCCCTTCTCAAAAATACCAATAACAATGTTTGTGTTGCCTATGTCAACGGCAAAAATCATATCCGATATCTCCGGTTACGATAGTTTCGGATCTGCCCTCGGCGTTTTCAGCTTTAAGACAGCCGAACTGATCAATACCCCTTTCGGTGTATTGAGTTTTCACTCCATCTTTATGTATAGAAATCTTTTTGTCAAGAAAAGCGGAGTAATCAGACCAAAGTTTTACCAAATTTATACGATCTGTTATAAAATCATCATAGGCAGCTTCAAAATTGTTCATATACGAAGCGAGAAGTTCTTCTCTGGAAAAATTTCTCCCCGTTAAAACTTTTAATGATGTTGCCATCATTGCGATGTCTTCCGGAAATTCGTCAATATTGACATTCAGTCCTATACCCAGTACAGCTTTTTCCAGTGTGCCGCCCGAAAACGATGTTTCCATCAGTATTCCGGCAAGTTTTTTTCCGCCTGCTATGATATCGTTGGGCCATTTTATCTTTATTTCGGCAACATCCCTGAGCGTATCTGCCATGACATATCCGGCAAAGATATTCATAGGCAGAAGCTTCTGAGGTTCGATACCGTTCAGAACTATAGAAAAATAAAGATTCAGACCTTTCACACTGTGCCATTTACGCCCGCTGCGTCCGCGTCCTGCGGTCTGTTCTTCCGCCGTCACAACTGTGAACGCAGGGAAACTGCCCGACACCGCGTAAATATTGGTTGAGTTGACACTGTCCAGAGAAATTATTCCGCCGGATTTCCCGCGGAAACTTTCATAAAGAGAAATATCAAACATTTGCCAGTTCAGCGACCTTCGCAACCAGTTCGTCGATACCGCTGGACTTCAGAACCAAAGCGTCATACTTAAGTCCCAACTGCTGTTCCAGCCTTTCGGAATTTCCTGTATAGATGATAACGGGGACTTCCGGCGCCTGCGCATGAAGCTTCATGGCAACCTCTTCCCCGGTCAGTTTGGGCATATCAAGGTCAAGGATGACAACATCAATGTTTTGCTCGTTGAAAGCGACAAGACCCTCTTCGCCGTCTATTGCGGTTACAACATTAAAGCCTGCAAAGCAAAACTCTTCTCTCAGAATGAGCCTGATGTTCTCGTCGTCATCCACAACTAATAGAGTTTTCAATTCTTCCTCCTGTCGAGACATTTATAAATCTCATTCTTAATGAAGAATTTTACAATGTCAATATCCAGAACGTTCCGTTCTGCTTCATCCAAGAGTATAGCACATGCTTTTTCCACAGGCATCGCTTTTTTATACGGTCTGTCCTGTGCGGTCAGGGCATCATAAATATCAGCTATCGCCATAATTCTTCCCTGCGTGACAATATCGTCCGCATGAAGCCCGAATGGATACCCGCCTCCGTTCAGTTTTTCATGGTGCATGGCGGCAACAGCGGGAACATGTTTCAGTTCCTTTGTCCATGGGATCTTGCTTAAAAATTCGTACGTATGTTTGACATGACTCTCTATGATATCCCTTTCATGCGGCGTAAGGGAACCGCGATTTATGCTGAGATAAGCGTATTCCTTTTCTGTAAGAAGCTGGTGTTTGTTGCCGTCTACGTCTTCAAATATATAATTGAGACATTTGTCCAGACCGGCAGAGGTTTCCCCGTCCAGAACGGTGGGGATATTCGCCATAAAAACCTTTTCAAGCAGAGTATCAAGCTCGTAAAGAACTTCCGAGGGTTTATCTTGAGCCTTCGCAACCGCTTTTGCCATTGCAAACCTGTAGCGGATTACATCCATCATACCGGGATAAAGCTTATCGGCTTTCTGCAATATGTTCTCGCTGATGACCAGTTTACCGAAGTCATGGAGCATACAGGAGTATTTCAGAGAGCGCATCTGTTCGGGGCTGAGGTTGAAATCAGGGAACGTATCGTCCCCGCTCATCGCTTCCGCTATCGCCATTGTCAATGTTGTAACGCGTTCGCTGTGCCCACCGGTAACAGGGTCGCGCGAGTCGATCGCTGTCATGCATGCCTGAATGAAACCTTCCCACATCGCCTCTATACTTTCGTAAAGAAGAGCGTTTTCAAGCGCCATGCCGACTATACCGCTCAAAGAATGCGCAGTGGTCTCGTCCTGTGAGTTAAATATGGCGACCGCCTCGTCAACAGTGTCATTGTTAACGGGAACGTCTTTAATTTTTTTGTTTATAAGCTGTAAAATGCCGATAAGTCTCCCGTTTATATCATTGATAGGGAAGACCAGCATGGACTTTGTGCGGTAGCCTGACATTTCGTCGAAGCTCTGGTTAAATTTGAAAGGAAATTTGTTATCAAGATGGTAAACGTCGTCGAGCCTGATAAGGCTGTTACGAACCGCACAGAAACCCGCGATGCTCTGCTCGTTTGCTTTCATACGAAATTTTTTAAACGGCAGTTCGATGGAATCGTTCTGGGTGTAGCTGAATATGAGTTCGTCTTTGTCTTCATCATAAATGAATATGCTTCCGGCATCTGCGGACAGCATATTTCTTATTCTTCCGAGCATGGTATCAAGCAGTTCGTCGAGATCGCGTATCCTTACGAGCGAATACGCAAGTTCTATAAAACCGTTTTCGGTAATCATTAAAAAAGTCCTGTTCTATATTTTGTGTATTATAACAGCTTTTAGATGGACGCAAAAGGAAAAAAAATGTCATTTAAATTCAGCCTCAATAATTCTTGATATATTAACCTATTTTTGATAGTTTTTTACTCTTAGCAGTCGGAGGCTCTTAAATGAAATACAATCCCGCGGAAATTGAAGAGAAATGGCAGAAGACATGGGAAGACAAAAAACTTTTCAAAGTCGAAACAGATAAAAGCAAAGAAAAATTTTACTGTCTGGAAATGTTCCCATACCCTTCGGGCAAGATACATATGGGACACGTCCGCAACTATGCGATAGGCGATGTCATCTCCCGATATAAATTCATGCAGGGCTTCAACGTACTCCACCCGATGGGGTGGGACGCGTTCGGTCTTCCCGCAGAAAACGCGGCGATTGAAAACTCCACACACCCCGCCGTCTGGACAAAATCGAACATCAGCTATATGAAGGCACAGCTCAAAAAGCTCGGTCTTTCCTACGACTGGGAGAGGGAAGTCGCCACATGCGAACCCGAATATTACAGATGGGAACAGCAGGTCTTCATACAGATGTATGAAAAAGGACTGGTATATAAAAAGAAATCACTGCTCAACTGGTGCGACGACTGCAACACCGTGCTTGCAAACGAACAGGTTGAGGACGGCAAATGCTGGCGATGCGGACACGACGTTCGCATTAAAGAGCTTGACGGCTGGTATCTGAAAATAACCGATTATGCCGACGAACTGCTGGATTTCACCGACAAGATGGACGGGTGGCCTTCAAAGGTTCTCACCATGCAGCAAAACTGGATAGGAAAATCCTACGGTGCGGAGATAAACTTTGCGGTGACGCACTCTGATGAAAAGATAACCGTATTTACAACTCGCCCCGACACACTGTTCGGCGCGACGTTCATGTCCCTCGCTCCGGAACATCCCATGGCAAAATCACTGCTGAAAGGTACTGATCAGGAAAAAGAGGGGCTTCAGTTCATCGAATCCATCCTGAAAGATGACAAGATAAACCGTATGGCGGACGATAAAGAGAAGAAAGGCGTCTTCACCGGAAGATACGCCATCAACCCACTGACAGGGTGTCAGATGCCCATTTTCCTCGCCAACTTCGTTCTTATGGACTACGGAACAGGCGCCGTTATGGCTGTTCCCGCCCACGACCAGAGAGATTTTGAATTCGCGAAAAAATACAACTGCGAACTTAAGATAGTTATCATGCCCAAAGACGGTCTCGACCTTGATACAATGACAGAGGCTTACACCGGTGCCGGAAAACTGGTCAACTCCGGCTGTTTCGACGGAACGGACAACGAATCAGCAAAAAAAGCTATAGTTGACTATCTGGACGAACACAAGCTCGGCAAAAGCACTGTAAACTATCGTCTGCGCGACTGGCAGATATCACGCCAGAGATATTGGGGAGCACCTATCCCTTTCATCCAGTGCGACTGCTGCGGAAGCGTTCCAGTACCGTTAGACCAGCTCCCTGTAAAACTGCCGGACGTTGAATTCAACCCCGCAATGCGAGGCAACCCTCTGGATAAGGTTGAATCATTTGTCAACACCACATGCCCCAAATGCGGCAAACCCGCAAGACGCGAAACCGATACCATGGATACCTTTATGGAATCCTCATGGTATTTTTTAAGATATACGTCCCCGAAATGCGATACAGCACCATTTAATAAAGACGACGCAAACTACTGGATGAACGTTGACCAGTACATCGGCGGTATAGAACACGCTATTCTCCACCTACTCTATGCGCGCTTTTACACAAAAGTTCTGCGCGACCTCGGCTACGTTTCCATTGACGAACCCTTCAAAAGACTGCTGACTCAGGGCATGGTTTGCAAAGAAACATACAAATGCCCCACAGACGGCTGGCTCTTCCCCGAGGAAGCAAAAGACGGGAAATGCACCAAATGCGGCAGCGACGTCGTCATCGGACGCGTTGAAAAAATGTCCAAATCCAAAAAGAATGTTGTTGATCCGAACAAGCTTATTCAGACATACGGTGCCGACACGGCAAGGCTTTTCATACTTTTCGCAAGCCCGCCCGAAAGAGAGCTTGAATGGAGCGATTCCGGTGTTGAAGGTTCTTTCAGATTTCTGAACAGAGTCTACAGACTGGTTTACAACAACCTTGAACTTATAAAGACCGAACAGTCCGGCAGTGCTGACGACGCGCTGACCAAAGAACTGCTGTTCGCCCTCCACTCCACCATTAAAAAGGTGACTGAGGATATCGAACGCTATCAGCTCAACACGGCAGTTGCGGCGATGATGGAGTTCGTGAACAGCCTTTATTCTGCCGAACCGCAGATAAAAGATGAGCACAAGGCGCTCTTTAAAGAATGTCTGGTGACGCTCATAAAACTCCTTGCACCGTTTACACCTCATCTCTGCGAAGAGCTCTGGGAAGCGGCGGATCTTGGCGGTCTGGTATCCAGAGCGGAGTGGGTCAAATTTGACGCTTCGCACACCGTTAAAGATGAGGTAGTTGTAGCTGTGCAGGTCAACGGCAAACTCAGGGGACAGATAAACATATCCAGAGATATGCAGCAGGATGAAGTATTCGGGATTGCTATTGCCAACGAGAATGTGGCAAAATACACAGAGGGAACAACCTTTGTTAAAAAGATATACGTCCCCAACAAACTTGTAAACTTCGTGGTGAAATAACATGAAAACAAAAGCTCTTCTTTCCGTCCTTCTGGTAACTCTTTTTGTGTACGGATGCGGCTATAAGATAGCCCTTACGGGAAGAAAGGCTTCTTTCGCCATATATCCCGCGTCCATAGAGAACACCTCTAAAGAGGTGAACGTGGAACAGCTTTTCACGAACGAAGTTAAGTCGTATTTTGCGTCCATCAATGCACTGGGCAGGAAGGACAACACCGACAACATCGGGTATATCACTCTGACAAACGTATCTTCCTCATCCGCTGTTAAACTGACATCCGGTCAGACGGCGACGTTCGACCTCTCGATAGTAATTAACGTGCTTGTGAAAGACAAGAGCGGTGCAGAGAAATTCTCGCGCAACTTCGGTTCCATAGTGACATACAGCCAGACATCCTCCCTTTCAGGCTCCATGGCGAACAGGAATCAGGCTATCAAAGAAGCTGTCAGAACAGCGCTTGACAATTTCAGATATGAATTTGAAAACCTCAGGTAAACCATTCTGGTACATAGCCGGAAGCAGTTTTTATCAGGAAGAGCAGTTAAAGAAGATACTTGAGAAGATTCAGGACTGCGAAACGGAGACCTTCAATCCCGAAGAACTGTCCGATTCTTTCTATGGTTTCATCAGCTCCGCCCCGCTCTTCAGCGAATCCAAAGCCGCCGTTATAAAATCATTCAACGCAGTTAAAGACAAAGTATCTTTGGTCAAAAGCTGCGCCAACTGCATAGAATCCGCCATAATAATAATGACGGAAGAGACAAAAACGGACAAAAAACTTTCCGAAGCGCTTGCTTCCGCCGGATTCAGCCTTCTCACGGAAGAGAGTAAAAAACAGGACATCACAGGAAGGGTCATAAGAATGTTCTCCGATGCCGGATTCACGGTGGACATGTCGGCTGCGGGTCAGATAAATGAGCTTTTCGACGGCAATCTGTCCATGATAAAGAGTGAAGTGGACAAGCTGACCGCATATTTCGCATATAAAAAACCAGAAACACAGTCGGACATTCTGAAAGCGATAACCGCGAAACGTCAGGACAATATATTCGTATTCATAGACAACTTTACATACAGAAAGCGTAAGGAGTGCTTTGCGCTGCTGACGGAATTCATAGCCTCCGGCGAAAACCTCCGTATACTGATAAACCTGCTATTTAAAAGGATGCGAGACGTGTATTCAATGCAGGTTTCAAAGGATATGGTAAAAGAGAACCGTTTTTTTCTTCTGGATAGGATAAAAACAGGTGCGAAAGTGTGGAAACATGAGGAGCTGATAAACCTGTTCGGAACTTTCGCGGAACTCGACTATATGGTAAAGACAGGACAGACAAACGACGAAGGGTACCTTACCCGACTTGTCGGTCTACTCTGAAAACCCCGCCTTTAACAAGCCTCACTTCGCCCTTATCAATATCAAAATCCGTCATGACAGTTATCACATTAAGCCCTTTCAGGCAGGCATCCGAGAGCGCCTCGGAATATTTCGGATCTATCTCGTGCGCCGCGCGGAACAAAGGTCTGTTCACCTGACACACATATATCATATACGGGGTGTACCCCTGCTCCATAGCCTGAAGCAGAAGCCCGATATGTTTACGCCCGCGCTCTGTCACTGCGTCGGGAAACATGCAGTATTCATCATCGAACAGAGTAGCGTTTTTTACTTCCGCAAGGAATCTTCCGCCCGCCCTCTCACCGTAAAAATCTATGCGCCCGTCGCCGAACTTATATTCGCTTTTAAGCGCCGTGCAGTCCTTAAGCTCCTCAATTTCGTTGTCAGGTATGCCGCGTTTTACCACGGTGTTCATCAGTATGGTATTGGTAAGCACCCATTTTCCGTCCACCAGAAAGCCCTCCAGAGTGTATTTCAGCTTGCGGTTCGGGTTGTCGGAAACGGAAAGAATAACGTCCCTGCCCTCCTGAACGATGCACTTCATGGTGCCCGTGTTCGGGTTGTGCGCGGTGACAATTTCACCGTCAAGAAGCACGTCTGTAAAAAATCTTTTATACCTTTTTATAAACTTTCCTCTCAATAACTTGGGATATCTGTACATATCTGCCCTGCCCCGGTTTGGAATTTTTCCCTTTACTTTTGCCGCTGCGGCTAATATTTTGTAATCATCAAATATGCTCAAACACAATACTATCGGGAATCATGCTAAACATACGAATAACTAACAGGGCACAGAATACTCTGGCTGCACTCTTTGTGTCCATAACTATTGTTGTTTTCGGATTTCTTATTATGAACGTAGTGTATCTCACTGCAATCAGTTCCACAGTGGACAGAATAAGTTCAGAAAACAACATTGACTCAGAGAGTTACAGGCAGTTCTCAAACAGTCTGGAAAACGAAAAGCGCAGGCTTTCGTTTGCCGCTCTGGTTATGGATATCAAAAACGTACTGGAAATATACCGACCGAACACGGGCGGTATGAACTATATGGACTTCGCCTATCTCATAGCGTCCGAATCTTTTGAAAAGGGTATCGACCCTTATCTGGTTCTGGCGGTGATAAAGACAGAAAGTTCCTTCCGCAGACACGTCGTGTCGAACAAGGGAGCGGTGGGCTTTATGCAGGTTCTTCCCGGCACAGCCTTCTATGTTTCCGACATGCACGACAACATCAACCTTCAAAACCGTTCAGACCTTTTCGACCCGCAAAAAAACATCCGAGTCGGCATAAGCTATCTCGCGTACCTTCTGAACAAATATGACAATCAGAAATACGCCCTGATAGCCTATAACATGGGACCGGGCAACCTGCAAAAGCAGATACGCAGCGGCGGAAACGTTTCAGAAAAGTATTACAGAGCGGTAATGATTAACTACGAAAGAATTTTGAGAATATCAAACAGGACAAGCTGATTTGAAAAGTATCAGGGTTCTGCTCGCCAATCCGGAGGGAGCTGTCAATCTGGGCTTCATCGCCCGCGCAATGGCAAACACAGAGTTTTCGGAGCTTGCTTATTACGGACGGCTGAACAGCACCCATCCCACTGCGCTTAAATATGCGCTTATGGCGGAGAACATACTTAAGAACGCGCGCCATGCAAAAGATTTCGATGATCTTCTTACAGGTTCGGACAAAATAATCGGAATCAGTATGCGCACGCCAAAAACCGAAGGACTGCACATACCGCTTTCCGGTCTGAAAGACCTGCTTCTTGACATCACATCCAAAGGCATGACCGCCGGACTGCTCTTCGGAAACGAAAAGGCAGGGCTTTCAAACACACAGCTTTCGGCATGCCACAGGTTTGTCAGCCTTGATACATCGGACGTGTTCCCCAGTATGAACCTCGCTCAGGCGGTGCTTGTTGTGCTGTGGGAGATAAAGAACACTCCGGACAGAACGCCGCACACAGAAATTAAATATGCCGACAGAAAGCTCACCGAAGCCCTCATGAGCAAGATGAAACTATTCCTTGAAACGTTCGGATGTCTCAATACGCAGAATCCAGACAAAATATTTGAAGAAATACGCCTTATGACAGAATCCAAAAACTTCACCGGAAGAGAGGTTCAGCTTCTGCTCTCAGTCCTTGGCAAAGCTGTCGCCGAACACCTGACCGTTCTGAACAAAAACGGCAGAATCTGACACATAATCAATAATTTTACATTTCTTTGACATTAGTTTCACAGACATCTTACACAACTTAATTATTGTTGTGCAGAAGCCGAACATGTTAATTTTACAGATATTGGTGTTATACTTGCATTAATAAAAAACACCTTCGGCATTAATGAGGTGAAAAGATATGACAGCATTCAGACACGAAAAAGAATACATCCAGCTCAAAGGTATGCTCGCGGAAATGGCGACCACAGCCACAAAAATGGTTGCGGAATCCATAAAATCGCTTGTGAACCGTGATCAGGAACTTGCCCTTTCCGTCATTGAAACAGACGAAAGGCTCGACAGGCTGGACGTTGACATCGACGAACACTGTGTAAAGATGCTGGCGCTTTTTGAGCCGAAAGCGGTAGACCTCAGATATATCATAACGGCAACCCGTATAATCACCGACATCGAGCGTGTCGGCGACCACGCGGTCAGCATTTGCCGCGAGTCCATAAGGCTTTCCGAACAGACACAGCTTAAACCCTACATAGACATACCCAAGATGGCGGACATCGCCACAGGCATGATACACGACGCGCTGGAAGCGTTCTTTAACTCCGACACTAAAACGGCATTTGAGGTCATTAAGCGCGACGATATGATAGACCAGCTCCATGATCAGGTAATGAGAGAGCTTCTTACATATACAATGGAAGATGTCAGCAAACTGCACACAGTGCTTGCACTGCTTAACATCTCCCGCAGACTGGAAAGAATAGCCGATCACGCAACGAACATCGCCGAGATGGTCTACTATATGGTCGAAGGCAAAATAATCCGCCACACGGTAATTGATATCGAAGAGGAGGAAGCATGATAAAAGTTCTTGTCATTGAAGACCACGAAGAGATAAGGGATCTTATCTCCTACAATCTTTCAAAGGAAAACTGCGAAACCATCTGCTTTGACAACGCGAACGAAGGTCTTATCCACCTTGAGAACAACGACGTGGATATTATTCTCCTTGACCTGATGCTCCCGGGGCTTAAAGGGATGCAGTTTCTGCAGATAGTCCGCAACAACAAAAAATTCTCAGGCGTACCGATAATCATCATCTCGGCAAAGAACACCGAGCAGGATATCATAAACGGGCTTGAGATGGGTGCGGACGACTACCTCACAAAACCGTTCAGCATCAAAATCCTTATCGCAAAGATAAACGCTATACTGCGCAGAAACCCCGCCATAAAGTCAAAAGTGATATCCATCAACGGAATAAACATTGACACAGGCAACTATACGGTTACAGTTGACGGAGAGGACGTGAGCCTTACCAATAAGGAATACGAACTCCTCCTAATGCTTCTGAAACACCCCAAGAGGGTTTTTACAAGAAACCAGATACTCAACGCAGTCTGGGGATATGAATCGGATGTGTACACAAGAACAGTGGACACACACGTTTCATCTCTCCGCAAAAAACTGGGCGACAGAGGCACATTTATTAAATCAGTACCGAAAATAGGATACAGAGCAGACATATGAGATCATACCTTAAAGTATTTCTGATAATTTACATCCCCGTTGCCATACTTCTCGGCATCGGCTGGAAGGTGAGCAACAAAGTAACGCTTCAGGCGGAATCAGCTAAATTCAACGCTGAAATGGAAAATAAAGCGGAGATACTGAAAGGTTATCACTTCACGGAAGAGTTTGACCCGCAGGTACATGAAAAACTTGCCGAGCTTTCAAAGAATACAAATATCCGTGTCACCGTGATCAGAAAAGACGGTACAGTCGTTGACGATTCTTACTACGACCTCGCGCACGTTAAGAAGATGGAAAACCACGCCGAAAGACCCGAAGTTATCGAAGCATTCGAGAGAGGCAGCGGCAGTTCCATAAGAAGAAGCTCCACCACCGAAGAGGCAATGAACTACTACGCCGTTAAATACAACGCCGGAATCGTTTTGCGCATATCATACCCCATGGCTGACATCGCAGCTATTCAGGAAAGACTTATCAAGCAGAACGTAACAATATATATTTTTCTGTTCATCACAGTGGGGCTCATCTCGCTCTATCTGGCAAGACGCATAAGCAACCCGATACATCAGCTTTCACTGGTTGCCGACAGAATTGAGGCGGGCGAAACGAAAGTATACTTCCCCTCTTTCAGCGACAAAACACTTACAAAACTGGTAAGCGTTATCTATCGGATATACAATTCCATGCACCAGAAGACAAAACAGCTTGAACACGAAAAACAGAAGCTCAACCACATCTTCGGCATACTTGAAGAGGGCATAATCCTTCTGGACAACAAAGACGCGGTTCTGCACTTTAACCAGCGCGCATCGCAATACCTCGGTTTCAACCTTAAAGAGGGTCAGAACGTTATCAAACAGACAAACGATATGGAGGCGCTCTCCTTCCTTACGGACGTGCTGACCACTACAGACTCCAAAAGAACGCAAAAAAGCCTCAGAGGACGTATTTACGAAGTATACATCAGAGTTTATGACAATGAAAAACTCGTCGCCTTCTTCGATATAACCGAAAGAGCCGAATATGAGCAGTTTAAAACCGAACTGATAGGCAACATTACCCACGAGCTTAAAACTCCGCTGGCAATGATCATGGGGTATTCAGAGACCATCATGAACGACCCGGACATGGATAAGAAGTTCCACGATAAATTCATCAACATCATATACAGCAGTTCAAACAGGCTGAACCTGCTTATAAACGACATACTCAAACTCCACAGGCTTGAAATGCTCCGCGAAGAGATAAATCTTGAGGAGCCGACAAACTTAGCCGAGCTCAAGGAAGAGATAGAGGCTTATTACAGCGACAGACCTCAAAATATTTCATTTGAATCCAACGCAACGGAAGTTTATATCCTGCGTGAACACCTGATGAGCGTCGTGACCAATCTGGTTGACAACGCAGTTAAGTATTCCACAGGGGACAATATTTCCGTCAGTCTCGAACAGTCTGACAATAAAATAACCCTTAAAGTTGAGGACGAAGGTCCCGCCATCCCTGTTGAAGAACAGCAGAGAATATTCGAGCGCTTTTACACCATGGACAAGTCAAAAAACCAGAACTCAACAGGCACAGGTCTGGGGCTTTCCATAGTTAAGCACATTGTCACCCTTTACGACGGAAAAGTGTTCGTTAAAACCAATAAGAAAAACGGTAATACGTTCACGGTAGTCCTTGAAGAAAAGGAGAAAAATCAGGATAATGCCTGATTTGACAAAAATTTAACATTACATTTTTCTGACTTTTGTCTTGCATTTTTTTAACAGTTCTGTATCCTGTCGCTGATTATAAAACAGTGGCGGTGGCATATGTTTGACTCCCTATGGGTGGAAATCCTGTTCGGCACGATGGGCGGACTGGGTATGTTCCTGTTTGGTATGAAGCTCATGTCGGAAGGGCTTCAGAAGAGCGCGGGCGAAGGTCTTAAAAGCATCATCGAGAAATTCACTTCAAACAGATTCATAGGCACCCTTGTGGGTACTGCCGTAACGGTAGTAATTCAAAGTTCATCAGCAACAACAGTTATGGTAGTCGGTTTTGTAAACGCGGGACTGATGAACCTTATGCAGGCGCTCAGTGTTGTCTTCGGCGCTAACATAGGCACAACCATAACAGCGCAGTTGATAGCTTTCAAGGTTACTGCACTTGCCATGCCATGCATCGGTATCGGCGTTGTGCTGGCAATGTTCAGTTCAAACTCAAAGCTTAAATATTACGGCGAAATAATTCTCGGCTTCGGTCTTCTCTTCTTCGGAATGGAAACCATGACCAAATCATTCGTGCCTCTGCGCGAAATGCAGGGATTCGTGGACATGTTCGTCTTCTTCGGCAAAAACCCCATAATAGCCTGCATTGCGGGTGCGGTTCTCACCATGATAGTGCAGAGCAGTTCCGCCACCGTAGGTATAACCATTGCGCTGGCAAGCACGGGGATACTTGATTTCACAGCCGCGGCAGCCCTTGTTATGGGCGAAAACATAGGAACAACCATCACTGCAAACCTTGCAGCCATCGGTGCAAACCGAACGGCAAAACAGGCAGCTCTGGGTCATTTCCTGTTCAACTTTATAGGCGTGTGTTACATGCTTATCCTGCTTCCGTTCCTGATACATATTGTAGACTATTTAACCCCGGGTGCGGTCGATTTTATTGCCGCTGACGGTTCAAAACCATACATGGCAAGACACATTGCGAACATCCACACATCGTTCAACATTATAAACACTATAGTGTTCCTCCCCTTCCTGCCGCTCATCGCAAAGCTCTGCGAGCGCATCATAAAGCCGGAGGATAACACTCTGACGAAAATGCTCCGTCTGGATGCGAATATGCTTAAAACACCCTCCATCGCCGTTGCGCAGGCAAAGAAAGAGGTTGTTAACATGTCAAAGATTTCTCTTGAGATGCTCAGCCTTTCCAGAGAGTCCTACAACACGAAAATCTCGAAGCTGACGGACATAAAGATTATGGAGTTTAAGCTCGATCAGTATGAAAAAGAATTTGCCGGATTCCTCTCACAGCTCTCCAGACAAAACATCAGCGCATCCACAGCAAAAACAATCGACGAACTCACACACGTTATACAAAACCTTGAAAAACTTGGCGACAACGCGGACAACATAGCCCGTTTCACAGATAAACTCATCCGCAAGGAGATGGAGTTCTCAGACGAGGCAGACCGAGAGATAAAATATATGTTCGACGTAGTTGAAAGGTTCGCAGTGGCAACTATCGCACACTACGGAACGGACGAGGACATAAAGGAGATAGACCTCAACGATGAGGAGCTTGTGGACAGTCTGCGCAAAAAATTCAAGAACAATCACATGCACAGGCTGAACGAAGGCAAATGCAACATTAACTCAGGGCTTCTTTTCGTAGACATCGTGAACAACCTTGAAAAGGCAGCCGACCACGTTTACAACATCGCACAGGTAATGGTTTTCAGCAAAGAGAAGGGATTAAAGACGTCTTAACGTCTCCCAGCTTACGGGGATGCGGATAACCGCACCCTCTTTGAGAACAGCGTTAATAAAACCTCCCTCCATTCCGTGGAGCAGGAGGTTTTTTGTTACCTCAACGTCCTTTTTGCAGTATTCAGCTATCAGGTCTATCCTGCCCTCTTTGTACCATTCCAGAGCCTGTAACCCGTCCGCGCTTTTCTGCGCACCAATGGATGCACCCGCAAGGTTATCCAGAGAAAACCTGCGTCCGGTGGAGTTCAGCACGTCAGCCAGCATATCGAATACTATGGTTTTGGTGAAGTCGGGCTTTCTGTATCCGGTTATGACCTTGTTGTCGAAGCCTATATTGTTGAAACCGATAATTATCTTAGCACCCTCAAGCCGCTGTATGAACGCCTCTTCCTGTCCTTCGGTGTATGTTTCGTATTCGTCCTTTTCAAACGAATAGATAACGGCAACCGATATGCCCATTCTGTCGGCATTCTTCCACCCGCCTACGTCTTCTGCGGAACGTTGCGTCTCTATATCGTATACAAGTGTGTCAGTTCTCGGCATTTCGGCAATCTCCGTATTTTTAGTTTCAAATCCGCCTTTCAAAAGCATATCCATGATATGCACCGCACCCTGCTTATCCAGCGGATAGTTCCCGCTGCCGCATTTCGGTGAATAGATGCACGCCGGACATCCGCTTTCGCAGTCGCAGCCACGCACCAGCTCAACAGTTCGTTCAATCAGTTTGTCTATGATTGAAAAAACCCGCTCGTTTATACCTATACCGCCCGGGTAGCCGTCATACATGAAAACTGCGGAACTCTGCAGCTGCGGATGGAACGGATAGGAAATCCCCCCGACATCGTCTCGCGCCGCCAGACAAAAGGTCGGTATCACGGATATCATAGCATGTTCAAATGCATGTATACTGCCCATGAAATTACATCCGGCATCCTCAACGGAACGCTTCACCGCATCAGGAACAAGAACATAAAGTCCTTTGGTCGCAAACTGTATCGGAACCTCTTCAAGCTCCGTATCGGCTATCTTTTCACCTGTGCGGGTGGATATCTTTGAAAAGCCCACCAGTTGTTCCGTTACCTTAAGTCCGCAGAAACAGGCACTGATCCCATTCCGCACGGTTTCTCTTATAGTCTTCTCCACCATGGTCTGCTTAACGCTGTTTGGCATGGTGTAATAGTTTCCTCTGAACGGCTCCGCGTGTATCTCACGCTTTGCCTTATCCACGGTTTTGATTATAAAGTTGTTGCCGCGGTGCATGTATATCGCGCCCTCAAAATTTTCCATATAGGCGCGCCTGCCAGATGCTGTAGCTATCAGTGTGTTGTTGCAGTGGATGGTATAGCTGTCGCCGGACATGCGGAGGTCAACCTCCATATACGGGTATTTCGCCAGCGTAAAGAACTCCGTCCCTTCGCCGTTGACAAACAGACTGCTCTCAAGCGCCATTTTATCTATCTGTATGCGGTTCTTTGCGTAATATCCCTCATGAACGGATATCGGCTTTTCATACGCAGCGCATTTGATGTGCGCCTTGTTCACGTTTTCGTTCTCCGTATCAAGCACGACATTCTCAAAAGCCGATTCATAGAGCTTTTCGGGATGCTTGACATAATATTGATCAAGAGCGTCGTTACCCGCTATCATGATTATCAGGCTGTCCGTTCCGCGCCGTCCGCTCCTGCCCGCTCTCTGCCAAAGACTCATCAGAGACCCCGGATAGCCCGCCAGAAGCGTGCAGTCCACGCCGCCTATGTCGATACCCAATTCAAACGCAGACGTCGAAACAACCGCCTTCAACCGCCCCTCAGCGAGGTCTTTCTCTATTTCCCTGCGCTCTTCCGGAAGGAAGCCGGCTCTGTAAGATGAAACTGTCTTCGCATATCCTGCATCGGCGTTCAGAAGATTCGCGAATATCCGTTCGGTCTGCTTTCTGGATTTGGTGAAACAGATGGTCTTAAGTCCTGATTCTATGTTGGTTTTCAGCAGAAAACTGCTCATGGTCACAAGCGGTATGTCAGGGCTTATCATCATGAAATGCCGCCTGCCCTGTGGTGCGCCGTTCTTGTCTATATGTGTGAATTTCCGCCCGAACATCGTTTCCGCAAGTTCCAGCGGGTTGCCGATTGTGGCGGAACAGGAAATTATCTGTACATCAGGGAAAAGGCGCATGAACCGCGCAAACAGATTATAGACGTGGTTGCCGAACACGCCGCGGTAGGTGTGCAGTTCGTCCACTATTATGTATTTAAGACCCGAAAGAAAATCGCTCCACTCGTCTCTTTTCGGCAGAACCGAATAGTGGATGATATCGGGGTTGCTGAATATTATGTTCGGTCTGTCCTTCTGTATCTTGCGGCGCAGTTTCTTGTCGGTATCGCCGTCAACCACCGCAGTTTTTATTCCCGCCCCCAAAGGGATATGGCTTAAAAAATTGTCCATACTGCGCATCTGGTCTCTGCCCAGCGCTTTAAGGGGAAAAAGATAAAGAGCGGTAATGTTTCTGTTGTGGTAAATATCTTCTATTACGGGAAGGTTATAGCACAGCGATTTGCCCGATGCCGTCGGCGTGGTGATAAGTACGTTCTCGCCACGGCGCACAGCTTCATAACTCTCCGCCTGATGAGTATATAAAGATCCAATGCCCGTGTCGGAAAGTGCATCGCGTATTATGCCCGATTTTATTATGCCAAGCGGTACCGTTTCCGCCTCTTTCGCGTCAAAAATCTTGTTAAAACAGACATATTCGCCGAAACGGGATTGTTTGATATAGCTGACGATATTCTCAACATTATGCATCCGGGATTGTAGTCCCGCGCACATAAGAGGTCAACCGATTTTCAGCGCTGTTTCCAGTTCTCCTCACCGCAGCACGAGCATTTCTTGCGAAGCGGAGGATTCTTCTGACCGCAGTTGCGGCATGTCTTCATAACAAGGAAATAATAGGGAACAAGGATGACATATATCAGCACTATCACAAGCGCCACGAGCTGGAAGAATTTGAATTTAAACCCGAGCAGAATAGAGATGAGAAACAGTATTGAACCTGTCCAGAGCATAACAACCGCCTATATAATATTTTGTATATTATAGCAGTTTTTTAACTGAATTGCCAGACCTGCCGCCATATGTTTGAGAAGGCATATACCCGTCTCTGCGAACCAAAGGTGAAGCAGTCTGAGAGATTGCTTCGTCGTCAGGACTCCTCGCAAAGACTGGTTTTTATCCTGATGCTTCATTTTCTTCCTTGATTCTTTTGGTTCCCTCATACATCTCGTATTCCAGAAGGCGGCATTCGATGTTTGAGTTATGGAAAACATGTCTGCGGGATGCTTTCAGTCCCACCTTTTTGGCAAGGTCGGGGTTTCCGGTGAATATAAAGCATCTGCTGCCCTTGCACTTCTGCTTAAAGAAGTCGCCGAGGGCTTCGTATATAGGTTCAAGCGCCTGCTTGTCGCCGAGACGCATACCGTACTCCGGGTTCACCACAAGAATGAAGTTACCGTTCTTCGGCAGGTGGCTTTCTCTGAAATCACAGCGCTGAACGTGTATTTGGTTTTCAAAACCCGCGTTCTTAATATTGGTCTGCGCGGCAATGATAGCATCGCGGCTGATATCCGAAGCCTGAATCTTAATATCAGGTTTTTTACGAACGCCGTCCATCGCCTTTGTGCGTATTTTTTCGTATTCTTTAGGATCGTATCCGACAATGTGCATGAAACCGAAGTTCTTTCTGTAGGCTCCTGATGGCGTATTGGTAGCCATCATGGCGGCCTCTATACTGATTGTTCCGCTTCCGCACATGGGGTTAACGAACGGGGTCGAGCCGTCGTATCCCGCAGCCATAAGAACTGCCGCAGCAAGTGTTTCCTGCATGGGTGCCTTATTAGGGTTGGTTCTGTATCCGCGCCTTGAAAGCGGTTCGCCGGACGTGTCCAGATAAACTGCACAGTCGTTCTCTTTCCAGTAAAGGAATATGACTGTCTTGTCTTCCATCGGTCCCGAATCCGGTCTGTTTCCGGTTTTCTCGCGCATACGGTCAACAATTGCATCTTTAAGCTTGTATGAAGCGAATCTCGTATCCTTTATCGTGTCGTTGAGAACGGAAGCGGAAACGCTGAAATAGCCTTTCTGGGGAATAATTTCTTCCCATGGCAGTTTGCGTCCGTTCTTGTAAAGCACGTCGGGGTTTTGGATTCTGTATTTATCAAGACACCAGAGCACACGGTGTCCTGTGCGTATATGCATGTTCAGAAAGATGCAGTCGTTAAGGGTTCCTTCGGTGGCAACGGCTGCTTTTCTGGTGTAAATTACGGGAAAACCCAGTTCTTTCAGTTCCTTTTCCAGATATTGAGGTATCTCTTTAGGACAGGTAATAAGTATTTCGCTTTTTTTATCAAATTTCATCTTTAATCTCCGGAGATAGGACTATACAGAAAAACTGGATAAAAGCAAGGAGTGAAGCGCGAACAGATTATAAAAATTGAGATCGTGTCCTTACGGACACTCCTCGCGGAGGCAAAAACAAGTTTATAAAAACGAAAACGCAACCTTGTCCGCCTGAGGTTTCAGGATGAAACCCGCTCGCGTGAGCAAAGAGAGGCTTGACGAACTGAGCGTTAGCGGGATTTCCCGCATGGATGGGGGAATCCCGTGGTAAATCTGAAACAAAAAACTCCTGAACTTGTCAGGAGTTTAAAAGTTTAAGTATATCAATGAGTTCAGCTTTAACAGCTTCATTCCCGGTCTTTTCGCAAGGTTCACCTTCACCGCTTAGGCTTTTGAGCTTATTCTTTGCGCCTTCGATGGTGTATTTTTCGTCATACAGCATCTTCATGAGCATGCGCACAAGCTCAATGTGCTTTTCGGTGTAAAACCGCTGACCGCCGCCTGATTTTGAAGGTCGAAGCTGTTTAAACTCTTTTTCCCAAAAACGTAAAACAGATGGTCTGAGACCGGTAATTTCGCAGACTTCGCCTATTTTGTAATAGAGCTTAGTCATTTACCTCGTCTTTAAATATCTGGCTGGGACGAAAGACAACAACAGTTCTGGGTTCGATAACAGTTTCGATTCCAGTCTTGGGGTTACGACCGATTCTGCGACCTCTTTTTTTGACTTCAAAATTGCCAAAACCGGAGATCTTAACATTTGTTTTCTCAAGGATCTTTGTGCGGACTTCAGTAAAAAGTTCATCGACAACTTTTGCGATATCTTTCTTAGTAAGTCCGAGACGTTCGTGAATCAACTCAACAATATCAGCTTTAGTCATATAAACCTCCACGTTACTATTGAGTTTATCTGCTTAAATTCCTGTCGTCAACGGTTTTTATCGTTTTCGTTTAAGATTTTATATTTTGTAGATCCGATACCGCTTGCATTTGCCAGTTTCAGAGCCAGTTCCTGACTAGTGCAGCAGAGTTCGATGTCGTATAGATCGGTCTTAGAAGTTTCTGGTACTATTAAACCTTTTATATTATTCGCCTGCAGAAAAACCATAGCGGAACCGCTGTCGTCATAGCTTTTTAAATATTTTACTTTTCTTCCGGAAATAACGAGAGATGAGCGGCTATCGAATTTGTAAACATGCCATTTTTTATTCTCTCGCCGTTCGGAACCTATCCTTGCCATTTTAAGGTCATTATTTTCAGCGAGCAATTTGACATCCCTTGTGGCAGATCCGTCAATACCTGTAAAAACTATTTTAAAATTACCTGAATAAATGGGCAGAAGATCAACTTTTCTGGTCGGTATCCGTTTAGGCGGTTCGCCCATACTTGTTATGGGTGAAATCTTCTCTTCCGGTTTGTCCTCTTCCTCTTCTTTTGGAGGAACGTAATCGGAAACTATGAGAACGCCCTGCTGCCCTTCCTGTTTACCCTCTTCCAGAACACCTATCTTAGAGTAGCCTTCAAGAACCATAGGGTCGGGTTTTTCGGTTTTTTTAGGAGCTTCCGCTTTCGGCATAATATTTTTCAGGCTTTTATCAATGGCGGGAACGGTTATTTCCTGTTGTTTTATGTATTTGGTATAAATGACGAATGATGGTGAAAGGGAACAGATGAAAGCGGCAAGAATTATAAACGGCAGGGACAGACCCTGACGTCTGTCCGCTGCCTTAACCTTTCCGCTGAATACCACACGGCTGAAAAATGCGTCAGTCAGCTCTCCCGCCAGAAGCATATGAATCTCTCTGGCGCTCCTGTTGTGATATTTCAGCAGATTTATTTCATTCATCTAAATGGATCAAACCCCTTTATTTTCTGCGACAACTTTGTCCACCAGATGCGAAGGCAGTTCCTCATAATGAGAGAACTCCATTGTGAACATACCATGTCCGCCTGTCATACTACGCAAATCCGGCGCATATTTCAATACCTCAGACATAGGAACCTGAGATCGTATATGCTGACCGTTCGTTTCCGGCTCAACGTTGACAATCCGTCCGCGCCGCGAGTTCAGATCGCCGATCACAGCTCCGGTCATGTCGTCCGGAACGAAAACGTCCAGATTCATAATAGGTTCAAGTAACACAGGTTTGGCATCCATTGCAACCTTTTTAAATGCCAGCGAGCCTGCTATTGCAAATGCCATCTCCGAAGAATCCACCGTGTGGTAGGAACCGTCGTAAAGCACCGCCTTAAAATCTATCATCGGAAAGCCGCCGAGAACGCCCTCTTCCGACGCCTCGATGATACCTTTTTCAACGGCTGGGATATATTGTCTAGGTATGGCACCGCCCACTATATTATTAACAAATTCAAATCCATTTCCGCTGTTGGGGTGCAGTTCGATGAAAACATCGCCATACTGTCCGCGTCCGCCGGATTGTTTCTTATATTTGCCCTGCCCTTTGGCAGGTTTGCGTATGGTCTCCATATAAGGCACTTTCGGCGCTTTAAGCTCAACGCTCACGCCGAACTTGTTCTTAAGCTTTTCAACCACAACCTCAATGTGCATCTGCCCCATTCCTCTGACCAACAGGTCGCCCGTGCGCTCGTCCCTGTCAACGCGAAGCCCCACGTCCTCTTCCATCAGCCTGTGAACGCCTGTGGACACCTTATCCTCGTCGTCTTTTGATTTCGGTTTGATGGAATATGCCAGAACAGGTTCCGCAAGCTGATATTTCGGAAAAAGTATCTTACGTTTCGGGTCGCAAAGAGTATCGAACGTTTCCGTATATCTCAGCTTGTTCACCATGCCTATCTGCCCGGCTGTGAGTTTGTCCACCTTGACATGGTTCTTGCCCTGAAGCAGATAGAGCTGAGTTATCTTCTCTTTTTTGCCGTTGTTGGTGTTATAAACCTCGCTGTCGTTCGCTATCTCACCGGAGCATACACGGAAGATGGTGAGTTTTCCCGCAAACGGGTCGATAAAAGTCTTAAAGACGTATGCGGAGAATTCTTTGCTCATGGGATCGACGAATATCTCTTCGCCTGTCTCTTCCAGAGTGGCGATTCTGTGTTCGCGTTCAACCGGTGACGGCAGGTATTTGATTATAGCTTCAAGCAAAAGCTTGCTACCGATGTTTTTCACTGCGGAACCGCAGATAACGGGGATAAAGCGTTTAGCGATGGTACCTTCGCGCAAGCCCGCGGTTATCTCCTCTTCCGAGAGGTCGCCCTCTTCCAGATATTTTTCAATCAGTTCATCGTCGGTTTCACTCACCGCTTCCAGAAGCTTGATCCTGTATTTTTCAGCTTCGGGCAAAAGGTCGGCAGGAATATCCTCAACCTGATACGCAGCGGTGGGTTCTGCCGGATAGATGTAAGCCTTCATCTTAACAAGATCTATTATGCCTTTGAAATCAGCTTCTTTGCCTATCGGAAGAAACAGAGGCAAAGGGTCGATCTCAAACGATTTTTCAATATCGCCGAGCGCACGGAAAAAATCAGCCCGCTCTTTATCCATCTTATTGACGAAAATGAGCTTTGCGAGGTCAAATTCTTCCGAATATTTCCATACTCTCTTTGTTTCAGCCTTAACACCTGTGATAGCGGATGCAATAACAACCGCGCCGCCCACAGCGGACAAACCTGCTCTTGTTTCGTGCAGAAAGTTTGCATATCCGGGTGTATCCACGATGTTGATAAGGGTTTCAAGCCACTCGATTGAGCAGACCTTTGCATGAAGGGAAAGATGTCTTTCTATCTCTACGGGGTCGAAGTCCATAACGCTGGTGCCGTTTTCAACACTTCCTATCCTGTTCGTTGCCTTGGCATTGAAAAGGATGGCTTCCACCAAGCTAGTCTTGCCCGCACCTCCGTGAGAAATAAAAGCGATGTTCCGTATTTTCTGAATGTCCATAGGTCACCCTCCTGAAGTGTAGGATGCAATATATAAGTATATCATGGGAATACGCGGAAACAACAGAACGGCGGAGAAATGTTAGAATTATTTCAGGTTTGTCAGATACCGAGCAGGTCGGCTGTCTTTGAAGGGTCTATGTTTTTGTATATCACGTCAGGCGACGTTTCCTGAATGGCGTTCATGATGCTTTTTGCAGTCTGTTCCGCCTGAAACTCGGAGATTACGTCAACTGCCGATTTTTTTATATTGTCGAGCCGCACGTCGGACGTGTCCGTCTGCGCGCTGTTAGCGGCGAGTTTTGCCGCCACTTTTTTGATGGCGCTGTTTATCTGACCGACAGGGTCTCCCGCCTCAAGGTTTATCACCTCAAGCCCAAGCTCTCTTGAATCCGCATCGCTTATCACCTTTGTTCCGAGAAACTGAGAAGATGAGGCTGTCTGGTCTATTGAATAAAGCGTCTGTTCCGCTTTCGCAACTATGGAGTCCTGTTCAGGAAGGGAAAGGTCATTGTTCTTATACTGCATAGCAAGATTGCGCAAATCCTGCAATTTGCTGTTTACATCCATAAGGGCGGAGTTTCTGGACTGCTGAAAACTGATGTTGGACTGAACGTCACGCGCCTGCAGATATGCGGAATCCATTCTGTTTCTGATCTGTGCTGAAGGCTGCGCGGAATCGGACGCGGTCGTTTCCGTTTCTTCCGCATGCAGATCGGGCGCAGTGGTATTCTGTATGCTCTGCTTTTTTCCGCTCGATATTGATGTTACGTTCGATGGTGCTATTTTTTCTATCATATCAGTTTGCCGCGTTCAGTATAAAGGTTCTGGAATATTTTGTATCCTCAGATTTTGCTTTCTGTGCTTTATCCTGCACCTCTATAGTTATTTTATATGTTTGCTGAGAAAAATTCGAGCTATTTCCTGCAATTCTTACAAATTGCCCTTTTTCATAGGTAGATGCGGTGGTTTTCAGCTCGTCGGAATCGCTGGCACTGAAATAGAAATGAAGCCCGTCGGTGATAAGCTGTGCGTTGTCGTTGTCGTCTTCAATTTTAAATCCGTATTCAGCAGTTGAGCCGTTCGCATATGGTATCCCGCCCTCAACATACAGTCTTACGGAATAGGCAGTATCCTTCTGCGCATAAGGCATGGCCTGGGTTACAAACCGGATGCTTTCTCCATCACAGCCGACCTTGGAGCGCAGTTCATCCAGCGACATCCAGTCAACTATGTCATCGTACTTCATCGCCAGATTTGCATCTGAACTGGACACTATGGCATCCGTACCCTGCGGGTAAACTTTGATAATTCCATTGTTGTCTGTGGTCTGCATGACCTTATTCTCGCCGCCGCTGGCTATGACAAACGCAATGTTTGAGATTTTCACATAGTCTGCTGCATCCGCACAATTTGCGTTATTGCAGATCCAGACTTCCGTATTCGTATAGCCTGAACCGCAAACGGTATTAATATCGGTTAAATCGCCGAGATTCCAGCCCGACATTGTCTTGTCGAGTATAGGGTCGGCATAGTAAAAAAACTGATGATTAAAGCTGTCCTGCGGGTATGAAACGGATGTGCTGAAATCATCCTGTTCAGGTAAATTTTTATCTTTCTGGACAAAACTTATAAGCGCACTTTTGTCAGATGCTATCATCTGCCGTGTTTTTTCTGACCCGCCGCGGTTGACAAAAAGCGTCAGAATGGATGATGCAGACGCGAGGACAAGTCCGAATATCACCATAACGATAGCCATCTCAATCAGTGAAAACCCTTTAATATTTCTACCCATGCCGTAATTATAATATATTTTTCCTTTAAAAAAAAGCCCGACTTGATGTATAATTCAAAGAATATAAGGTATTTGGAACACAATATGAACAAAAAAGGGTTTACACTTCTTGAACTCGCCATTGTACTTGTCATTATAGGAATTGTCTCGGCAGGAGCCATGAGGATACTTTACGGGGCATTCAGCAGCAATAAGCTCACAACAACAAAAAACTTCATTGCATTAGCCGTTAAGGACGTTGCCGCATATACAGTGAGAGCAAGAAAATTACCCGCATCTCTTTCTCTGGCGACCTCACAGACAAAAGACACTTTCGGAAACGACCTTGATTACTTTTTTGCCTCAAAACTTGACGAAGAGGACATATGCTCCATAGAATCCACAGATATGAGCGTCAGCGCTCCGGATATAACAGAAAACAATATAGCATTCATAATAATCAGCCAAGGCGAAGACGGACAACAGCAATACGCCAATTCGGGTAAAGCATACACATTTTACGAGGACGGTGAAACGGTCAGCAAAGGGAAATTTGACGACATCGTCGGATGGATGAATCTGGATACGCTGAAAGCTATGGCAGGTTGCGAAGGTTCGCTTGGTATCGGACAGAACAAACTTCCCGATGCCGTGGTGTCAAACAGCTATGAATTCAAACTAACGTCTGAAGGCGGCGTGGCGCCGTATAAATGGTGTGTTGAATCGGACAACACGGCTACTGTTAAAGACCAGATGTTCTTCGGAACCGACAGCAGCGATAAATCACACGAAATAAAAGACGTTGGCGACTGCACATCCGGCAACGGAATCACCAACAAAACGATAACTATTCATTCCGGCACAACCCCTCTTTCAATAGCTGAATCAGACAGCGGTTCGGCTCTTATAAAAGTGAGGCTTGAAGACGCAAACGGCATAACCGTCACAAAAAATTATAACCTGCGTATACTCAGGGAATTTGAGGTTGCCATGGCGGCACCTGAAAGCAGCAGTGGCGGCAACAATTATGTCGACATCGTTTCAACAGGCGGCAGCAACTTCGTTGCAAACGACACAACAAGCGGCGGTGTTGCAGACTCCAACACGGCAATTGTCAATTCTGACCAGATAAAGCTGGTTCAGAATTCCAACACGCGGGTTATAAGCATACTGTACAATTGCAGCGCTAATCCGGCATCCGCCTCTGCCTGTCCCAAGTTCGGCAACAAAGGGCTTATCGCTTCATATTTCACAGTGGAGTACTACAGAAATCCTTCCGCATGGCAGCAGGCACTGGGGTTCACATTCACAGTTATAAAAAGCTACGTTGCAGGTTCATCCTATACGTCTACAGTTAAAATGACAGGTTCCGGCGATTCAGGACTCGGTTATGGAGGGAGCGGCGGAGACCACAAAGGAATTAAGGCAGGAAACAGCTTCGCCATTGAGTTCGATCTCCAGAATGACGGTAAAAATGATATCAATAACAATCACATGGCAATAGTTTCGTATGCAAATATAAATAACTATGACGGAACGTGGGACAACAAGGGCAACTTCAACAACAATGACACTTTCACTGCATACGGAGACAACGTTCACGAAACACTGTCAGGAAGCAGGATATACGCAACGACCTACAATGACAGATGCGGTTCAAACGGTATTAATTCCGGTGTGAAAGGATTCGGATGCTATTATAACAATTCGGACGCTCCGATTGAGAACAGCTATAGCAGCGGAGAGAAAATGGGGGTCAGGCTGGAAGCCATAGGCGGGTGCAACAGCAGCGGCACAGCATGCACAGGGCTGTCAGGAAGCAGTAATTACACCTGTGTTTATGTATGGAAATACAACATAACGGAACTGAACAGCGACAGCACACTGAAAGCGGCTATGACAAATCAGACAGCCCATTATGTATACGATAAACTGATAAACGGTACCGCATACCCCACGGGAGACCCTCTGTTAAAAGATTGTTTCCCGGACAATACGACCTATGCCGGTACTCTGGACTATTTCAGATACGGATTCACTACCAGCAATTATTACAGCAGCAGCAGTCAGTTATATTACGATTCCACAGATTTCTTCCTCAGTTCGGGTCAGTATACTCCGTAGGTTCTGAAGGCTCTGTATTTTTGTCACTGACATCCTCTCTTTTAATCTCGCGGACGGGCATGGGAACCACTTTGCGCGCCTTGATAAGAAATGCGCTGTGGTTGTATGTCCACATCTCCGGGCGTACCGAGCGTCCGTCTATCTTCCACGGGCGTTTGGTTATCTCAAACGTCTCTATCTCCTCAAAATATCCGCTGGCTTTAAGATGCTCAACCAGTGTTACAGCCTGAATGATTGTGGGCAGATAGCATACGATAAGCCCGCCGTTGACAAGCCCCGTGTCACAGTGTTTAACCACATGCCAGGGTTCCGGCAGGTCAAGTACTATTCTGTCGAATTCGCCGTCTATACCTTCGTAAACGCTTCTTATCTCTATAGAGTGGTTAGGAGCGTCGCCGTAATATTCTCCGATGAACTTTGCAGCATCCATGGCAAAATCCTCGCGTATTTCATAACTTGTAAGCTGTCCTTTGCCGCCAAGCGCATGGAGAAGCGCGATTGACATTGCACCCTGACCGACTCCGGATTCCAGAACACGCTGGTCTCCGTGAATGTCGCCTGACATAATTATGGCGGCGCTGTCTTTGGGGTAAATTATCTGCGCGCGGCGTTTTATGTTCATGACATAATCGCTGTATGTAGGGTAAAACACGCGGTATGCTACGCCCTTCTGAGTGTATGCAACTCCGCCGTCGCCGGCGGCGATGATGTCTTCATGGTCAATAAAGCCAAACTGGGTACTGAACCGCACACCTTCTTTCATTCTCAGAAGGTGACGTTTTCCTCTCACTTCATCAATAACAAATGCCAGTGAACCGTATTCAAGTTTAGCCATTAAGTTTCTCCGTTAATCTGCAAAAGGAACATACATCAAGGTACGATTCCGCCCCGCATTTTAAACATTTTTTAATTTCATCTTTATCTGATTCGTTAGTTATATATGGAAATCTGTCCGCCGCCGATCTGAAAAACTCACCGTAAAAGAAATGCTTCGTTCCGGGAGCGGCAGCTTCCAGCTCGTTAAGAACTTCTTTAAATTTCAGCGATGATGCACCGCGGCTTTTGGGACATTCGTCAGGGATATAGTCTATGCCGTTAAGAAATGCGTAAGCCGCCACCTCTTTTTCCGTAAGGCGGATGAGCGGTTTTACCTTTCTTTTTATGGTTTCGCCCTCTTCCGGCAATATAGGACTCATCTTCGCGAGGTGTTTCGTGTCCCAGCGCAGAACGTTGCCGAGCATCCGCGCTGCCTCGTCGTCAAGGTTATGCCCTGTCGCCGCAACTGTGAAGCCGCCGTCCAGAGCCGCCTTGTTAAAGTAATGCCTCTTCACCTGCCCGCAAACGGAACATGCGTTTCGTTTTGTCTTCGCCGCCAGAAGCGGTATAGGGCATTTTTCTTCATCGAGGTCTATGAGAATTGATTCAAGTTTATTCTTTTCGGCAAAGGCAAGCACCTTTGCTTTGGATTTCTGCGAATATTCGCCTATGCCGAGGCTGACGTACATCCCGGCGGTCTTATATCCCATAAGGTTAAGGATATGCCAGAGAACAAGACTGTCTTTGCCGCCTGAGACGCACACCATAACGCGGTCGGACGTTTTCAGCATGGAGTATTCTTTTATTGCGGCTTCCACCTGCCTGTGGAAATATTCGGTAAAATGCTCTTTACAGAATCCCGCGTTGTGCCTGCTGAGGCTTATGACGGCGTTCTCTTCGCATTTGATGCATTTCATCAGCCGCCGCTCACCACGGATATAAGTTTTATCTCGGTGTCGTTTTTCACGCACAGGTCTGGCGTGACAAGACAGCCGTCCACCACCACCAGAACCGCATTTTCGTTCTGACCGACATCACGGAGTATATCTTTAATTCTGTTCTTTCCCGATTCACGGACGGTGCCGTCGGGAAATTCAACTTTGACCATTATTCCTCTGAAAAAAGCTCTTTGGGAAAGCAACGGTAAATTACAGGCGGATTTTTGTCAATAAGTAATGAGAAACATAAGTTTACGTCTCTGCGAGGAAGCCTTAAGGCTTACGCGGCAGTCTGAGCGGATCAGATTGCTTCGGGCTGAAGCCCTCGCAAAGACAACTTGTTTTTAGCAATAGGAAAGTCTTTTCATCTGCTCTTTAAAACGCGCCGTGTCCACCTCTATTATGACCCTTGCCGGTTCCGCCTGTTTAACATCAACGGCCTTTCTGACATTGTCCCTTAAAGAGTCCTCCGGGTCAACCTCAACTATGTTCACCTCGGCAGGAAAAACAAGCTTTTTAAAAACGTTCAGCGTCTTGAAATTGTACAGAGCATCAGTTATCTTCCACGTTTCAAGCCCCGAGCGCGCGAAAAGTTCTTTCAGGTTGAGTTCAACTTCGCATACACTGCTGTTCATGTCTGTCTTCTGCTCGATACTGTGACCGACAACCAGCATAACCCGTGACTGAAAATGATTCGCAGATAAGATATTAAGGTCGTTAAGCCGTTCAGCATAATTTTTTATGACGCGGTATGTCAGCTCGTGCGTATTGAACAGCCCGCGTATAAACATCTGATTGGGACATTCCAAAGCGAGCAGAACAGGAGTTTTTGCCTTAACAGTGGCGGAACGCTGATTATTTTCAAGAAATGCGCCCATTTCGCCGACAATCTCCCCGCCGCCAAGCACTGCAATCCTGTTTTCGTTGCCGAATCTGTCGATACGGACAACCTCCGCCTCGCCGCTTAAGAGTATGTAAACATGGGTTGCGTACTCTCCCTGACGTATAACACATTCATCAGCGACAAACTTTTTCAGTTTTCCGTAGTTTTTGAAAAGATTAGTTATCTCCTGATTGACCTTAAGAGAAAACCCGGGCTTCTTTTTCTCCATAAATCCCTCTTTGCGTGTGAACTATTTTAGCTTGTATATTGGAAATCTGAAAGTCAAAATTAAAAAAATTTATATCAGAACCAACTAATTTGAAATTTACGCCTTTTAAACTAAGTTCAGTCTGTCTTAAAAAAACCTTTATGTATGAACAATTCAGCAGACCAGAAATCAAACATATACTCATGCTTTGCATTATACCTTATTTTGTTAGCCTTGTTACAGACTATTCCTAATTATAGAATTATTGACTTTTCTTTTTATTCATTTTATAAGGTTATAAAGGAGGTAAAGTATGTGCAGAATAGGAGCAATTAAATCCAAAAACTACATACACCCCTCAAAAGCCCTTCATCTTATGAGATCACAGCAAAAAGGGCATGACAATTCAGGCTTCGCCATGGTTATGCAGGACCTCGGAGGCAGGTTTGCCAACTACAAGGAACTGCCCATTCTTTCCATGGCATGCACTGACGAGGGAGTCAAAATAGCGGAAGATATCCTGCATGAGGCAGGTTTCAGCCGTGTAATGCAGTGGAGTCCGGAGATCAACGAACAGGCGGGATTAAAGATCGAACCGATGCCTAATTATGTCTTTCAGGTTCTTCACTATCCCAAAAGCTATAAGTACGCACCGGCGCGCGAGAAGGAAGAACTTCTCGTGGACATCCGCCTGCAGATAAGGGAAGCTCTGGAAGAAACGAAAGACGGATACGTCTATTCTTTCTGGCCGGACGTTCTCACACTTAAAGAAATCGGCGACCCCACGGACATCGGGACGTATTTCAATCTGTGGCAGCCCGACGAGGATTTCACGGCGAAAATAATCACCGCGCAGTGCCGTCAGAATACAAACTATGACATAGTGCGTTATGCCGCACACCCGTTTTTTCTGGAGGGTTACACAGCGCTTGCAAACGGTGAGAACACTTTTTATGAGAAAAACAAAAACTTCCAGAAAAACCTCTATAAAGGCTACATAGGTTTCGAGTCGGATTCGCAGTGTTTCCTTTACACACTGCACTACATCCACAAGATACTGAAATGGCCGCTGCAGTATTACAAACACACCATTACGCCCCTTGCGTATGATGATGCTGAAAAACGTGAAGACCACGCTATACTGCAAAACATCCGTGCGGTTCTGGGCAACCTTGAGCTTAACGGACCCAACACCATCATCGCTGTGCTTCCCGACGGAACAATGTTCAACACCTGCGATGCGAAAAAACTCCGCCCCGTTGTTATCGGACACACGGCAGACACGGTGGTCATCTCATCCGAGGTGACAGGTCTGAACGAGATACTGCCCGAACGCGACTGGACACAGGACATCTACACTCACGAAAGGGAGATGGTTGTTGTCAACAACAATCTGGAGGTGGAAAGATGGCAACAATGAAAGTAAATCAAATCTCCAGAGACGATCTGGACTGGCAATTACAATATAACACCGACAGATGCACGTTCTGCGGAAAATGCGTTGCTGCCTGCCCTTTCAGGGCTATCGAAGCCGGCGTTGAAAAACGCAGAAAGGTTATAAGCGACCATTTTACACCCGAACCCAAGGTTCAGTTTAAAACAGTACCCGTTATCAGGCAGGTTGTCAGCGAATATAACTTCTGCCGCGGATGCGGTATCTGCGAAAGGGTCTGCCCCAACGAGGCTATCAAACCTGTCCGCAACGAAGATTCCAGATTCGGCGTAAAATACCGCGCAACACTTGCCGACCCTTATAAAAGGGGCGGACGTGCAAACCTCGCAACCGAAAAACGTACTCTGGACAAAATAAAGGTCGGACGTATTTCTCAGATGACCGATCCCTCGCTGGACGCATCCAGACACACCTTCGACATGCTGGCTCCCTTCGGGCGCATACTGCCCGCAAACGAGATGCCTTTCGATGTTGTCGACGGCAAACTGGTAATGAACAGCGCAACGCCTAAAGTAAACTGGATTTACCCCATCATCGTGGGCGACATGTCAATCGGCGCTCTTTCATGGCGTATGTGGGAAGCGATGGCGATTGCCGTTGCCTACCTCAACGAACATGTAGGACTTCCTGTCCGTATGTGCTCCGGCGAAGGCGGTGTCCCGATAAGACTGCTGAAATCCAGATACCTTAAATATGTGATACTTCAGATAGCTTCCGGTCACTTCGGCTGGAACCGTATCATCAACTCCATGCCCATGATGCAGGAACTTCCCGGCGGCATACTTATAAAAATAGGTCAGGGTGCAAAACCCGGCGACGGCGGACTTCTGCAGGCGAAAAAAGTCGCTTCGCACATCTCCGAGATCAGAGGTGTTCCGAAAGCCGACCTGCTCAGCCCTCCCAACCATCAGGGTCTGTACTCTATTGAGGAGAGCGTTCAGAAAATGTTCCTGTCTCTGAACTCAGCGTTCAAGTTTCAGGTTCCCGTGGCTATCAAGGTTGCCGCAAGCGCCACCTCTGTATCAGTTTACAACAACCTGCTCCGCGACCCCTACAACATCGTCGGCGGTTTCTTCGTTGACGGCCTTGCAGGCGGAACCGGCGCGGCAAATGAAATATCTCTCGACCACACAGGTCACCCCATCGTGTCCAAACTGCGCGACTGCTACAACGCCGCCGTGCATCAGGGCAAGCAGGGGCAGATACCCCTTTGGGCGGCAGGCGGACTTGGTGCCAACTGGAACCTTGCCGCTGACGCGTTCAAAATGATAGCGCTCGGCGCAAACGGCGTCTTCACAGGCAAACTTATGCTCCAGATAGCCGGATGCGTGGGCAACGACCACGGCAAATGCAACGCCTGCAACACAGGTCTCTGCCCTGTCGGTATCTGCACGCAGAACCCCACTCTGGTCAAACGTCTCGACATAGACAAGACGGCTGAACAGATAGTCAACTACTTCATAGCCACAGACAACGAGCTTAAAAAGATGCTTGCGCCTATCGGCAACAGCTCGCTCCCTGTCGGACGCTCCGACTGCCTCATCTCGGTTGACAGAGCCGTGGCTGACAGACTTAACATTCAGTATTCGTGTTAAGGAGGGGAAAAGATGAGCAAAGAAACAGTTAAAATTCAAGGTATAATAGACGGCAAAAGGGTTTCCACCCAGAACCTTCTTAAAAACGTATACGCAAAGCTGGAAGAAGGCTTCACCGAATTTGAAGTCGAAGCTTCCGGTCAGCACAACATCGGCGGTCCCCTCTGGACAACAGACGGAACCCCGCTGAAATTTACGGTTAAAAACCCCGGTCAGCGTGTCGGCTCCATGGGTATGCCCGGAACAGAGATAATAATCAACGGTTCCGCACCTGCGGACGTGGGCTGGCTGAACGCGGGCGCAACCATCATCCTTAACGGTGACGGCGGCGACACGACCGCACACTGCGCGGCATCAGGTAAGATATATGTCGCAGGCAGAACCGGAACACGTTCCGGCGCACTTATGAAACACGACCCGAAATTCCCTTCGCCGGAATTCTGGGTACTTAAAACCGTCGGCTCGTTCAGCTTCGAGTTCATGGGCGGCGGTACAGCCATTGTCTGCGGTCTCGGCGCTGAAGAGGTACCTTCCGTTCTGGGCGACAGAAGCTGTGTCGGTATGGTTGGCGGAACAGTATATTTCAGAGGAAACGTCAAAGGGCTTTCCAAAGACGTATGGCTGATGGATCTGGACGAAAGCGACAAGGATTTCCTTCTCGCAGGACTTCCCGAATTCCTCGGCAAAGTTGACAGAAAAGATGCTCTCTCCATCCTTTCCGACATGAGCGGATGGAAAAAGATAGTCGCCAAAACATTTGAAGAGAAAAAAGTCAAATCACTCATCCCCATAAAAGACTTCCGTCTTGGTCAGTGGGTTGAGGGCGGTATCTTCGGCGACCTTCTGCAGGAAGACTATTATGTGGCAAACTACGTTGAAACAGGCGACTACAGACTGAAATATCCCGAATGGCAGAACGCCAGATATTCAGCCCCCTGTGAATACAACTGTCCGGTCTTCATCCCCACACAAAAGCGTATCGCGCTTCTGCGTCAGGGAAAAATAAAAGAAGCTCTGGAACTGGTGCTGGAATACAGCCCCTTCCCCGCTTCCGTCTGCGGTCAGGTATGCCCCAACCTTTGTCAGGACATCTGCTCACGTAAAAAGGTCGATATACCCGTTAAGATAAAACAGCTTGGACAGCTCAGCAAAGAGGCTGACATCGTTTTCGATGCACCTCAGAAAGCTGAAAAAGTCGCGATAATAGGTTCCGGTTCTGCCGGTCTTTCAGCCGCATGGCACCTGCGTAAACTCGGCTATCAGGTTGACGTTTACGAACAGGACAGCGTTGTCGGCGGTAAGCTGAAACAGGTTATCCCCAACGAACGTCTGGCGCAGGAAGTGCTTGCAGCCGAACTTAAACGCATCATAGACAAAGGCGTTAACATCAAAACCAGCTCAAAGGTCGACAAAAACCTTTTCGATAAACTGCGCAAAGACTACAGCGCGGTGATAGTCGCCGTGGGCGCACACATCCCCGTTGTTATCCCGTTTGAAGGACACGAAAAACTCGTTAAGGGTCTCGACTTCCTGAAAGAGATAAACAAAGGACAAAAACCCAAAGTCGGCTCAAAAGTTGTTGTTATAGGTGCCGGCAACGCCGCAATGGACGTTGTCATCGGCGCATACGAAATGGGCGCGAAAGAGGTCACTGCAATAGATATCCAGAAACCCGCGGCTTTTGAAGCGGAAATGGAACATGCAAGACATCTCGGAGCAAAGATACTCTGGCCTGTATTCACACAGAAGGTAACGGAAGAAGGTCTTTTGACCAAAGACGGTACACTGATACCCGCAGATACAGTTATCATTGCGGTGGGCGACAGACCGGATTTCTCATTTATCGACAAGTCATGGCTCAACGAAAGAGGGCTTGTTAAAATGAACGAATACTTCCAGTGTGAAGCGGACGAAAAAGTGTTCATAACAGGGGACGCCATCAAACAGGGACTGTTCACACATGCTCTGGGCGACGGACGCAAAGCTGCCATCAACGTGGACAAACTGCTCAACGGACGCAAACTGGATAAATTTGAAAAAGCACCGGTTATCCCTCAGGATAAGGTGCAGGACGCATACTATCATCCTATGAATCCCCAGCGTGTTGAAGAACTCTCCGCTGAAGACGAAACAGGAAGATGTATGAGCTGCGGTTTCTGCCGCGACTGCTCTTTCTGCCTTGAGGTCTGCCCCGAACAGGCGATCACAAGGAAAGAGATCGACGGCAAATTTGAATACGTTTCCAACCCCTCAAAATGCATCGGCTGCGGAATCTGCGCAGGCGTATGCCCCTGCGGTGTCTGGACAATGTATGAAATGACTGAAAAATATATAGAAAGCTAAATGATATAAAGCCCGTCTTCGGACGGACTCAGGTTGTTGACAAACTATTAAAACAATGAGACTGCTTCGTCGCCAGTGCTCCTCGCAGAGACGGGTTTCGTCTTCGCGAGGAATGAAATGACGACGCGATCTCGTATTTATATGCCTTTGTCATCAGTCTGAGTCCGTCTTCGGACGGGCTTTTATGTTTACACGTTCAGGTTCGCTTCCAACTTCATAACTATCTCATCATCAAGCGTATTCGTGGTCTTTTCCGAAAGTTTTTTCAGCACCTCGATAATAACCATGGATATCATCTTCTCGGTCATGAATGCATAAAACACCCTGCTGAGTGCCGCAACAACAGCCTTTGTTAAAATGCCTGTCATCTATTTCACCTCCTGCCAAGTCCCCTCTTCCATCTGCTTCACATTGGTACGGCTTCTGCGTCCGGACTGCGTATACCACTTGCTGTGTATCATCTCAGTTGAAGCGCCTTTCCAGTCGCCCTTTGTAAGCCGTTCTATCATATTCTTAAACCCTTTGAACCCGCCGACACCCATCTGATATATCATGTCGACCACCACTGCGCGCCTGACGTCGTTCATAGAATTATAAAACTGGAACGCCTCCGCCTCTTTCGCACAACGTTTAACGTCCCTTTCAAGGAGCTTTTCCGCAAGCTCTTTTGTAAACCCGTTTTCAAGTATGTCTGTAATGTCCGACGTTGTGAACCCGCGGTCTTCATAGTTATACCCGAAGCCGATGGTCCATTTTTTTGCTGTACACTGATAGGGCTTTTCTCTGTACCCCTCGTATTCCTTGATTCGCTCCGCTATCTTTTCCATGTCACCTCAATGAAGAGGGAGGCGGTGCGCACAAGGCATCCGCCTCTTTGTATTCTGCTCATATGTCAGTTTGGTCTTCATGTCGGGAATTATAGTCGTTATGAAAAAGGGATATGATTAAGAGAGGTTAAGAATGAAACAATAAGAGCGGGATGAACCCGCTCTCTGGTTGTTGACAAACTAAATTTACACAGACTCACATTAGACTGCTTCGGGTTAAAACCCTCGCAGAGACGTTTTTTTGTCTTCGCGAGGAGCACTAGCCGAAGGCTGAAAACATTTGCCTATTTTTGCAAATGTTTCTGTACCGAGCTTGCTGAAATGAGTCCACTTTAAACTATTTATCGAATAAATCGACAACGCGATCTCCCATTTTACTGACTTTGTCATCAGTCTGAAAAGGAGTGAACCCGCTCTGTGTGATTATACTCCGTGAGTAACTATCAATCTGTAGTCTGCACCGAGATGCCTGTGCTTCTTAGCTTCCGAATATTCACTGCTGTCGTACCATGCCATTCCCTCTTCATATGTGGCAAACTCCAGAAGCACAACTCCCTGCGCCTCGGCTCCTTCCAGCGTTTCGGTTTTGCCATACACCGCTAAGGGTCGCATGCTGTGTCCTTTTGCCGCAGAGGGCGCGAGCTTCGCGTATTCATCAATCTCTTTCTGGTCTCTAAGTCTTTCTCTGATAAAAATAAAATATACTGACATTTTTCCTCCTACAGGGTCTGTATTGTTCCGCCGTCTATTCTGTATTCCACTCCGGTTATCCACTTGGCTCTGTCGGATGCAAGAAAGACCGCCAGTTCCGCAACATCCTCCGGTCTGCCTGTTCTGCCGAGTGGTATTCCTCCGATATAATTTATGATCTCATTACGCGCTTCATCCTCGGATATCTTTTTATCATCAGCTATCAGACGGATATAGGCATGCGCCGCGTCAGTTTCTATGAAGCCGGGAGAAATTACGTTCACACGGACGCCGAACCTTGCAACCTCCAGAGAGATGGCTTTGCTGTAGTTATTCAGCGCTGCCTTTGCCGCGGCATAACCCAAAGTTGATTCATAAATGGGTTTGTGGCTCTGTATTGATGAAATATGTATTATGACACCGCTCTTTCTCTCGGTCATGAACGGCAGAAATCCTCTGTCGAGCCGCACGGCACCGAACAGGTTCAGCTCGAACATCTTCTGCCACTCTTCATCTGTATGCGCTTTATAACCGCCCGCCGGCGATTTGGAACCTCCGGCATTGTTAATGATGATGTCAGGACAGCCGAAATGGCTCATCGTGTCCTCAATGATCCGGTTTGTCCCCTCTGCCGTTGATATATCCGCCGCGATAACCTTTAAAGGAAAATCTTCAGGGATGCTCCTTGCCGCTGCAATTACATCCGCACCTCCCGCCGCAAGGCGCAATGCAGTGGCTTTTCCCATCCCCTGCGTCCCGCCTGTAACCAGTGCCTTCCTGCCTTCAAATTCTTTTTCCATTTTGTTTCTCCGTAAATTTTCAGCCGCGCGGTTGCTTTCGCAATAATTAAGCTTTATACTGCAATAATGTCAAGTACACACAAAAAAGTAATGTACTGACTAAAAAGTAGGTATGAAATGATAACACCGGATTCAGCCGCGACAGGCATAAGAGAAGCGATGAAGGTTCTTGAAGGAAGATGGAAACTTCTGATAATCATGAATCTTTTCTCAAACCATGTAATGCGTTTTTCAGAACTTGAAAGAAGCATCCCTGAGGTAACGCAAAAAATGCTTATACAGCAGTTGAAAGCTCTCGAAGCTGACGGGATCGTAGCAAGGACTGTGTATCCGCAGGTTCCTCCAAAGGTGGAATACAGCCTGACGGATGAAGGAAAAGAATTGTGTCCCGCTCTGGATGCGCTTCTGGTCTGGGCTTCAAAAAGAAATCCGCAAGCGGAATACGGAACATACAATCCGAAATATGCAACGAAACTGAACGAATAAAAGATTTTAAATCGAGCAGTTTGAGGTGGGTAAAAAATGCACTGCGTATTAAAACCAATAAAAGAGATCGCCGCGTCGCTCCGCTCCTCGCGAAGACGAATTAACGTCTCTGCGAGGGCGAAGCCCGCGGCAGTCTCATATGATTATGAAATTATTTCTCTTCGATTGAGCAGTCTACTTTCGCAAGTTCCTGATACAGTTTAAGTCTTTGACGTGACTTTCTGTCCGCGAACTTAACGATGGCATCTGCTTTTTCGGGGAACATCTTCTGTACAACACGGAATCTGTTCTCTGTAGCCATAAAGTCCTTAAGTGGCATAGTAGGCTCTTTGCTGTCCAGAGACAGGGGGTTTTTGCCCTCTTCACGAAGAGCAGGGTTGAAACGGAACAGAGGCCAGTAGCCTGATGCAACCGCTTTTCTCTGACCTTCAACTCCGGCTGTCATGTTGATACCGTGAGCGATACAGTGTGAATAAGCTATGATGATTGAAGGACCGTTATGCGCCTCTGCCTCAACAAACGCCTTGATAACCTGAGCTGGGTTTGAAAGAGCAACTTTGGCAACATAGATGTGTCCGTATGTCATACATATCATTGAAAGGTCTTTCTTCTCAGCCACCTTACCGGAGAACGCAAACTTAGCCTGTGCGCCGATAGGTGTGGATTTTGAAGCCTGACCGCCTGTGTTTGAGTACACTTCGGTATCCAGAACCAGAACGTTGATGTTCTCGTTGGATGCCAGAACATGGTCAAGACCGCCGTAACCGATATCATATGCCCAGCCGTCGCCGCCCACGATCCAGACGGATTTCTTAACCAGATAGTCGGCTATTGAAGCGAGGTTCTTGGCATCGTCGCCGGATATTTTTTCAAGCGATTTTTTAAGCTCGGCAACTCTTGTTCTCTGTGCCTCGATCTGAAGCTGATCTTTCTGCTCTGCTGTTTTGATAGCCTCAACAAGTTTAGCGTCCAGTTTTCCTGCAAGTTTATCAAGCAGTTCAAGAGCCATTTCATTGAACTTGTCAACAGTCAGTCTCATTCCGTAGCCGAACTCTGCGTTATCTTCAAACAGTGAGTTTGACCATGCAGGTCCTCTGCCGTCACATCTCGTAGTGTAAGGAGTTGTGGGCAGGTTACCGCCGTAGATTGATGAACAGCCTGTGGCGTTGGCGATAAGCGCTCTGTCACCGAAAAGCTGGGAGAGCAGTTTGATATAAGGCGTTTCGCCGCAACCTGCACATGCGCCGGAAAACTCGAACATGTGAGGTGAAAGCTGTGAGCCTTTAAGGGTGGCTTTGTTGTATTTTTCGTTGGGAAGCTCCGGCAGAGACAGGAAGAACTCGAAATTCTCCATCTCCTGTTCGCGCAGAACAATCTGAGATTTCATGTTGATGGCTTTGTGTTCGGGGTCTGTCTTGCTTTTTGCGGGGCAGTTGTAAACACAAGCGCCGCAGCCTGTACAGTCCTCGGGAGCAACCTGAACCGTAAATTTCATTCCTTCAAATTCTTTGCCTTTCGCATCCATGGATTTAAATGCGGCAGGAGCTTTTGAAAGTTCCGCTGCGGGATAAACCATTGTACGGATGGCGGCGTGGGGGCATACGAATGAGCAGATTCCGCACTGGATGCAAAGTTCTGTGTCCCACTCGGGGATGTGAACCGCAATATTGCGTTTCTCAAACTTAGCAGTGCCTGTGGGGAAAGTACCGTCCTGCGGCATCTGACCGACAGTTACTTCATCGCCTCTCATAGCGACAAGCATGCTTGTGGTGTCTTTAACGAATTCGCTGGCGGTCGGGTCTGTCACACAGTTGTTGATGAGCGGGAATTCTACTTCGTCGCTTGAAGGTTTGCCGCCCTGTCCGGGGTATTTAACCTCAAGCAGTTCTGTTGAACCCGCGTCAACTGAGTCGTTGTTCATTTTAACAACTTTGTCGCCGTATCTGCCGTATGTCTTTTTATTGGCATCCTTGATTGATTCAGTAACTATGCTGAAATCAACGATGTTGGATATTTTGAAGAACGCAGTCTGAAGGATAACGTTGTAACGTGAACCGAGACCTATCTTCTCTGCTATATCAACCGCATTGATGGTATAAACTTTCGCCTGTTTGGCAACTATCTGTTTCTGAACAACCTCGGGAATATGCGCCCATATTTCGTCGGCACCGTACTGGCTGTTGAGCAGGAAAGTACCGCCGGGTTTCAGATATTTAAGCATGTCGTATTTCTCAAGGAATGAGAAGTTGTGGCATGCAACGAAATCCGCTTTCTGAACCAGATAAGAGCTTTTTATATTTCTCTTTCCGAAACGCAGGTGTGATGTTGTCATTGAACCTGCTTTTTTCGAGTCGTATACGAAATACGCCTGAACGGTGTTGTCTGTCAGGTCGCCGATAATTTTTGCGGAGTTTTTGTTCGCACCGACAGTACCGTCGGAACCCAGACCGAAGAACATAGCGTTGAAAACGTCGTCCTGAGGGGTAAGCCAGTTTTCATCGTGTTTAAGGCTGAGATTGGTGACATCGTCCACGATGCCCACTGTGAAACCGTTAACGGGTTCGTCAGCATCAAGGTTGTCAAACACTGCTTTGACCATTGCAGGCGTAAACTCTTTTGAGCCGAGACCGTAACGTCCGCCGACGATTGTGGGATATCCGTCGAATGTGAAGAGTTTTCTCTGCATAGCCTCGCCGATGGCGGTACGAACGTCAAGATACATAGGTTCGCCGATGGAACCCGGCTCTTTCGTTCTGTCAAGAACTGCTATCTTTTTAACTTTCTTGGGCAGTGCCGCAATGAACTGTTCCAGCGGGAAGGGTCTGTAAAGTCTAATTTTAACAAGACCGACCTTTTCGCCGCATGCGTTCATATACTCAATCGCCTCTTCGGCAACGTCTGCACCGGAACCCATGATAACAAGGACTTTTTCCGCATCGGGTGCGCCTGTGTAGTCCACAAGGTTATACGCGCGTCCGGTCATCCTGGCGAATTTATCCATCTGCTTCTGCATAATGGCTGCGAAGTCCTGATAGTATTTGTTCACAGTCTCTTTCGCCTGAAAGAAGACATCGGGGTTCTGTGAAGTACCTTTCATAGTAGGCATATCGGGGTTAAGAGCGCGTTTTCTGTGGGCGATGACAAGATCGTCACAGATCATCTGTTTCATTTCGTCGTATGTCAGTTCGATGGTTGTGCGAAGCTCATGAGAAGTTCTGAAACCGTCGAAAAAATGGAGAACCGGAACTCTGCCCTCAAGGGCAGCCGCCTGAGATATAAGCGCGAAGTCCATGACCTCCTGCGGATTGTTGGAAGCCAGCATGGCCCATCCTGTCTGACGGCAGGCCATAACGTCGGAATGGTCGCCGAAGATAGAAAGCGCGTGCGTAGCAAGTGCGCGTGCGGAAACGTGGAAAACCGTGGGTGTCAGCTCGCCCGCTATCTTATACATATTAGGGATCATCAGAAGAAGACCCTGAGAAGCGGTGAAAGTGGTTGTCAGTGCGCCTGCGGAAAGAGCGCCGTGAACCGCGCCGGAAGCTCCGCCTTCGGACTGAAGCTCAACAACCTTCGGAACAGAACCCCAGATGTTCTTTTCCCCCACTGCGGACTTTTCATCAGAAATCTCTCCCATAACCGAAGAAGGTGTGATAGGATAGATAGCGATTACTTCGTTTGTCGCATGTGCGACATGGGCTGCGGCGGTGTTGCCGTCGATAATAACTTTTTTGTTTTCAGCCATACCATTCACTCCTGTAATAATTAAAAATAAGTTCTAAACTTATTCGATGTAATTAAAAGTTAAAAGGCTGTTTTACTATACATTTTTTCAATATCGTCGTCAACTAGATTTCTTATTCCATTCGGCAAAAGAATGATATATAATCTTTTTTATGAAAAGACTCATAACAGCGCTGGGACAGAAGGCTATCGCGTCGATACAATTCTTCATCGGATACTTTGCCTTTACTGTTTCGTTTTTCAAAGGGTGTTTTAATCCCCACATATTCTATCCCTCTGTGCAGCTTGTGTTTCTTCGTCAGATATATTTCACGGGGGTTCAGATACTCCCCATGTTTTCATTAGTTTCCGTTGCGATAGGTCTCACTCTTGTCGGCGGGCTCACCCCTTTCATGGTTCAGTTCGGCGCGCAGGATGCCGTCGGGTCGGTACTTGTGACCATTACGATCAAACACCTTGCACCACTTGTTACAATGATACTTCTCACACTCAGATCCTCAACCGCAGTAACGGCTGAAATAGCACTAATGAAAATGAACAGCGAGATCGACACCCTTAAATCGCTATCAATAAACCCTTTTGTATATCTATATGTGCCAAGGATAGTTTCTGGCATAGTGTGTCTGTCCGTTCTTTCGGTAATTTTTATATACATTGCCATAATAGGCGGATATCTTATACTTAGTTTTAATCTTAATATATCATTTGATTTCCTGATAGGTACAATCTTTGACGCCTTTACGGTCGATACACTATTGGCATTTTTTATAAAAGTTGCCCTCGGCGGATATTTTTTAATGTCCATACCGATATACACTGCTCTGGAAACGGGAAATGCTGTCACGGAAATTCCAATATCACTTTTAAGAGGTATGCAGCGTCTCTTTTATGCAATTATAATTGTTGAAGTAGTAGGAACGTTCATATGAATAACTATCTCATATATTATAAATCAGAAGACCAGATGAAAGAGTGGCTTAAAACCCTTATGGATATTGTAGAAAATAAGCGGATCGGTCTTGTGTCCTCTTTTTTTCCAATCATAGGCAATCTGTCGGTGATAGAGAATATTCTTCTGCCGCTGACATATCATCATAAAATAACTTATCAGGACGCAATGGATGTAGTATCAAAAGATATTGAAACCTTCGGACTGAACGATATCATGCACTTCCGGAACAACCAGCTGAACGATTACCAGAAGATGATTGTCAAATATTTACAGGTAAAATATCTTCGTGCGGAATGGATCGTATTTTTCAGCCCGAGAAGAATGTACATCGCAGAATATGAAGAGAAATTTCACCAATTTTTACGCTGTGAAGATTTAAAAAAATCGGTTATCATAGACCATGAAAACCACAGACACCTGTTTAACGATATGCAGGATTATACAGAGAAGGATTTTGACACATGGGTGACCCGCGATTTAAAAACATCGAATTCAAAGTAGGGCTTTTCATTTTCGTAGCCCTCGTACTGTCTTTTGCTTTCCTCACGGGATTTCTTATAACGCAGAACTTTTTCACCTCCAAGGTCAAGGTCGTTTTCATATCGGAATCCGGCGAAGGGCTCACAAAAAGCATGCCCGTTATGTATTCCGGCTTTCAGTTGGCTAAAGTTTACAGCGTTGAACTCAGGGACGACGGTTTTGTGGAATTAAAAGCAAAAATACCTGTACGCTACAAAAAGTGGGTTAAGCCTGAATCTCAGGCAAAAATACAGGCGCAGGGAGTCATAGGAGCCAATGCAATCGTGCTTTCCGGCGGAATTGATTCAAAGAACGATATTGACGACGGACAAACATATAAACTGACCAGAGAACAGGCGATAGCCGACATCATAAAGAAGTTTGAACCCATGCTGGACAACGTTAAAAACATACTTGAGAATGTTGACAAGGTCACAACATCCGTTGCCGGCAAGAGACAGAGTATCGAAGACCTCATGCAGGGGCTTGGGGATTTCGGCGGTGACGTATCTAAAAAAGAGGGTTCAGTGGGCTTCCTCACCCGGTCTGATTATCTTAAGAACGAAGTTGAGGCGATCATGAACAGACTCGCCATAACCCAGGATAATCTCATAGAGATAACAAACAAGGTCGATACAGCCGTTGACGGCGTTAACGACCGCGTTACGGAAACAAAACCCGCCATAGCCGATCTTGACAAGGGTATCCTCGCCATCAAGGACGGAGCCGAGGACATTGGCAAACTGGCGCGAAACATAGACAGCACTGTCACAAAACTCCAGAAGACAGTGGAAAACGCAAACAAAATATCCACGGATGTGTCTGAAACCACAACAAATCTGAAGGATCTGCGCCAGCAGACGGACGATATAATGAACACATCCAACAGAATACTCCTGAATCTTGAGGAAAAATGGCCGTTTAACAGCTCCACTTCAAGAAAAGCGGGAGAGAAGGTAAAACTGCCGTGAGAAACCTTATCATTATATTAACGACCGCAGTCCTGCTGTATTCATGCGCAGGCAAACCCCAAAGTTCGCCGGATTTCCTTTACGGCAGCAGATTCTTTAACGTATATATGGAAAACTACCTGAAAGGCGAACCGAAAGTCGCCGAAAGCTATTTTTATAAAGCGGAGGCGCAGTTCAGAAAGGTCGATTCTCTCTGCAACCTCTCAAGGATATATCTGGGCAGATACGTTCTCGAAGAGGGAGAGGAAGACCCCGCAGTTCTGGAACTGGCTAAGAAGTATGCAGACCTCGGCGCATGCGAAGAGGAGCAGCAGAGCGTTCTCTATCTCGCAGGGCAGAAATATGACGGCAACAAACTGCCGGAACCTTTCAGAAGCATTGAGGGTACGGACAGGGAAAAACTGGCATACATAGCGACCGACTCAAAGTTTGATGATGTTACAAAAACAAGACTGTTGAGAAAAGCAGCCGTTGACTATATAATAGACAATCCGAAACGCTCCGAAGAGCTTGCCGAAAAGGCTCTCGATATCGACAAATATCACGGATGGAGCCTTAACTTACTTAGAGACCTGATAATTATTAAAAACGCCCGCATAAAACAGGGTGAAAATGCGGATGATATAGCAACCAGAATTGAGCTGATAAAGTCTGTCATGGTCAAGAAATAGACAGATACTGATTATTTGTTGACCATCCAGAGAAATGTCATATCTATGAAAGCCCTTTCTTTTCAGGGTTCATGGTTTGGCATCTCGATTGCTCTCTATTGATGTGCTCACAACGGAGGTATAAGGTGAAAAAGATTGAAGCTGTCATCAAACCCTTTAAACTGGACGATGTCAAAGAAAAATTAACCGAGATAGGTATCAGGGGTATCACAATAAGCGAAGTTAAGGGCTTCGGAAGACAGAAAGGTCACACAGAGCTTTACAGAGGCGCCGAGTATGTCATCGACTTTATCCCCAAGATAAAAGTCGAAGTTGTAGTATCCGACGAACTCGTTGCTCAGGCTGTCGAAGTGATTCAGGAAGCAGCCAAGACCGGACGCATTGGCGACGGCAAAATTTTCATCTTCTCCATTGATGAAGTTATCCGTATCCGTACCGGTGAAACCGGAGAAAACGCACTTTAATCCCAAGCATATATATTCCCAGGAGGCAATATGACACCGAAAGATGTTCTCAAGATGATTAAAGAAAACGGTATCAAAATGGTCGATATGAAGTTTGTTGACTTCATCGGCACATGGCAGCATACCACTATCCCCGCACATATGGTTGATGAAGACTTCTTTGAAAACGGAATGGGCTTCGACGGTTCTTCCATCCGCGGCTGGCAGGCAATCAATAACTCAGACATGATCATGGTTCCCGATCCCTCAACTGCTAAGATTGATCCCTTTGCAGAGCTTCCTATCCTTTACATGATCTGCAACATTTTCGACCCGATCAGCAAGGAACCCTACTCAAGAGACCCAAGAAACATAGCTAAAAAAGCTGTTAAATACCTTCAGTCTACAGGTATCGCTGATACTGCATACTTCGGACCCGAAGCAGAGTTCTTCCTGTTCGACAACATTCAGTTCGACTATACAAGAAACACAGGCTACTTCTTCATTGATTCTGAAGAAGGCGACTGGAACACAGGCGCAGAAGGCAAAAACCTTGGCTACAAAGTAGCTAACAAAGGCGGATATTTCCCCGCTCCCCCCGTTGACTCTCTGTGGGACGTTCGTAACGAAATGGTTATGACTATGGAGTCACTCGGTCTCGTTATCGAAAACTCTCACCACGAAGTTGCAACTGGCGGTCAGTGCGAAATCGATATGAAATTTGAAAACATGCTTAAAATGGCTGACCAGCTTATGACTTACAAATACGTTGTAAGAAACGTTGCGAAAGCTCACGGTCAGACAGCCACTTTCATGCCTAAACCTCTCCACGGCGACAACGGTTCCGGTATGCACGTTCACCAGTCACTCTGGAAAGACGGCAAACCTCTTTTCGCCGGTGAGCAGTATGCAGGAATGAGCGAAATGGCTCTTTACTACATCGGTGGTATCATCAAACACGCTCATACCATCGCTGCATTTACAAACCCTACAACTAACTCATACAAAAGACTTGTACCCGGATTTGAAGCTCCCGTTTCTCTGGCTTACTCTTCAAGAAACAGATCAGCTTCCATCAGAATCCCGATGTACTCTCCCTCTCCCAAGGCCAAACGTATTGAGATCAGATTCCCCGATGCTCTTTGCAACCCCTATCTTGCGTTCTCCGTTATGCTGCTTGCAGGTCTTGACGGTATCCAGAACAAAATTGATCCGGGCGAGCCTATGGATAAAAACCTGTATGACCTCGATCCTATCGAGCTGTCTGCAATTCCCCAAATGCCTTCTTCTCTTTCTCAGTCTATCAACGCTCTTGAGAAAGACCACGACTTCCTTCTTAAAGGCGATGTTTTCACTGAAGACGTTATCTCAAGCTGGATCGAGTACAAGAGAGCAAACGAGATATCTGCTATCGACAGCAGACCTCACCCTTACGAGTTCAAACTCTACTTCGACGCTTAATAAGCCAATCGAAAAAAATATTAAAAAGCGGACATTACTGTCCGCTTTTTTTTATTTAACATAGAAATTTTCCCATCCATGGACAAAACATTTGCACTAAACTATGCAAATGTTTCTGTTCATAGCCAGCTAAAAAATTTCTCAACGCTCCGTAAGGTAAATAGCAATATTTCGACTCATTCAGCCTGCGGCAAGAACATATCTCATAAATAGTATTGCGTACTATCAGGGTGAGACTGCTTCACCCCTGCAGGGTTCGCAGGACTGGTAGAAATAAAAGTCTTCGCGAGAAGCTTCAGCGACGAAGCGATCTCATTTGATTTGATTTGATTTGATTTTGATATTTTTTCTAAGATGCGTTATCTATTATGGAGTACGCTCTAGTGGTCGGCAGAGCCTTCCTCCGCTCACGTTTCGCTCGTTCAACCGAATACTCGGTTTCTCTCTTCGCGGGTTTCATCCTGAAACCTTTTCCCATCCTGATTAAATTATGCTAAGATTTTCAATGGAAATAAGAATAATAACAGATAACTATGTTGACAGCACAGGACTTCTGGCGGAACACGGCTTTTCCTGCCTTATAACAGCGAAAGGTAAAACAGTCCTGTTTGACACCGGACAGGGTGACGGATTCATAAATAACGTTAAGCAGCTCGGTATAGAAAATGCAGACTGTATAGCCCTTTCCCACGGTCATTACGACCACACCGGCGGACTTTCAAAGCATATTGCCGAATGTGCGGAAATTTCCGGCGACATCTACGCCTCAAAATACATATTTGAAAACCACCTCAAACTGGACAACGGCAAGACCACCTATGACTTTATCGGATTCGGCGGCACCAGAGGAGATATTGAACGCAGATTTAAACTGCATCTGAATAAAGGCATGACAGAAATATTTCCAGACATTTTCCTATCCGGCACCATAGAAAGAACAGTTGAATTTGACTCAGACGGCAAACTGTTTGCGGAAATCGACGGCATAACGGCAAAAGACAAATTCCGTGACGAACAGTTTCTGATCGTCCGCGAAGATGAAGGAATACACATCGTAACCGGCTGCACCCACTGCGGACCGGAAAACCTTATCAATTTTGCAAAAAAACTGTTTCCGTATACAAAAATACTCTCGCTGACAGGCGGACTGCACCTGTTCCGCTCAGAAAGCTCATATACCCAAAAGGTTATAGCTGTTCTTCAGGCGGAGGATATAGGAACCATCGCAACAGGACACTGCACTGGAATTGACGCATCTTTTGCCATCAAATCGGCACTGGGTGACAAAGTGATTTTCACAAAAGCAGGGATGACAATAAGTTACTAAACGGAAAAGGTGATTTTAAGCATGCCTGCGAAATACAGGATGTATGAAAAATATTCGTGGTGTGGCAGCTGTGAACCCTGAACGAAGAAAGCAGTTACGATCAGCAGTATTCCGGCGAAGATCGGGCGCAGATATTTTTTCAGCGCCAGCTTCAAAGCCTCCTTATCGTCGGGGGATATGCGAACCTCAAGGTTATTGCCGCTGAGGTCGTTAACGACTTTCTTAATCTTTTTCAGTGTAAGCGGAAGCTCAATTGTCTCGCGTTTTGCAGTCTCCCACAACCCGTCGGTAAATCCAAGCGCCTCCGGCATCCTGTCTTTCAGAATAGGCAGTATATCTTTGATACCGTTAAAGTTATGTATATAGTTAGTGCCAAGCCCCTCAATGATGGAACTCATTCGCATAAGATAAACTGCCTCCTGCGGCAGTTTGTACGGCACAGATTTCAGTGAATCCATCAGCGCGTATGCCAGCGACTGCATACTCTGTGCCGACAGAGCGTTGTTGTCGAGGATGTCGAACACCTGCTCCGCAAGATCCTGCAATCCAAACTCAGGAGCGTCTATAGAGATAATGCCAAGCTTTTTCGCGCACTTTATATATTCTTCAAAGTCCCTTTCATTTGCCGCCTTAACAAGCGATATGATATTCTGTCTGGTCTTCGACGGAATTCTCTGAACCATGCCGAAATCAAGAAGGATGAGTTCGCCCTCCTCCGTCACAAGCAGATTGCCCGGATGCGGGTCGGCATGAAAAAAACCTTTTATAAATGACTGATCAACATAGAAGTTCACCAGTTTTGCCATAAGCTTTTCAAAGCTTATATTCAACTTTTTCAGATTTTCCTTATCGTCAAATCTGTATCCCCGTTCAAACGACATCACCATCGCATCGGCACACGAACATTCAGGATATCCTATCGGAAACCTTACTCCGTTGTCGGGATAAAGGTCATGAAACTTCTGGAGGTTCAGCATCTCAATATTGAGGTCAACCTCTTTCATTATCATCCTGCTGAATTCAGAGATGACCGATTCCAGAGAGTTTTTTGTATTTTCAGAAAACATAGGTTTGAACAGCTTCTGGAAGAACGCAAGGATGTTAATATCCGCACGGATAACATTCTCTATGTCGTATCTGCGCAGTTTAACAGCCACCTCTGTGCCATCTATGAGCTTAGCCTTATGCACCTGACCGATGGATGCGCTGGCTATCGGTTTTTTATCGAACTCCTTGAAGCATACACGCCCGCCGAAAGCCCGCTCGTATATCTTTTCAAAGTCGCTTTTGGACATCGGTGAAATCTCGTCGTGGAGCTGGCGCAGATAAAAAAGATAGCTATCAGGGAAAAAATCCGCTCTGGTGGCAAGAACCTGCGCAAGCTTTATAAAGCTCGCACCCAGACTGTTGATTTTGCTTTTAAGCTTTTCAGGCGGCAACGGTTTTACGAACAGAAAGCTTTTGCTGCCTCTGATTATCAGAAAAACGGTCAGGATAACCCTGAAAACATGGTATACCCTGACCGGCGAATAGTATCTGATGAAATTTCGCAAATTATTTTTCGTTTATCATCTTTTTCAGCTCTTCAATATCCTCTTTGGTGGCAAGCCCCATTTCGGACAGAGCATCTTTAACAACTTTTTTGAACTTCTCGCTGAACTCTTTCTCTTCCTCTTTCGCTTTCTTCCTTGCCTCTGCTAGAAATTCGACCTGTTGTTCTTTTGTTATCTTGCCCTTTTCGACAAGCGCTTTGATCTCGTCTTCTATCTTCTCTTTGGCAATGAGTGCGGAACCGAGCCCCAGATAAAAAAGGTCTTTAATGTCAGCCATTTTATCCTCCGTTTCAGCCGAGCTGATTTAATTTTTCCTCGTACTGTGCTGTGAGTGTCTCAAGCTGTTCGGCAGTCTCCAGAAACTCTTCCAGCATATCGTCAACGCTCTTTTTCGCCTCGTCCAGTTCCTTTGAAAGCCTTGCGATCTCCATCGGGTCGCCGCCGGACGAAGCTTTAATAAGCTCCTTGTTTAAAATCTCTATCTTATTCTCAATAAATGCAATATCTTTTTCGAGCCTGTCGTGGCGTTCCTGAATGGGTTTAAGAACTTTCCCTTTCTCCGCAACAATTTCTGAGCGAAGTTTTCTTTGTTCCTTTTTACTGTTGGAAGAAACCTGTGCCGCCGGTTTGTCGGAAAACTCCTCGCCCCAGCCGACTTTCTCAAGAAACTCCTCATATCCGCCCTCAAAAACCTCTATGGTGTCGTTGCGGAAAACTATCAGGCGTTCTGCTATGGCGTTAAGGAACATCTCGTTGTGGGTAACCATAACAACTGTTCCCTTGAACTGGTCAATTGCTTCCAGCAGAGAATCACACGACTGCATATCCAAATGGTTGGTCGGTTCATCGAGAAACAGTATGTTCGCTGGCTGCAGGATAGCTTTCGCCAGCATAACACGGCTCTTCTCTCCTCCCGACAGAACGGATATCTTTTTCAGCGCGTCGTCGCCTGAAAACATCATCGTTCCAGCCGCATCTCTCGCTTTCTGCCTGTCCACAACCGGGTCAACCTCTATGAGCTCCTGCTCAATGGTGTTGTTGAGCCCCAGTCTCTGCACGTTTGTCTGTTCATAAACGGCGGGCTTAAGCTGCGCATGGCACGATATCTCGCCGCTGTCAGGCTCGGATATCCCGCACAGCATTTTCAGAAGTGTGGTTTTACCCTTTCCGTTCTTACCTATTATACATATCTTTTCGTTAGAACCTATCGTTATACTGAAATTCTTTATCAGCGGATTCGATTTATCGTACCCGAAACTTATTTCTCTGACGTTTATAAGCTCTTTGGCGCGTATATCACTGTAATTGAAACAGAACTCAAGGTCTTCAATATCGTCCAGTTTGTCCTTTTTCGCCATCTTCTCAAGCATCTTAACACGTGACTGAACGCGGCTGGCGAGGCTCGCCTTTGACTTGAAACGCTCAACAAAGCGCTCAACCTCTTTGCGTTTCAACTCTTCGTTCTGACGTGTCTTTTCGTAAATTTCCTCGTCCATGGCAATCTGCTCGTAAAACTTGCCGGTATCGCCTTTTATTTTGCGAACCTGCTGTCGGTGTATGCCAAGGGTATGCGTAACGACCCTGTCCATAAATGCCCTGTCGTGGGTGATAAGCATCAGCTCGCCCTTCCACTTTATAAGGAACTGTTCCAGCCAGCGTATAGACGTAATGTCCAGGTAGTTGGTCGGTTCGTCCAGAAGGAGCATATCAGGTTCAGACAGAAGGAGTTTAGCAAGATTCAAACGCACCTGATAATCGCCTGAAAACTCATTGGGGGATTTTTCCATATCATCGTCGGAAAAGCCCAGACCGGAAAGTATCTTATCCGCCTTCCACACGTCGTCGCGCTCCGCCTCTTTAAGTCCCGAAGCCGCCTCGTCCCGCGCGGTTTTATGTTTAAAGTCTATTACCTGTTTAAGATAACCGAGCGTATAGTTCCTCGGCACACTAATGGTACCGTCGTCCTGTTCCTGTTCGCCCGTAAGTATGCGCATCAGCGTGGTCTTGCCATGTCCGTTGCGCCCCACAAGCCCGACGCGTTCTCCTGAATTTACTCTGAAACTGATATCTTTAAATAGCGTCCTCGGACCATAGCCTTTGGACAAATTCTCAACACTTAACACTTTTACCTCTGATAAAATTGAAGAAATGAAAAAGAAAAGGGGAGGTCACCCTCCCCTTTGGGATTATTTAATTTGTCTGACGTGGAAAAGCTCAATAAGGCTGAGCTGGTCGAGCAGAGCATAAAGCCTTTCGTCCCATACGTTCACATTAAGAGAAACGCCGTCCACGTTTATAATTTTAATAAAAAAACCGATAACGGAAGAGACCATAGAAAGAGAATCTTTAACATTAACAGTAAGATTCTTTGTTCCATTACTGATGAGCTGCTGAATTGTCATCTTAATCTCATTGTAGTGGTCCAGTGACTTGATATTCCCGAGAATTTCAACCGTGTGGTTGTCGATAACCTTTATTTCCATTTCCGACTCCGTTAATTAAACCGTTCTTCCAAAACCCACGGATACGATCATCCGTAACACCCGCAATTACATAGTTTTATCACATGCGGGAGATTCTGGCAACATGTACTGATGTGCCTTTTACAGTATCTCGGCAGCAATGGTGGCAAGTCGGCTTCTCTCGCCCTTATCAAGATATATTGTGGACGCATGCTTAAATCTGGCATAGGCGAATTTTTCCGATGCATTCACAAGTCCGTTGTCCCTTTCGTTGAGATACGGGTTGTCTATCTGTTTAAGGTCGCCGGTGAAGACCATTTTTGAATTCACACCAGCCCTTGTTATGATGGTTTTTATCTCGTGGGGGCTAAGGTTCTGCGCTTCGTCAACAACGAGATAGGTATCCATCAGAGTACGACCTCTGATATATGTCAGCGCCTCTATCTCAAGCATTTTTGATGCTTTCAGATAGTCGATCGTAGCCTCGTGCATCTGGTTTTTGGAAAGATATTCGTCTTTAATTTCTATCCTGCCCTTGTCCATCATATAAACGATGAACTCCATGTTGTCATAGATGGGCTTAAGCCACGGGTCAAGTTTTTCGTTTATATTACCGGGAAGATAGCCGAGGTCTCTTCCCATAGGGATGGGCGAGCGGGTGACTACCAGTCTTTTATATTTGTCGTTCAGAACGGAATGAAGCCCTGCGCAGAGCGCAAGGAGCGTTTTTCCCGTTCCTGCGATACCGATAGCGAAAACAACGTCGATATCGGGATCAAGGAGCGAATCCATCAGATATATCTGTTTTCTGTTGGCCGGCGTAACCCCAAGTATGGGTTCGTTCTGGTGCAGAAGTCTGAAAGCACCGTCCATAGGGTTTCCGTTGCCGATATATCTGACAAGCGCGCTCTTCTGCGGGCTGATTTCGCCTTTGAGTATGAAATATTCATTTACGCGGGGTAAGAATTTTTCACTGTCCTGTCTGCGTACGCCTTCGGGAACGGGAAGTTCCTTCTCCTGATACAGGGTGTTTATATACTCGTCGGGAACGAACAGGGTGTCGTCCGTCTGATCTATGAACGATGTGGTCTTTTCATGGTAGTAGTCTTCTGCGTCAAGCCCCACGGCGTTGGCTTTGATGCGCAGGTTGACGTCCTTTGAAACGATGATGGTTTCCAGTTTTGATTCCTGCTTAACCTGCAGAGCTGTGGCAAGGATGATATTATCGTTCTTGCTGATATCGAATCCGGCAGGAATAAGACTTCTCGTCTTTTCGTCCTGAAAGCGGATTGTAAATTTGCCGCCCGAATCAAGTTTAATACCTTTCAGAAGATCGCCCTCTTTCTCTTCGCGGTATTTTTCCACGATGCGGATGAAGCTTCTGGCATTGTAGCCGTTGAGGTCGAGATTCTTCTTAAAGGAGTCAACTTCCTCCAAAACCACCGCGGGAAGGATGATGTTGTTGTTGTCGAAAGTTTCTAAACAGTTGGGAGAGTAAAGGATAACATTGGTGTCGATGATGAAGTTTTTGACTTTTTTTGATGCCATGCAGTAATACTCCAAATTGGCGTTCCTGTGCGCGGAAGCTTAAAATTAATATACCCGATAGAGAGATGTCAAGCAAGATAAGTTAATTGATTATTTCCTGACATTATACAGTTTATTTTGCACCCTGCGACGACGTCTGAAGTTTCATGATGAAACCCAATTAGACTGCTTCGTCGTTTCATTCCTCGCAGAGACGAAAAACCGTCTTCGCGAGGAGCACTAGCGACGACGCGATCTCACATTTTACTAACTTTGTCATCAGTCTGAGGTTTCAGGATGAAACCCGCTTGCGTGAGCGACAGGAGGCTTTGCCGACTGGAGCGTTAGCGAAATAATGACAGGACGTCATTATTTCGTTGCTTATCAGTACACCTGAAATCCGCCGCCTATAATATACTGGAAGTATGCGTCAACTTTCAGGTTATCAAGCTCATACGAATCAGGCAGCGGAACCCCCGCCATCTTTCTGAGCGCCGTTATAACTTCGTTGTCAAGGTCGGGATACCCGCTGGAACGAAGTATGCGGATACTCGATATTTTTCCGTCCCTCGAAACTATGAAAGATGCCTGAACAACGCCCTGCTCGCCGCGTATGGCAGAATTAGGCGGATACGTCCAGACCCTGTAAAGTCTGGAGGCAAATTTATAAAAATACGACTGATAGCGGAACTTAACATACTGCATGGACACGGAGTCCTCGCCTGTAACCTTCGCTCCGCCGTTGGCGAATTTTTCTATGGTCTCTCTCGGGTTCATAATATCATCAATACGCTTGCGGTCGGCATCCCTTTTGGATGTGTCCGGCAATGTCTTTGGCGTATCCGGTGAAACTCTCGGCACGTCAGCGTCGCTTTTCGGAGGTATCGCGCCGGGAGGTGCCTGACGCTGCTGTGTTTTTGGCGCAGATTGCGGCAACGGAGTCTTTTCAGGGGATTTTTTAACATCCTGACCGTCTTTAACAGGTTCTTTTCTCTGCTGTTTCGGCGGCACAGGCTTATCCTGTTCCAGCTTTGTATCTTTATCATCGTCAAGGGGCGTCGGAGGAATATATTTTTTGGGCAGCGGGGGAACAGTTTGTTTGGGTTTTTCCTGTTTTTCTTTCGGAACTATCTGAATATCAATAGGTTTTTCACGTTCCTTATCCTCCTTGGGCAAATGAAATATGCCAAGTCCGAAAAGGTGCAGAAGGAGCGACAATAACAGAAATACCCAGAATATGTTACGCATCAGAATTAAGATACTCTCAGATTAATTTTATTACAAGATGGTTTCAATGGCAAAAAGTTCTATCAGGAGCATTGAATAAAAAAACTTGACACGTACGCACTCAAGTCTTATTATAGCTTCATAATCAAATTACTCTATAAAAGGAGGCGAAAACTATGGCGATCGTAAGATGGGATCCGCTGAAAGACCTTATGACAATGCACGACAGAATGAACAAGATCTTTGACGAAACTCTGAGCAAAACAGCCCACGGAAGCTATGGCGACTGGCTTCCCTCTGTGGACATTTACGAAACGGATACGGAGATAGTCATTGTTGCGGAGCTGCCCGGAGTTAACGAGGAAGAACTCGATATCCAGATGGCAGACGGCGTACTTATCCTTAAGGGTGAAAAAAAATGCCCTGTGGACGGCGACAGCGACAACTACTACAGGCTTGAGCGCGCCTATGGAAAATTCAACCGTTCGTTCGCGATACCCAATACTGTTGACGTAAACAGCGTCAAAGCTTCCCTGAAAGACGGGCTTTTGAAGATAACTCTGCAAAAGAGAACAGAGATTCAGCCCAAAGTTATTAAAGTTGAAACAGAATAAACAATAACGGTGAACAAACTATGCCTCAAGATTATTACACTGTCCTTGGCGTGTCAAAGACCGCAACAGAGGACGAGATCAAAAAAGCATACAGAAAGCTGGCAAGGAAATATCATCCCGACGTGAATCCCGGCGACAAATCAGCCGAGGACAAGTTTAAGGAGATATCCGAAGCCTACGGCGTTCTGTCGGATGCTGAAAAACGCAAGCAGTACGACTCTCTGGGGCATGATACATTTAAAAACGGCGGACACGGATACGATTTCTCCGGTGCCAATTTTGAAGACATTAAAAACCACTTCGGCGGTTTTGATATGAACGATATCTTCGGGAACATGTTCGGCGGCGGCGGCGGAGGTCGCAGAGGTCGTTCCGACGCACCGATGCAGGGTGAAGATATCAACCTGACCGTTCAGATACCCTTTAAAGACGCGATATTCGGAAACGAATATGAGATATCGGTAAACCGTACCGAAAAATGCGCCTCCTGCAACGGCAAAGGCGGCGACAAAATAACCTGTCCTTCCTGCAAAGGTTCCGGACAGATGATGAACCAGAAAGGCGGCACGTTCTCAATATCCGCCTGCCCGACATGCAAAGGTCACGGTCAGATATCCAAAAACGTCTGTTCCGTCTGCAAAGGCAGCGGATACAAGAACATACAGGAAAAAATAAAGGTTCGCATCCCTAAGGGTGTGGACAAAAACTCAAAAATACGCGTGGCAGGCAAAGGGAACGCAGGACGCAACGGCGGACCGCAGGGCGACCTTTATATCATCACTAACGTACAGGATCACGAAGTATTTGAGAGAAAAGGCAACAACATTTATGTGAACGTCGAGGTCGATATGTTCGAGGCGGCGCTCGGAGCGAAGATAAACCTTCCGACTCCGTACGGCACAATAAGCATGAACATACCTGCAGGCACACAGCCGGGGCAGACCTTCCGCGTTAAGAACAAAGGTGTACCGAGCCTGAAAAGCGGCACCACCGGAGACCTTTATGTGGTCATAAAAGTGCGCATACCACAGATTGCTGTGGAGGGAGACAGAACCTCCCTTAAAGACATGCAGCACCGATATGCCGACGACGCAAGACAAAGGCTCATAGACAAAGCGAGGCTGTAAATATGAGAAGTAAGCCCCTCTACGTCATAAGCATAGTGTCGGAGATGTTCGATCTGCACCCGCAGACACTCCGGCAGTATGAAAGACTGGGGTTCATAAACCCCCAGAGAACGCAAGGAAACACAAGATTATACTCGGATGAAGACCTTGAAACCCTTAAGTTCATCCTGACCCTTACGAAAGACATGGGGGTCAATCTGGCAGGGGTTGAAGTCATTATTAATATGAAAAACCAGATGGAAGAACTGCAATCTCAGAACGAAACACTGCGCAGGTTCATAATGGAACATGCCGACAGCATAAACGCAAAGAGAGAGGGACTTGTTCCCGTAACGGAGAACAGGATCATCAAGGTCAAAATAGATACGGAGTAAATCAGGAGGAGACATGATTAACTTCAACAAAATGACCATCAAAGCACAGGAAGCTGTTCAGTCTGCACTGGACGATGCGGAAAAACGCAATCACCAGCAGCTCATGCCGGAACACCTTATGCTCGCCCTCATAAAACAGGAGGACGGAATCGTTACGCCGCTTCTGCACAAAGCGGGCGTTAACGTCAGCAAACTCACTGAAGAAACTGAAAAGATAATTAACAAACAGCCGAAGGTGGAAGGAAGCGTTCAGCTTTACATGTCGCAGGAAGCCAAAAAGGCTCTTGACTACGCCTTTGACAGTCTTAAAAAGTTCGGGGACGAATACGTCTCGACCGAGCATATCCTCATGGGTGTCGGCGAAAACGCCGGATATGACCTGCGAACCGCCCTCTCCTCCTGCGGATATTCGCTCAATACGCTTCTGAAAGCGTATGAAGCCACAAAGGGTTCAAGCCGTGTCACCGACCAGAACCCAGAAGACAAAATGAACGTGCTTGAAAAATACACCATCAACCTCACAGAAGCGGCAAGGAAAGGCAAACTCGATCCTGTTATCGGCAGGGACGAAGAGATAAGACGTGTCATCCACGTCCTTTCAAGACGCACGAAGAACAACCCTGTGCTGATAGGCGAACCCGGCGTCGGTAAAACCGCCATCGCAGAAGGGCTGGCACAGAGAATAATAAACGGCGACGTGCCGGAATCTCTTAAAGACCGCACTGTTGCGGTACTCGATATGGGCGCGCTCATAGCCGGGACAAAGTTCCGCGGCGAGTTTGAAGACAGGCTGAAAGCTATCCTTAACACCATCAAAGAGCGCGAAGGCGAGATAGTGCTGTTCATAGACGAAATGCACACGCTCGTCGGCGCCGGCAAAACAGACGGCGCAATGGATGCCGCAAACCTGCTTAAACCCGCTCTGGCAAGGGGCGAACTCCACTGCATCGGCGCAACCACCCTTGACGAATACAAGAAATACATCGAAAAGGATGCGGCGCTTGAAAGAAGGTTCCAGCCGGTTTATGTCAAAGAACCGTCCGTTGAGGACACAGTGTCCATTCTGCGCGGGCTTAAAGAACGTTACGAGGTTCACCACGGAGTGCGCATTAAAGACAGTGCGCTTGTTGCCGCAGCACACCTTGCGGACAAATACATCAGCGACAGGTTTATGCCCGACAAGGCGATTGACCTTATCGACGAAGCGACAGCAAAACTCCGTATGGAAATAGACAGTCTGCCGACCGAACTGGACGAGCTGGAGCGCAAGATAACCCAGCACGAAATAGACAAACAGGCGCTGAAAAAAGAACAGGATGCTGCGAGCAAACAGCGTCTTGGAAAACTTGAAGGCGAGCTTGCGAACCTGAAAGAACAGGCATCGGCTATGCGCATTGCATGGCAGAACGAAAAAAATGTCATTCAGCAGGTGCGCACCATCAAAGAACAGATTGAACAGGCTAAACTGAACATGGCACAGGCAGAACGTTTCGGCGATCTGACCAAAGCATCGGAGATAAAATACGGCACTCTTGTACAGCTTCAGAAAGAGATGGAAGAAGCAAATCTGAAACTCACGGAGCTTCAGAAAGGCAAAAGGATGCTGAAAGAGGAAGTGGACGAAGAGGACATCGCCGCCGTTATCAGCAAATGGACGGGTATCCCCGCAACCAAACTGCTTGAGGCGGAAGCGGACAAGCTCATAAATATGGAAAGCTGGCTCCACAGACGCGTCATCGGGCAGGAAAATGCCATCGCCGCAGTTTGCGAATCAGTAAGACGAAGCCGCGCAGGCCTTAACGACCCGAACAGACCTCTGGGTTCGTTCATCTTTCTCGGCCCCACAGGCGTCGGTAAAACCGAGCTTGCGAAATCTCTGGCTGAATTCCTTTTCGACACGGAAGACGCCATAGTCCGTATCGACATGAGCGAATATATGGAGAAACACGCCGTGGCAAGGCTTATCGGCGCGCCTCCCGGATACGTCGGATATGAAGAGGGCGGACAGCTCACCGAAGCGGTGCGCAGAAGACCTTACTGCGTCATACTGCTCGACGAGATTGAAAAGGCGCATTCGGACGTTTTCAACGTTCTGCTCCAGCTTCTTGACGACGGCAGACTCACAGACAGCAAAGGACGCACCGTCTCCTTTAAAAACTGCGTGGTGATAATGACATCCAACATAGCGAGCGATCTTATCCACGAATCGTTTGCAAAAGAAGGGAGCTGGCAGGAAAAATATGCGCAGATACAGAAGATTGCAACTGCACAATTGTCCAGTTTCTTCCGTCCTGAATTTTTGAACAGAATTGACGACATAATTGTGTTCCACCCATTGGGCAAAGAACATATTGCTGATATTGCAGAAATACTTATGAAAGGTTTTGCCAAACGTGTGGCAGAGAATAACATTGAACTTAGCTGGGATCAATCTGTCATAGAAGAGATAATCAAGGCAGGTTTCGATCAGGCATACGGCGCAAGACCAATGAAAAGAGCCATAAGGAAACTTGTTGAAAACTTCGTAGCGGAAAAAATTATCAAAGGTGAGCTGAAACAGGGCGCTAAAGCCGAGCTTACTTGTAAAAACGGCGCTATGGAGATTATTTTTCCCTAAAGGTTAATTTCGGATTCGGCAATCATGTGCTATAATCTGAAAACGGCAGAGGACTATGAGCGAAGAAACAGAAGATACTCTGGAAGAAAACGAACAGCTTGACGACGAAGAGATTGAAGATACTGTTGAAACTGAGGAGGTAGAGGTCGAAGTACCTGTTCCTGTCAGTGAAAACTCATTGAAACAGTACCTCAACGGCATCTCGCGGTATAAGCCCCTTACGAAAGAACAGGAGTTCGATCTCGGTGTGCGCATTGCCAAAGGAGATCAGGAAGCGCTGAATAAGCTAATCCTCTCAAACCTTAAATTCGTCGTATCAATCGCAAACAGATACAAAAACACCGGACTGCCCATCTCCGACCTTATAAATCAGGGCAATCTGGGTCTCGTTGAAGCGGCAAAACGCTATGACCACACAAAAGATGTTAAATTCATCTCATACGCCGTCTGGTGGATACGCCAATCAATCATTCAGGCGCTGGCTGAACAGTCTGGAACCGTTAAACTGCCCATTAAACAGGCGGGGATCCTCTATAAGATAAACGGCGCCATAGAAAAACTGAACAAACAGCTCAACCGCGAACCCAGTGCGCATGAACTTGCGGAATACCTGAAAATGGAAGAGTCCGACATTGAGAACGTACTCAGGGTGTCCAGAAACTACCTTTCTCTGGAAGCGCCTATCAAAGACGGCGAAGACCGCTCTTTCATTGACCTTCTGGAATCAGGCTCAACGGATATTGAGGAAGACATAATCTCGAAAACGCTGAAGGTTGCTCTGGATGACATCGTTGACGAACTGGACGAGCGCGAATCATCTATTATCTCATGGAGATTCGGGCTGGACGGTGAGGCGCCCAAAACACTGGAAGAGATAGGCGAAATGATGCAGATAAGCCGCGAACGCGTACGACAGCTTGAGACACGCGCATTGGCGAAACTGCGGAAAAAAGCCATGAAAAATAAATTGCAGGACTTCCTTAACTAATGAACACATATCAACACGTCAGACCGGAGCACCTGAACCACTACGGAAAGCTTTTCGGCGGAACAATGCTGAAATGGATAGACGAGGCAGCATGGATGACAGCATCTCTGGACTACCCGGGCTGCAAACTCGTCACTATTGCCATGGACAGCATATCCTTCAAGCATCAGGTGGTTAACGGCTCCATTCTGCGTTTTGAGGTGAAACCTAAACACGTCGGGACAAAATCAATAACCTATCAGGTAATAGTCTATGCGGATGAACCCGGCGGCACCATAGAAAAAGAGGTCTTTTCCACAAATATCACCTTCTGCCGCATCGACGCGGAAGGTCGTTCCACTCCACTCCCCGTTTACGAACAACTCCGTTCCGAAAGTTAAACCGTTATTCCCAATAACTGTTTGACATGCGTTATTCCTAGTGCTATATAACGTTTATCGTTATATAGTCAATAACATAACGTAATCAGGAGGAAACATGAAAAAGCTACTTTTAACGGTTCTCGCTCTTGCCGTACTCAGCGTCAGTGCCTATGCAGAAGAACTCCGCATAGCCGCAGGCGCAGGATACAAAGCGCTGGTTGAGGACATGGCTGCCTATTACGAAGCCAAAACAGGCAAAAAAATGGAAAGAATGTACGGGAACATGGGTCAGGTTGCCGCTCAGGTTAAACTTGGCGGAGGAATCTGCGCTGTTGTGGGCGAAGAGAGCTTTCTTAAAACATCGGGTATTCCCTACACATCATATAATCCCATCGGTAAAGGCGTTCTCGCCATTATCGTAAGAAAAGGGCTGACAATATCCTCTCCCGAAGATCTGAAAAAACCTGAGTTCGCGAAAATTGCAATTCCGGACGCTACAAAAGCGATTTACGGAAAAGCAGGCACTCAGCTTATGAAAAACACAGGTATGGCTGAGGAACTTGAAAAAAGACTTATCCCCGGGCAGACAGTTCCTCAGGCAGGTTCATACGTTCTTTCCGGCGAGGCTGACGCGGCGTTCGTAAACATCACATTCGCAGTTAACAACAAAGACAACCTCGGCGGATACATCGAAGTCACAAAGGGCTACTCACCCCTTGAAATATCAGCCGCAACTCTTGAAGGATGCCCGGTTCCCGAAGACCTGAAAACGTTCATCGGTATGCTCGGCACTCCCGATATGAAAAAAATAGCTAAGAAAAACGGTCTTTAAGATGAATTTGTTTCTGAACGAGCTGACCAACGATCAGATAATTTTTTCGATATTTCTGACGGCAAAGGTCTGCTTCTGGGCTTTTCTCATGCACGGGTTCTTCGGCATTTTATTAGCGTGGTACCTGAGCAGTGAGAAAGCCCCGTTCAGGGGCTTTTTTGATATCTTCATATCATTTCCCCTGATTTTTCCTCCCATTGCAACAGGCTTCATTCTGCTTCTTATCCTCGGCAGGTTCGGACTGCTCGGAAAGTACCTTCAGAGTATGGGAATCGAGATGATATTCACACAGAAAGCCCTTGTTGTTGCAGCTTTCACCGCGGGTCTTCCCCTGGTTGTCAAACCCGTGCAGTCAGCCATATCATCATCCGCAAAAAGCCTGATAGAAGCGTCTTTAACACTCGGAAAAAGCAGACTGACGACGTTTCTTTTCGTTGTAGTGCCAAATGTCAAAAAAAGCATCTTTGCGGGGCTTGCGCTCGGACTGGGCAGGTCGCTGGGCGAGGTAGGCATCACCCTTATGATAGGCGGGAACATAATCGGCAAGACAAATACCCTTTCACTGGAAGTATATAATGCAGTTTTTGAAGGGAACTATTTGCGTGCAGGCGTACTCTGCGTTATACTTCTCGGTGTCTCGGTGATCCTTTTCACACTGCTCAGAAAACTTGAAACAAGGAGCGTTTAAAATGTTTTTCACTCAGCATGACATAGACAGATGGATAGAAGAAGATATACCATTCATCGACCTTACATCGTCCATTACGGATTTCACTGAAAATTCGCTCGGCATTACATTCAAAGCAAGGCACGACACCTGTGTCAGCGGGTGCGAAGCGGCTGTCAGCGTCCTTGAAAGGGTCGGATGTACGGTAACAAGCTCGCTTAAAAGCGGGGATTTCATCTCTATGGGCGACCTGATAATAGAAGCTCAAGGCACACCCCAGTCAATACATAAGGGCTGGCGTGTTGCTCTTAACCTGTTGGAATATTCATCCGGTATAGCGACCAGAACAAGAAATCTGGTTGCCGCCGCAAGAAAAGCAAATCCGAAAATAGTTGTAAGCGGTACCAGAAAAGCATTTCCGGGTACACGCCGTCTTTCCGTACAGGCTCTTATGGCAGGCGGAGCAGTTCCACACAGGCTGGGTCTCTCGGAAACCGTTCTGTTCTTTCCGGCTCACTATGATAATGCCGGCGGACTGGATATGCTTCTGTCTCAGATGCCTCAGATAAGGCTTAAATGCCTTGAAAAAAAGATAGAAATTGAGCTTGAGAAGCTTGAGGACATAGAAAAGGCAGTTAAGGCAGGCGTAGACAGCATCCAGACAGACAAGATGACGCCTGAGCAGGTTGCAGAGACCGTTAAGCTGGTAAAATCCCTCAATCCTGCCGTCAAAGTTCTCGCTGCCGGCGGCATAAACATAGACAACGCAGAAAGCTACGCCGCGTCAGGAGCTGATATGCTGGTCACTTCATGGATGTATTTCGGAAAACCTGCAGATATTAAAGCCACTATAGCATAAAACATCAGGATGATGTTCGTGCAGTTTTTATAGACGGTAATCCGTCTGTAAAAATGGAACGTGAGCGAAGGAAGGTTTTACCGACCACTAGCTGAAAGCTGAATGAGCCCATTTTTGTAGATTGCCGAATAGAGCGTTGGCAAATTTTTTCTATGGATGGAAAAAATTTGGGGTAATGAGATAGACTGCTTCGCCGTTGGCTCGCAGAGACAGTTTACGATGAATTTTCTTAAACGCTTAGACGCAAGCAGTTCAACGCAGAAATGCACAGCTTAGAAGCGTTTGATATATTCCATATCTTCGTCGATTGATATCCCTTTGACAGTCAGATAATCACCCACCATAATACCGCTGGCTCCTGCTTTCAGAACCTTTTCAGCGCTGTCATGCGAAAAAACGATACTGCGCCCGCCGCAAACCCTTATACTGCGGTTTGGCAAAAGAAAACGGAATACAGCGAGTATGCGCATCGCCTCTTCCTCGGAAAGAACAGTTGTCCCCTCTTTCGGAGTTCCCTTGATGGGATTAAGGAAATTCATAGGAACCGAATGAACGCCGAGTTCCCGCAAAGTCATAGCCAGTTCGTATCTGTGCGCCCATGTCTCGCCCAGTCCGAATATCCCGCCGCTGCATGTATAAAGTCCTGCACGGACAGAATCACGCACGGTCTGAACGTCATCCTCATAATCGTGGGTGGTGCATATCTGCGGAAAAAAACTGCGGGCAACTTCAAGATTGTGGTGGTAGGCATCAAGTCCGACGGCTTTCAGTTCCATCAGCTTTTCATAGCTGAGGCAGCCCACAGACGCATCAGGCTTAAGCCCGTATCTTTTTATTATCTTAAGTGATTCTTTTATTTTTTCAAACTCGGAATCGTCAGGCACAAGCCCGCTGGTGACAATACTGAACCGTTCAACACCCTTTGCGGCAAGATCTTTCGCCGCCGCCTCAATACGTTCAAGCTCAAGGTACTTATAAACAGGCGCACCAGTGGAAAAGTGTGAAGACTGGGCGCAAAACGCGCAGTCCTCGGAGCAAAGTCCGCTTCTGGCGTTTATAATAGCGCAGGTCTGCGGTTCGCTGCCGATAAACTTAATTTTTATCTGTTCCGCGAAATTAGTGAGTTCGTCGATATCTGCATTGATGAGAGTTTCAAGCTCGGCATGGGATATCACTTCAAGTGCCAGAGCCTTCTGATAGATGTTTTTAAGCATAGTTATTCCGATGCGATAATGAATTTTGAATCCGCAAATCCGGTGTAATCCTGCGTTTTGACTTTAAGCCAGTTCTCTCCTTCGTTCTTGACACTTCCGAGGATGGAGACCTGCTGCCATGCAATGAGGATTTCCATCACGTCCGAGTTTTTAGAAGGCGCCCGCCAGAGTATCACACCATCTTTAACGGCATATCCGAAACCTGTTCTTGATGTGTCTATTTCCGGACCTGTAGCATATTTTCTCTGATTCGGTTTGGTTGCTTCTTTGGCAGGTTTGCCCAAGGGCTGTATCTTCGTAACTCCGTCCTCTTTCTTTGTCACGACGGTAATCTGCGTATCCTCTTCTTCCTGTTTAAGCTTTTCCAGTTCCTCTTTTTTTTCAGCAAGAGTTCTCGCCTCAAGCTGAACGACCATATCCTTCATATTGCCAAGTGAATCCGAAAGGAGCTGCTGATTCTTTTTAGCCAGCTCAATATCTTTGGTCTGCCTGTCGATGTTCACACCGACAACATCCACTGAGGTTTTAAGCGTAACAAGTTCATTGTGCATCTGATCTGTGATAAGTCTGATATTACGCACATCGGAACGGATATCGTCAAGCTGTTTGTCGTAACTTCTGAACTTTGCTCTGGTGCCGCATCCAGTAAGGATGAAAAGGACGGCTGTAAGAGCTATAAACCGTTTCGCTCCTATCTCCCACACTCCCCTGTTTCACTCGGTTTAACAAACTCGGCAAACATATACCCGTCTCTGCCCTTATATTTCACTTCCCACCAGCCGCCGTCGTCTGTGAGCCTGACAAGCTCAACTCTGGCTTTGTTTGGCGCATTGCCTATGCTGGCGGCGTTTCTTGAAGGGTGCTGACGTATTTTAAGCCCGCTGGCGGCGTCCACACAGCCGTATTTAGGCTGTAAAGCTGCTGCGGGAGGTTCTTCTTTTATAGTTTCAGGTGCCGGTTCTGCTACGGGCGGTTCCGGCTTCATAACAGTCTGCGGTTCTTTCTGAACAGGCACCGGCTGAGGTTCTGCCACAGGCGGAGGCGTCGGTTCAGGTTCTGTCATCGCAACAGGCGGTTCCGTTTGCAGAGGTTTCTTCACAGGCGCAGAGTGGAACATCAGATAATATGCGGCTCCGAATATCACGATGAGCGCGGCAAAAACAGGCAGAAGTTTCACTGTTCTGCGGCGGCTGACACCATAAAGCATGGCGGCGGCCTGTTTAACTATGGCTGACGTTACTCTCGACGCTTTTTTATCGTTGGCTATCTCGATTGCCTTCTGGGCAATCCGGTTTATCTCAGAAGGGATGCCTTTTGAGTAATGATATATTTCTATGTATGAGCTTTTTCTGAAAAGAGGGAAATCCTCGCCAATGGCGGTCTTAAGACGGTGTTCGACATAATCTGCCGTATCTTTCATGGAAAGCGCCGCCAATTCCACCGTAAAGGTGAATTTCGGACCGAGCTGACTGCTTACACTCTTAAGTCTGTCGTGGAGAGCGGGAGTACCGCAAAGAATCACCTGCACCAGCTTGCACTGTTCGATTTCAATTTCCATAAAACTGTTAAGCAGTGAAAGACAGGCGTCGGAAATGACCTCTGCATCGTCAATAATAATAAGACTGTTTCTTCCCTCTTTGTACTGTTCCACAAAATATTCCATCAGTTTACCGAAAGCAGGCTGGTGGGTATCCGCAGTGTATTCAAGACCGAATCCCCTGCATATCTCTGCCAGAAGCTTTTCAGGCTCTCTGGTACCTGTGGGCACAAAGACAGTGTTGACGCCGTTAAGACCTTCACGCAGGATACTGCATGTCATGGTTTTTCCGGTGCCTTTAAGTCCCGTGAGCAGCATAAAACCCTTTCGGCTGTTGATGCCGTATTCAAGCAGGGTTATAGCCTTGTCGTGGGAAATAGAAGAAAAAAAGTATCTGTTGTCGGGGTGAACGCTAAATGGTTCGCCTTTAAACCCGAATAAGTCTCTGCTCATACCGCCTCTGACAACACAAAGTCATTAAACAAAAAATGATTATAAAGCATTACAAACAACTTGTCTACATTTTCAAAAGTAAGCCATAAAAACTAATATGTAAAATTATTTTACAGGCACTAGTTAAATATACCACGCAATTTTAAACGGGCAACAAAAAAAAGCCCTCTGCTTGTGGCACAGGGCTTTTTTATAACAAAAACTATTTCAAATATTCGTCTTAGCCGATGGAATCTTTGAAAAGCTTGCCGGCTGTAAATTTGGGAACTCTTTTTGAGGGGATAGTCATTTCTTTTCCGCTCTGGGGGTTCCTTCCTTTACGCTCTTTTCTCTCGGAAACAGAGAAAGTACCAAAGCCGACAAGTGTAACTTTGTCGTCAGCTTTAAGTGCCTCAACTGTGGCTTCTTCAAAAGCCTTAAGTGCTTTTTCAGCGTCTGATTTTTTGAGACCTGACATTTCTGCGATTTTCTCAATAAGCTCTTTCTTGTTCACTACAACCTCCTAACATCAAGAAGTTAAAATTATATACACATATGAACCCCGAAAATCAAGCAATTATTGTCCGCAGATTCAGATAGGAACACTAATTATTAATAATTAATGAATATATGTCCGCAAAGCAAGTAAAATCGCCCAAAATTAAATTAACTAAGGTTCATTTTTATGCCAGTATTATTACCATTTCAATTGTCTAAAATCAAGTTAAGATACGGATAAACAATGAATTCCCCCGACTACTTAAAAGAGTCGGGGGAAATTTTCTATTAAAAATTCACCGACAAATTTTATTTTATCAGCAATTCTGCAATCTGTACAGCGTTTGTGGCGGCTCCCTTACGGAGCTGGTCACCCACAACCCAGAAAGTTAGACAGTTGGGTCTTGCGATATCGGTTCTGATACGTCCCACATAGCAGTCGTCACCGCCTGCAACGAAAAGAGGCATCGGATACTTGTTGTTCGCCGGATCGTCCAGAAGTTTCAGTCCTGGCGCCTTTTCAAACAGTTCCCTTGCCTTTTCAGGGCTGATGGGCTGTTCGGTCTCTATTGTCACAGACTCAGAGTGGGCGGACAGCGTGGGAACACGCACACAGGTTGCGCTCACTTTTATCTCGTCGTCGTGGAGCATCTTTCTTGTTTCGTTGAACATCTTAAGCTCTTCTTTGGTATACCCGTTGTCAGTGAACGAATCCACATGGGGGATAACGTTGAAGAGTATCTGATGAGCAAATTTTTCAACCTTGAGAGGCTCACCCTTTGCCCATGCTTTTGCCTGATTCATCAGCTCTTCCATAGCCTGTGCACCTGCGCCGGATGTAGACTGATATGAGGATACTACCACATTTTTTATCTTTGAAAAGTCATACAGAGGCTTAAGAGCCACAAGCATGATAATTGTTGTGCAATTAGGGTTTGCAATGATGCCATTGTGTTTAAAAGCATCCCCAGGGTTAACTTCCGGAACGACAAGAGGAACACTTTTGTCCATACGGAAAGCGGACGAGTTGTCTATTACCACTGCTCCGGCTTTTACCGCGCTGGGAGCAAAATCAAGACTTCTGCCTCCGCCAGCGCTGAAAAGAGCTATATCAACCCCGTCAAAACAGTCGTGCGTCAATTCTTCAACTTTATATGTCTTGCCCTTGAACGTTATCTCTTTGCCCACTGAGCGTTTGGAAGCCAGAAGCTTAAGCTCTGCAATGGGAAAGTTTCTCTCTTCAAGGATTTGCAAAAATGTTTCGCCGACAGCACCAGTTGCTCCGGCAATTGCCACGTTATAGGCTGCTTTTTTCTTAAATTCTGCCACGTTGCACCTCACATACAAAGTTGATGGATACAATTATGCTGAAAGAGCCCTATTGTCAACGAATTTTAGACTATATGATTATATTATTGCTTTTACAATGGTGCATATGTTACCTCTTATTCACCATGGAACGCATAATTTTTGAAATTCCGCTTAAAAACGGAAGCACGGCAAAAATATATCAGGGAGCATTCGGCAGCGGCGAACATGTCACCACGAAAGCATGTATAAAACATCTGGAAGGCATTGAACTTACAGGCAAAACCATGCTGGACGTAGGTTGCGGGACTGGCATACTGGGCATCTGCGCTTCGCTTCTCGGGGTTGGTTCCGCAGTAGGATACGACGTTTCTTTCGACGCCTGCCGCACGGCATTGCAGTGCAACGAGCTGAACGGCATCACAAACAACCACATAGCCTGCGGGTTTGAAACCTGCATAAAAGGCACTTTCGACATAATCTTCGCCAATATATATTATGATATACTGCTGGCGATATCGGATTTCATCTACGTTTCGCTGAACGAAGGCGGGCTTCTGGTGGTTTCCGGTGTCCCGATAGAGGAACATTACGACATACGAAAGCATTACATACGACACGGGCTGGAAGTTCTTGACTTGCAGATACATGAAGATTATTGTACTGTTCTTTTCAGCAAAGGGCGATTAGCTCATTAGGATAGAGTGCAGGCCTCCGAAGCCTGAGGTAGTGGGTTCGACTCCCGCATCGCCCGTTAATTTTTTCCTTTATCTACAAAGACTTTCTTTTCACAAAACTCATTTGGCACACTTTCTGGCACACTTTGCAGCAAATCAGTCATCTTATGCCCTCCACGGTCTATTCGAGATCTAATCCTATTAATGTAAAACAAAGCATTATTCAAACCTCTCAAGTATTTATATATTGTATAACGGTTTATATTATAATTTGAATCAGAGATTTGTAAAAAACCAAATAAACATATCAACAATACCATTTTTTTTGTTTTATTCGTAGCCCTCAACTAAAAAATCGATATGAAATAATAAGAAAAGTTTCAAATCTAAACTTATTCAAGTTCTTTAAAACAAAATCTTATTCTTAAAAATTTTGAATAATTATATTAAAATAAGTGAAATATCATCCAGTAATAGATTTTAATAGAAATAAATTGAATTTCACAGCAATAATGTGTATTAAATAAGCATATAGTATATTATTTGGTGTAACTATGAAATACATTTTATCTATTTTATCAATTTGCGTTTTTTTGACTGGATGTGGTGAAATATCAAGCTCTTATCTTCAAAACAGCTTAAAAACAGCCGATCTTGAGACCACCCTGGCAAAACTACCAGAAGTAACTGCAAGTAGAGATATAACTATTTACTCATATAACCAATTTGATAATGATGATACAATTATTCAAAAAATCTCAGACGCAATGCAACTTCAGTCTAAATATACAAACTATCCGATGCAATCATGGCGTGTAAAAAACCTAGCAAGTAGAACCATGTTAAAAGGATTAAGAATTGTTAAAGTTAACAATAACTTCATTTTATATGATTACGTTAACGGTCATAGGGGCGAACTGGAAGTATTGACAAAAATTAGTTTTCCAATTTCAGTACAAATTACCAGCAAAGCTGAAATACCAAACTCATTATATCAAAACCTAAAAAAATATAATATAAAAATAAGTGTGCACCAAGTAATTGAGAATAAAGCAGGAATACCATCCTATCCTTTTTTGGCTGATAGTAATAATCTACAAACCGACGTTGAACAAATGCTTAACTCTATTCAAAAGCGTTACGAAAATGAAGAAAATAATTTGCTATGCTCAATTGAAAGAAATAATGTTATAAAATCTAATAAAATTGAGAAAATAAATTATACATTCAATCCGAAAGCGGAATTACTTAATAAAAAAGGAATTATCCACATGAATCCGATTCTTTTTTCAAAATGTGGTTCATCAGATGCCTATTATAAAATGACACTTACATTAAAAGAAGGCTTTATAGTACAAAGCAATATCACCCCATCATCAATCAGTTATAACGATTTCCCGGAAAATGGTATAAATGTGTCCGTAAACATTTATAGTTTCAAAACAAATATCAAAACTCTTCTTTCATACTATTTCCCACAAACAACATACAATTTGAAAGACTTAAATTGTTCTTTAAGTCAATTTAATATTGAAAAAGACATCAATATTCCAATCACAATAACAAATAAAACATCCAAATTTATTACGATAAAACAGATATCAATTGGACTATATGATACTATACTTACTCGTAGATACAATGTCAGCTTCCCTCCTCACTCAGAAAATAATGTTATCCTATCAGGTAATATATCCGACAGATTAAAGAACATTTTTGAAAAAGAAATAAATGAAGGAAAACAGGATATAAAGATTGAACTTGCTGTCCAATATGATGTAGATGGAAATTTGACAAGCGGTTCTTCAAATCAACAGGTAAAATTTAATGTATTAGGAAATTAACACGTATGTGGTTATGTATTGCTGTGCATATCACACCCACATACTCTCTGATCCTCTGAAAAGTGTTACTTGTGATTTAAACATAATAATCTTCAAGAATAGCATTCATTGCGATCTCCGTTTATATTTATACAATTACATTCTCTATTTTTTAACAACAAGACAATGGCGTAGCCAAGAAAGCCCTGATATGATATTAATGTTCGTTGCACTGGAGGGAGAATGGGGATACTCAGCGACAAAAAAATAGGCATTGCGCTTTCCGGCGGAGGGATAAGAGCCATCGCATTTCATGCGGGAGTGGTAAAATTCCTTGCGGAACATAATCTTATGCGGAAAGTGACAAACATATCCTCTGTCTCCGGAGGAAGCCTGTTCACGGGTCTTGTCTTTCATCTTTCCGGAAACATATGGCCGAAAGCCCCGCAGTTCACTGAAAAAATACTCCCCAGATTGCGATATCTGATGACAGCTACATCATTACAGCAAGCCAGCATGTCCGCATTGATAAAACCCTCAAACTGGAAAAATATACTGTACAAAAGAGGTATAGTAATTTCCCAGACGATAGAATCGCTCTGGGGGATAGACTCGGTTCTTGCCGACCTGCCGCAAACCCCTGTATGGACAATCAACGGAACCAACGGGGAAAACGGACAGCGTTTCCGCTTCAAAAACGAAACCATGGGCGACTACAGAACGGGCTACGCCTCCGCCAGAATGTTCAAAACAGCCAAAGCAATGGCAATCTCTGCGGCATTTCCTATAGGCATAGGTCCCATAGAAATAGATACGTCGAGATACAGATGGGAGAAAGAAACATTTAAAGGTTCCGGCATAAAAGAGCGCGTTAAGCCGGAATATAAAAAGCTTCACATCTATGACGGCGGATTATACGACAACCTCGGCACCGAAACATTCTACAAGGTTGGCGAGCAGGACGTTCAGCTCAACACAAAGGACGTTGATTTTGTGATAATTTCAGATGCAGGTTCCCCGTTCATAGAAACTCCGCTCTCAGACGGCTTTTCACTTAGCAAGGCGAATAAATTGATAGATATTCTGTTGGAACAGAGCAGACTGCTGCGTGTGCGCTCATTCATGAACTTCCTCAGAAACAACGGCAATTCGGGCGTATACCTGTCGCTTTCAGACAGTGCGGTTCTGCTGTATCCTTCCAAGGCGGATGATCTCACTGTCAGCGAAGTAACTGCCGCGAGACAGCTTCCCACATCCCTTGACCAGATGACAGGATTTGAATTCGATTCACTGGTCAAATGCGGATATCACGCGGCAGCACTCAATATTGAAAAATATCTCAACGGGAACTGATATCCTCTATTTCTTATAAACGATAAGCTCCAGACGGGCGCTTATGTTAAATCTGACGATACCTTTATCATCGGTAAATCTTTGCAGTTCGCTTTCAATATCGTTCTGAAGCGCGAAAACCTCGCTTATCTCCAGTTCGTCCTGACAGTATGTCACTGCTTCTTCAAATGTCATCTCTTTCGGGCGCACTTCGTCAAACACTTCTGAATAATGCTCTATCCCGTTGTCTTCCAGCCATTTACGCATGTTTTGGGAATTGTTGAACACGCGCGGTTTCACCTGACTTTTGCCAACCATATATTTTATTGGCTCAACGTCTCTTTTTCCGCCCCACCCCAGATAGATCACCGCCTCTTTTGCGCAGTCGCGAACTTTTCTGTAATCATCAGGAAGCTGTACTGCAGGGGTCATTGTTGAAACAGCGATATCCCACTGTCTGCCTCCGGTGTTGAATGTATCCCACGGGTTGTTGATTATTTCTATATTTGAGCAGCCTTCGGCAGCCGCATCCTGTTCAAGGATGGAGAGCATCTCTTGGGATATGTCGACTCCGGTGACACTTGCCGCTTCTTTAGCAAGGCGTATTGTGTAAACGCCCGTTCCACAGCCGACATCCAGAAGCGACCTGCCGCTGAAATCTATTCCGGCTTTTTTCATGGAGCTTACGATGCGAGCCTCGATACAGTCATTGCTGCCGCTATATCTCGGATAAGAACCGGACTTTTTTTTCCATCTGTCCAGCATATATTTATGATCTCTTCCGTTTCCTCTTGCCATTTTGCCCCTCCCTCTTTGTAAAATATCTGACATAATACATGCCAGAAAAAAAATTTAAAGATAAAATATCGCTCCCTATTTTAACAATATCCGCTTCATTATTAATACGTTATTTTCACCAAAGACCGACATTGGCTTTACAAAGCCCGCGACACCTTTAACACGTTATTCGCACGTTCATCCGTTTTTAACCGTATTGACACCCTTAATCTTTGTAATATATAAGGTTCCTTAGAACGATATACTATTTATTATATAACGCATTATAAGGGGGCAGATCTTGAGGAAAACACAAAAACCGGAATTGATCACGTCATCTTCAAAATGGGAAAAAGGAGCGGTTGCCGGAGGCATATGGGGAACTTCCGAAATGTCTCTCGGGTCGCTGCTTCACAACCTGCGGATACCTATGAAAGGCTATATACTGACCTTCATAGCGATAATACTCATGTCCGGAATAAACGTCAGGTGGCGGCAGAAAGGTCTTTTTTACAGAGCGGGGCTTTCTTCCGCACTGCTTAAGCTCTTTTCGCCCAGCCCGAACCTGATAGTTCCAGCAATCGCCATATCCGTTGAGGGGTTTCTCATGGAGCTTGGCGCACGCATCGGAGGCAACAACCCCATAGGTTATGCCATAGGCGGCGGGCTTGCGCTGATATGTACGATACTGCACAAATTCATACGCGCTTTCATGATGTTCGGTCCGAACATATACATTCTTTACGAAAAATTCTTTGAAGGAACTGCCGGACTGGCAGGCTTGAAGCAAATAGACCCCATATGGGGTATTATCGCCCTGCTGGTGATATATTTCATATGCGGCGTTATCGCCTCGGCAATAGGCTCCTTCACCGGACATAACCTTGAAACCAACATCAGAACGATAACATATGCAGAAAGTGTTCCATCCTTTAAACCTGAAAAACAGAAAGTGGTAGCGGCATCAAATTTTAAACCTTCGCTGGTCTGGCTTACTCTGGCATTCATCGTAATTTTCGTCGGGCTGGTATTCATGCACTCCTATCCGTCAATAATACCTTTCCTCGGCATATATTTCATATTCGCGGCGATAAGATATTCAAGATCGCTTAAAAGGCTTCTTAATCCTAAATTTTTCATTCCTGTTCTTTTAATCTCTTTCCTTTCCGGCGCATTTATATACGCCGGCGACAGCGGAATGTTCAGTGTTAAAGCAATATCAGGCGGTCTTGCAATGGTGTTCAGAGCGTGCCTTATGACAATAGCCATTAACGGCATACTGAACGAATTCAAACATCCCAGAATAGCCGCCGCCATACGCAGAAGGTACGGCGACAAAATGGACAGAACCATGGCGACTGCGTGGGAAACAAACAAAGCAATGGGCTCCATCGTAACGAAAAAAGACATAAGAACCAGCCCGATGAGCGCGTTAAAACAAATACTCATCACAGCCGACAACATGCTTGATGACATAAAGGCTGACGTTGTGCTTGTGACAGGCGGCGTTGATGCGGGCAAAACAACGTTTATGGCTAAGGAAGCGGAAAGACTTAAAGCGGACTTCAAAGTATGCGGTTTCGTCTGCAAAGCCAACGTTTACGCAGATAAGAAAGACGACTACAGACTGACCGACCTTGTTTCCGGAGAGGAAATCCCCTTCTGTATGCGCAACGCGGAAGGCACTTTTAATTTCTCCGATGAAGCGGTCGGCAAAATGACTGAAAAAGTTATAAAAGATGCGGAAGATGCCGAATACGTTTTCATTGACGAGGCGGGCAGACTGGAAATAGGCGGCGATGGCTGGAACGGGCTCATAACACAGCTTCTGCGCAAAAGAACCACGCTTGTGGTAGCCGTCCGCGATGTTTTTGTTGATGACCTTATGGATGCGTTCGGCATAAAGCGCGCAAAAGTGATTAAAGCGGGGAATTGATTATTTTTACTGAAAAGTATATCCTGAGAATATGCATAAAGAGGAAATAATCGACTTTATATGCTTGTTCGTAAAAAAACATGCAGAGACTCACGTAACGGCGTGGGGTGAACCGCTGGTTGGGTTTGCGGATGCTTATCATCCGGAGATACAGAACCTTAAAAACAGGATATCACCCGACCACGGGCTTCCGCAGGAAGTATTGCCTGACGCAAAGACGGTGATAGTCTATTTCGTACCCTTCACAAAAGAACTTGCAGATACAAACAGACACTTGGGAGAGCTTGCCTCTCCCGAGTGGGCTTTGGCATACGAAGAGACAAACGCCATGTTCATAGAGCTGAACGCAGCCCTTATCAAAGAGCTGGCATCCGCAGGCATCAATGGGCGCGTCGCCCCGCAGACATCAACATTTGATACTGAAAAGCTCATCAGCGGATGGTCGCACAGACATTTCGCATGGGCGGCGGGACTTGGAACATTCGGCATAAACAACATGCTGATAACAAAGAAAGGATGCTGTGGACGATACAATTCCATTGTAACGAATTTTGAAACTGAACACGGAAAGCCGCTGACAAAAGAGAACTGTCTTTATAAAAGAAACAGAAAATGCGGCGCGTGCATGAAACGCTGTCCTTCGGGTGCGCTGACACCGGATGGGTTTGCAAGACACAAATGCCAGGAGATACTTCTCAAAAACGCCGCTATCTATAACAATTTCGGAACATCATATACTGATTCCGACGGAAACGCCGTCAGCAGCGGAAGCGACGTATGCGGAAAATGCGTTGCCGGCGTCCCCTGCTCCTTCACTTCCTTGTAAAAAGCGAGAAAAATATAATACCGCAGCAGAGAATAACTCCGGCAAAACCGTACATCACTTCAAAACCGAAATGACCGCCGACGATACCGAGAACTATCGCGCCCGTAGTGATGCCCACATCCATAAAAGATGTGAAAAACGCCAGCGCACCAGCTCTTTCATGAGGTTCTGTTTTATCAACAACATACGCAGACAGTGCGGGCATAAAAGCTCCGAAGCCAAGCCCGAAAAGTGCGCCTATGAACGCCAGCATATAGATATTTGAAAGAAACGGCAGACAGAAAGTTGCAACAGCCAGAATGAGCAGGAACGGGATAATGACCTTCCTGCGCCCGTAAATATCCGAGAGTTTTCCTGCCGCAACCCTGCTTATAAGTGTGAAAACGGCATAAACCGTAAAAAAGATGCCGAAATCTGCCATGCCCTTTTTAGGGGCATAGACAGGGAGAAACGTTATAACGGTTCCGTAAACAGTGGATGCGCTGAAAAAAGTTATGGAAGCAACAAGTACGGGTTTTTTCAGCCCGGCTTCAAAAATACCTTTCTTTCCGGCATGTTTCTCCGGTTTCCTGTCGTCCAGCATAACGAGCGACAGAAAAGATAATGCCGCCGTTATCGCAGACAGAGTGAAAAGGTAATTAAAATCGTGAGTAGCCGTTATTATTCTGCTGCCCCATGCGGGAAAAAGCGCCATGGCAAAAACGTTCGCCACACCGTATACCCCCATGACCTCGCCCCTGCGCTGAACAGGCGCAAGATCGGCAACGTACGCAAACGCCGCCGCCAGATAGCATCCGTGTGCTACACCGTGAAACAGACGCAGTATATAAAGCGGAACGATGCCGCCCGCATGTGCATAAAAAACAAAAAGAAAGGCAAAAAGCCCCGACCCGAAGAGGAGAAATCTTTTTCGACCGTAACTGTCGGCAAGTTTACCGAAATAAGGTCTCAAAAGTACGGATGTCAGAGTAAAAAAACCGACAACGGCACCGATCTGCCCTGTCGTACCGCCGATATCCTGAACAAACTGCGGAATTGTCGGCAAAAGCAGATAGAAACTGCCGAAATAAAGGAATCCTGAAACACATATCAGAATAAAATTTTTAGAATACAGTTTAAAATCACTCATTTACGCCTCAACGGGATCATAGAGCTTATCATCATATTTTCCTGAAAATTTGTCAAAGATTAATTCAAGAAAAAAATTATCGAATTTAACAAAAATATTGCATTTTTTATCAAATAAGATAGATTTTATAAATATCAAAAGCAGGATAAATAGCAATTTATCGTATTAATTACAATAGATTATGAATACTTAAATTTTCGGAGAAAAATATGAAATAAATGCAGAGAATAATAACTCTGCGAAGCTCCAACAGGGAGAAATATATGGCTGTTATCATCATTCTCAATCTTATCGGCAACGTCGCACTGCTTCTCTGGGGTCTGCACATGGTGCAAAGCGGGATTATCCGCGCATTCGGCACACAGATAAGGAAATTTCTCGGCAAATATCTTAAAAACCGTCTTTATTCACTTCTTGCGGGAACAGGAGTGACGGCAATATTGCAAAGCAGTACCGCTGCGGCAATGATGCTCTCTTCTTTTTTCTCATCCGGGATGGTCGAACTTGTCCCCGCCATGGCTGTGATGCTGGGTGCAAATATCGGCACCACCCTTATCGTTCAGCTTCTTGCGTTTGATTCATCCGCGGCGATACCGGTTCTGATAGCTGTAGGCGTGTACACATTCAAAAAAAGCAGAAAAACCGTTCTGCGGGACATCGGCAGAGTATTCACTGGTCTGGGGGTGATGCTGCTTGCGCTTCACATGCTGGTTTCAACATTTGAGCCTGTGCAAAACAGCCATGTCATGCGTGAACTCATGCAGACCATAACCGACGAACCGCTCCTTAATCTTCTGATAGGTATGGTGATTGCATGGACTGCACATTCGGGTACAGCCGCCGTTCTGCTTTCGATGTCGCTTTCAGCGTCCGGTCTGATAACGCCAGCCGCAGTGGTAGCTTTTGTTCTGGGGGCAAATATCGGAAGCGCTCTTAATCCCGTTTTGGAGAGCGTTTCAGGTAATAATCCGGCACAGAGACGCCTGCCGGTTGGAAATCTCATAAACCGTGTTGCCGGAACGGCAGTGGTATTTCCTTTCATAGACCCGCTGGGCAGTATTTTCAATTATTCCCCTGAACGTACAGCGGCTGATTTCCACACAGCCTTTAACCTTTTCACAGCGGTTCTGTTCTTCATGATACTGCCTCAGTTTGCAAAACTGCTTGAAAAACTTCTGCCTGAAAAGAAGCTGACTGACGACCCGTCGGTTCCCATGTACCTCGACGAAAACGCGCTCTCCGTACCCTCCGTTGCCCTATCCTGCGCCGCAAGGGAGACACTGCGCATGGGCGACATAGTGCAGAATATGCTGACCGACGGCATGACCGCGCTCATGGATGGCGACAGAAAAGTTGCAGCAGAGGTTTGCAGAAGGGACAACTACGTAGACCGCCTCCATGAAGCAGTCAAACATTATATAGTAAACATCACACAGGACAGGCTTGAAGGCGATGAAGGAAAAAGGGCGCTTGAAATTATGACTTTCTCCATCAATCTTGAACATATAGGCGACATTATAGACAAGAACCTGATGGAGCTTGCAGTAAAAAAGATAAAGAACAGACTGGATTTTTCAGAAGAAGGCAAAAAAGAGCTTGAAGAGATATACGGTATTGTGCTTGAAAATCTTCAGGTGGCTTTCAGCGTTTTCATGACAGGAGACAGAAAGCTTGCCGAATATCTGCTTAACGAAAAGAACAGACTGCGCGAGCTTGAAACATCCGCATCCGAAAAGCATCTTCTGCGCCTTCGCGAAGGAATACCGGAAAGTATTGAGACAAGCTCTCTGCATATAGACATTCTTCGCGACCTGCGGCGTATACATTCACATATCTGTTCTGCGGCATATCCGCCTCTGGAAACAGGAAGTTGATAAACGGGTATAATTTCCGGTATCCTGTCTGAGAGGCAAAAGTGCTCACTGATCTACTGAACGAACTTGTCGACAGGATGGAAACCAGTGAATATTCCAAGCAAAAGTACATTATAAATATATCTAAATATAAACAATATAAACAAAAGTTCAAAATATGTTTTTTGATAGGAATTCTTCTTTAATATTCGCAACTTAATCTTCAATTCAGTGGCAATAACCACAAAAACATGATACATATATATTATAATGTTTTTGGGAATGGAAATATGAACTCTCTTTTCAGCAGTCTCAGGTATCGTATACTTGCGTTCACGGCACTATTAATGTCTGTGGCTGTCTTTATTCTCATTTTCAGTACATATTCAAAACTGCGCAGTGACATCATCAGCAAAAATGAAGAAGCGTTCAATATGTTCGGCAAGATATTCGAGACCGAGCAGGAAACGATGATAAGGCAGTTCTCCCTCGGTCTTGACACCCTGACAGACAACCAGACGCTTGTGGAAAGATTCGCCAGAAGAGACCGCGAAGGGCTTGCGAAACTTGTGGACAACATATACGACACAAGGCTTAAACACCTTTACGACATAGACCAGTTTCAGTTTCATATCCCTCCGGCAATAAGCTTTTACCGGGTTCACAGCAAAGAGAACTACGGCGACAGCCTTGAAACCATCCGGAGAACCGTTGTCAAAGCCAATCAGCAAAAAACAATGGTAGCAGGTATTGAAATGGGCAGAAGCGGTCTCGGACTGCGCGTTGTCAAGCCCGTGTGGTACAACTTCGATTCGGTTGGTACAGTGGAATTCGGCGGCAGTATTGAGCACATACTGCGCACAACAAAAACCTGCACAGACATTGAATATGCCACCGCAATTTATAAAAAAAATGCCGAAAAGGTAAAATTCTTTCATGATTCGTCCTCATGGCTGCGCCACGACGACCTTCTGGTCTATGATTTTTCATCTGACGAAACCAGAAAAATAGTGACATCCGGTCTGATGGAAAAAAAAGATATCACCAGATTTGACGGCAAATTTTATATGACCTATAAAATGCCGCTTTACGATTATTCTGCTAACCAGATAGGCTGGCTGTTCCTCGCCAAGGACACCAGCAAAGAGGTAACGCAGATGTATTCCGCCTTAACAAAGCAGGCGGCGGCAATAATCGCATACGGACTTTTCGCACTGGCGCTGGTATCCGGCTTTATGATAAAAGTTATTTTCAGACCCATTGAAAACATTGCCCGCCATGTGACCGACAATGAAATAACCATAGAAAAAGAACCGAAACTGCTCTCTTTCAACGAAAACACTGAAATAACCGTCCTTGCGGAAGCGTTCAACAACCTGAGCATGAAGCTTTACAGCAATCTGTGGCAGCAGAGCAGGCAGATACACGCTATTGAAGACATAAACAAAAATCTTGAAAACACCATAAGCAACCGGACAAAACAGCTTGAAGACGCAAATCAGCGGCTTGAATCAGCTCTGGATAACTACAGATACATAAACGAGGTTAAAACCGAGTTTCTGACAGCTATGAGCCACGAAATACGAACACCTATGAACGCCATAATCGGTCTGAGCTACCTCGCTCTGCAGACAGGACTCAACTCGAAACAGTACGAATACGTAAGCAAGATACACTCATCCGCCACGTTTCTTATGGAAATAATTAACGACATACTTGACTATTCAAAGATTGAGGCAGGAAAACTGGAGCTTGAAAACATCAGCTTCAATATAATAGACCTCTTAAAGAGTATAAAAGATATTCTTGAAGTTCAGGCGGAAAAGAAAAAGATAATACTAAAGCTCGATATATCCGATGAAGTTCCGGCATATGTGAAGGGCGACCCCACAAGACTTATGCAGGTGCTTTCCAACATCGGTTCCAATGCAGTGAAATTCACAGACAAAGGTTCGGTGGTGATATCCGTTGACTGCACGGAATCAAATATGGCATACAGCACAATAAGATTCACCGTTAAAGACACGGGAATAGGCATACCCGCCGATAAAATCAATAAAATATTTTCATCATATGAACAGATATCAAAGAAAACATCCAGAAAATACGGCGGTTCCGGTCTCGGTCTGTCAATATGCAAAAAAATTCTCGACAAAATGGGCAGCTCGGTCTTTGTGGAAAGCGAACAGGGCAAAGGGAGCACATTCTCCTTTACTCTGAAAATGAAGAACACGGACGTTACCAGCACGGAAGAACTGAAAGAGCGCAGCAGCATATTGAAAAACAAAAGGATACTGGTTTCCGAAAACATGCCGTCGGAACAGGGAAGCATATCCTCCATATTCAGAGAGCTTCAGGCGGACGTAGTTTCAGTCGACAGCAATATCGAACTTATGAAGACGCTGGGAAGCAACATAAAAAGTGACGGAACGGTGGGCTTTGACCTGCTGGTTCTTGAGAACCGCATGCATGACGATTCGCCGCTCGGCGTATTTGAAAAACTCGACACCGACCCCGGACTTCTGCCGCCCGTGATATACATCAGCAGCGAACATCCGCAGAAAGATATCGGACTTAAAATATCAACGCTTGCAAAACCCGCCTCTCCCACCCTGTTGTTCCACTCGGCGGTGACAGCCGTTACAGGTGAACAGTCGAAAGACGAACTGCCGGAAATCCTGAATGCCAAAGAGACGGGACACAAAATTCACGTTCTTGTTGCGGACGACAACAGTCTTAACCGCGAAGTTGCCAGCGAATTCATGCAGCTTCTGGGCATAAGCGTCAGCTTTGCCGAAAACGGCAGAGAGGCTGTCGAAGCCGCTGAAAAGGAGATTTTTGACGCTATATTCCTCGACATAATGATGCCTGAACTGGACGGATATTCGGCAGCAAGGACTATACGCGAAGGCGCACTGAACGCTGACACCCCCATATACGCAATGACGGCAAGCGTCATTGATGAGGACAAGCTTAAAATGAAAACGGCGCTTATAACAGGCGCCATAGGCAAACCGCTTAAAATAAACGAGATATCCAGAGCGGTCACTGAGGCTGTCAGAATAAGTTCTGCCAGAACTGCCGGATCGCAAATGTACGATTCCGGCGGTCATGTGGATTTCATGACAGGACTGGGCGGTTTCGGAGGAAACGAAGCGCTTTTCATCAAAGCTCTGCAGGAATTTCTTAAAACGGCGGACGGCATACGCAAAGAGATGACTGCAAATCCGGATACCGGAACACTGAGCGATATTTTCCGGTCTGTAGGTTCATACGCAGAAAATCTTGCCATGCCGAAACTGTCACAGACAGCAAAAAATGCCGAGTCGGCGCTGGCGGCAAACAACGTAAAAAATACCATAGAATCGGTTACCCTGCTGTTGGAAGAACTTAACAGAGTCGTTAAAATAGTCTCGGAAAATCTCAGGAATAAAGTCTGAAATGGCATCCGCGTTGCTTCATACTATCCAATCTTTCATCAGGAGGAAAGAATGGACACAGAGGCATTTTTCAACAAAAATGAAGACGAAAGAATAAAACAGCTTACCGGCATAGCAAATCTGCACATTTCCATTGCCCGCGACCTCTTGACCACGGACAAACCTCTCAGCAGGGACGAAATGGAAAGTCTGCTCAATCTGCTCATCACGGCTAATGAGGCAAAACGCCTTGCCCAGGCACTTAAAGAGGATCAGAATGTCAGAAAAACCGCATAACTGAAAGCCGCGCAACAAAATTTCAACCGGGGCTTAGTTAGCGTCCTAACAATCCGTATGCCTCTTTTCAAAAGCCTTAAGACAAGGCTTGCTCTTTGCAAAATTATCATGTACAGTCATGCCCATAGTTATTATTATTTATCGGGCGAATTAGTGAAAGAAGATTCTCTTATTAAACGTATTTTGCGGGAAAACAACGTAGTTACTGTCTTTCAGCCTGTGGTGAGTCTGAAAGAGATGCGCATTGTAGGGTTTGAAGCACTTTCAAGAGGCATATGCTCGGAAACAGGCAACATTATCTCACCTAGCAACATGTTTGCCATGGCGCGGGACGAAGATTGCGACCTTGAGCTTGACCGCCTCTGCCGCCGTACTGCAATGAAATCTTATAAAACTATCCCAAATTTCAATAAATATTTGTTATTTCTAAACATTGACACATGCGTCATAGATAAAAACGACATAGAATCCACAAATTATACCAAAGCGCTGACAGACGAATTCGGCATAAACTATTCATCAATATCCCTTGAGATAGTCGAATCAAAGATAGAGAACAATCACAACCTGGTCAGCTTCGTAGACAACTACAAAAAACTCGGTTACTACGTTTCTCTGGACGATTTCGGCGCAATGCACTCAAACATGAACCGTATAATACTCTCTAAGCCGAATATCATAAAAATTGATATGGGGCTGATACGCAACATCCATGATAACTATTATCAACAGTCGATCATTACATCCATCATAGATATAGCGAAAAAAACAGGCGCACTCACCCTTGCGGAGGGGCTTGAGAACATGGAAGACATAATGAAAAGCTATGAGCTGGGCATAGACCTGTATCAGGGCTTTTTCTTCCACAGACCATGCATAGATGTTGGCAGCGCCATTGGTTTCATACAGGACAAAATAAACTATACCGTCGGCTATGTTAAAAACAAACTGGCGGAAAACGTCACCATCAGAAAAAACAGACACACCAACTTTGAAAATATAACGTCACTGCTGAAACAGGAAGCCAAAGGGCGCAGTCTCGACGCATTCTACAAGGCACTCATAGCAAACATCAGCTTTTTTCCTGAGATTGAAAGGATCTTTCTGCTGGACAATGAAGGCATGCAGACTTTGCCGTCAGTGATGAACCCTATTCATGAAATACGCAAAACAAAATCCTTCAGCATGTTCCACGAAAACCATTCGGATCATTCTTTAAAGGATTATTATTATTACTTGAAAAAACTGGATGCCGGACGATATTTTACTGACACGTTCATCTCAAGCACTTCCAGAAATATATTGAGAACGATGTCGTGTACGCTGACCGTCAGAGATGAAGATTATATTTTATGCATCGACTTTATTGATAGTTTGAAATCATGAAAACTGCGGAGAATTTTTTGGAAAATATTGGTTTTGATATTGCGGAGATTGTGGAAAAAGAGCTTATAAGGATCGAGTTTCAGCCTATTCTCAGTCTGAAACTGAAAAAGGCCGTCGGAGTTGAAGCTCTTTGCAGGGGAATCAACCCCGCCGACCGGACAGTGATCTCACCCATAACCCTTTTCAACGAAGCAAAAAGACATAATCTCGTACTTGCGCTGGACAGGCTCTGCCGCAAAACAGCCATGAAAGAGTTCGCCAACATAACCGACCACGAAAACCTTGTTCTTTTCCTCAATTTCGATGCATCCGTTCTGGACAACGTTATTGATGAAGATAAATCCTGGACAAAAATATACGCAGACGAAGCCGGACTTAAATATCAGAACATCGCAGTTGAGATACTGGAATCCAAAATAGAAAACAACAGTAAACTTGAAGCCATCACGGAAAAATTTTCCGCACTGGGCATGTTCGTTGTTCTGGACGATTTCGGCGCACTGCACTCAAACCTGAACAGACTTGTAATATCCAAACCGGATATCATCAAAATAGACAGAAGTCTCATCCACAACGTAAGCCAGAGCTACTATCAGCAATCCATCATAAAGTCGATAATAGACCTCGGCAAAAAAATAGGCTCGCTGACGCTGGCGGAGGGAGTCGAATCCAAAGAGGACGTTATGAAGTGCCACGAGCTTGGCGCTGACCTCTTTCAGGGCTTTTTCTTCTCAAAACCTAAAAGCAGGGCAGATCTCCAGAACTTCTGCTGCAAGACCATGATGGACGGTCTTTCATACGAGATAAAGGACTACATGGCTGTGAACCTTGAACAGAAACGGTTCCAGCACGCAAACTTTGAAAGTATCCTGAACAGAATGCTGGATGAGGTCGTGAACACACATGAAATAGACTTCGTCAGTATCGCTATTGAATTTATTAAGACTCACAAGGATATAGAATGTGTCTACTTTCTGAACGAAGACGGTGTTCAGGTTGGAGATACGATATGCGGATTTGATATACCCGACTGCGAACACAGCCTGTTCCACCCTTCAAAAACGGGTACAGACCACTCTCTGAAAGAGTATTTCTACTTTATAAACAGCCTTAATCTGCTCTCGTACTACACTGATCCATACATATCACTGGCAACCGGAATGCTTTGCAGAACAATGGCAAAAAGATTTGAATCCGAAGACAGCACATACATTCTCTGCATAGACTTCATTGACAGCAGAGCTTGCAACCTGCTTTAAAGCACGGGACCAAGGGAACGGCAGCCGCCCTCGAAAACACGTACATAGAAGGGTCTTTTTTTGAGTTCATCAAGTGCGACACTCTCCGACATGCTGATATAGTGCAGTATCAGATTTTTCACCTGCTCAGCAAATTCCGCAGAATAAACCATCAGATTCAGTTCAAAATTCAGTCTGAAGCTTCTGGTATCCATATTCGCTGACCCGACGGTAGTCCAGATGCCGTCTATGGTGATTATCTTGGCATGTATCATTTTATCCTTAGCTTCATAAATAATAACTCCGGCCTCGATAAGCTCTTCATAGTACGACCTGCCCGCCGCGGCAATGATGGGATGATTGTTTTTGCCCGGCACAACAATGCGCACTTTTATCCCCTGTTTCGATATATTTTTCAGAACTTCCATCATGGGCTGATTAGGCACCAGATAAGGCGTGATAATGTCTATGGAGTGTCTCGCCCTGTTCATTACGGTGAACAGTGAATCGTATATCATAGGCGTTGTCTGGTGCGGTCCGGACGGAATGATATGCACGGTTCTGTCGCCGCAGTCCATACCCTTCGGAACCAGAATATTTTCGGATATATCCCCGCCTGTGGCGAACATCCAGTCTTCGGCAAAATATCCGGCAACAGAGTTCACAGCGTTCCCCTCAAAACGAAGATGCGCGTCCGCCCATTCCTGATATTCATGTCCGATGTTCATTCCGCCCATATAGGCAATCCTGCCGTCTATCACAGCTATCTTACGGTGGTTTCTGAAATTCACCCGTGAAGCAGTCCTAAGACCGAACGGGGAATGAAACACAGCCGTTTTCACACCGGCTTTTCTGAGACGTTTCATAAGGCTGGTTAATATCAGCCCCATGGAACCCCATCCGTCCACCATGAAGTATACGCAAACACCCTCCCGCGCCTTCTGTTCAAGAAGTGAGGCAAAATGCCGACCTACGCTGTCGTCACGGAACAGATAATATTCCATCAATATATAATTTTTGGCGGACACGATATCCCTTTCCAGAAGATCGTATTTTTCCGCCGCATCGCTTATCAGTTTCAGATTAAGACACCTGACAGGGTGCATCCCAGTCACTTTTGTGATAAGCCTGCCGAGTTCCCCGACGTCCACCTCGCACCTTTTGTCCTTGCATATCGTCCTGTCGAGAAAAGGGTAGCGCTTCATGCGCTTTTCAACGATATTCTTAAGTCTGGGGTTACCGAAGATAAGGTATGCAAGCGCGCCGACAACGGGAAAAAGAATGACCGCAAGCACCCACGAAAGGTTTGCTCTCGCCTCCCTTCTGCCCGACAGAATTATCATTATAAGAACAAACGACAGCAGTTCAAAAAGATAGGTCAGCAGGTTGTCATAATGGATGGTCAAACCTGCACCCCTGATATATACCATTTTCCGTCATATATTTTATAAGTTCCTGTGTAAATTCTGCTTTATTCTGAGGCCACATGGGAGCTATAAGCAGATCTCCAGCGGCGTCGCCCACCAGTCTGGCGACAACCATGTCTGGTTTCATCCGCCCTATTCCCTCCGCAAGTATCTCAATGTACTGCTGCTGCGTAAGAAGATCCACATTGCCTTTATAGTACCAGTCAGCAAGGGGAGTATTTTTCACCACATGCAGATGATGAAATTTAATGGAGTGCATACCCAGTTCAACGCAAAGCTCCACCGAGCGCATCATGTCCTCGCGTGTATCCCCCGGCAGTCCGAAAATTATATGAGCGCATGTCTTTATTCCGTATTTGTGGGTTAACCGCACTGCATCCGCAAATTCGGCAGTCGTATGACCTCTGTTTATGAGCTTTAAAGTGTTGTCATTGGCTGACTGCAGCCCGTATTCCAGCATTATTTCGTACTTTTCGTTCAATTTGGCATAATATTCCAGTTTTTCCGCATCTATGACGTCGGGACGGGTTCCGATGTAAACTGAGACTATACCTTCATCGACCAGCGCCAGATCCATCCTTCTTCTGATAGTTTCCATATCTGCATAAGTGTTTGAATATGATTGGAAATAAAGGATAAAAGTGTTGACGCCCTGCGCGCGGAGTTTTTCCGCACGTTCCGTCACCTGACATGTAATTGAGTTTTCCGAAGGAATGGTGAACGAATCCACATTGCAGTATGCACAGCCGCCCTCACCTTTCATGCCGTCACGGTTCGGGCATGTAAACCCAGCATTAACAGATATTTTACGGACTTTTCGTCCGTATTTATCTCTCAGATAATCATTCAGAGAATAAAAAAGTCTGTTTTCGTCAGATTTCGTCATATTTAACCCTTTACTTTACGGTTGAAAGTATAATATATCATAATAATAGTTTATGATTCCAGTGATTTAATTTAATAAGGCAAAATGCCTGTCCCGGAGCAATATAATGTCTGGTCTTCTGTCTTTGAGTGTAGTGCTGGTATTCCTCGTGATATCACAGTTGATTTCTGCCCTCCTTTTCACTCTGTATTTTGTAAGACAAAAGAAAAAAATGGCGGAAACCAATAAGAAACTGAAGGCGGCAAACGCCCGTATACAGCAATATCTCAGCGGGGTTGACGCTTCAAACCTCATGTGTGTGATGGACACCGCAGGCATTATGAAATACATAAACAGAGCGTATCTGAACGCAGTGGGCTATATGTTCGACGAAGTGGTAGGAAGCAGATACGACATTCTCTCTCACCCCGACACCCCGCAGAAAACCTATGAAGAGATGTTCTCGACACTTCAGGAAGGTCAGATATGGTCGGGGATGATACTGAATCAGGCGAAGGACGGACACACGGTATACCTTGAAACGTCCGTTGTCCCCATACGCGACGACAACAACCGCATAACCGAATATCTCTCCATACGCAAAGACCTCACGGAAGTGTACGTTCAGCAGGAACAGATAAAGAAACAGTACACAGACCCGCTCACAGGTTTTCCCAACAGAACAAGGATGCGCCTTGACCTTGAAAAAATAGAGGAACCGGCGCTCGCCATCATAAATATCGACTCGTTCAGCACTATAAACACATATTACGGTCTTGAATCGGGTGACGAGATACTGATTGATTTCGCCAGCCTGCTGAAAAACAAACTTGATCTTTCAATGACCGCATACAGGCTGAGCGGCGACGAATTCGCTGTTCTCGCCGAAGGCATGAAAGATATTGACGCATTTAACCTTACCATCAAAAATATTATGCATGAGATAACCGAACACCGGTTTCACTCAGACGGCAACGAGATACAGCTCAACCTGACGTCAGGCACGGCTCTCGGACACGACAACCCGCTGGTCAAAGCCGGAATGGCAATTAAGCAGGCGAGACAGAACAAAAAGACACTCACAACCTATTCCGAAGTTCATCAGGTAGCGGAACAGATGCGCGAAACGATACAGTATACAACCGCCCTGCGCGACGCCGTGCGGCTCGACAGAGTTGTTCCACATTTCCAGCCCATCGCCGATACTGCCACCGGAAAGATATTCAAGCACGAAGCACTCATCCGTATTCAGGACGAAAGCGGCAAGTTCATCCCGCCGATGTGTTTTCTTGAGCTTTCCAAACAGCTTAAGCTTTACAACGACCTGTCTTCCATAATGCTTATGAAGACCATCGACAAGATAAAGGATACCGACAAACGCATCTCGTTCAACTTCGATAAAGAGGACGTGCTTAACCCAAAAATGCACACAAAGCTTTTCGAGGCGGTACGCAAATACGGTCTTCAGGGCAGAGTGACAATCGAGATAACGGAATCGGAAGGAATAGACAACCTCAGCGAGCTTGCTGCCTTTGTGAGCAAAGCGAAACAGGAAGGATGTCTGATAGCCATCGACGATTTCGGCACAGGCTATTCAAACTTCATGTATATCCTTTCCCTCCAGCCGGACTTCCTTAAAATAGACGGTTCGATAACACGCCAGATACTCGACTCAAAACGCGCAAGACTGCTCACCGAAACCATCGTAAGCATGTGTCACAGAGCGGGTATAAAGACCATCGGAGAATTTGTTTCATCCGAAGAAATTTACGGGCTGATGAAGGAACTCGGCGTGGACTACGTTCAGGGCTACTATTTCGGCAAACCTGAAATTGAACTGCTGTAATCCTTGTATTTATCCGTAAATTGCTCTAAATTGACACACAAACATAATTCTTAAGGTGACTTATGATAAAGAAAGAGCTTCTTGACGTTTTGGCATGTCCCAAATGCAAACAACCTGTCAGGGAATCAAAAGACGAAAAATATATCGTATGCGATTCGTGCAAACTCCTTTACGAAATCCGCGAGGGTATCCCCGTGATGCTCATTGACGAGGCAAAACAGGTGGAAGACACAGGCGGATACTGACATGGAGATACTGAGCTCCTTTCAGATGGCTAAAGCCGACAGCTTCGCCATCAACAACATAGGTATTCCTTCGGCAGTTCTGATGGAAAACGCATCCGGCGCTTTTGTCCGCGTGCTTCTGGAAAAGATGCCCGAAATGACATCTGCGGCTGTTATCTGCGGAAGCGGAAACAACGGCGGCGACGGACTGGCAGCGGCAAGACTTCTCTGCAACGCAGGCATACATACCGACGTTTACCTTGCCTGCGACCCCGAAAAACTAAAAGGGGACGCACTGCTTAACCTTAACATACTGAAGAACTATCCGATAAACATATTCGCCATAACAGACGAAGAGATACCTTCATTTGAAAGCTACGATGTGACTGTCGACGCGCTCTTCGGCACAGGGCTGACACGCCCTCTTTCGGGATATCTGGAAGAGCTGGTGAACAGCATAAACCTGTCGGCGGAATTTACTGCATCGGTGGATATACCCAGCGGACTTTGCGGCGATACATGGCTCACTATCGGCACGGCAGTGGATGCCGACCTTACGGTAACTTTTGCACGTCCCAAATTCCCGCATGTTATGTACCCCGCCCGCAAACTCTGCGGAGAGGTTATAATAGTTGATATATCAATTCCGGATTTTGCAATAACCGGTTGCCACACGTATCTTCTGACGCCGGAAAACCTTCCGGTTGTCACTCCCAGAGAACCTGACAGCCACAAGGGCAATTTCGGTCACGCCGTTGTTATCGGCGGAAGTATCGGTAAATCCGGTGCGGTGCTTATGGCGTCACGAGCATGTGCGGTTTGCGGAGCAGGGCTTACTACGGCGGCTGTCCCGAAAGGGCTTATCCGCACAGCAGAAAATTCCAACCCGGAAATAATGTCGCTGCCTGTGGGCGAAGGCGATTTTTTCACCGCGGACGGAACGGACAAACTGGCGGATTTCCTTGAGAACAAGTCAGTTGCCTCAATCGGCATGGGAATCGGCACAGCCGACGAAACGGCAGAGTTTCTGGGCAGACTGATAAACAAAACAAAACTGCCGCTCATAATAGATGCGGACGGAATAAACCTGCTCAAAAAGAAGCAGCTCAAAAAACTTGCCGGCAGATGTGCTATCACACCCCACATAGGCGAATTTGCAAGACTGACGGGGCTGACGACAGAAGAGGTCAACCGCGACAGGATAAATCTTGCCAGTAACTTCGCAAGCGACAACGGCATTATCGTAGTGCTGAAAAGCGCAGATACTCTCATAGCGCTCCCAAACGGGCTGGTCTTCGTTGACATATCCGGTTCGCCGGCTCTCAGCAAGGGCGGAAGCGGCGACTGCCTCACAGGGCTTATAACAGGATACGCCGCGCAGGGATACGACCTTGATTTTGCCTGTATGTTAGGCAGCTTTACACTGGGCAGAGCGGCTGAACTGGTGCTTGAGACTATGAACGAAAAAACCGTTATGACCACGGATATAATAAATACTGTCGGACGCGTGCTGAATGAACTGGAACAGAATTCTTGAAAACGAGGAAGACACCAGAAAATTTGCCGAAGAGGCGGCGGAGCTTCTTAAAGGCAGAGTGGTGCTTCTCAACGGAAAATTAGGCGCGGGAAAAACCTTCTTTGTAAAGTGCATAGCGGAACATTTTCACTGCACACAGGCTTCCAGCCCAACGTTTACCCTGCACCAGCAGTACGACGGCGACATAACCATCCGCCATTTCGACCTTTACAGGCTGAACAGCTTCGACGAGCTTGAGAATATCGACTTCTGGGGCATAGTTGAAAGCGGCGACACCTGCTTTGTCGAGTGGGCGGAAAAATTTAATCTGCATGATGAGCTTGAAAATTATATCGAAATCAATATAACTGTGTTAGACACAAACAAAAGACAAATTACGGCGGTGACAGATTGCTTATGAAACCACAAATATGCCCCTATTGCGGAGAGAAAAGGCTCGAAGAGCTTGAACCCACGGAAATAATGGTGGACAGCTCACTCTGGGTGATACACCATTACGAATGCCAGTTCTGTACTGAAGTTTTTGACAAGATAATCCCCGAGGGAGAACTTGAATACGAAATTGATGATATCGACACTGACATATACGCCGACGGAGATGTGAATGAAAAAAAATTCCGCAACTGATCTTTTCAGCCAGCTTTCGGATGATGAGATGCAGCGTATCGTCATTCTCAAAAACGGACTTGAGGATCTTAACCTCATCCTTCAGGAGATAGAGGATACATACAATAAACTTGCGGAAATAGGCATAACCGAGCATGAGAAAAAGAATCAGCGGCTCAGGCTTCTGACACTGGAGAAATACCTCCTCGACCTCAACGAAAAGGTAAACTCGGCTATGGGCACGGCAGACAACAAATCCAGACTTTCATAAATATACGGAGACAACCCCTGATGCAGAAAGAATACCCCACGCGAATCGACCCATCGGAATTTGAGGCGGAACTATATAAGGAATGGACAGATAAAAAGTACTTTCACGCTGACGAACACAGCGAAAAGCCGCCATATTCCATAGTCATCCCGCCCCCCAATGTAACAGGCTCTCTGCACATGGGACACGCTCTTAACAATACCTTACAGGATATCATGATCCGCTTTCACAAGCTGAACGGATACGAAACCATGTGGATGCCCGGCACCGACCACGCGGGTATCGCAACCCAGAACGTTGTGGAGCGCCTGCTCGCGTCTGAAGGCACGGACAGACACGCTCTCGGACGTGAAAAATTCATCGAACGCGTCTGGGAATGGAAAGCACAGTCCGGCGGCACCATCATCAATCAGCTCAAACGCCTCGGCTGCGCTTGCGACTGGGATAGAGAAAGGTTCACCATGGACGAAGGCTTAAGCAAAGCAGTACGCAAGGTATTTGTAACACTATACAAAGAAGGGCTTATATACCGTTCGGACTATATAGTAAACTGGTGCCCCAGGTGCCACACCGCGCTTTCCGACCTTGAGGTCGAACACGAAGAGATAGAGGGCGCATTCTATCATATCTATTACCCCGTTAAAGGTACTGACATTAAACTTGAGGTAGCCACAACCCGTCCCGAAACAATGCTCGGCGACACAGCGGTTGCTGTCAACCCCAACGACGACAGATATAAACACCTTATAGGCAAAACGGTTATCCTGCCTCTGGTAAACCGCGAGATACCCATAATCGGCGATGAATACGTCGATATGGAGTTCGGCACGGGATGCCTTAAGGTTACCCCTGCGCACGATCCCAACGACTTTTTGCTCGGAATGAAACACAAACTGGAAAACATCAGCGTTATGGACGAAAACGCCGTTATCAACGAGAACGGCGGCGGGTTCAAAGGCATGGACAGATTCGAGGCGCGAAAGGCAGTTGTTGTGAAACTTGCGGAACAGGGGCTTTTCGTTGCGAAAAAGGCTCACCAGCACAAGGTCGGTCACTGCTACAGATGTAAAACCGTTATCGAGCCCAGAATCAGCCTTCAATGGTTCCTGAAAATCAAAGGGATGTCCGACGAAGCCGTTAAAGCGGTTCAAAACGGACAAATAGTTATAAAACCTGAAACATGGAATAAAACTTTCTACAACTGGATGAACGACATCCGCGACTGGTGCATATCCAGACAGATATGGTGGGGACACCGTATCCCGGCATGGTACTGCAAATGCGGTGAGATAATGGTCGAAGAGGAGACCCCCGAAAAATGCTCACGCTGTGGAAGCACGCACCTTGAGCAGGAAACGGACGTTCTCGACACATGGTTTTCCTCCGGTCTCTGGCCTTTCTCCACACAGGGCTGGCCGGAAAACACCGATACGCTTAAAAAATTCTATCCCACGTCCACACTCATCACGGGCTTTGACATCCTGTTCTTCTGGGTTGCCCGAATGATGATGTTCGGTCTGAAATTCATGGATAAAGAGCCTTTCAAAGAGGTTTACCTCCACGCACTTATCCGTGATAAAGACGGACAGAAAATGAGCAAATCCAAGGGGAACGTTATCGACCCCCTCACAATGATAGACAAATACGGCGCCGACGCATTCCGCTTCACCCTCGCCGCCTTCGCCGCACAGGGAAGGGACATAAAACTGGATGAGGCACGCATCGACGGTTACCGCAACTTCGTTAACAAGATATGGAACGCTTCGCGCTTCATACTCACAGGTTACGAGGGTCAGAAATTCACTGCGGACACAAAACTCTCCCTTGAGGACAAGTGGATACTGCAAAATCTGAAAGAAACCGAGGAAAAAGTATCCAAAGCGGTTGTAAACTACGACTTCAACGAGGCGGCGCTCGCCGTTTACCACTTCTTCTGGCACAAATTCTGCGACTGGTACATAGAGCTTATCAAACCCAGAATTTACGACGAAACCAAAAAAGACGACGCGTACGCAGTTGCGGCATATGTTATCGAAAAATCACTGGTGCTTATGCACCCCTTCATGCCTTTCGTGACAGAATATATCTATAAACTTGTCACTGAAAAGGAATCGGTTATGCTTGCCGAATGGGAAAAATTCGGCTTCGCATACGAAGAAGAGATGAAGGAGATGGAAGAAATAATCGGGCTTATCGGGCTTATCCGCAACATCCGCGGCGAATATAACGTCTCCATGTCAAAACAGCTCAAAGCATATGTCAAAACAGATAAAGAGCTTACCAGAACCGCTTTCACCAAGTATAAAGATATGGTGATGAACCTTGCGAAACTGGAAACGCTGGAAATGACCGACACGGCAGTTGAAAAGGCTTCGCAGAACATCGCACCCTCTTTCGAGGTTTACGTTTCCCTTGAAGGGCTTGTGGACTTTGCGGCGGAGGTTTCAAAGCTGGAAAAAGAACTGGCTAAACTCGAAAAAGATGCGAACATCTACGGCGGCAAACTCAAAAATGAAAACTATCTCAAAAACGCCCGACCCGAAGTTATTGAGAAGGATAAAGAGAAATTTGCCGAAATAGATGATAAAATGACCAAGGTTAAAGAAACCATAGAGAGGCTGAGAGAACAATGCTGAGAGAAAAACTTGTAAGGCTCGCCCTTGAAGAGGACATAGGCACAGGCGATTTGACAGCGAAAGCGTTCCGCGATTATGAAAAGCTGAGCGTCTTCGGATATCTTGCCAAAGAGGATTTCATCCTCTGCGGAACAAAGACCGCCCGCATAGTCTTCAATGAACTTAACGCTGGAATAGACACCGTTTTCTTTAAGAACGACGGCGATTTCATAAAAAAAGGCGAAATATTCGGCGAGGTTACAGGTCCTGTTTACTCCATACTTTCAGGAGAAAGAACGTCTCTCAATTTTCTTCAGAGACTCTCCGGCATCGCGACAAACACAGCCGCATACGTTAAAGAGCTTGAAGGAACCGGCATAAAGATTCTCGACACCAGAAAGACCACCCCCGGCTGGCGGGTAATGGAAAAATACGCTGTACTCATAGGCGGAGGAAACAACCACCGCATGGGTCTTTTCGACGGAGTTATGCTGAAAGACAACCACGTTGACGCGGCAGGCGGCATAACGGCGGCTGTACGTCTGGTTCAGAAAAGTATCCCCAGCACAGTCAAAATAGAAGTTGAAGTCCGCAATCTTGCCGAAGCGAAAGAGGCGGCGGAAGCGGGCGCAGATATCATCATGCTGGACAACTTCAGACTGGAGGATATGCAGTCGGCAATAGAAGTTATAGCCAAACGCTCCAAAATAGAACTTTCAGGCGGTATAAAGAAAGAACGCCTTAAAGAATTCCGTTATCTTGATATAGACTACATATCTGTCGGAGCGCTCACCCATCAGGCGGTCAGCGTAGACATGAGCCTTAAAATACACAAATGAGATGCTGTGAAAAACTGCGCAGACTGGTAAGCAGAAAAAGCACACTGGTATTCGTAGCCGTGGGCATAAGTTTTTTTATGCTTTTTCACTATAGGGCAAACCCGAACGCTCTTAAAATAGGTGCTAAGGCTCCCGATCTTGCATTTGAGACAATGAGCGGTGAAAAATTCAATCTTTACGACATTAAAGAACCCGTTATGCTGGTGTTTTTTAATACTAACACCTTCCTCTCAGGCGGAATGTACACTCACCTTTATCTGAGAAATATGCCTTATCTCAAGAGCATAGACAAAATAAACAAAGCAAAGCTTATCATCATAACAGATAGCGGCAAACAAAAAGATATCATACGAGAAAAATTATCCGATTCAAGGTATAAAATCCTTGAAAATAATGTGTATTCAAGCAATAATAAACAAGCACAGACAGAGTATGGGCTTTCGATCTGGCCTCATTTCTTTCTTATTGATGCAAATAAACAAATTATTTATACTGCCAAGGTTCCTTCGGTGGAACTTGTTGACGGCATTTTAGACAGGAGTCAGTAATGCACGATTTTTTTAACGTACAGGACATACAGGACGAGTACGATCTCGTAATTCTCGGAGCCGGTCCCGCAGGTCTGACTGCAGGAATGTACGCATCCAGAGATAAACTGAAAGTGCTGATACTTGAAAAACAATTTCCCGGCGGCTACGTTGCCATAACAGAATGGGTGGAAAACTTCCCCGGTTTCTTCGACGGCATCATGGGTGCAGACCTGTCTGAAAAATTTTACAACCACGCGGTTAAGTTCGGCTCACTCGTACGCAACGGCAACTGCACGAAGATAGAGCTTGACGGTGATTATAAAATAATACACATCGAAAACCGTGCAAAACCGGTTAAAGCAAAAGCAGTAATCATAGGCTTCGGCTGCGAACCCAAAAGACTGGACGTACCCGGCGAAAGCAGATTTTACGGCAGAGGCGTTTCCTTCTGTGCAACCTGCGACGGCTCTTTCTATAAAGACCGTGTGGTTGCAAGCGTCGGCGGCGGCGATTCCGCCATCGAAGAGGGAGAGTACCTTACCCGTTTCGCTTCAAAAGTTTATGTTATCCACAGACGCGATACATTCCGCGCATCAAACCTTGCGATGGAACGCGCCCACGCAAATCCCAAAATGGAATTCATCACAGATACTGTGGTTGATTCCGTTAACGGCGAAACAAAGGTAACAGGACTGACACTTAATAACCTCAAGACAGGCGAAAAAAGTGAACTTGTCGTTGACGGTCTGTTCGTTTTCATCGGACACACAGCAAAGACAGAACTTGTTAAAGACCTTGTAAAAACCGATGAATGGGGATTCATAGTAGCTGACGAATCCACAAAAACTTCCGTTCCAGGTATTTTTGTAGCGGGCGACGTACGCGCAAAAGAGATCAGACAGATAACAACGGCTGTTTCCGACGGCACTGTCGCCGCCAAAAATGCTGAGAAATACATAAACGAAACTTTTGTGAAGGCATAAATTGAGTACACTGCCCCCCGTTACGTTCGTTCCCACGCCGATAGGCAATCTGGGGGATATCACTCTGCGCAGTCTGGAAGCATTAAGAGACTGCGACGTCGTATTCGCGGAGGACACCCGTACGGCAAAGTCGCTTCTGAACGCACTGGATATAAAAAAACCTGTGGAATCCTATCACAAGGATAACGAAGTTCAGGCATCCGCAAAGGTGCTGAACACTGTCAGCGGCGGAAAGACAATCTGCGTCATATCGGAAGCCGGAACCCCCTGCATCAGCGACCCCGGAAATACGCTCACGTCTGTTCTTGTGCGTGAAAGCGTAAAATTTCAGGCTCTGCCCGGAGCAACGGCATTCGTCCCTGCGCTCATGATGTCAGGTTTTGACATATCCGACTTCTATTTTCACGGATTCTTACCCCACAAGCCCACCGATCGCCTTAAAACGGCGGAATCTCTGACAATATACAACACTGTAATCGCTTTTTATGAATCTCCGCACAGGATTGAAGACACGCTTAAAACGCTTCTTGAAGTATTTCCTGCTCCGATATTCTGTGCGCGTGAAATAACCAAAATATACGAATCCTCATATTTCATAAACAGCGAAGAGGACATTGAACAGATAGTCAGGAAAGGCGAATTTGTTGTTGCCGTGAATAACAGAAAAAAAGAAACACATGAATCGCCCACAGACTGCGGAGAAACCGCGAAAAAGCTCATCAAAGCGGGCTACAGCTCAAAGGATACGGTGAATATTCTGAAAGCGCTCGGTTACAAGCGCAACGACGCCTACTCAGCGGTACAGGAGATTGTAGAATCCTGACAAGATAAAGAACAGAGAACCCGCCGCCATCAGCAAAAACAAAAATATCTTCTTACGTCTTATCAGCTTATGAGTTATCTTGTCCAGCGAGGGTTTAACACCCTCAGGAACGCTTGCGCGGAGCATATTCACAAACTCTTCAAAATCCCCGTATAAGGATGATATGAATACAAACTTATGAGGGTCGGACAGTATGAGTATCACCCGCCAGCGCAGATTGACAATGCCTATCTCCTCCAGTTCGGACAGCTTTATGCTCTTGCTGCCCATCAGGTTTCTAAGACTCACCTCGCCGTTTTCCACACTTACGCGGCTAATCAGCATACTGGTCAGGGTGTAAAGCAGAAAAACGGTCAGAATGGCACATACCGCGGCAGAACCGCCGGAATCTTCTCTTATAATGAATGAGAACGAAAAGAACAGGGACGAAACAAAAAGGACTATCATTCCGTAAAGAAGTTTTCTGCTAATCTTATAGACCGTCAATGCTTATCTCCAATGGCAAATCGCTCAGGAAGTTTTTCTTCTGCTTTTCTATATCATTGATTGTGTTAAGTGTCATTTCAAAATTTTCACTGCGAAGCGCATAAACCATACGCACCTCTTTTCCGGTCATCTCTTGCGGATAGTTTTTCATATATTCCGACACGTTGTCCATCAGCCTTCTGCCGTTGTAGTTCAGAACGAAATACAGCAGTTTATAGTAATCCGTATATCTGTCTGACGCGCGCAGGTTCGCAAGAGACGTATAAGACGCTTCGGCGTTCACAAAGTCTTCAATCCAGAGGAAATAGTACAGTGAAGCCTTATAAAGCTCTTTATATCTGATATCTATGGCGCTCATCTGCTGCAGGTACCGCAGGGCGGTTGCTTTATCTTTCAGAATTATGCTGTAGTAAACCATCTCTTTAAGCGCCGCTTTATCGTCCTTATATTCAGCGAAGTTGAATGCGGCAGGTTTTTTGCCATGTTTCAAAAGTGCATATGACTTCATGAACTTATATGCCCTGTCGTTAATAAGCCCCATATCCACAGATTTGCTGAGCCCCTCCTCAGTTGCAGTCAGATCCCAGAGGACACGTCCTCTGTAGATACTGCGTCTGTTGTTCAAGGGCGCAAGAGCCTTATGCCCGCTTCCGGACATATAGTCGGCGATAGCGTATATATTGCTGAAATATGTGTTTTTATTCTTATAAGGTTCAAGGTCTGATTTGACCTTTTTGTACATTCCGAGTCCGGTATCCGCCAGAAATGAAGTATAAAGTATCGGTTCCGGCAGATTCCTTTTCGATTCCACCGATTGAACGGCGCGATCGCGTACTATGTTGTAATAGTCAGCGGGAGTGGTTGTCTTAGCCAAAAGCCGCATGGTCGCCGCCAAACCGAGATATGCGGGGAAATGATAGTTGTTCTGCAACACTGCGGTATCGAAATATTTCGATGCAAGATCCGGTTCACCGAGGTTCATCTTCGCAAGCCCCATGTTGTAAAGGGTATATGGATTGTTGTTCAGCATGTCGTTCGCTTTATTGAATTTCTCGAACGCTTCCTTGAACCTGTATGCAAACATGTCCGCCACTCCGGCGTTGTTCATCTTTATCCCTTCTGAAAACTCAACAGACCGCTCAAGCTCGCGCAGTGCGCTTAGTTTCTTATTATCCTGCAACAGCTTATAACCCATCGCAACGAAATTCATCATTTCAGAAGGTTCTATGAAGAGCGGATAGAGCATAAGAGAGAGCATTTGCTCGTATTTTCCGTCAAACCTGTACGAAAAATCTATATCCTCAATCCTCGGAATGAGGTGAAACTTAACGTTTGTAGAGCGTGAAAAGGCATCGCTCCGCTTCATCTGCTCTGCCACCGCCTCTTTAAGCCCCTCAACGTTATTTGTGTTGAAATACACCGCAGCGCGATACCAGAAATATTCAGGGCGGGATTTGCTTATCCTTTTGGCGAACGTGAGTACGTTTTCGTACTTTTTATATTTCAGGTTTATGTAAGCCTGATAAACGTAATAGTCGTTGTCGGTTTCCGGCGGAACGTTCTCTATGAACCGTCTGGCTGGAACCATCTTGTCCTTATGGATATAATAAGCCACGCGCGCAAGGTTCAGAAACGGCGACGACCTGTCGGAAAGCAGTTCCGGTTCAACAGTCGAAATATCTTCGTAATAGATTATCCGGTGTTTCACAACCATATACAGCATATCGTCAGTTTTGAACCGCTCATATGAAGCGGTTGCGAGGTTGCCCGCATCAGCTATCTCCCCCATGCCGAGAAGCACTTCATATTTAAGCCTGTAGTATTCCGTCTTGTCAGGAAATTCGTTGATAAGAGCCGTTATCTCTTTGTTTGCATCCTTATATTGTCCGTCCAGATAATGCGCTTTCGCGAGTCTGAACCTGTATTCTTCAAGCGGGTTCTTTTCTATCAGTTCTTTAAGAAGTGTTATAGTGCTTTTATTGTCGCCAAGCGCGGCATAGTTCAAAGCGGCAAGATTAACAGCCTCTTCCGTACGGTAAAGCTCCATAGCTTTCAGCGCATTGGCAAGCCCCTGCTGGTACATTCCTTCGTTATAGTAAGCGCTGGCAAGGTTATAATAGTCCGTGTAGTCTTTATATTGCAGGTTTTCAAGAATTGAGATGCCGTCCTTATATTCGCCGATGGTCATAAGAAAGTATGCGTAATTTGATTGTACATATTTGGAGTGTTCGCCTTTTTTCATTGCCTCCTGAAAATATTCGGCTGCAAGGGCTGTTTCTCCTCGTTTCAGGTGAATGTTCGCCATGTTCACAAGCATCTTCGCTGTGCTGGCATTGTTGTCCTTGAGAAGTCTGCGGACGATCTTTTCCGCCTCTTCAAGCTTTCCGGTCTGCATAAGGACAACGCCAAGGTTCATGTATGCTTCTTTAAAGTTGGGATTCTCTTGAACGGCCTGACGGAAAGCGTCTTCCGCCTTGTCTATGTCGCCAAGCAGGTAATAGCTGACGCCCATGTTATAAAAAGCGATGGAGCGGTTCTGTGCCAGCGCCTCGCTGTAAAATTCGATGGCGTTATTGAACTCCCCCTTAAGGAAGAAATCGTTGCCTTTTGTGATATTTTCATTTGAACTTATGATAGGCGAAACGATGGGTTTCGTATCTGTTATCGTCTCGTCGAGCTTCGGCTGGGGTTTGTCCTCTTTTGAACAGGAGAACATCAGCACAGACAGAAAGACTGCTGCGATGATAACAACGCGGTATGGCAGACGCAAACGTGAAAACCTGTTTTTTTCCCTGTTCATGTCCGGCGGCATAATCCGTTATCCCTCCGGTACTTTTTATTTTTATGAAGCAAATCCCGACTCCGTTCGGAAAACCTTCCGTGGTAGTTAAATCGGATAATCTGCTTAAAAGTTGATATCGTATTTAACCACACGAACCACAAACTATGCAAACATTATATTTACAATAAACAATGCACATTTAAAGGATAGTATACGCTGATTCACACATAAAAGACAGTAACTGAAAATAAAAAAATACCTACACTATCAAGGTTTGCTGATAAAACATCAAATACATCATTTCAATACATGATTAATTATGGATTTATCTTATTATGTAAAACATTTATCACACAAAATCATGCTAATCATTTTGCACATTTTCTCATAACTTCATTTGACAATGATATTCGATGTGTTAATCTAGTTATATATCGTTTACAGGAGGACAATCAATATGGCTAAGTTCACAGTCGATATCCCGGCAGGCCCGATCTGGAATCAGGAAGACGCTGAAAAAAAATGTCCCATTGTATGTGCTGCACACCTTGGAACATGGAACGGACAGTGGAAAACCGTCATTAACGGCGAAATGAGCGTTTGTGGTTGCGAATTGGAAGTACCGGCAGAGGGTTCCACAATTCTTAAACTTAACGTAATTGCCGGTCCCATCTGGGATCAGGATGATGCGAAAGTGAAATGTCCTGTGGTTTGTGCCTCATACGGCGGAGAATGGACAGGTCAGTGGGTGACCCCGCAGGAAACTTGGGGCAAAATGAGTATCTGTGAATGCTCTTTTAAGATTAAATAACCTCAGACCGGTTAAGAATTATACCGTAAGACTGCTTAACGGCGGTCTTACGGTCTTTTAATTATCCGGTTGCTTCGTCAATGGCTTCGTTTGCCAGCCTGTCGGCAGTTTTGTTCTGCGCACGGGGAACGTGTGTGAAAGTGACATTTTTTCCGGCGATAACGGAATCAAGCTCCTGTTTCAGAGGGATAATGTTCGGATGTTTCACCTTATACTCGCCCTTCATCTGTTTAACGACAAGTTCTGAATCCAGAAAGAAATTAATCTCTTTTTCATCTTTAACAAGAGGGCTTTTTGCCGCTTCAATAACGGCTTTGTATTCGGCGAAGTTGTTTGTTGCCTGTCCGAGATATTTTTTGCCGGTGTAAATCTCAACCCCGTCGGCATAGACGGCGAAACCGCAGGCAGCGTGCCCCGGGTTTCCCCGTGACGCGCCGTCCGTGTATATATCAATCTTAGACATCAGCTTTTTCTTCTTCGGGGAGTGCGTATAGGAAGCGTTGGCAGTTGGGGCATTGGAGAAGTTCTTTCTCTTTTTTGACCTCAACATAGAGCTGAGGCGGAATTTTTATACAGCAGCCTGTACAGGTTTCGTTCTCAACACGAACAACTGCGAGGTTGTGTCTTGCGTCTCTGATCCTTTCATATTTTGAAAGCATCGGTCTTTTGATAGCCTTGATGGCATTCGCTCTTGCTGCCTTGTCTTTGGCAAGCCTGCTTATAAGCTCTGCGTTCTCCTCATCTTTCTGAGTTCTGGTGAATTCAAGCTCTTCTTTCATTTTATCAAGCTTATCAATGACAGACTGATTTTCAGCCTTGCATCTGTCCACAGACTCTGAAAGCTCTGCAAGCCTCAGTTCTGATTCGTAGACATTCTTTTTAAGAGTGTCCATCTCTTTAAGTACAGCTTCATATTCCTTGTTGTTTTTAACATCGGGAAGTTTTTTCTGTGCTTTTTCAAGTAACACTTTGCCCTCTTCATAGGCTGTCTCAACCTGAGTTTTAGCGGCAAGGTCCTTTTCATATTTTGCATTGAATTCGTCGAAAGCCGCCTGAGCCTTATCAAGCTCCGCCTGCGCTTTCTGAACATATTCAGGCTGACCTGCAAGTTTTGCTTCTGCATCGGCTACCAGATTGTCCAGACGCTGAATCTCGATAAGCTGCGAAATGATCTCCAACATGTACATTACCTCCAGTTGATGATAGGCGGTTCTTCGTCTATCAACACTGATTTTATATTGAACTTTACACTTATTTTTTCTGCAAGATACTTCATAAAAATCCGTTCAGTGTGGAAATGCCCTGCATCAACGATGGTTATGCCTGCCTCGTGGGCGTCAAGCGCCTCGTGGTGCTTCATATCGCCGGTGACAAGGACGTCCGCCCTGCCGATGCATTTTTTCCATACAGAGGCTCCGCTGCCTGTTACAACGGCAAAGCGTCGGACCCTGCCTGAAAGGTCGGAAGTGTTGACTCTGAGAGCGTCGGCTCCCAGAACAAAGCGCACATGGTCAAGGAAACGGGACATGGGCATTGCCGTTTCGTATGAGGCCACGCGTCCGAGTCCGTATTCGGCGCCGCCCAAAACGGGATAAACGTCGTATGCGACCTCTTCGTAAGGGTGAGCTTTTATGACTTCTTTGATGAGATTGTTAACTTTTGATTTTTCTATGATTGATTCAATGCGGTGTTCGTGAACTTCTTCTATTTCGCCCTGTTTTCCGATGAACGGGTTTGCACCGTCACACGGCTTAAAGCGTCCTGTTCCCTCTGCCGAAAAGGAAACATCCGAGTAATTCCCTATATTTCCCGCACCCGCCGCCGCCATTGCATCCCTGACAGCCTGAGAGTGCGTAACAGGCACAAAGACGACGAATTTCACCATTTCGATATGTCCCTCTGTTATGAGGTTCTCCTCAACTTTGCCGCCGAGAAGCGCACAAAGGTGATCGTTAAGGCTGTAATCCGCAAGGTCGAGACTTGTGTGGTGCGAAAGAACTGAAAGTCCGTTTTGAATAGCTTTGATTACTTTTCTGTCGAAAGGTTTGTCGAAATTAAGGCTTTTCAGTGAGCCAAAAAAAAGGGGGTGATGAGTTATCAGAACCTCACACCCCTCTTCTATTGCTTTGTTAATAACCTTTTCTGAAGGATCAAGTGCAAATGCGGCTTTAGTGATCTCCCTGTCGTCAGGTACAATCTGGTTCCCGCTGTTGTCCCAGTCGTATTGACGGTCACGATCAGCGATCCCCTTCTCCAAATAATTTTTTAAATCTCTTATCCTTGCCACTTAGTCCTTTCTCTGTGATATTTAAAAGTTAAAAAAATGGGCCAAGCTGGACTCGAACCAGCGACCTACCGGTTATGAGCCGGTGGCTCTAGCCAACTGAGCTATTGGCCCTTGGGAGTGATGTTTTTACTCGTAAATTACGGTTTTGTCAACACTTTTATTCAGTAAAAGTTTTCAAAATTCTGCTTCTTGTGGGGTGGCGCAGTTTCCTCAATGCTTTTGCTTCGATCTGTCTGATACGTTCGCGTGTGACATTGAATTTCTTACCTACCTCTTCAAGTGTATGGTCGGAGTCGCAGTTGATTCCAAAGCGCAGTTTAAGCACCTCAGACTCTCTGTGGCTCAAAGTTTCCAGTATCTGCTGGGTATGTTCCTTCAGCTTGAGGTATGTCACCTCCTCCGAAGGATTTTTGGCGGATTTATCCTCTATGAAGTCGCCAAGGCTCGAATCCTCGTCCTCGCCTATGGGCGTTTCAAGTGATACGGGTTCTTTGGCTATCTTCATGACCTTTTTTATCTTCTCGACAGGAATATCCATCTTCAGGGATATCTCTTCCGGTGTGGGTTCGCGTCCCATGTCCTGCTGGAGCTGACGGGTTATCTTCATCATTTTATTGATTGTTTCTATCATGTGCACGGGGATACGGATGGTGCGCGCCTGATCTGCTATGGCGCGTGTTATAGCCTGACGTATCCACCACGTTGCATAGGTGGAGAACTTGTAACCGCGTTTATACTCAAATTTTTCAACGGCCTTCATAAGACCGATGTTGCCTTCCTGAATAAGGTCAAGGAACTGCAGCCCTCTGTTGGTATATTTCTTTGCAATGGACACAACAAGACGGAGGTTCGCCTCGATAAGTTTCGATTTTGCCGCCTCTGTCTCGGATTCGCCCATGACAAGGCTGTCGTGTATAACGTCCAGTTCCGCTTTGTCAAAACCGAGCGAATTCATTGCAGTGTCATAGTTCTTTTTGGCATTCTTAAACTTTTTCTGAACAGTGGCAACGTCGTTAACGTTCATGCCGCGTTTTTCGCAGGCACATTTTATATCGTCTTCGCATATGAGAGCGAGTTCGGGATATCCGGTAAACTTCACCAGACGGCACAGCTTTTCAAGCTCTCTGGAACCGTCCACAATGGATGAATAAGCGTATTTAATATCGCCGGCTATGTTGCATATTTTTGAGTAATTAACTTTTATTTCAAGAAGCTTATCGGTTATGTCGTCAACGGAATCGTGCATCGTCTGTTTAAGGGAAAGTATCTCGTCCAGACTAAGCTTATCTTCTTTGATCCTGTCGTTGATCATGATGTTCTGCTTAAGTTTGGATGCGATATCTTCCAGTATGGCGATATACTGCTCCTTGATCATGAGTTCTTTTTCGTCAACGGTTATGGCTGCCGCTTCGACAGCAGCTTCCTCTTCCGCCTCTTCCACTTCTTCCGGCTCTTCTTCTTTTATAAAATCTTCGTCGCTGTCCTCTACAGGCTCAACGTCTTCATCAAGACTTCTTGTTATCTCGGCATCCGGCTCGTCGATATCCACAGGTTCGCTTTCAAGCTCATCCTCTATGTCAATGATATCCTTAAGCCTCATGCTGTCATTTTTAATACCGTCCGCGATTTCCATTATCTTTGCGGCGGTTTTCGGGTAGAGCAGAACTGCGCGGAGAACCTTGCGCTGACCGTCCTCTATCTCTTTTGCAACTTCTATCTCCTCGTCGCGGTTAAGCAGAGGGATGTTGCCCATCTCTTTCAGATAGAGCCTCACGGGGTCGTCGGTGCTTATGGTTTCTTCGCCGACGTCTTTCAGGATACCGAAAGGTTCTTCGTCTTCGTCATCAATATCCTCATCGGCAGTAAACAAACCGGGTTTGTCCACCTTGCTGTCGATGACGTCTATCTTAAGCTGGGCGAGAAGCATCATGATTTCGTCAATGAGCTCCGTTGTAAGTACGTCGTCCGGCAAATTTTCGTTTATTTCATCGAAGGTGAGAAATCCCTTTTCTTTTCCAAGGGCAATAATGTTCTTGACTTCAGGGCTTTTGATCTTTCTCGACATCAGATTCAGTCCTCCGGGTTCCTTTTGCGCATCATGCGTCCTGCCTGCTCAAATCTTTTGATCGCAAGCTCACGCGCCTTCGCCCCGCCATCGGAGCTTTTTATCTCTTTCGACAGGGAGTCCATAACCGAGTTTGAAATCAGCTTTTCTCTGGTAGCTGCCGCCAGTCGGTAGATATCGGTGTCGGGCATATTTATGACCGCCTCCGACAGTTCGCTGCCCACGTCGGGTGAGCACAAAAGGACACTGATATTATCACCATCACGCAAAACATCAAGCACTTTTTTGTATATATCCGCCAGAATTTTATCGTGAAAAAACTCCGGCATAATATTTTCTGTCTGCATAAGTGCTACGTCTTCGGGCAATTTAAACAGCGCTGCGATAAACTCGCGTTCGTATATGTAGGTAGCCGGACGCCTGCTGTTTCTTTCAGTACGCCTGCTGACTATTTTTAAACTATTATTTGCGGCGGAAAGGTCAATATCCTTTTTCAGCATTTCTTTGCCGACATTAAATATCTCCGCCAGTTTTTCAGCATAATGTTCTTTTCTATAAGGGCTTTTAACCTTAGTAAGCATCTGTTTCATCCGTTCAAGATTTCTCAAACGCGCGTTCATGTCGCCCGAATTTTCCATCAGCGTTTCGGCGGTGAAAACGAACAGATCCTTTCTCGTCTCAAGCAGTGCCTCAAAACCTTCCGCACCCTCTCTGTCGAGGAACGTGTCAGGGTCGTCCTCTTTCGGCAGAAAGATGACCATAGGAAAACTGTCCGCCGCAACAAACAGGTCGAGACTTTTAAGCGCGGAATTGTACCCCGCATCGTCACCGTCGTAGAGCATGTACGTATCGTCGGTAAAACGTTTCAGTAAAGAAACGTGCTCGGACGTAAGCGCAGTTCCCATTGTGGCGACGCAGTTGCCGAACCCTTTATCATAAAGACGCATCACGTCAAAATAACCTTCAACAATAAGCACGTGCCCTTTCTTCCGGATATGCTCCTTAGCCAGATCAAGGTTAAAAAGCACTCTGCGCTTTTTGAATATCTCAGTCTCAGGAGAATTTATATATTTAGGCATCTGCCCTGTGAGGGTTCTGCCGGAAAAAGCTATCGTTCTGCCTGTGACACCCCGAACAGGAATCATAACCCTGTCGAAAAACATCAGGCGCATGCCGTACTGTCCCTCTTTCAAGAGTCCCGACCCCAAAAGCACGCTTTTGTCGTATTTGCGGACATATTTCTCCGTGTCAAACTTCTGCGGGAAATAGCCAACCATGAACTTTTCCAGAAGTGTGTCGGAGAAATTTCTCCCTTTCAGATAATTGAGAGCTTCCTTACCGGTGCCTGAATAAAGATTTTTTCTGGCATCAAGCACAAGCTCCTCATGCAGAGCGGCGATGTCCTTTGCCGTCTGGCTGACCTCCGCTCCTTCATATTCTATGGTAACGCCGTACCTGTCCGCCAGAAAGCGCGCAGCCTCCGGAAACGGCAGGTTGTAATAATTCATCACAAACGATATCACGTTCCCGCCCGTTCCGCATCCGAAGCAGTGGTAAAAACCTTTGTCGGGGTGAACGTTGAACGAGGGGGTCTTCTCCGAGTGAAAAGGACAAAGCCCTTTAAAGCTGTTACCCATCTTTTTCAGAGGGACAACATCGTTAATTATCTCGTAAATATCGCTTGCTTCGAGTATTTCGTCTATTTTTGATGATGGTATTTTCATTGGTTAAATCAAGATAGCTCCGTAGTGCATACTTATATTGTATAGACAAAGAATCAAATATCAAATATATTTTGCCCATGCTGTCAATTAATAATTTATCAGTCGAACTTAAAAGCTCTGACAACCCTTTTATAATCCTCCGCGATATTTCGTTCAGCCTGCAAAAAGGCGAAATTCTGGGTATCGCCGGCGAATCGGGCAGCGGAAAAACCATCCTTGCCAAAACCATTCTGAATCTTATCAGAAAACCCGTTGTAAAAACAGCAGGAAGCATAATTCTTGACGGCAGGGAACTTAAAGACGAAAAAGACTTCGCATCTGTGAGAGGCGCGAAGATATCCATGATATTTCAAAACCCCACAGGCTCGCTCAATCCTGTTTTCACAGTCGGAGCGCAGATTACGGAAGCCATACTGACGCATAACCCGAAGATGCAGAAGAAAGAGGCATGGGATAAAGCTGTCGCGCTGCTGACAGAGGTCGAGATACCCCATCCTGCGGAACGTATGAACTCCTATCCCCACCAGCTTTCAGGCGGCATGAACCAGCGCGTCATGATCGCCATAGCACTGTCGTCCGACCCGGAGGTGCTTATTGCCGACGAACCCACGACAGCACTCGACGTCACCATCCAGCAGCAGATACTTCTGCTGATAAAAAAACTCAACCGCGAAAAGAATCTGTCCGTTATATTCATCACCCACGATCTGGGATTGCTGGCGAGAATAGCCGACGAAAGCTATATTATGTATGCAGGTGAAATGATGGAGCGCATTACAAGTGCGGACATGGAAAAAGGCACTATGCGTCACCCCTACACACGAGCGCTGAAAGCCTGCGTTCCGGTCGTTGGCGATTCGCGTGAGTACCTGAACACAATTAAAGGCACAATAACCTTTAACGGGCGCGCTTTCGATTCAAAGTGCGTATTCGCCGACAGATGCGAAAGAAGAACCGAACAATGCCTGATACGGAAACCGGAATTCAAAGACGGCTTTTCCTGCTTTAACCCTTTCTAAACATTAATTGATTTCCACTTTCCGGTTCTGAAACGAACCAGCAGTATCGCAGCCCGCACAACGGATTCTATCATCGCGACAAGATATATCCAAACGGAATTGGTCACATAATATGTAAGAAGCCATGCGGGAAGTATGCGAAGCCCCCAGAGAGAAACAGCGTTTATGGCGAACGTCATGTTCGTATCCCCTGCCCCGCGCAGGCTTCCGGAAATAACAAAACACACGGCAAGAGGCACCTGCGAAACACCCATTATGCGCAGATACCATGCGGCGTTTTCCAGAGTCGCCTGATTGTTGGTGAATATACCCGCTATGGCATATGGAAAAGCGGTCATCAGAAGCCCCAGCACGCCCATTATCACCGATGCCGATATCGTAGCCGCATATGCGTCCTTCTCCGCCTCGTCGGGGTTGCCTGCTCCAAGTCCCTGCCCCACCAGCGCCATACTGGCGAATATAAAGCCCACTCCCGGCATGAACGCCAGCCCCTCAATGCGCAGTCCGACCTGATACCCCGCCAGAGCATCAACGCCGAATTTTGCCACAAGAGCGGACAGTACGAGGTATGACGGATGCGCAACAATACGCTCAAGCCATGCAGGGATAGCAACCTTGATCCCGCGCTTTAAGATGCCCATATCGAACGACGGAATTATTCTTATATCTTTGCTGAAAAAATAGCAGATAAAATATATGGCAAGCTGGTAATAAATAACGATCACAGTGGCAAGAGCCGCGCCCTTTATCCCCATTGCGGGAAATCCGAAATGACCGAATATCATTGACCAGTCGAGGAAAACGTTTAGAATATTTCCCGATATGCTGATATAAAGCGGAATCTTTGTTTTACCAAGGGCATTGAGTCCGCTGAAAAGCACACCCTGAACAAACAGCGCAGGCAAAGCGTATGAATAGGTTGAAATATAGACAGTTCCCTCGCGAACCACGTCTTCGCCGGTTCCAAGGATCTCGAACAGAACCGGTGCGTTAAACATGCAGAAGAACATAAGCGGCAGCGACATAATGAATGAAAAAAGTATCATTACATAAACGGTCTGTCCCGCTTTCCTCATTTCTTTCGAGCCATAGAAACGCGATACAAGAACGTTTGTTCCGACATACACAAGCGACATGAAGGCGTATAAAAGTGCCGTATACTGCATACTCACACCGACGGAAGCAAGGCTTACCGCCGATATGCGCCCCACAAACAGCATATCTATCATCGTCTGCACCATATTCATGAGATTATGGAATGCAGATGGCAGGGATATAGAGAGCACCCTGCGGTATCTGTCATTAATAAGAATCATAAATTCCTCATACGCTGTGTCTTTTCACCGCAACGCTAAAATATACACTAATACACGAGAAAGCATATTGCAATAAATCTGTTTTGGTTTTACAATAACTCTAAATAAAATAGCATTTCATTACAAGGTTCAGCGACATGATAGGTAAATTTTTCAATAAAAAAACTGCCGCAGAAAAAGCCAAAGACCCCATATCTGTCTATGTTAATAAGCTGTGTGATAATTTTGCTAAAAATATAACACTGGATGAAAGTATCGAAAATACTGTGTTTTCCGTTGTTGACACCGAAACCACAGGACTCGACCTCACCACCGCAAAAATAATTAATGTAGCTGCCGTAAAAGTGCAGAACTTTAAGATAATAGACTTCTATAACTCATTCATAAACCCTGAAATTTCTATCCCTGTTGAATCTATAAAATGGCATAATATCACCGACGAAATGGTGGCTGACAAACCCACTGCCGGTGAGGTTCTGCCGGATTTCATTAATTTTGTCGGCAGTTCCGTCATAGTCGGACACCACATAAATTTCGACTTAAAAATGATAAACAAAGAACTTGAGGACTGCTACGGATGTGCGCTCCACAATCAATGGCTGGACACTATGTTCATCTATTCCAGATCAATAAGGAAAAAAGAGGAACATGTCAGCCTTGATTACCTCCTTGAAAAGTATAAGGTCGTCTGCAACGGACGCCACACCGCACTTGGAGATGCCCTCGCCACGGCAGAGGTTTTTGCAAAGATGATCAGTCAGGCAAGAAATGATTTTTCATCTCTTAAACAGCTTGTAGAAAGCCAGAAAATGATTATAGGCTAGTAATTGGCATTTGCGCAAACCTTGGCGTTGACTGTCGATGTTAACTATTGTATTCTGTTTTCATGACTGATTTCAGACTGAACGTTTTAAAAGAAATACTGAACAATTACGAAAAATTCTTTATACACCTTATGCCGCATCCGGAACTTATCATAGGCTCCCGCGGTCTGATAGGTGAAGAAAAAAAGAACGGCATAGTGCTTGTTTTCAGCTCATATTCATATGACAAACTCGACATGGAAGAAGACAGCATTTTGGTGAATATGAAATTTTCAGGAAGCTGGGAAAGCCTTTATATTCCGGTGGATGCCGTCAGCGCGATATTCAACGATCCGGTCAAGCCTGAATTCATGTTCAGCTTTAAACCTCAAAACAGAAAAACAGCACCCAAACCTATCGAAAAAGAGGAAAAAACTGAAGATTTTGATGATTCTTCAGAAGATGCGCCCTCTTCCGGCAACAACGTCATCCAGTTCAAAAGAAAAAATTAAACATCCAACATAATCATTAAAGAGTTGCGCCCGTCTTCGCGAGGGCGGTATGCCCGAAGCGATCAAATAACCACGAAATTTTCTCCACCCATGGAAAAATTTCGCCAACGCTATGCTCGGCAAAAGCCTCACGTCGCTCAAACATATCTCATAAATAATGTCGCGTATTATAAGAATTGAGACTGCTTCCCCCATGCAGGGTTCGCAGAGACGGGCAGAGAAAAACGTCTTCGCGAGGAGCTTCAGCGACGACGCGATCTCATTTGATTTGTTTTTGATATTTTTTCACTTAAGCCTCCCTTTAGACAAAGGAGGTGGAATACGAGACTGCTTCGTCACCTCGTTCCTCGCAGAGACTTAATTTCGTTCAGTTTTGCGAGGGCGTTGCCCGACGCGATCTCATCTTTATATGATCCTGTTATCATCCCATAAACTATGACATAAATTTCATAAACGGTCTAAATGCCTGTTTCCTCTATTTCGGGACTAACCGTTTTATACTGAGGCATTACCATGCCCACAGTTGCATTGATATATGTCGGGTCGGCTACAGTATATTTTTTGCCTTTATATGGAAGATATGCGCCGACAGTTTTGTCACCCATATCAACAGCAGTTGCAACGTGGTCGGGATAATTCAGAAGCACAACGTCTTTTTTCAGCAGTTTTTCAACGAGATACGCAAAGAATATACTTCTGTCTTCGCAATCGCTGTAGGGATAATAGATTATCTCTTCCGCATAGAAGGATTTTTCTTTACCGAACTGCTGGTCGTCAGTTTTGTAGGGGAACGCGGTCTGCACAAAGCGCAGAAGGATATTTATGCTCTCTTCCGTGGATTTGCCCTGAATTATGGTTGTAAGAGTCGGCAGAACCGTTTTATCGACCCACTGAGGAACAGATGCGGAAGTATAAACAGGCAGATCGGTCTGCGGGAAGGATGTCAGATAAGCAATGTCATATTTATTCGCCACAGCTTTTACGGTGTATTTGTTCCTGTCATATTCAAACGTAAGGTCTCTGTCGAAACGCGCAAAAGAAAGCTTAGGCTGTTTCATTCCCGTAAAACTTACGGATTTAGTAGCTGTAGGATAGTTGCCTTTATAGGTATAAAGCGGGTCTGTTGATGTGCTTATCTTTTCCAGCGTATTCACCAGGTAGAATTTTTTATTATCGAATGTATAGAAAGAGATATCGTACAGGCTGGCATCGGCAGGCAGCATCAGTTTCGTATAGCCTGATTTGGTATATCCCAGTTTCGCATTATAGCCGCTTTTCACAAGGAAAAACCACGCCAGCATCTTCTGTTCCGAAGCATCAAACATCAGTTTTGAAGTGAACCTGTCTACAAGCATGACGTATCCCCAGTCACTCAGGCTTGCGTCTTTTGCTGTTTTATCAAGAACTTTGAGTGATTTGCCATAATCGGCAGAAGCCACAGACTCCCACCATTTTGCTACATTATCGGAAGATATCGGCTTCTGTACGCTGGTTTTAATTTTTCTGTCGTAAGGTATTCTGACACTGAGACCGAAAAATGTCAGATCAACTGTGTCCCCTTCCTGAACAGGAGCATAAAAAGGTGTAGGTTCAGGAATTTCGCCGCTGAAAGACGGCTGCGGTTCTTTCGGTTCTGCAGGCTCCTCTTTCGGCTTAACTGTCGGTTTCGGAGTTTCTGCTTTCGGCAGTTCTTTGACAGGTTCCGGTTTCGGTGCAGGCACCACAACAGGAGCAGGCACAGGCTTGGGAACGATTTTTACAGGTTCGGGTTTAACTTCCGGTTTTGTCACGGGCTGAACAACAGGTTTCGGTTCCTCATACTGTTTAACGGGTTTCTGACCTTTATATTCTTTCCACTGCTGTTTCAGAAAGGCGGAAAACTGCCTGTCCATCTCGTCCAGATAGTTTTGATATTCACCCATAACAGACTTTCTGTAGTCTTCAAAACTGCCGGCAGCATAAGCATGGGATATCAAAACGCACGACAAGGCGATCGTAAAAAAAACTTTCATATCCGTCTCCCTGAATTTTATACCACCAATATACAACGCATGGGCTGACGTTTCGAGGGAAAAAGAACATTAAAGGGAAATTAAAGAAAGAGAGCGCCCCCGCAAAGATTTGCAGGGGCGTATCATTATCAGTTGAAGTCTACAGAAAGGATCTCATATTCAATATCGCCGCCGGGTGCCTGAACGACAACCTCATCGCCAGCTTTCTTGTTCACAAGAGCTCTCGCAAGGGGCGACATGATGGATACGGTACCTTTGGAGATGTTAGCCTCGTCGGGACCGACTATCTTATATTTTTTCTTTTCGGAAGTTTCCACATTCTCAATAACCACAGTGGCTCCGAAAACAATCTTTTCACCGGAAAGCGCTGTGGTATCAATAACCTGAAATCTGCCCATTTTGCTTTCAAGCTCGGCAATACGCGCTTCGATCATACCCTGACGTTCTTTTGCAGCATCATATTCGGCATTTTCGCTGAGGTCGCCGTGGCTTCTCGCCTCTTCGATAGCGAGAACAACCTCTTTTCTATCAACAGACTTGAGTTTTTCCAGTTCTTTTTTAAGTGTTGCATACCCTTCAGTCGTGATCGGGATTCTTTCCATCCTTGTCCTCCGAGACTTTCCTACCGGTTACGAAGCTGCTAATATACCCGTCCTTCAGCCTTATTTCAAGCTCATCTTGCAAACGCACATCAAATACGCTGCTTATAACTTTTTTGTTCAGCGTCACCCGCGCGTAACCTTTTTCCAGAAGATTGTCGGGATTAAGCGTGTATAGCTTCGCCATCAGGGGTTCAAGTCTAGCTTTGTTTTCCGCCGTCCTTCTCTGCACAGAAACAGACATTCTGCTTTCCAGCCTTTCAACGGCGTTCATGTATTTTTCAGCACTCCTAATAGGGGAGAGCAATGAAATCCTTGCGTTAAGCCTGTCCGCCCGAACAGAGGTTCTGTTCAGATTTGCAAGCGTTTTTTCCCGCATAACAGACAAAAGACCGTCCAGATTTCTGCGGTCTTTTTGTGCCCTTGCAGCGGGCGACAATGAATGTAGTATACCAGTAAGTTCGGATAAATGTATGTTTTTTTTATTTATTATTTCTTTTATCTCAGACATCAATGACTTATCAAGAAAAGCCAGCCTCTGCCTGTCTCTGTTTATCCTGTGCAGAGGCGACGCGGCTATAACGCCGGCATGAAGCATGTCAAGTCTCTGCACCTGCTGATAAAGTCTGTTAAGCGTCAGCTCCGCCATACGCTTTCTGTGACTGTCGATATCCCGCACGGCGTTCACATACCCTGCGGAAAGCTGAGCCGCAGCCGCTGTGGGTGTCGCGACCCTGACGTCTGCAACAAAATCACATATGGAAAAATCCCGTTCGTGTCCTATGGCGCTGACAGTCGGCACGGCGCATGCCGAAAGCGCCCTTGCCACCTGTTCCTCGTTGAACACTGCAAGGTCTTCCAGAGAACCGCCGCCGCGCATAAGCACAAGAACGTCATATCTGCCTGTCATAGCTCCTGCGGTGTTAAGCGCTTTTACGATGGGCGCAATGGCATCTTTGCCCTGAACAGGCACAGACCACACATCCACGGCAAAAACGCCTCCTGTGTTCTTCATTGTGACCAGAAAATCCTTAATAGCGGCTCCGGTGGCAGAGGTCACAACCGCAACCCTTTTAGGCAGAACGGGGACGGTCTTTTTGCGGCTCTCATCAAAAAGTCCTTCCGCTTCAAGTTTACGTTTGACCTCTTCAAAAAGCTTCCAGAACAGCCCGACGGAATCGTAATCCATCCGTTTCACCAGAAGCTGATAGTTTCCGCCCGCCTCATAAACCGTAAGCTCGCCTATCGCCTCAACACTGTCGCCGTTTTTGGGATTATAGTCCCGCATAGTCATAGCGGAACCTTTGAACATAACGCATTTTATCTGTGATTTTTCATCTTTCAGAACGAAATACAGGTGTCCGGCAGGAGATACTGAAAAACTGGATATTTCGCCTTTAACTGCGATATTGTCTTTGAAGGTACCCTCAAGAAGCTGTTTAACAGTCCTTGTGAGTTCCGTGACGGTATACTTATTCATTTGGATTTTTCTGATTTTTTCTCAGACTGTTTGTCTTTATGCTCAAGGATATAGAGGTCTTCATCCTGTTTTTTCATATTCAGATCTTTTTTGATGAGCATTTCAAGGTAGTCTTTGTCTTTACGCACGAGATTAAGCTCATCCGTAAGGTCTTTGACCTTCTTGTCGGTCTCTTCGATACGCTTTTCATAGGACGCACGGATAGAGGCAAGTTCCCTGTATTTCAGGATGCCGTTGTGTCCGAACACCATATAAAAAATCAGAACGCCTATTATGACGACAAAAACTATGTTGGTCTTCATTTAACGCCTGTCGGGTCTTTTCTTTTCCTGAATTATACCACAGGTTTCAGGCATTCCTATACGCTGTTCGAGAATTTTTCTGGCTTTTTCAAAAAAACCTAAGACAAAATCGAACTGATAGTCCTGAAACGTCCATTCAAGTGGTACATACGAACCTTTTCTGCGGTAAAGCTGCAGATCGCCATAGATATTATCGCGCAGATATATTCTGTGGGTAAAGTTCTTTGTACTTGCTGCAATAATTTTTTCCATGGCAACATAACCTGGGTCGATGTTGATAACCCTGTGTTTGCCTATGGCGAGCGAATCTTCTATGCTCACCGCATGTATCTTATAATCCGGCAGATTGTCGGGATGTTCCACAAGATCGTAGAGCGCAAAATATTTTGCGAGATTTGCGCCCATCTCCGGTTCATAATAGGAGGTGTGCGAAAAATCGAACTCCGCAGACTTAAGGATAGGATCCCCGAAAAGAGGACGAGCGAACTCATCAGGGTCTTTTACATGGTCTTTGCTGTAAAGAACCGCATTAAAGAATATGACCTTTCCGGTCTGCCTGAATCCGCCGCCTGTAACCATCAGTTCATTTCGAGTTCGAGGATTTCCTCAGAAGGCTCAATTGTTGAGATAGCGTGTTTGTAGATCATTTTCTGAGATTCATCTTTCATAATAATCACAAAGTTGTCGAACCCCTTGATAACGCCTTCAATCTTGACGCCGTTGACCAGATACACTGTCATAGGTATGCGTTTTTTTCTAAGGTGGTTCAGGAACACATCTTGAATATTGATTTTCTTGCTCATTACGAGCCCCCTAAAAACAGAAAAATAAGTAAAATTGTGTTAACAATATTTTATACTTTATCCAAAATACAGTTCTAATTCAAGAGAAAATAGCTCTTGAAAGTATTTTTACCAGCTGAGTGTCGAGCATGTCTGCATGCGTAGTGTTCTGCATATGCCGAAACCATGTCAGTTGACGTTTTGCGAAGTTTCTTGTTGCTGTCTGTATCCTCTCGCAAACTGAAAATATATCGTTACCGCTGCGGATACATCCGGCTATTTCCCTGTAACCTATCGCTTTGAAGGAATCCATTGATTCGTCGTAACCCATTTCCAGCAGTTTTCTCACTTCGACCGCCCAGCCGCTTTCAAGCATCTTAACAACTCTTGAGTTTATTCGATCATAAATGAGCTGTCTGTCGCCGCCTATAACAAATATATCATATTCGTATGCGGGATTGCGATGATATTTTCTCTGGGCATCTTTAACGTTCATTCCCAGCTGTCGGTTAAGTTCCAGCCCGCGCACGATGCGCGTTCTGTCCGCAGGTTTTACATTGGCGGCAAATTCGGGATCTATAATCATAAGTTCCGCATGCAGCGCCTCATATCCTCTGATTTCAGCATCCCTCTCAAGTTCCTCTCTGAGGTCTCTGTCCCTTTCAGGTGCGGCGAATATGCCTTTTTGAAGTGATTCTATGTAAAGTCCGGTTCCGCCAGCGATAACAGGTATTTTGCCCCGTGAAAGCACATCCGCAATGATACGCTCCGCCTGCTCGAAAAATATTCCTGCGGAATAGGTCTCATCTGGATTCATAACGTCAATCAGATGGTGCGGCACGCTTGCAAGCTCCTCCGCAGAAGCTTTCGCCGTGCCTATGTCCATGTGTCTGTAAACCTGATAAGCGTCGGCACTGATTATCTCTATGGGGTTATCTTTGGCAAGCCCCAGAACGGCGGCGGTTTTGCCTGTTGCCGTGGGACCAGTTACGACAGGTATTCTCATCTGTCAAATTTCCTGAACAGCCAAGCCCTGTCCATTTTAAAGACTATGGGTCTGCCGTGGGGACATGTATAGGGGTTTGATGTGTGGAAAAGGTCGTCCACTATCTTGCGCATCTCGTGCATCTCAAGCTTGTCTCCGGCTTTTACGGCGTTCTTACAGCTCATGACAATCACGCGGTAGTCAACACTGCTGTCCTTGCGGTTCTCTATCATATCTGCGAGAATTTCGCGTATCTCTTTTGAAATGTCGCGGTTCAGAACGTCGGAAGGCACACGGCTGACCTTAAGGCTGTTCCCGCCAAAAGGTTCTATATCATATCCGAATGCGGAAAGCACTTCAGAACCTTTTTCAATGATATCAGCCTCGTCCTCAGTAACGTCTATAAGGATAGGCTCGTAAAGCACTATGGAAGGTACGGAAACGGTCTTTTCCTCAAGATATTTTTCGTAAAGTACCCGTTCGTGTGCAACGTGCTGGTCAATGAAAAACGCCTCATCCCCCTTTTCACACACTATCACAGTGTTGAAAAGCTGACCGACGACGCGCACCCTCTCCTCTTCGGGAACGTCCGGAATCTTCACGGCATCTTCGGCACGCGCAGAATACTGAACTGTTTCAAGTTCCTTCGCCATGTCAAAACTGCGCACAGTATCTTTTGAATAGTTCTTTTCGTTATATTTTGATTCGTAAACCGTGACAGGCTTGTAAACAGGTTCCGGCGCGCGCATCTGCTCGCCCGTCTCCCTGCCTGCCTCTTCCAGAATCTTTTTGACTGTGTTATGTACGAAGCTGAATATCTCTCTTGAATCCAGCAGCTTAACAACTGTCTTTGCCGGATGGACATTCACATCTACTTTTTCAGGATCCATATGAAGGGATATCGCCGCCGCGGGAAACTTTCCGTCGGGGATAAGTCTGTGATAAGCTGTTATTACAGCCTGTACCAGAGAAAGATCTTTTACAACCCGCCCGTTGATGCCTATGATTATCATGTCTTTGCGGAATTTATGCACCGACGGCAGAGTGACCGCCGCCTTTACATTCATATCTTCAAACTCGTTTTCGCCGTAAACAACTTCCGTCTCCTGAAACACCTTTTTCGCGCGCTTCAGCATATCTTCGGACTTATCGGCGGAATATACCCGTTTGCCGTTTATATCCAGTTCAACGGATACATGAGGGTTTATGACGGAAAACTGCCGCACGAAGCGTGCTATCTCCTTCTCTTCTGTCTGGTAATTTTTGAAGAATTTCAGACGCGCTGGAACGTTGGCAAACAGCGACTTAACCTCAACCCTTGTCCCCTCCTGCATGGGAGCGGGGAGGATATCGGATTTTTCGCCGTATTTTATGCGCAGTTCCGCGCCTATGTACCCTTTGCGGAATGAGCGGATGGAAAAATCGGAAACGGATGATATCGCCGCCAGCGCCTCGCCGCGGAACCCAAAGGTTGATACGCGGTATACGTCCTCAACTGTTGATATCTTGCTGGTGGCAAACCGTTCAACCGCCAGAGGCAGGTCGTCCGGCACTATGCCTTTTCCGTTGTCCGTAACGCTTATATACCCTGCCCCGCCGTTTTCAACAACAACGGACAGACTGTCCGCACCGGCATCGGCAGAGTTTTCCATCAGCTCTTTTACGACATTATAAGGACGCTCAACGACTTCGCCTGCTGCTACCTTATTGGCGACATCTTCGCAAAGTCTTTTTATTTCGTTCATGCTTACTCGGCGAAAACGCCCATATTGCGGAACTTCTGATACCTGTCCTCAAAAAGCTGGTCAGGCGACATTGTTTTCAGTTCCGCGAGGTTTCTGACTATAAAGTCTTTCACCTTAACCGCTGTTGCAGGGTGGTTCCTGTGGGCACCGCCCATAGGTTCCTCTATTATTTCGTCGATGATGTTCAGTTCTTTCAGGTCTTTGGATGTAAGCTTAAGCGCTTCCGCCGCTCTGCCTGCATATGCCGCGTCTTTCCAGAGGATAGATGCACAGCCTTCGGGGCTGATAACAGCATATACGGAATGTTCCAGCATGCCGACACGGTTGCCCATAGCAATTGCAAGAGCACCGCCGGAACCGCCTTCGCCTGCGATAACTGTTATCATAGGCACTTTAAGACCTGCCATGACCATAAGGCTTTTCGCGATTGCTTCCGCCTGTCCGCGCTCTTCCGCACCGATACCCGGATATGCTCCGGGTGTGTCAACGAATGTTATTACGGGGCGTTTGAACCTGTCTGCCATCTCGAAAAGTCTCTGTGACTTTCTGTAGCCTTCAGGATTAACCATACCGAAGTTGCGGTGGATATTCTCTTTTGTGTTGCGTCCTTTCTGATGACCGATAACCATAACGGGTTCACCGTCCAGCTTTGCCATTCCGCATACAAGTGCGGGGTCTTCGCGGAACAGTCTGTCGCCGTGGAGTTCGGTAAAATCGGTAAAGATATTCTGAATATAGTCCAGCGTATAGGGTCTGTCGGGGTGGCGCGCCACCATGACTTTCTGCTGGGGAGTGAGACGTTTATATATGTTTGCTCTGACCTTTGCCAGTTTGTCTTCAAGACTTGTGATCTCTTTGTTAAGCTGATCACCGTTCATCCCCGGAAGGTTGCGAAGCTCGTCAAGCTGTGCCTCGATCTCAACTATAGGCGCTTCAAAATCAAGAACCGTTGCCATTGTTCACCTCATGCCTTTCATTGGTTGTGTATAATAACTTTTAAGCAGTTCAATATCAAGAAGTAAAATATAAGCTGTTGCGGGGAGAAGAAAATCCACCCCGACCCTCCTTTATCAAAGGGGGGCGTAAAACAAAGACTGCTTCGCCTTCGGCTCGCAGAGACAGTTTAATTTTCGTCTTCGCGAACCCTGAAAGGGTGAAGCGATCTATCTCCCTTAAAAAGGAAGGGAGCGAAACGGGACAAAAGAAAGCCCGCAGAAAACGCGGGCTTGTATACTTTCTTAATTGCTGTTTAGAACCGAGCAGGTCAAGGCGGAGGACAAAAAATATGCGCAGTGTACATGCAAAGTACATGAGCAATATTTTTTGCACCGACAACGCAGACCTGCGAAGTGTTATAAACGGCAATATATTATTTCATGTCGCGGATAGCCATCTCATACATCTCCGGATTAAACCCGCCTACTCCTTTACCGTTAAAGTAGAGGTGAGGTGTGCCGGTGATGCCGAGAGATGCGGCGTATTTAGCCTGTGCTTCAATTTTAGCTGCAATCTGTTTTGAGTTTGCAAGTGTTTTGAATTTTGCGGGATTGCCTGATTTTGCGGCGAACATGTCAATTATCTGAGCATCAGTTTTAGAATCTGTCGCCTGATCTGTTGAATAAAGTTCGTCAGAGAAATCTTTACCGAGAGCAAGACCTGCTTCAAATACTTTTGAATAGATTGTCGCTTTCGGGTGGATGGCAAGGGGAAGCGCAACCATATACACAGCTACGTTCGGTTTAGCCTGCGCCAGCATACCTTTCAGTATTGCGTGGGCTTTGCGGCAGTAGGGGCATTGGAAATCGCTGACAACTACGATAGTGTTCTTCGCACCTTTTTTACCCTCAAAAAAAGTTGCCTTTGAAAGGTCAAGGTTTGTTTTCGGCGTTGCTTCGTAAACGAGGGTGTCTTTGATGCTTACGTTGTTTGACGCGTTCACTATCTCGGGAATAATATATTTTCCGTCAGAGAACATATATTGTTCCTGACTTCTCTTTGATTTTGTGTCGGTGATGGATATTTTGATGAAATAAAGCCCGGCAGGTTCGTTGAGTTTTTTCACCACAGTAACATTGGGAACAAGGTTTGTGAGATTCTGGCTTTTGAAGAAATTTTTCATGCTGGTTTCAAGACCGGTCTTAACATCAGCCGCAAAAGCGTTCAGTGAAAGAGCCAGTAACAGGATTGTCAATACAGCCGTGATTCTTTTCATTTTTTCCTCCGGAATGGAATGAGGGGACTATACACCCGCCATATATGACAGAGCAACACATTTTTTAGTTCATTTGTTCCATCTGGACTTGATTAATAACATATTTGGTGTTAAAAATTGCGTTCAATTCTTTCTTTTAGAATCTCAAGGAGTTTTTTAGATGGACTACAAAGATACCCTGAATCTCCCTCAAACGGATTTCCCTATGAAGGCGAGCCTCTCAGTTAAAGAACCTGAACGCCTTAAAAAATGGGAAGAGGAAAAGGCCTACGAAAAGATGCTGTCCGCAAGAGACAGAAACAACCCCTACATTCTTCACGACGGCCCTCCCTACGCAAACGGCGAAATTCACATCGGACACGCTCTTAACAAGATTCTGAAAGATATTATTATTAAAATGAAAGCATTTGAAGGATATTACACGCCCTACGTTCCCGGATGGGACTGCCACGGTCTGCCCATTGAGCTTCAGGTGGACAAAAAGCTCGGCAGCAAAAAGAACGAGATGACAAAATCCGAAATACGCAAGGAGTGCCGCAAATACGCGGACAGATTTATCGACCTCCAGAGACAGGGCTTCAAGCGTCTCGGCGGTTTCGGTGACTGGGATCATCCTTATATAACTATGGACTATAAATACGAGGCGAAGACACTTCAGGAACTCTACCGTTTCTTCGACAACGGCGGCGTTTTCAAAGGTCTGAAACCAGTTTACTGGTGTACGTCATGCGTTACGGCGCTTGCCGAGGCAGAGGTTGAATACGATAACCACACTTCAACCTCCGTATACGTCAAGTTCCCCATGAAAGACGCTTTCAAGGCGAAGTTCGGTCTTGCGGATGAAGATAAAGTATCCGCAGTTATATGGACAACAACTCCGTGGACGCTCCCTGCGAACCTCGGAATCTGCGCCAATGCCGAAATAGAATATTCACTCATAAAAATCACCGACACATGCAACAAAAACCTTGCGGTCGGAGAATACATAATTGTCGCGACCGACCTTGTTGAATCACCTGACAGCCTCAAAGGTCTGAACGAAGAGTTTCACATCCACGGATACGAAACCGTAAAGATTTTCTTCGGCACAGAGCTTGAGTTTGTCGAGTTCAAACACTGCTTCTACGACAGAGTTTCTCTGGGTATCCTCGGCGACCACGTTACGCTGGATGCCGGTACCGGACTTGTACACACAGCACCAGGTCACGGTCAGGAAGACTACGAAGTGGGACTGAAATACGGGCTTGAGATACTCAACCCAGTCGACGACAGAGGTTTTTACAAACGCAACGTAGAAATATTCGCAGAGCAGAGCATATACAAAGCGGGCAAAGAGATAGTCACCATGATGGACGAGCAGGGAAGTCTGCTTGCAAGCGGCGATATAAACCACTCGTATCCCCACTGCTGGCGATGCAAAAAACCTGTAATATTCCGCGCCACTCCCCAGTGGTTCATCGGGATGGAGCGCAACGACCTGCGCAAAAAGACCCTTTCCGAAATAAAAAAGGTGCGCTGGACGCCCGTATGGGGCGAGAACCGCATCACATCAATGATTGAAAACCGTCCCGACTGGTGTATCTCACGCCAGAGAACGTGGGGCGTTCCCATCGCAGTTTTCCTCTGTGAAGACTGCGACGAGATAATCATCAACAAGGACATACAGGAACGCGTTCTTGCGGCATTCCGCGAACACGGTGCGGATGCATGGTTTGATAACGGGAACTCCGCATTCATACCCGAAGGCACAAAATGCCCCAAATGCGGCGGCACTCACTTCAAAAAGGAAACGGATATACTTGACGTATGGTTCGATTCCGGTACGTCGCACTCCGCAGTTCTTGAAGAGCGCCAAGAGCTTTCATGGCCTGCTAACATGTACCTTGAAGGTTCCGACCAGCACAGAGGATGGTTCCACAGCTCAATCCTTGAAAGCGTCGGCACACGCGGCGTAGCGCCGTATAAAGAGGTGCTTACACACGGTTTCGTCGTTGACGGCAAAGGACGCAAGATGTCCAAATCTGTGGGCAACGTTGTTTCACCGTCAGAGATAATCAACAAATACGGCGCGGAGGTTCTGCGTCTCTGGGTTTCCGCTGAGGACTACTCCGAAGATATCAGAATATCCGACGACATCATAAACCGTCTGGTGGAATCATACAGAAAGATACGCAACACCGCCCGCTATCTGCTGGGCAACCTGTATGATTTCAATCCCGATACCGATATGGTGGCGTTCGGTGATATGCTCGACCTCGACCGTTTCGCTCTGGCGAGATGGCAGACAGTAAAAAAACGCATATACGAATCATACGACAGGTACCAGCTTCACGTTTTCTACCACTCTTTTCTGAACTTCTGCATCGGCGATCTTTCATCCTTCTATCTGGATATCCTGAAAGACAGACTGTACGCGTACAAACCCGCATCACGCGAGAGACGCTCCGCACAGACAGCCATGTACACCATCCTGAAAGAGATGGCGACTGTTATGGCGCCCGTGCTGTCCTTCACAGCGGATGAGATATACGAATACATGCCCGCATGCAAAGACAAGAAAGAAAACATCTTCATGGAGCTTTTCGCCCCCGCTGTCGAATTTGACGATGCGGAAAACACAGCAAAATGGCAGAAGATACTTGAGGTGCGCAAAGAGGCAACGAAAGCACTTGAAGTGGCACGCGCCGCCAAGATAATCGGTCACCCGCTGGATGCCGATATAGTTCTGGGCGTGGACGGGGAAACTAAAAAATACCTCGTTGCCGACGAAGGCATCGAAAGAATATTCATAGTGTCAGAAGTACGCTTTGAAGATCCTGAAAAAATGACAGACTGCCACGTTTCAGAAGACGGCAAAGTAAAAGTTAAGGTTGTTGTTTCCGCAAACGAAAAATGCGAAAGATGCTGGACAAAATCCTCCACCGTCGGACACGACCCCGAACACCCCACACTCTGCAAAAGATGTGCGGAGGCACTTGCCTGATGTTAAGAAAATATATGATAGCACTGGCTGCGGCAATCGTGATCCTCGACCAGTGGACAAAAATGTATATCGTTAAGAACTTTAACCTGCACGAAGCCCGTCCCGTCATAGACGGATTTTTCGACATCGTATACATTCTTAACCCCGGCGCAGCGTTCGGATTTCTGGGCAGACTGCCGGAAACCTACCGTAGGGTGTTTTTCATAGCAGTAACGATTCTGGCAATAGTATGCGTCGCTTACCTGCTTATCAAAGAAAAAGGGATGAAACTCCGCCTTTTTTCATATACTCTTGTTCTGGCGGGTGCAGTCGGCAACTTCATCGACAGGCTCTTTGTGGGCAAAGTTGTTGACTTTCTGCTGTTCTATTACAAAACATGGCAGTGGCCGGCGTTCAATGTCGCAGATATCGCTATCTCGACCGGCATCGGACTTCTGCTGCTGGACTATATATTCATAAAGAGGAGCACAAATGAGAATAATGCCTAAAACCGCCCTCATCAGCGTTTCCGACAAAGGCGGCATCGTAGACTTTGCAAAAGGTCTCAAAAAGTACGGCGTAAAGATCATTTCCACAGGAGGAACCGCTAAACTGCTCGCAGAAAGCGGTGTGGAGATAATCGAGATTTCCGAGTTCACAGGATTCCCCGAAATGCTTGACGGCAGAGTGAAAACTCTTCACCCGAAAGTACACGGCGGCATACTTAACATCCGTGACAACGCGAAACATCAGGCGACCATGAAAGAACACGATCTTGAAAACATAGACATGGTTGTTGTGAACCTCTACCCCTTTGAAGCGACAGTGGCAAAAGGAGCAGAACACGACGAAGTTGTCGAAAACATCGACATCGGCGGTCCCTCTATGATCCGTTCAGCGGCGAAAAACCACAAGTTCGTAGCTGTTGTTGTTGATAACAACGATTTCGGCAGAATCCTTACCGAAATGGAAAACGGCGGCACCGAACTTGAAACCCGTATAGACCTTGCAAGAAAAGCATACTCGCACACAGGCGTTTACGATTCAATAATCGCCTCATATTTCAATAAAAAACTCGGCGTTAAATTCCCCGAGGAGATAGCTATACCCGCCCGCAAAAAACAGCCCATGCGCTACGGCGAGAACCCCCATCAGGATTCCGCCTTCTACGTTAAGCCCCTTGTCAGCGAAGTGAGCGTTGCCACAGGCAAGCAGCTTCAGGGTAAAGAGCTGTCATTCAACAACATAGTGGACATACATGCAACTCTTGAACTTATTAAAGAGTTTAAAGAACCCGCAGTTGCAATCATTAAACACACCAACCCGTGCGGCTGTGCCACAGGCGACAACGTGTACAACGCGTACCTGAAAGCACTTGAGTGTGACCCTGTTTCCGCTTTCGGCGGCATCGTTGGCGTTAACCGCGAAGTGGATAAAAAACTTGCCGAAAAACTCGGCGAACTCTTCCTTGAAGTTGTTCTCGCACCCTCTTTCACAGAAGATGCGAAAGAATTCTTCGCCGCTAAGAAAAACCTCAGACTCATCGAACTCGGCGACATTTACGGCGCAAGAGACGCTGAACTCGATATTAAAAACGTTACCGGCGGCATCCTGCTGCAGGATCGCGACCTTCACGAGATTGAGGACATCAGAAGCCTTACCGTACCCACTAAAAGAAAACCCACAGACTTTGAATACAAAGCTATGGATTTCGCTTGGAAGGTTGCAAAACACGTTAAATCCAACGCCATCGTTTACACCACAGACGACAGAACAATCGGTGTGGGCGCAGGTCAGATGAGCCGTGTGGATTCCTCTAAAATAGCCGCAAGCAAAGCCAGAGCCGAGCTTAAAGGCACTGTTATGTCATCCGACGCATTCTTCCCATTCAGAGACAGCGTTGACGAAGCGGCAGGAAGAGGCATCACAGCCATCATCTCTCCCGGAGGATCAATCAGGGATGAGGAAGTTATCAAAGCCGCAGACGAGCATGGCATCGCCATGGTCTTCACAGGCGTGAGACACTTCAAACACTAAGAATTGAATAATGAGACTGCTTCGTCGTACCTCCTCGCAGAGACGTATTTCTGGCATTGCGAGGAGTGCAACGACGCGATAGTCTCATAAATAGATTAATAATATCAGAAAATCCTCGCATGCAAACCTAATGGCGGGGATTTTTTGTATACCACAATAAAGGAGATGACGATGAAAGTCCTTGTTATAGGCTCAGGCGGAAGAGAACACGCCCTGTGCTGGAAGATAGCGCAAAGCCCCCTTGTGGCAAAAATCTATGCCGCACCGGGCAACGGCGGCACTCACCTTGAGAACAAAACAGAGAACATCGCCATAGAAGCGACCGACATAAAAAAACTGCTTGATTTCGCACTGACGGAAAAGATCGACCTCACGGTGGTCGGACCCGAAGACCCGCTTGCCGCAGGCATAGTGGATATCTTTGAGGAGAACGGACTGAGAGTTTTCGGTCCCTGCAAGGCGGCGGCACAGCTTGAGGCGAGCAAGGCCTTCGCAAAAGATATCATGATAAAGGCGGGCATCCCCACTGCCAAATACGGGGAATTCACCGATTACGAATCCGCCAAGGCTTACGTTCACGAACATGGAGCGCCCATCGTCGTTAAAGCTGACGGACTTGCCGCAGGAAAAGGCGTTACGGTGGCAATGACCTTTGAAGAGGCTCTCAGAGCGCTTGAAGAAATATTCATCGACAGCGTTTTCGGCGATGCGGGAAACAAAGTCGTAATAGAAGAATTTCTGCTCGGCGAAGAGGCGTCATACCTCGCCTTCACCGACGGAAAAACAGTTCTGCCCATGGTCACAAGTCAGGACCACAAAGCTGTTTACGACGGCGATAAAGGACCCAACACAGGCGGTATGGGAGCGTATTCCCCGGCACCGGTCGTAAGCCCCGAACTGTTTGACAAAGTTACAAAAGAGATTGCATATCCCCTTATAAAGACAATGGCGAAAGACGGAATTGTCTTTAAAGGCATTATCTATGCAGGACTTATGATCCATAACGATAAACCGAAAGTGCTTGAGTTCAACGCGCGTTTCGGCGACCCCGAAACCCAGCCGGTGCTTTCACGTTTGAAATCGGACATCATTCCGGTGTTCCTTGCCTGTACAGATCAGACCCTTGACAAGGTAGAGATAGAGTGGAGCGCCGCACCTACCGTATGTGTTGTTATGGCATCCGGCGGTTATCCCAAAGATTATAAGAAAGGCTACGAAATATCCGGTATCGCAGAAGCGGACAAAATTGAAGGTGTTAAGGTTTTCCATGCCGGCACAGCCGACAGAGACGGAAAAACAGTCAACACGGGCGGGCGCGTACTGGGTGTTACAGCCATAGGCGATACACTGGAAGAGACCATAAAAACAGCCTACAAAGCTGTTGAAAAAATACACTGGACAGACGTACACTACAGAAAAGATATCGGAGCCAAGGCTCTCAGGAGGCTCAAAGGTGAATAAGGTCGGAATAATAATGGGCAGCAAAAGCGACTTTGAAATCGCTAAAGAAGCTGTTGATATCCTTAAAGGTTTCGGCATTGAATATGAAGTGATAGTTTCCAGCGCGCACAGAACTCCTGAACGCACTCTTGAATGGGCAAAAACCGCTGAGGACAGAGGTCTTGAAGCGATAATAGCCCTCGCCGGAGCCGCCGCACACCTCGCTGGTGTTGTGGCAAGCGAAACAAACCTTCCCGTCATAGCCGTCCCTGTTTCCGCAACGTCTCTTAACGGGCTTGATGCACTGCTCTCCATGGTTCAGATGCCCGGCGGCATCCCCGTTGCAACCATGGCGATAGGCAAAGCGGGAGCCAAGAACGCAGGTATCTTCGCAGGACAGATAATCGCACGCAAAAATGCGGAAATTGCAAAAAAAGTTGCTCAATACAAAGAAGATATGAAAGATAAAGTTTATAAGGACAACGAAGCGGTTCAGGAAATGCTCTGATGCTCACAGCACCTTTCAGAAACGCGGAAGAAATATTCGGGCGGGCTCTTCTCGACAGAGAGCCCGTTGTCTTTCACACCGACACCATCTACGGCATCGGCGCGCCACTCTCCGACAAAAAAGCAAACGAAAAGATATTCGACATAAAAGGCAGAGACAGGAACAAACCATTTCCTGTGCTGATATCCTCGTTTGAACAGGCGGAAGAGCTTGCTTATTTCGATGAACGCCAGAAACAAATTATGGATTTTTTATGGAGAAACGGTTCTTTTACTCTCCTTTTAAAGGGTAAAGAAAACGTCGATAACCTTTACAAACTGAACGGTACCATCGCACTCAGAATACCCTGTTTGTCAATTTTAAAACAACTGATTAACAAAATGGGTCCCCTTAGTGCAACCAGTGCAAACCCCAGCGGTGTTGAATATGACCCGAAAGTAGAGAATATATTCAAATATTTCAAAGACTTAGTACACTATTTCATCATCGGGAAAAACACTGAAATTGTCTCATCTACCATCATAGACCTTACAACACAGACACCCCGTCTTTTGAGGGGGAATTTTGATATAAGCCGTTTAGACGGCATCTGAAAATGTTGTAAATCATCAATATCGGTTATTGACAGTTTCTTTAGACGGGATTAATATTGCCAAACTTTTATCGAGAGGAGACATCATGAAAAAAGTTATCATTTCAATGATGGTTGTATTCGCGTTCGCACTTGTTGCCTATGCAGCTGCTACAGGTCCCGCTACTATCGACCTTGCGCAGAAATTTGAAGTTGCTGCTCCCACTAAGAAAGCAGTTCAGTTCCCCCACGCCACACACCAGTCTAAACTTCAGTGTGTTGATTGCCACACAAGTGACAAAGGCGGAGCTCTGAAAAATCAGAAAACCGGCGCAGCTCTTGAACTTAAAGGTATCAAGGGTATGAAAAACGCTGCACACGACGATTTCTGCTGGGCTTGCCACGTTGCTAAAAAGGTACCTCAAGGCAAATCCTGCACAAAATGCCACAAGTAATCCGATTGCTTCACGCATAAGGGAAAAATTAACCCGCCTTTCGGCGGGTTCAGGTTGTTGACAAACTAAATTTACCCGGACTCTCATTAGACTGCTTCGGGTTAAAACCCTCGCAGAGACGTTTTTTTGTCTTCGCGAGGAGCGCATGCGACGACGCGATCTCACATTTTACTGACTTTGTCATCAGTCTGAACCCGCCTTTCGGCGGGTTTTTTTATATCATTTCTCTGTCTATCTCAGCTATCTGTTCAGGAATAGCTACCTCGTCGGTAAACTGGTGAGCCTTCTCAAGAAATTCTTTTGCCTTCACAAGATTGCTCCTCAGCTCCTCCCCTTCGGATTCGTTTGCCTTTTCAATCCTCTGTTTCGCCATGTCCAGCAGTGACCAGAGCATAAAACGCACCTGACGCACCTTGTCCATCTTTATAGATATCCTGAAAAGGAAAAATGCAAAAATTATGTACGGAACCCATATGTACCATTTGAAAGACTGATACAGCAGGTATACCGTTATAACAGTTATCAGCGAAATGGCTATCGCTATGAAAAGCCCGGGGACGCCGATATAAAAAACAGGCTCGTTACTGTTTTTATAACGCATCGATCTGAACAATCGCTGGTTTCCATGTTTTTTCTTATAGATATCATGCATTTGTTCAAAATTCTCTGTCAGCTGTACTTTTGCCATATCAAATTCCTTATGTATTAATGACTTTGGTTCTACAATAAAACACAATTTATTTCAATATTTATAAAACAAATTTGAAATTTATGTTATAATCAGATATCGATATAATTATTTATATATTAAATTGGATAGAACGAAATATGTGGGGCTTAAATGAGTATTAAAGTAAAATTGATTCTGTCCTATCTCCTTGTGTCCGCTTTTATTGTTATCCTGTCTCTCTCCTTCATCTCTTCCAGCAGTAAAGTGAACGGGTTCATCAGTTCAAACCTTAACACTATTCTTGCTGATAAGGAAGCGTCCGGCACCATCAACAATGAATTCAAGAATGTTGTCATTGCGCTCAAGAGTGCTATAAACACAACCGACATCAAAGAGATAGAACGTTTTGAACAGCAAAACACGAAAAGTTTTGAAAACATTGACAAAGCTGTCGATCGGGTTGAAGACTCCAAAGGACTCGACAAAATGGGGCATGAGCTCAAAGCGAAGTCCGACGAATTTCTCAGAACAAAAAAAGAGTACATCAAGGTTCACGACGAAATGATGCTTCTTTTCGACGATATGGATTCCATTTTCCGCAAACAAAAAGGTCTTATTACAGTGAGCATGAACGAGCTGAAAAAATCAGGCGGAAACACGGCATATCTTGAAAGGATGATGGAGGAACCGCTTGAGATAAAGGTTTACATCTCAGAGCTTATGACATCAGCAGACGACGTTGACGTTGAGGAGGGAGTTTACTCCCTGCGCGGGTTCAACAAGAACCTTGCAGACAGAACGAACACCATGTCTGCATCCATAGGCAATGCATTCGTTAAAGACAGGATGAAGCTGCTTATCGGTGCAACCAAAGAGATGGACGAGGCGGCAGGCAGGATACAGGAGATACGGATTAAAGCTCTGCATCTTGAACAGAGTCTTTTCAGCCAGATAACGGAGCTTGAAAAGACGGTGACCGCCACCGAAACCATGCTGGACACGGTGGAAACCGCCGCGAAAAACCAGATGGACAGCGGTATCAAAGAAGTATCTGCGATATCAAGCCGTGTAACCAGCACAACGTTCATAATGCTTGGCGTTATACTTGTCCTTGCGGTACTTGTGGGTCTGTTCTCTGCCACAAAGATAACAACCCCTCTGGTGAGCATCATGAAAGTGGCGGATTGCATAAAGAGAGGCGACCTCACCTGCCCTGACATCAACAAAACATCCAAGGATGAGTTCGGCGACCTGACAGATTCCATCAACGGAATGAAGTCCAATCTTTACGAACTTGTCCACAACATAAAAGACGGTACCGGCTATCTGAATACTACAAGCGATCAGACAGTGGCGCTTATGGCGCAAATGAACGATAACCTGAACAACACCAGCATGGAGATGTCGGCGGTGGCTTCCGCCGCGGAAGAGCTTTCTTCATCTACGTCAAACATCATAGACAGCGTACAAAACGGCATCAGCGAAGTGCATAACGCCAGAAACAAAGTTCTGGAGGGCAACTCCAGACTGATACAATCCATAGATCAGGTGAATAACGTTGCGGCGGGGCTCACGGCAGTATCAGAGAATCTCAGCGATCTCAAGACCGCCAGCCAGCAGATAACAAACATAGTCAGTATCATAGTTGAAATAGCCGAACAGACGAACATGCTCGCGCTGAACGCTGCAATCGAGGCTGCGAGAGCCGGGGAAGCAGGCAGAGGATTCGCCGTTGTCGCGGACGAGGTGCGCAAACTGGCGGAAAAAACAAGTACATCCACTCAGGAGATATCCGGCATGGTGGGTTCCATACAGAAGAACGTCACGGACGTAGTGACGAAGATAAATACCGGAATTGAGGACGTGAACAGCAGTTCCGAGGCGATAAACATCGTGGGAACGAGCTTTGAAGAGGTCGTAAGCCAGATGCAAAAGGCGGCGGCAAGCGTTGAACCCATTCTGACCATAATTGAACAGCAGTCCAACGCCATAAATAATATTACCTCAACAGTGACAAATGTTAGTATTGCATCAGCCGATAATAAGGTTATAGTAGATGAGGTCAGTCAGTTCTCTAACAAAATAGGTGAACTGGCGCACCAGTTAAAGGAGAATACGGCTCAGTTCAAGGTGTAGATTTGAATAGCGAATTATTACAGATCAATAACTTAACCAAACAATACAGAGCCTTTGAGGGAATCTTCAAAGGCTCTTCTACTATCATAAAGGCTGTGGACAGCATCAGCCTTTCCGTAACAAAAGGACGCTCGCTGGGCATAGTGGGTGAATCCGGCAGCGGTAAGACAACTCTGGCAAAAATAGTGACCGGAATAATCAAACAGGACAGTGGCGAAGTGCTTTATAAGGGCAAAGACATCCACGCCCTCGGAAAAGACTACGCAGAGTACCGCAGAAACATCCAGATGGTGTTTCAGGATCCATATCTGAGCCTTAACCCCAAGCTGACCATCTTTTCGTCCATGAAGGATGCCATAATAAAATATTCAGGCAAACAGGACGTGCGTAAGGTGTGTGAAAATTACCTTTCAATGGTTGGACTGGACAGCGAATATCTCGACAGATACCCGCACGAATTTTCAGGCGGACAGCGCCAGAGGCTCTCCATAGCGCGCGCACTCTCTCTTAACCCTGAGATAATCGTTGCTGACGAACCCGTCAGCTCCCTTGACGTATCAGTCCAGTCGCAGATTCTGAACCTGATGAAAAAATTAAAACTTGAAAACAGCCTGACGTTTATTTTAATATCACATGACCTTGCCGTGGTCTCTTTCCTCTGTGACGACATACTGGTCATGAACAAAGGACAGGCTGTGGAATACGGGACGGCTCAGGAAGTTCTTGAGAGCCCGAAACAGGAATATACAAAGCGGCTCATTGCCGCCAGCAAGGGTGAATAATGCTGACCGTTTACAACACGCTCACAGGACAAAAAGAAGTTTTTAAATCAATTGAAGATAAAAAAGTGAAGATGTACGTCTGCGGGGTGACGGTTTACGACTTCTGTCACATCGGACATGCCAGAAGCTCCACCGTTTTCGACGTTATCCGCAGATATCTGATCCACAAAGGCTACGAAGTAATTTTCGTTAAGAACTTCACCGACATAGACGACAAGATCATCAAACGGAGCAACGAACAGAACATCCTCTGGACGGAGCTTACGGACAGATTTATAAAAGAACACGACGCCGATATGGATGCGCTGAACATCATACGCCCCGACTTCACACCGAAGGCGACGGACTACATCGGCAAAATGATAGAGATGTGCGAAACGCTCATCGAAAAAGGCTTCGCCTACGAATCAAACGGAGACATCTACTACCGTGTGCAGAAGTTTGAGGATTACGGCAAACTCTCGCACCGCAAACTTGACGATATGATGGCAGGCGCTCGCATTGAGGTCAACGACAATAAAGAAAATCCCTTCGACTTCGTTCTCTGGAAAGCTTCAAAACCCGGCGAACCGAGCTGGAAAAGCCCGTGGGGTTCCGGACGCCCCGGATGGCACATTGAATGCAGCGTCATGAGCGAGGATATCCTCGGTCTGCCGTTCGACATACATGGCGGAGGGCGCGACCTTGTGTTCCCTCACCACGAAAACGAGATAGCACAGTCTGAGGCAGCCTGCGGATGCGAATTCGCTAAATACTGGATACACAACGGATTCGTAAACGTAAATCAGGAAAAGATGTCCAAATCACTGGGCAACTTCTTCACGATCAGAACCGTACTTGAGGAATTCAACCCCGAGATAGTGCGCTTCTTCCTTCTGACAACACATTACAGAAGCTCTCTGGACTTCTCTCAGGATCACCTGCTGGAAGCGGAACGCTCTCTGGACAGAATATACACCATGCTGGACGAGCTTAACAGATTCAACGCAGGCAAGAAAGGCGTTGACGTTGCTGCGGAGGCAATGAAGACATCCGACGTTTTCATGGAAAAGTTCAGCGACGCCATGGACGACGATTTCAATACTCCGGAGGTACTCGCGGCACTTTTTGAGGCCGTGCGCGAGTTCAACAGGCTTCTTGCGGCAAAACCGGAGAAAAACAGCTTTGCAGTGCTTAAAGAAGCCTGTGAAAAGGTTTTTGCAATAATGGCGTCCGTTCTGGGCATAATAACCTATACCCCTTCCGAATGGTTCAGGCTGAACCTCTCAATACCCGAAGAGGAGCTTGAAAACATGATAGCTCAGCGCACGGAAGCCAAAAAGAATAAAGATTTCGCAAAAGCGGATGAGATTCGCAACGGTCTGAAAGAGCAAGGGATTGAGCTTTTGGATACAATAGAAGGCACCATCTACAGAGCGAAAAAGATAAGAAACCTGTAAATGCAAAAAGGCAGACCGGAGAAGTCTGCCTTTTTTATTTCTTAGAACCTACAGGGGATATACAAAGAGCTTTCGCTCAAGGATTGTTACTGTTACGTTTTCGATTATACTTCAAAGATAAATGGAATCGAAAATAGTTCAATAAATTTATTCAATTTATTTTCATTATCCCTATTTTTTCTGAATAACCCAAATTTTCACATTCCACCAATAGAATACGTATGTTTATTATTTTATTTCGTTCATCCCTTCAATGAAAGAATAGACCTCATCGGGAATATTTATATTCTCCGGATTCACAGGACCCAGAATTTTCTTTTTATGCAAAACATTTTTTGCCAGATCGATCATCTGAACAGGCACTCTTCTGCCGGCTTTGTCCATAAAGACCAGAACAGCAGGCTCTGTTGGACGAACTGTATTCATTCTGCCCACGACAGCAAGCTCGTTCGTGTCCAGCAACACCAGCGAACCGACGGGGTATATCCCGACGTTCATCACAAAGAACTCGAATATTTTCTTGTTTATGTGGCTGTCTGTCCACTTAAACATCAGCTTCAGCGCGGCGGGAGGCTCCATTCCCTTGTGGTAGCATCTGTCGCTGGTTATGGCGTCATATATGTCAACAACCGCTCCAATTTTGCCCTCAACGGATATCTGAGCATCCTTGAGCCCCTGCGGGTAACCGGAACCGTCATATCTTTCGTGATGCTGCAAAGCAAGATTAAGCATCTCCTTCGGAAGTCCCTGTCTGACAAGATATTCATACCCGAGGATAACGTGGCTTTTCATTGTTTTAAACTCTTCTTCCGAAAGCTTTCCCGGTTTGTTCAGTATCTCTGCGGGAACAAGCATCTTTCCAACATCGTGCAGAAGTCCCGCCTGCGCGATGCGCTCAACCTCCTTTTGGCTCATCCCCAGATGTGCCGCCAGGCTGGATGCGAAAATGCTGACGTTCATGGAGTGAAGAAAGGTATAGTCATCATGATGCTTAAGTTTTGACATGCTTGCCATGACCCCTCTGTTTTTAAGAGTTATCTCGGCAATGTTTGACGCTACGCTCTTGACGGCGTTTTCGTTGAACATTTTTCCCGAACGGATGTCACCGAGGACGCTATGAACTATTTTGACGGATTCGACATAAAGAGTTCTGGCGCTCGAAACCCTGTCCAGATCAATGTAGTTTCTGCTTATGATCTCTTTTTTGTGCTCAATGATCTCTTCCGGTCTACCCTGAAAGATATCAATAACAGCGGCTTCCAGCTCATCTCTTTCGATAAATACGTGATCAACGCCGTTATCCTTCAGTTTCTGAATAACAGCATTGTCCTTGACTGTAAATTTGTGTGTAAGAAGACCCGTTTCAAACCAGCCCTTGTCCAGCTTGACCACTTTGTCCCCGATTTGCAGCTCGTTGACACTGATCTTTTTCATTAGGACCCCACCTAAGAAAGATTCAGCTAAAACTTAATCCTGTAAAGAACCGTATTGTTTTTTGATAAACTGCCAGCCGTTGTAAACGTGTTTTTCAACCACGCGCTCAACCATGTCAGTATCTCTTTTTTCAAACGCCTCAAGCAGATCGCCGTGTTCCTCTTTAACCTCTTTGGTTCTCCCCTCAATGGTAAAAGAATATACGGTGGCTCTTTTAAACTGCTGCTGGAGCCCTTCAAGCATTTTTATAAGTCTTTCGTTCCCACATTTATAAATAAAGATTCTGTGAAAATCATAGTTCCAGTGGATCATCTGTGAAACGGCTCTGGCAGAACCTGAATCCATTTTTTTGACGAGTTCTCTCATTTTATCAAGGTCGTGATTGTCGATATGCTCAATGGCAAGTTTCGATGCCAAAGGTTCAAGCTTCATCTTAATGACGAAAATATCGTCGATATCTTTCTCGGTAAGCGTAGTGACAATAGCGCCGCGTCTTGGGATTATCTCAATGAACCCTTCCATTTCAAGCAGGCGCAAAGCTTCTCTGATTGGCGTTCTGGATATGCCGAGCATCTCCGAAAGCTTAGGTTCAACAAGCCTCTCTCCGGGCTTAAGCTGTCCTTTTATGATACTGTTTCTTATAGTCGTCGCTATTTTTTCACTGAGCGGAGTGTTGTCGATGTTAATGTCTTTAGCAGCCACGGGCTTTCCTCGTTATAAAATATCAGCCGTTGTTATTGATCCGCTGTTTAAGGTATTCCCAGCCGCTTATGATATGTTCGCGCACTGTTTTTTCAGCAAGATCGGGATCTTTGGAAATAAAAGCATCTATTATTTTTTTGTGTTCTTTGACAGCGTTGGCAGCTCTGCCCGCATCGGACATGAGCATACTCTTAAGCCTCTGGAAGTTTTTCGACATACCGTCAAGGATATCCACCAGTTTCTCGTTGCCCGAAGCGGCAATGAATACGTTGTGAAAGTCAATATTGTCCTTGTGGTGTTCGTCAGGTATTCCCGGGTTTTTTTCGGCATAATCCCTGAATTTTCTGTTAATACCGATAAGTATTTCGATCTGTTCGTTTGTAAGGTTTACAGTTGCCTGTCTGGCGGCAAGTCCTTCAAGGTTTGCCTTGATGGCGTACAGATTGTCGATATCTTTAATGGTCAGTTCCTTGACCACGGCACCGCGTCTGGGTACAATTTCTATGAATCCCTCGCCCTCAAGCTGGCGCAGCGCCTCTCTTATGGGTGTTCTGGAGATTCCTAAGTTCTTAGCGAGCTTCGGCTCGACTAACCTTTCGCCATTGCGGTATACGCCTTTGATTATGTCGGTTCTGATTATATCGGCGATCTTTTCCCGCAGCGGCTTGCTTTCAATGAATACATCCTGATTCAAGCAGCCAACCCCTTACCTGAATACTCTGCTTAAAAAGTACACAGTATACAGTATACAATAAGCCAAATATAACCGTTTTTTTTTTCGCCGTCAACGGGTATTCAGAATGATTTTAAATAAAACCTTTTAAAAAATAAACACCTTGGTTCACAATAAAAAAGGAAAGAAGACCCATAAGCCGGATTCTGTTTTGACGGTCATTTATCCAGCCCTGCGGTTGCCCGCAGGATCAAGCTGCCCACCCGCAGACAAAGGACGGGTAATCCTTAACTGTCTGCCTATTTGGCATTGCACCGGATGGGGTTTGCCCTGCCGTCTGCGTTACCGCAGACGCGGTGGTCTCTTACACCGCCGTTTCACCCTTACCGTGTTTTCACACGGCGGTTTGTTTTCTGTGGCACTGTCCCTGCCTCGCGGCAGACCGACGTTATCGGTCATCCTACCCTGTGGTGTCCGGACTTTCCTCCCGCGCGAAAACGCGCCGACGACCGTCCGGCCTTCTTTCACTTATAAAATGTATAGGTTAAATGAAGTTTTGACAACTGTTTTAATGCGAAAGCTGTCCCAGCTTTGAAAGCCAGAAGGCATATTCTGCCGGCGAAACCCTGCTCTGCCACAGTCCAAACGCCATTGCAGCAACTATCAGCACCACAGCAATCCCTAATACAGCAAACGGTAAGTATCCGGATTTAATATCCTTTCCGCATGTCTGAAGGCATTTTTCGTTCTGACGCACCGCTATGCAGTCGTGGCATCCGATACAGTCGGGATTAAGCACAAGTTTTGATTTATGTACCTGAATGTCCATGGGGCATGCTTCGGTGCATTTCATGCAGTTAACGCAGGCATCAGCATTGCGTTTAATGACAAATGGAGAAAAAGCGGCAATTACAGAGTGAAAAACTCCGTACGGACAGAGAAATTTGCACCAGAATCCTTTAAAAATGAGCGTAAGGGCGACCATCGCGACAACAAAAACCATTGTGGTCACACCCGGCGACACGAAAAATTCGAGCATCTTCGCATCCGCCAGTTTATTGTAAGGCGAGTTAAGGAAACCTTCTATCGCCGCAACAGGCATTGAAATCAGAATTATATATGCAAAAAAAACGAAAAGTCCGTATTTAAGCACGGAAAGAACATAGCCAACATACTTGTTGACCCTTTTGCCGCGCCCGATGAGCGAAACCAGTTCGGACGCGAACCCAACAGGGCAGACATAGCCGCAGAATGAGCGTCGGAAAAGAAAACTTATAACTATAAAGATAATGAACAGGCTGAGCCCCGCGGGATGCACCCAGTCGTAGTTTCCGGTTGCGATGAACCTCTTAAGAGCCGCCAGCGCGCTGATCGGCAGAAATGCCTCCACACCACCCGGCTTCGTCACATCGAAATTACTACTTTTAACGGCGTTCAGGAACCTTATGAACATAAAGCCGAGATAAATTGAAGATGCAAAAAAGATAAACTGAACTATACGTCTGTTTCTCATGTTTCCCCCGGAAATATAAATAATATAAGCAATGTGATCTGTAATTGATGAGGATCAAAAAATTACGTTGATGATCCTTTCGGGGCGGTTTGTGGTGAGACTGTCAACACCTGCTTCCTGATAGAACAGAGCATCCTGAGGATCGTCCACCGTCCAGACGTTAAGGGACAGGTCTTTCAGGCGTTCACGCATAACAGGCACATGAATCCTGTCCGCACGGGTGGAAAACCCGTCCAGATTCGCCTGCCTTACAAGCTTTTCCGCATGGTCGTACATTCCGTCATCAAGCTGGATATTAAATCCGAACTCGCCTATCCAAAGCACCCTGTATTCCGGCAGAACTCTTTTTGCCTCCGCGGCAACGTCATACCCGAACCCGAATATCACAACATTATCTTTATGACGGGGAACACTCTGTAAAAGTTCTGAAAGAAAAGGAATTATCTCGGTACCGCATTTTATCTCTATGTATATGTCGCGGTTTTCTGGCATAAATTCAAGCACCTCGTCCAGAGACGGAATACGTTCATTCTTATATTTTGATGATTTCCAGCTTCCTGCATCGCACGTCTCAATGAGCCAGAAAGGTGTTTCCTCCGCGCGAAACAGTTTATCAGCAGTTCTTGCAGTGGTGACATCGTGCAGGGCGATTATCCTGCCGTCGGACGTAAGCCTCACGTCAAGCTCAATACCGTCAGCACCCTCCTCTATTCCCAAACGGAAAGCGGATATGGTGTTCTCCGGCGCAAAAAAAGAAGCGCCTCTGTGCGCAATAATTTTCATAGTAATAAAATACCCCTGCAAACAGGATTTGGCAACGATACAAACGGGTTTTACAAATATACAATACACCTCATATAAAATCTCTGGATTTCTTATTTTTTTTGCTGTAGAACATTCGCTGCAAATACAACTGAGGGAACGAAAATGCGTTTTCTATTAATAATTTTCATGCTTGCATCATCCATACTGGTACAGGCTGCCACACCAAAAAGAGAGTTTACGAAACCCACAGGATACGAAAGAACTGCTGAGATGTATAAAATGTACGGCATCAACGAGTTCGGACGCATACTGATGCTCGGCGATTCCATCACCTACGGCGCATATTGGAACGAACTGATGAAGCGCAGCGACATCATAAACAGAGGGATCCCCGGCGACACTACGTTCTGGATGCTTGACCGTCTTGAGTACACCACCACAGGCAGGATAGAAAAAGCCTTTGTGCTTGCGGGGATAAACGATATCTCAAAATATCAGCTTCCGGCATCCATCTTCGCCAGATACACCAAGATAATCGACTTTCTGGTAGTTCAGGGCATAAAGCCCCACATCCAGTCCGTAATTTTCCTCGGAAAGCTGAATCCCAAATACGACGCGTACAATGCACGGATAGCGGAACTCAATAAACTTCTGAAAGAATACGCGGACAAAAACGGATATGCGTTCATTGACCTGAACCCTACCCTTGCCCCCGACGGATTTCTGAAAGACGAATATACATATGACGGAACACACCTCACCGCGCAGGGTTATACACTGTGGCGCGACATTCTCACTCCTTATATGTCGGACACTCCGTCAGACCTTCTGCCTGTGTCACCCGATGCGGTTCCCGCACCTGAACCCGCTGTAACAGACACGGTTCCGGCTCCGGAGGAAATAACCCCTCCTGCCGCAGAGTCAGCACCTGTGCAAACGCCGGAGACAACTCCTGAATCTGAAACAATAACGGTTCCTTCCAAATGACATATGGCGGCTTATGCCGCCACAGCCTGATGACAAAGTCAGTAAAATGCGAGATCGCGTCGTCGCATTTATTCGATAAATAGTTTAAAGTGGACTCATTCAGCCTTCGGCTAGTGCTCCTCGCGAAGACAAAAACCGTCTCTGCGAGGAGCATGGCGACGAAGCAGTCTCATTGGATTTCATCAAAATTGAGTTTATCAACAACATATGGCGGTTCATGCCGCCATTTCTTTTATTAAAGAAATACCCGAACAGTAAACGCCCTTGTTTAACATAGATATATTTTTTTTATTACATATTAATAATATTATCATACTACATTTCTGACATTTTTGAGCGTTAATAGCGAAAACCTATGAGGTGACATTATGTCAGAAAACGAAAATATCAAAAAAGGAATCAACAGACGCCAGTTCATAAAATTCTCGGCTGCGTCTATGGCTGTTGTTGCAGCCGGTTCAGTGGTCGGCTGCGGAGACGACAGCGACAGCTCAACCGAAACACCTGCCAGTCCCGAAACACCCGAAACCTACGTTCCGAAATCCACCCTCCCCTCTGCAAGCGCATGGAAATTCGGTATAATCTCCGACACACAGTGGACAAAGGATGACGACGGCGAAAACCCCGCATCCTGTGCAGTTGACATAATCAACGCTCTTAACGCAAAATTTGTCGAACACGGCGTAAAATTCGTGATCCACGTGGGCGACCTCACAGACGACGGCAGAAACACATTCACAGCAAACAACACAAAAACAGGTCTTACCTATACTTATTCAGTTGCAGACGCCATGGGTGTCAGAGCAAGATATGTTCAGGAACTCTACAACAACAACATAGGCTTCTTCCCCATGAGAGGAAACCATGACGACTCACAGTCAGCCGCTCTTGAGTTCAACAACTATTTTCCCCAGACAACAACAGGCGTACACAACGTAACATCAGTTCAGACAGCGGCATATGCGGCACAGAACCCTGATGCAGCTTACCTTCCCACAATTACGAGAACAAACACATCATCATTCGACATGGGTTCATCTTTCACCAGCCCCTCAACGGCACTTGACGGTCTTTCATATTCTTTTGACTATGATAACGCCAGATTCGTCATCCTTGATATCTTCACATCCACAGACGGCACCGCATACACAGTAGATTCACAGCAGTCATGGGTCGACTCAGTTCTTTCCAGCAGACAGACAGGCACACACGCCTTTGTTCTTTCACACAAAGGAGTTCTGACACAGGATCACACAGACACAGTTTTCGGTTCAACTCCCGCCAGCACCACAAGTACAGACGCGGCAGTACAGGATGCATTTATCACAAGTCTGTCAGACAACGATGTCAAGTACTACATCAACGGTCACGACCACATGCATGACAGAAGCCACGTTTACACCACTGACGGCGCTGCCGCAAAAGTGACTCAGCTTGTAACAGCTTCAGACAGTTCAAAATTCTATACGCCTTCTAGCCCTTCAAACGATGTGACATACAGTGGCGGTATCAGACAGAAAATCATCAGTCAGGAACTTTACGGAATCGGTTACTACATCGTAACAGTCGACGACGAACACGTTTCATTTGACTATTATTCAGCACCCAGCTACTCAGCCGACTCTATCACCACCACACCCACATTGACATTTAAGAAAAAGGAAACTTTCGGTTACAGCCTCAACGGTTCGGACTTCCTGATAACCTACGGTTCCGACTACACAGACGTGGACATCACAAGCACAGGCGGCACAAGAGCCGTTATACTTGACGGAAAAAACGCAAACGTAGCAAAAGATATTTCAGGCCGCAGCTTCAGTGTTGAGGTAAACGCAGGTTTCTATGCTCAGGACGACACTACATCAAGCGACATCCTCAGCCTGAAAGGTATGGACTATACCATGGGAAGCACTGAAACAGACGTTTTCACACTTTCCATGAGCTATTCCGATTCAAGCATAACAGATGCAGACATCGAGGATCAGGCGTTCGGTCTCGCAAAACTCAATGCAAACGGTGTATGGGAAAATGCGGTAAACGCAAACACCGACGGAACTGCAGAGTTTGTTAATGGCGCATGGACAGACGGCTATTCACTTGGTACATGGGGTGTTGACACAACATCCAAAACTGTTTGGGCAGTTATCAACAGCAACGGATATTTCGCAGCCGTAAAAGGTATATAATACTCCTTAAGCCTCAGAAAAAAAGGGTGACCCAGGTCACCCTTTTTTGTGTTATGATAGCCTATGTTAAGCAGAAGGCATTTCGTAAAAATATTCATGGCGGCAGTCGCCGCAGCATCTTCGGGATGCTTTTCTCAAAAGCGGAAACAGCGGTCAAAGCCTCTTCCGTCTTCAAAAATACCAACGAAATCAGCATGGAAATTCGGAATAATGTCAGACAGTCAGTGGATGGGCGACGACAACGGAAAGAACCCCGCATCCTGCGCAGTTGAGATAATAAACGCTCTGAACGCGGAGTTCATAAGGCACGGGGTTGAACTGGTTTTACAGGTTGGCGACCTCACAGACAGCGGCAAAAAACCTTTCGCTGTGTATAACAAAAGCACAGACAAAACCGACGTTTACTCCCCAGCCGACGCAATGGGTGTCAGAGCGCGATACGCTCAGGCGCTTTATAACAGCGGCATAGCTTTCTTTCCGATACGCGGCAACCACGATGATTCACAGATAGCCGCTGTTGAATTTCTACAGCACTTTCCCCAGACGGCTGGCGGCTGGCAGAATGACGAAAAGGCGCAGATCAGAGCATACGGGGCTTTCAATCCTGATGCGGCAAACCTGCCCGACATCAGACGCACCACAGGCTCATTTAAACTGGGAACAGATTTTTCCTTCCCTTCCGCTAAGCTTAAAGGATTGTCCTACTCATTCGATCATAAAAACGTCAGGTTCATAACCGCCGACCAGTATGAAGCGGCGGATGGATTTGAACACACCATAAGAAGCCAGCAGAAGTGGATAATTTCCCGTCTGAAAGATAGAGACAAAAGCGGACACGCCATGGTGTTCACCCACAAAGGGCTTCTGACACAGCACAACAGAGGCATACTGTTCGGTGCGGAACCATCGGCATCCACACCCGGTCAGGACGAATTTATAAAAGCCATGAAAGATAACGGGGCAAGATACCTGATATGCGGTCATGACCACATGCACGACAGGAGCCGTGTTTATACAAAAGACGGCGAAACGGCATATGTGAACCAGCTTATAACCGCTTCAAACAGTTCAAAATTCTACTTTCCGCGCAGACCGTCCAACGACGAGGTATTTTGTGAGGGGAAACGCCAGAAGCTCATCAGTCAGGAGCTTTTCGCTATAGGATATTACATCGTCACGATTGACGGCGATCACATGACGTTCGACTATTATTCGTCCCTGTGCCGCACCGGAGACACAATAGCGGACACGCCATATCTCACTTTCAGTCATAAGGAAACTTTCGGCTGTAGTCTCAACGGAAAAGATTTTTTCATCGAATACGGCAAGCCCTATTCCGCCGTTGACATAACATCGGAAAGCGGAACAAGAGCAAAAATTATTGGCGGCGTAAACACCCGCGACGCAAAAGATTTTGCAGGACGCAGGTTCAGTGTCGAGGTCAACGCCGGATTTTACCCGCAGGACAGCGCCACGGCTGGCGATATCCTCTCACTGCGCGGGATGGATTTTTCAACGGTGAATACAGACATATTCACGCTTTCCGTAAGTTACAATACAGGCGAACCCGTTCTGGCAAAACTCGGCACAGACGGATTTTGGCGGAACGCCGCAGATTTCAACATCGGCGGAGTCAAACAGTTTGTCAAAGGTGCGTGGAAACCCGAATATCCTCTCGGCACCTACGGAGCAGACACATCCTCAAAGACCGTCTGGGCGGTCGTCAACACGAACGGAATCTTCGCTCCCGTAATTTTTTAATTTCCATTATTGACACATCCGTCTTTTTAGACTAACGTATGAATATATATTCATACGTTAGAGGGTAATATGGAAGACAGAATAGTATGCGAAAAAAACTGCAATCATGACGAAAACGTTGTCTGTCTGGCAAAATCGGCAATGCTGCCAGATTCCGACATACACCGTCTTGCAGAAATGTTCAAGATATTGGGTGACCCCACCCGCATAAAGATACTCCACTCGCTGACGGGACGCGAACTCTGCGTCTGCGATCTGGCTGAAACGCTGGGAATGGGTCAGTCGGCCATATCCCACCAGCTCAGGATGCTGAAAAGCTACAGGCTGGTGAAATACAGAAAAGAGGGAAAAGAAGTTATCTATTCTCTGGATGATGCACACATACTCGGGCTTCTGTGCATGGGTCTGGACCACATAAATCATCAGTAAGGAGCCTGAATATGTCAGATAAGGAAAGTTGCGGATGCTGCTGCTGCGGCTCGCACGAACATGAACAGGAAAATGTAGGCATACCCGAAGGCGGCGTTCAGTCCGTTTTCCGTATAGAAGGACTGGACTGCGCCGACTGTGCCGCAAAGCTGGAATCTGCTGTGAAAAAGATGGATAAAGTACTCTTCGCACGTCTCAGTTTCACATCGGCAACACTCACAGTGCGTCATAACACAACCTCCGCCGACATAATACGCACTGTCAGACAGGCGGGCTATAAAGCCATAGCATCTGACGGAAGTGACGACGGGCAGAACTCTTCATGGTTGAAAAATAACAAGACAATAGGCACAATACTTTCAGGGCTGTTTCTTATGCCTGCATTGATTTTTGACAGCACTCCGCTCTTCGCAGCGGCGATGTTTGCAGGCGGCTGGCATGTTGCTCTGACCGGTATCTATAACCTCAGCAAAAAAATAATGGATACAAACCTGCTGATGCTCATCGCCGCAATAGGTGCGGTAGCCATTGGTCAGTGGAGCGAGGGAGCGACAGTAGTATTTCTGTTTTCACTGGGCAACGCCCTCCAGTCATACACAATGGATAAAACCAGACGTTCAATCCGTTCGCTCATGGAAAAAGCACCCAACGAAGCGGTGATTATCCGCGGCGAACGCGAAGAAAAACTGCATGTAGACAGCATAAACATAGGCGACGTGATACTCGTTAAACCCGGGGAAAAAATAGCTATGGATGGTGAAGTTGTCAGCGGATTTTCCGCTGTTAATCAGGCATCCATAACCGGTGAATCCGTCCCGGCGGAAAAACAGACAGGTGACGACGTATATGCGGGAACACTGAACACCACAGGAACACTTAATATAAAAGTGACCCGCTTGGCATCGGATTCCACCATCAGCCGTATCATGAATATGGTTGAGGAAGCTCAGGCGCAGAAAGCACCCATGCAGACGCTGGTGGATAAGTTTGCCGCATGGTACACACCGGCTGTGATAGCCGTGGCTGTGCTTATTGTGGCAGTTCCCGTGCTTCTTTTCGGACAGAGCTTTGACGAATGGTTTTATAAAGCGCTGGTGCTTCTTGTGATATCATGCCCCTGTGCGCTTGTGATCTCCACTCCGGTATCAATAGTTTCCGCCATAGGCAACGCATCCAAACGGGGAGTGCTCATCAAAGGCGGGATCTTCCTTGAGCAGATGAGCCGTATAAAAGCGATAGCTTTTGATAAAACCGGAACCCTTACGTCGGGTAAACCGGTGCTTACAGACGTTTACGCAGTGAGAGGCGGGGAAAGCGAATTAAAAGTTCTGGCTGCGTCCGTGGAAAGATTTTCCGAACACCCTCTCGCTCATTCCATCGCTACGTCAGTTGATCGCAATTTACTGAAACAGGCGGATAATTTCGCCGCACTCCCGGGAATGGGCGCGAAGGCGGACATAGAAGGCACAACAATATATGTCGGCAGTAAAAAGCTTTTCAACGGACTAGCAGACGCATATAAAGCCGAACAGGAAAGGCTTGAACAACAGGGCAAAACCGTTGTTTTCGCAGGAACGGACAAAGAGATATTCGGCTATATGGCACTTGCGGACGTTCTTCGTGACGGCGGAAAAGAAGCCGTGCGCGAACTGAAAGACAGCGGCATCGAATGTGTCGCCATGCTGACAGGCGACAACAGACGCGCGGCGGGCATGATAGCGGAAAGGCTTGAACTTGACGCTTGCTACAGTGAACTGCTCCCCGAAGACAAGACAGCGGCTCTTAAACCCCTTGCTGAAAAATACGGCAAGGTAGCCATGGTCGGCGACGGAGTGAACGACGCTCCGGCACTTGCAACGGCTGACATAGGTATCGCCATGGGTGCGGCAGGCACTGACGCGGCGCTTGAAACTGCCGATATCACACTAATGTCGGACGATATCGGCAAACTGCCCTATCTGATAAAGCTGAGCAAAAAAACCGTCGCAGTCATAAAACAGAACATAACTTTTTCTGTACTGATAAAATTTATATTCATAGCCGGTACTTTCGCAGGGATAACAAACCTCTGGCTGGCTGTATTTGCCGATATGGGAGCATCGCTCCTCGTTACAGCCAACGGTATGCGGCTGATTAAAGAGATAAAATAGAAAAGGCGGTCACCCGACCGCCTTCAGGTTGTTGAGAAACTAAATTTACACAGACTCACATTAGACTGCTTCGGGTTAAAACCCTCGCAGAGACGTTTTTTTGTCTTCGCGAGGAGCACTAGAGCATATCACGAAATAATTAACGTATATTATGATTTGTTCGATATATTATGAATGAAACATGCAAGCAAAGATACCCGACAGCGAGCCTTGGCTGCATATGAACAAG